>CANPWA010000007.1 GCA_947581865.1 uncultured Acetatifactor sp. | reverse complement strand
GCCGTTTTTAGCCGATCCGAAGTTCTTATCTCACAAAGGCTTCACAGTATGCGATACAGCGGATAATGGGGTTCAGCTATGGCATCTTCCCTTTGACAGTGAGGGGAAGCCTCCAGAGTTCAAAGAATGCGCAAAGCATCCCTATGTTGATGTGAAGGGGTATGTTTTATTTTACACGAATCAATATCCATATACGGCAAAGTATGTACCGATCGTTGAGAGAATCGCGAAAGAACGCGGCGTGCAGTTTCAATCTGTTCATATAGGCGGCAGAGAGACCGCACAGAATGTGTCCACGCCTGTCACAAGTTATGTATTGTTTTTCGATGGTGAGTATGTATCCAATGAAATCTTGTCGGATAAGAAATTTTTGAAGATGATAGAGGGCTAAATCTATGGGTAAAGAACAAAACAAACAGATGATGGAATATGTGATGGATCAGTTGTTCGGACTTCCGGGTGTCCGGCAGATCCCAATGATGGGCGGATATGTCTTTTATTATAATGAGCGGATATTTGGCGGGATCTATGGATCCGGGGAACTGCTGATCAGGATAACGGAGACGAGTAAAAAGTATATGCCGGACGCTGAACCGGAACTGCCATATGAGGGGGCGAAAGAGATGCTGCCGTGTACTATTTTGGATGACCGGGAGAAGCTGCAGAGAATGGTAGTGGAAATGTGGGAGGAGCTGCCGGAGAGGAAAAAGCGAAAAAAATGGACACCATGATAGGTGCCGGTGCCCTTCGGTGTACAATCTATATTGTGTCCTCAGACGCAATACTTATTTGTCTTTGACAATTCTATCGTACCTTTATTTTGATGATTGTCAATAGTCATAGGCGAAACCGTCTGAAATATTATAAGAGACATGATGAACAAGGTCAGGATAAATAAAATTCTTGAGTTTCCGTATACTTATTTGAAAAATATAAAATTTCCCGTTTTATTTGACAGGTGATTGATGTAGAATTAAGCATAAGGTGTCCCCTTTTTTGTTTAGCGTAGATTATGTTTTCCGGCAGAGCATTTCAATGGTGTTGTGGAACGGGCAAATAGGTTAAATAAAGAGCCCCCGGAATTACAATATCATGCTGCATGGAGCAAGATGGGATGATCAGGATCATCAAGGAGGCAAGCCCTGTCTATCACCGTGACCAACATACCAAAGTAGTAGAATGAAAGCATACGATTGAATAAAAAACAAAGAAGATCAAAACGATAGCATGCGATCATAGAAGGAGAGAGGAGTCATTCATGGGTGTTTTATCAGGACTAAAGCCCGAGAGGGTGTTTTACTATTTTGAGGAGATCACGAAGATACCGCATGGCTCGGGAAATGTGGAACAGATCAGCGATTATCTGGCGGATTTTGCGAGAGCCCGGAATCTGCCCGTGCTGCAGGATGATCTGAAAAATGTCATCATATGGAAGGCGGCGAGCCCCGGGTATGAGGAGGAGCCTGTGCTGATCCTGCAGGGGCATATGGACATGGTGGCGGTGAAAAAACCGGAGTGTGCCATCGACCTGCAAAGGGAGGGGCTGAGGATCGGAATCCGCGGGGACGATATCTGTGCGGAGGGAACCAGCCTCGGCGGAGACGACGGCATCGCCATTGCCTATGCGCTGGCGATACTGGAGTCTGAAACCTTAAAACACCCTGCTCTGGAAGTTGTGCTCACCGTGGACGAGGAAGTGGGGATGGACGGCGCAAGAGGGATCGATCTGTCCGGTTTAAAGGGCAGCCGTCTGCTCAACCTGGACTCGGAGGAGGAGGGAGTCTTCCTGACAAGCTGCGCCGGAGGAGGCCGCGTGGTCTGTGAGCTTTCGGCGCGAAAGCGCGAAGCGGAGGGGATTGCCCTTTCGTTAAAGGTGGGCGGACTTTTGGGCGGACATTCCGGGGAGGAGATCCACCGGGGGCGGGGCAATTCCAATCTGCTTTTTGGCAGGATATTGTATATCCTGTGTTCCCGGTATCCCCTGTGTCTGGTAAACGTGGAGGGCGGTCTGGCGGACAATGCCATTCCCCGGGAGACCTGCGGGAGCATTCTGATCCCCGTGGGAAAAGTGGGAGAAGGAGAACCAAAGGAGCGGATCGCTGCAGAGATCGGGGAGCTGCTGGAGCAGACGCAGCGGGAGATCGCGGCGGAGCTTGGCGGAAGGGATCCGGAATTCTGGATAAAATGGGAGACAGAGGACAGGGTGCGGCGCATGGACGCTTTGGATGAGGAGGACACGCGCCGGGCGGCATCTTTCCTTCAGGCGCTGCCAAACGGTGTGCAGGAGATGAGCGCGCAGCTTCCGGGGCTGGTGGAGACTTCTTTAAATCTCGGAATCCTGCGCATGGAGGCACTGGAGTCGCAGGATGCCCGGATCATAGCGGAATATTCCGTGCGCAGCAGCGTGGAGAGCGCCAAGAGGAATCTGATCGAAAAGCTCAGGGCAGTCACCGGGCTGGCGAAAGGTGTGGTGACGGTACAGGGGCTGTATCCCGGGTGGAGATACCGGGCGGATTCCCCGCTCCGGGCAAAGATGGTGCGGGTGTATCAAAGGCTCTATGGAAGGGAGCCGAAGGTGGAGGCGATCCACGCGGGGCTGGAATGCGGGCTGTTTGCGGATAAGATCAGAGATCTGGACTGTGTGTCCATCGGCCCTGACATGAAAAACATCCATACCACGGAGGAGACGCTCAGCATTTCCTCCACGGCGCGGGTGTGGGAATTTTTGACGGAATTTTTGGCAGAGAAGGAGGAAAGTTGATGAAAATTTGATATGTTTGCGGTAAACTTTTCTTATGAACGCTATGTATAAAATTTTGGTAGTGGATGATGAACAGAATATTGTGAGTCTGCTCCGGGATTATTTTGAGATGGAGGGCTATGAGGTCTGGACGGCAAAAAACGGGGTGGAGGCATTGGAGAAGGCGCTTCAGGGACCGGATATCATTCTGCTGGACGTGAATATGCCGGGAGTGGACGGTCTGGAGGTCTGCCGCGCTGTGAGGGATTATGTGACCTGTCCCATCCTGTTTCTGACCGCAAAGGTGGAGGATAGCGACAAGATCAGCGGATTTGCGGCGGGGGGAGACGATTATATCCTGAAACCCTTTTCCATGGAGGAACTAAGAGCCCGGGTGGCGGCGCATATCCGTCGGGAGCATCGTGTGAGATCAGAGGCAAACGTGCGATTTTTCGGAGGGCTGCGCATTGACTATACCGCCTGTACCGTGTCGGCGGAGGATGAGGTGTTGGAGCTTACCAGAAAAGAGTATCAGATCGTGGAACTTCTCTCCCTCAACTGCGGGCAGGTCTTTGACAAGGAAAAAATCTATGAAAAAATCTGGGGATATGACGCGGAGGGAGACAGTCAGGTCATTGCGGAGCACATCCGCAGACTCCGCGCCAAACTGGCAAAGGTGGGCGGGGAGGCGCACCTGGAGACCGTCTGGGGGATGGGATATCGATGGGTAAAATAATAAGGAAGGGGTCTCTTTGTTACAGCCTGATTTTCTATCTGTTCTTCTGTTTGATCGCGGGATGGGCAGGGGCGCTGGTGATCGGATTCGGCACCAACGATCTGCAGGAATGGTATCACAAAAAGCATGAGGAACTGGCTTTTTTCACGGAGCCGTACATGGTGTTTCATATGGGACCGCGGGGACAGCTTCAGGCGGAGATGGATTCTGTATATTACGAGGGATATTATAAGGAGAATATCCGGTTTTACTGGACCTTTTGGATCATCAGCAATGCCCAGATGTTTTTGATACCGGGGTGGACCCTGGCATGTGTGCTCGCCACGGGAGCGGCGTTTTACCGCCGGGAACTCAGGGAGCCCATCCACATTCTGCTGGATGCCTCCCGAAGAATTGAACAAAACGAACTGGATTTTACGGTGGTGTACACAAAGCCTAACGAGCTGGGAGATCTGTGCGGCGCCTTTGACAAGATGCGCTCTGCCCTTTGGGAGAACAACCGCAGGATGTGGCGTTCCCTTGAGGAGAGAAACCGTCTCAATGCCGCTTTTTCCCATGACCTCAGGACGCCGCTCACCGTGATGAAGGGTTACGCGGACTATTTGGAAAAATACGTCCCGGAAGGGAAGCTGTCCGAAGAAAAACTGCTCTCCGTGCTTGCTCTGATGCGCGGGCAGATCGAAAGGCTGGAGCGCTATACCCGGGATATGAACGCCGCCCAGAGGCTGGAGGATCTTGTCCCCCAAAGGGAGGAGATCCCATTGGAGGAACTGCTTGAGGCGTTTGCCGAGACGGGGAGACTGCTCTGCGGGGAGAAGTTTTGTATGGAAGCATTGTCAAATGGCACGGCAGAATCCGGCAAAGACGGTCTTGGCGGCGAAACCCTGAAGCTGGACAGTAAACTGGTTCTCCAGATTTATGAAAATCTGCTTTCCAATGCTGCCCGTTACGCCCGGAATTATGTGAAGGTGCGCTGGGGGATCACAAAGGGGCAGCTTACGATCCTGGTCCGGGACGACGGCCCGGGGTTTACCCAACAGGCTTTGCAGAATGCGATGAAGCCCTTTTTCCGGGACGGAGAGGAGGAAAACGGCGGGCACTTTGGCATGGGGCTGTACATCTGCCGGGTGCTCTGCGAGAAATGCGGCGGCAGCCTTTCGGTGCGAAACCATGAGGAAGGCGCCGAGGTCACGGCGAGGATCGGGGGGTAAATATCCTATTTCAGACCGTGCCCCGAAACCATCATAATTTTCATAATAAATAGATAAAAATTTGAATTTTATCCTGTATTCTGACAGCACAGTCGAGAGACTGTGCTGTTTTGCGCCCTGCCCGGACAATGCGGCGCGGCTGGGTTCAGGGCAGCGGGAAAGGGGCAGAAACTTTAAAAAAGCAGATAGAAAGCCCCAAAGTAGGATCGAAGGGAGAACAGGATGGAGGAGAGGATGGAGGACAGGATCGAGATCAGGAATGTGAACAAATTTTATGGAAGAAAGCAGGCGTTGAAAAATGTGAATCTGACCATAGAAAGGGGGATGTTCGGGCTGCTGGGGAGAAACGGTGCGGGAAAGACCACCCTGATGAAAACGCTGGTCACGCTCCACAAAAAGGACAGCGGGAGCATTACCGTGTGTGGTATTCCCGTCGAGAGCGCCAAAGAGATACGCGCGATCACGGGGTATCTTCCCCAGGATTTTAACATGTATCCGTCCATGACCGTGTGGGAGAGTCTGGATTATCTGGGCGTACTCTCCGGAATGGAGCGGAAGCTGAAGCGGGAGCGTATGGAGATGCTGCTGAAAAAAGTAAATCTGACGGAACAGAGCCGCAAAAAGGTCGGCGCGCTCTCGGGAGGCATGCGGCGCAGACTGGGGATCGCCCAGGCGCTTCTGCACGATCCGAAGGTGCTCATTGTGGATGAGCCCACAGCCGGGCTGGATCCGGAGGAGAGGATCCGGTTCCGCAATCTTCTCTGTGAGACGGCGCAGGAGCGCATCGTGATCCTCTCCACCCACATCGTGGGGGATATCGAGGCCACCTGCGAAAAGATCGCCGTTATGAACGAGGGGGAGATCCTGTGGCAGGGAACGGTGGAACGGCTTCTGCGGGAGGCGGAGGGAAAAGTATTTACGGTCCAAGTGGAGAACCGGGAGCTTTTGCGGGTGAAGGAGCAATATGTTGTCACCGGCATGGTCGCCCACGGCACCAGCACCACGGTGCGCCTGGTGGCGGAAAAGATGCCCGGGCTCGGACAGGCGGCGGAAGCGGAGCCCAATGTGGAGGACGCCTACATTTATTGTCTCAGCAGCCATGGCTGCGAGGTGATGGGAGGTGAAGGGTGATGCTGTTTTTAAAAGAGTGCAGGAAAATATTGTTTTCCTTTCCCTTTGTGTTGTATTTCATCGCCACGGCGGCAATGTATTTTACTCAGTTTGACAGTGACTGTGACGAACCTCTGCAAAAGCCCGTGGAGGGAATGGAAAGCTATGGAATGACGGTTAAGGAGATCCCGGAGCTTGTGATGAACGGAGCGGCGGAGAGTCTGGTGGAAGAGTATCTTGCGGGAAGTTATCAGACCTATCCCTACGGTTTCCTCAAAAACGTACGGCTGAAGGAGAAAGACAGAACCCGGATGGCGCAGATCATCGAAGAACTCACCGGGATCACAAAAGAGGAACTGGAAGCCTCAGAAGAATACGGGGAAGTAAAGCTTTCAAAAGAGATGACCTATGAGAACTTTAAAGAGCGGATGCAGGAGGCGGACCGGATCCTGGGAGGCGGCTCCCGCTACAGCGGCAATTTCCTCCTTCAATTCTCCCGGGTGCCGAAGACCTATGAAGATGCGATGGAGGAGTATGAACAATTTCGGCAAAGGGATGGGATCACCGGAGCTTATGCCAGACTTTACTGTGATTATCTGGGAATCGTCCTCAGCATCCTGCCGGTGTTTCCGGCAGTGTTTTTGGCGGGCATGGATGAGAGAACCCGCATGGAACCGCTTGTGTACTGCCGGAAAATTTTGCCGTTAAAGCTGGTATTCACACGGTATTCTGCCCTGATCGCCGTGCTGCATCTGCCTGTGGTCTTCACGGCAGTCCTGGCCCATATCAGGGTGCTGGGACTGTATCCCGGCGCGGAGGTGAAGCCCTTTGCCATCTTCCTGTATGCGTTGTTATGGCTGTCGCCCAATATTCTGACAGCAGCGGCAGTGGGAATGCTGTCCACGGAACTGTTTTCCGGGTTTGCGGGAATCCTTGTACAGGGGGTATGGTGGTTTTTCAGTGTCATGGCGGGTACGCAGGGGCTCACAGGGATGATCGGACGGTTTACCCTTGTGATGCGGCACAACAATCTGCTGGGCAGTGAGATTTTTGAAGCGGAGTGGGAGACCGTCCTGTTCAACCGCGTTTTTTTCACTGTTTTCTCTCTTGCAGCGGTGGGAGTGACGGCAGTGGTCTTTGAAGCGAAAAGGAGGGGAAGGTATCATGGATTTTCATTTTCACACGGCGGCAAAAATCCTCGGCGTCAATCTGAGCCGTAATTTTCTGCCCTATCTGCTGACGGCGTTTGCAATCGTCCTGCTGGCTCCGGTCATCTGCGGGATCAGCGGTCTGCAGGGGGAGTATGCGGCACAGCCTTTGGAACGGTTCCTGTGTCTGTCAGGCCCTGTGCTGTTGACACCTGTCTTCTGGCCGGAGCACAATGAGAATATCCGGGATGTGATCCGGGCCAGAAAAACGGATTACCTGACGGTGTGCGCTCTGCGGGTGGTTTCTTCCCTGTTCGCGCTGGCATTTTTTTACGGCGGTTTTGTGCTGGTGATGAGGATCTGTGAGAGTGAGGCGGGAATCCTGCATTTTGTGGGAGGCTATGCGTCGGCGCTGTTTCTGGGAGCCATGGGATTTTGTGCGGCGGGGGGATTTGACAGCCCTGTGGCAGGGTATATGGTGTCAATGGTCTACTATATTCTGAATTTTGTATTGAAGGAAAAGCTGGGTCCCTGGTTCCTCTTCTCCCAGTCCATGGGCAGCTTTGAGGAAAAATACTGGCTGCTGGGGAGCTCGGCGGTGCTGATCCTGCTGGGGTTTGCATGGACAAAGTACCGCCTGGAAAAAAATTATTATCGGAAATGAAAAAAGTGCTTGCATTTTGCCGAAACACTGGTTATAATATTGATTGTGTTTCGGGGTGTGGCTCAGCTTGGTTAGAGCGCCGTCTTAGGGAGGCGGAGGTCGCGAGTTCGAATCCCGCCACTCCGATGAATGCAAAACAACGCAAAAGGGCGTGTTTTCGTTGAATAATCAGCGGAAACACGCCTTTTTCGCACCCCCAAATATTAGTGGGGTAAATGAGAAATTAGCCATATATTTACAATTTTTTGTCATGAATTTGTCATGAAATTTGTCACGAAAAAATGGCAGATCTCAATTTTTCGGCAGCTTCTCTTTTTGCCTGTTCCTCCCGGTCCATCATAGAATGGCGGTAAACGGTCTTCATCACATGATCGCTTTTCCACCCGCCAAGCTTCAGGATATCGGCTTCCGGTACGCCAAGCGCGGACATTTCGCTGGCAAAGTAGTGCCGCAGTTTATGAAGCGAAAAACTTGGAATGCCAAGCTGCAGTTGGACTTTAGCCAGGTATTTGGATATCCCATTGGGATGCCCTCTGTATACAAAGCCTTGTTCCCGGATCCTGTCTGCCAGTTCGACCGGGATCACGATGTCTCTTGTGCTGTCTGTGGTCTTATTGACCTTTATCACCCATTCATGCCTGTCATTCATGACCATGGCTTTGGTGATATGTACGATGTCGCCATCAATATCCTCCAAAGTGAGGGCGCATATCTCAGAGCGGCGAAGCCCGTAACATCCGAGCCATACTGCCGCCTCATATTTTGTCCCTTTTACCGTCTCCAGAATAGCTTTAACGTCATGCTGTGAGGGAATGTATGGCTCCTTTTTGACCTTTTGGGGCAGTTTTGTGGAAATCCTCATGTCTGGGCGGAAAGTGCCCAGGATTGTCGATATGAGCCCGTGATAGTTGCGCACGGTCTTGGGTGCCCTGGTTGCGGAGAGTTCATTCACAACGCGGTTGATGTCAACCTGGGTAATATCCGCCAGTGGCAGACTCTGAAACCACTCGGGCAGCCGTTTGGGCATCTCTGTGTAGTCCTTAATGGACCGGGGGGAGAGGACGTTCCTTTTCATTTCCGCGTATTCGGCAGCAGCCGTCAGGAATGTCAGCCGGTCATATTTCGTCTTTATCCTGTCCAGCTCTGCAGAGATAGCCTGAATGGCTTCTTTCTGAGTCGGCTTGTAGTCGAACACAACGGAATAGGCATTCCCTTGGTACATTTTCCTGACCCGGTAGGATCCGGACGGCAGCTTTTCAATTTTCATAATAGAATCCTCCAATTTAAGTACAAAAATAACACCGGATCAAATGTTCTGATTGACCAGGTGCCCTCCGGAATGATACTATTATTATGCATGCATGGTATCGCCCGGAAGGGTTGATGGATGTCCGCTCCGGTGTTAGCAGCGCCGGGGCGGTTTTGTATTATATAGATTAAATACGGAATTGGATATATGCTTTGTCACATGTTCTCAAACCGTCAATGTGTTCAAATAAATCCGGTTTAATAGGTGCCCCAAGTGGATCTAATATAAAGTCAATACCTTCACGACGGGCAAGTTTTGCAGCAGAGACAAAATCACTGTCTCCTGATATCAAAACAATTTGTTCTACTTGATGTTTGTAGGAAAGTGAAGCAATATCCAGACCAATTTTCATATCAACACCTTTTTGCTCAATTTTGATACAAAAATCATTCTCAGTCAGTTCCTCAAAGGAAAGAGTCTTATTACACAGCTTCCTGATGACTTCTGGTCTCAATGTATAATGTGCCTGTTCTTCTGCAAGTTTACCTAAACGGAGGGCAAATTTGCGTTTTTTCTTTAGTTCGTTAAAAAACTGATTGGTCCAGGTGTATAAATCAGTTTTTGACAAATCTACCTGATGCTGAAGAAAAGGGTGAAAAATTCGCTTGGCGGCAGGAGGGCAGTCATAATAAAAAATACGATACAGTTCATTCCTTTCATTGTGCCAATGTAAATGTCGTTGGCAGTATTCAGACAGTTCATTTGCGCGCGAATGAGCATCTATGTCTCCAAAAACTTTTTGTGCCCGGCGACGATAGAACCCTCCATCAACTAAAATTACTGTTTTCATATGTACCCCCTTTGTTGTATAATATTGCATAATATAAAAGCTCTAGGGTTCGGTCTTTCTCATATATTGAGAGACGTACCACCTAGAGCAATATTAACGTGTAACCTTTGTTACACTTATATAATATATGCAATTAGATGAAATGTCAATCATTTTTTTAATAAATGTGCATAAACATGTGGATAAACAGCAGTGTTATTGTGGATAACATCTATATGAGTATAGTCTTATTGGTCTTTTTCGAGATCCTTTGAATTGGAGGTGGATATGACTTCGCCGGAATCTGCATTCACAAAGGTGACAGAGATATTGTCTGCTTCCTTCCCGTCAAAGACAGAATACATGCCACCATACATATAAAAATTGAGAACGGAGAAGGATTCAGCCATGTCCAATTCTGTAGACTTTGTTGTGATGGTAAATTCTGTAAAGTTATCATTTGAGTCTATGTTAGTAATATTCGGGTATGTGTCAGAACCGACCATCTCATCAAGGGACTCCCTGATCTGCGTCCGGTATTGCTCCAACAGATCCTCATGTTGATTTTTGGTCATTATATATGTTGCACTGCCATCTGCATTAAGCGTGATAGATTTATATCCTTTTTCTTCGCTGATTTTATCCAGCTCTTCCTGAGTCTGGTCTCCAACAAAATCTTTAGGAATTGTCAGTTCGACATTAAACAATCCTTTATCCACTTCGATTGATGCAAAATCTTCTAAGCCCGAGCTGTTAGAGGTGGAGGCTTCTGCATTTTCGCTTTTCTGGGTGCCTGCAGAGAAAGCCGGTTCGGACGGCGCAGAGGCAGCAGGCGTGCCACACGCTGTAGAAAGCAATAAAAGCGATGCAACAGTTACAGTCATAAGTTTTTTCATTTGATTTTCCTCTTTTCTACTTTTATTTATTAACTCGCCGGAGCGGTTACATCTTATGGTTGAAATATTATCGCGGCGCCGTTGCGACGTCGCAATGGATCGAGGTTTTTCAAATACAGAAAATGGCGGGTAGATCAAGCTGCCCGCCATAACTTTTGAATGAAATAGGTGGGGCTGTTTTCACATCTCCAACTAGGGTGCCGGCTGCCCGTTCCGTCTTCTGCTTTCATTCAATAAAAAAGACAGGTTATTCAGCCGGGTGGCAATCCAGCATCTCTTCAAGACCTCAAGGGTGCGATAGCAGCCTGTTCTATCCTTGAATAACCTATCTTAATTAACAGTATATGTATTTAAAAGACCATAATACATAATACATTCATTTTGTTGAAAAGTCAATAGATTTTATTCTAATTTCCAAGCACGCCCATTGGCTATGTAATTGTCAAGCTGCGCCTGCCTAAGCGGATACATCGTGCGAAAAGCGAGTTTTCCATCAGCAGATATTCGTATTGCGACAGAAGCAATATCTTTAAAGTTTTTAATAAAGGATATGCTGTCTTTGTTTGGGTGTACGCTGATGTAATCCGGATTTTTAATGATCTCCGGTATTAACTGGAAGCATCGTTCATATTCATCAATAGATGAGAAATCTTTTTGGTGCCGCTCCACATGTTTGATACGATCTGCCCAAAATAGAATATCAGCGTCCGGCAAAAGCTTATTAGTTAATTCGGGATATCGCTTTGTAACAGAGGTGATTATATCAGTCCTTATCTTTCCAATTGAAACACACTTTTGGGTTTCTGTAAAAAGCGAGATATTAAGTTTAGATATGGTTTCTATAATCACATCCCCCTTTTCTTTTTGAATCGCCGGAGCGATTTAATTTCCAACGATGCCCGCAGTTTTGGCAAACTGCATAGGTCACGGTCACTGTTTTTTACGAAGCATGAGCGGAATAACGATCAATAGACCTAAAATTGTGCAGGCAAGGATAATATATAAAATCACGGTGAGACACCCTGTCTTTCTAGGTTCAGTAACTGTTTGGCATGAAATGTTCTCGATTTACATTTGGGACAGATTCTTGCAGCCATATAGATACCTCTTTATTATTAACTCGCTAAAGCGGTTAATTCGATTTTATTTTTCAGGTGCAGCTTTTTCAACCGTATCCACAGAGCACGTCTTGTCATAATCCCCGTTGAGGATATGACCTATTTCATGCTGGTAGGAAATCCTATTTTGTGCTTGGGACAGGTGGCTGTATAAACAAATAGTATAATATTCCTCCATTTTAATCGTATGCGATTTTATTCGAGCAGGCATATAATGATGTATTACCTTCACTAAATTCCCCTTTATTAGCCACCTCGTACATCTATAGTTTTCCCCTCAATTCCACAACCTTTCCAATTATTCTCACTGGTTTGTTTATTACATCCTCATTGCTGAAGAACATAGGCGCATAAGCCGGGTTATTGGAGATGAGTTCTATGCCATCCCGATACTTCCGCAGTCGCTTGCATGTGGCATCATCTCCATTGACCAGCGCAATGACGATATCGCCGCTCTCGGCATCATCCTGCTGCCGGACGATGACGACATCACCGTCGCACATGCGCGGCTCCATAGAGTCTCCATGGATCTGGAGCCCGAAAAATGTACCTGTTTTGGCCATATCCGCAGGGATTTCTTCCGTATCAATGATATCCGTCACAGCCTCGATTGGGATTCCGGCGGCCACACGGCCCAGGACATTGATGATGACAGCATGGCGGGTGGAGGGAGCTAAGCTGACACTTGTCATATCTGAATTAGCCATTTCGTTCATATCCGTTTTAAATAATTCGGATAACTCTTTCAATTTTTTTATTGGCGGCTCGGAAACGCCAGACTCCCATTTTTGAATAGTTGTGTAGGATTTATAGCCAAGTTTTTCGGCAATGTCGTCTTGGGAAAAACCGTTCTTTATTCGCAGATATCTAATATTTTCGCCAAGTCCCATGTAATCACCAGCCTTTCGTTGTATATATAAAATAACAGATTATTGAAAATGATTCAAGTAAATTTGAAAAAAAGTTTTAAAAACTTGAAAAAATTTCAAATAGACTATTGACACTTGAATTATTTTCATGTATTGTAAACTTGAAAATGATTCATGCAGGGAGGTGAAAAATATGTATACTCTAAAAGAACTTCGCGCTCGCAAAAACGAGACGCAAGCAGAAACTGCTGCGGCTGTAGGTGTGTCAGTACAGACATACAATGCGTGGGAAAAAAATATCGCTAATGTTGCAGTGAGCAAAGTTAATGCGCTTGCGAAGCATTTTGGTGTTTCAATCAACGATATTTTTTTAGGCACAACATGAAAAATATTCATGCAATATTTGATTTGAGCAACAGAAAGAAGGTAAAAGTATGGAATTAAAAGAGAAACAAATGGAACTGCCGACGGAGGAAACAGAGAATCAGAATAAAGATAATCGCGGTAAACACATCCCGATCCTCATTGGTGGAAAAACTCTTGAAGATATCATCTTTGGCGAAAACGGGAAAAACATCAAAGCAATATCGCTGGAAGAAATCCTCAGACAACAGATGGAGATATTGAAAGCAATGTCGCTGGAAGAAATCCTCCGCCAACAGATAGAGATCTTGGCAGAGGCATCCATACAGTGCATACAGGACAGACAGGGCAAAATTGAAGAACTGAATACATTGACATATGCGATGGTCGAGGTGGTACGAGTGGTACACGAATATTACGACAAACCAGAGTTAAAACAAGTAAATGGATTTAGGGCAAAGAGTATACCGACGAAGGAATCAGAGGATCAAAAACCAAAAAATCAGGAGGAGAAAGATGCCGCGGGTGACAATACAATATTAGACAATCATCAAAAACTGTGTAGGAAAGGAGAGGAGGTAAAAGTATGGGATTGAATTTATTGACATATGCGATGGTCGAGGTAGTACGAGTGGCACACAAATTAAATGGATTTAGGAATCAGAGTATACCGACGGAGGAATCAAAGGATCAAAAGCCAAAAGATCAAAAGCCAAAAGATCAGGAGGAGATAAGATGCCGCGGGTGACAATCAAGAAAAAAGACTACATGATATCGGATCTGTCTCAGTGGATTGCAGGGCGGATGTATGTCAAGGGGCTGCGGCAGCAGGATATGGCGGAAATGATAGGGATAACGCAGTCAGCATTCTGCCAGCGGATGAAAAAAGGTCTATTCACTTATGGAGAGATGCTCTCCATATTTAAGAAGCTGGAAGCTACGGATGAAGATATTCTGCGGATCATGAAGCTGTAAAGAAGGAGGAGATATGAAATGAGATACAAAATCGTACACATTGGAGATTCCGGGATAAATGATGTGCACCATATCGGGGTGGAGCATGACGGGACCTATTACAGCGTGATCTTTGGAAGGTACGAGAACGGGGGCTTCCTGAGCATCCCCAATATGGGCATTGGGAGTGAGCTGGCCGGGTTTGAAGACGTTCTTTGGAATGCAGGAGCCCTGGGACGGACACTGAAAAGAAAGAGTGCGACGGAGGCGATCGTGAACGCGATAGCCGATTATGCCCAGTATCTTAGATACAAGGAGGTGCAGGATGGCTCGATTTAAAAAGCTGGACAAGAAAAAAATTCTGGAAATGTACAAAAAAGGTATGGAAATGGGGGGACGACAGGCATGACCAAGGACATATTGATCTCGGCGCTGGCAGCAGGCTTTCTCCTGCGGCATCCTTGGATCGCGGTGTGTTCTCCGGGGCAGCAGGCTTCAATATGGTTGGGGATGACCGTATGCCTATTATTTTTTTGCTTTTTTTGCGAGGAAAAGCACGAAAAATGGCTGAAATATTGGGAACGGGTCGGCAGGATCCGTGAGATGATGGACAGGTTGGCAAAGGGGGAAAAGAAATGAAAGACGAAGCGTACTACCTGGGAAAGTTGAAGAAAATGGCGGAGGAGTTCAATAAGTTCTATCTCACAAAAGAGTGGGGACGGGCAAATTGGATCTATATAAAGGCGCATGTGGTCGCGACTTTTTTGGAGCTGCCCCAGGATGAGATGAGACAGCTGTTTGGTCAGCAGGAGGATGACGGTATCGACGATCCGGCTCCATCGGATGAGGATTTCAAATGGAACAGGGTTCGAAAGGTAGGATGGCACTGCTGCGTTAAGCAGCATCGGACATATCAGGACATTGCCAATAGAAGAATGGGCAGGTCAGATGATGTCCAGTGGTACAGCGACCCCGAGTATTGCGAGTTGAAATGCAGAAAACAAGTGACAGCCCAGGATGTGCGGTATATGCAGCAGCTGGCGGAATAAAAAAGAGGCGATACGTTGGGGCGTATCGTCTCGGGCTACCCAAAGGAAGGGCAGAAGTTCATAACTGACATCTTTATTATACCTTTGGAAGCCTGAAAAGTCAAGGGTTTTACGGCCCTTTGCGAGCAATCTTAGAATATTAAAGTTAGGCGGAAGACGGTATGGCGTATATACACGATACATGGATCTTCTCCGGATCCATTGAGCATGAGTACAAGTATAAGGGAAAGTATGGAGCAAAGGGAGAGAAAAGGCAGCAGAGGAAGAGGGCGACGCCGGAGCAGATCAGCAGACAAAATCAGAGAAACCGGGAAAAGAATATGCGAAGGCTCATCAAGGCGAATTTCCGGGAGGAGGATCTGTGGGTCACGCTGAAATATCCCAAAGGGACAAGGAAGCCGTTGGATGAGGTGAAGGGAGACGTAAGGAGTTTTCTGAGCCGTCTGCGATATGCGTACCGGAAACGGGGTGAAGACCTCCGGTTTATCTATCGAATGGAGATCGGGACCCGGGGAGGAATCCATATCCATCTCCTGGTAAACCGAATACGGGGAGAGCCTTCCACAGATGTACTGGTGCAACGCAAATGGGAGCAGGGTCGGGCGCACTTCGAATCGGTATATGACCGGGGAGGATATCATGACCTTGCCTGCTACATTGTAAAGTTGCCTGACGAGAAGGTGGAACGGCAGATGAGCCTTTTCCATGAGGAGGAGAGAAGGGAGCTGATCCGGTATTCTTGCTCCCGCAATCTGATCAGACCACAGCCAGCACGAAAAGAGTATGCGCACTGGACGATGCGGAGGCTCCTGCAGGACGGGCCGGATCCGACTCCGGGATATTATATCGACAAAGATTCCGTCATATGCGGAGTAAATCAATACACAGGAATGAGTTACCTGCAATATACAGAATATCTTCTAAAACAGCGGGGAAGGGGGCAGCCGGATGACGGATGAGAGAAAGACCGTTGAAATCTACATAGATACGAGCATAAAGGGACCAAAACGACGGGATGGCTCCGGCATCTATATCCTGGCATTTACCACAATCTCCGGCAAGACCGCAGATCGGGGAGGATGGATCCGGGAGAAAGATACCACAGAGAATCATTTGACACTGATGGGTCTAGAGGAGGCGCTGAAGCATCTGCGGAAACCGTGTAGCCTGATCCTGCACCTGGAATGCCCGTATGTGGCACACGCCTTGCAAAACAGGTGGTATGACGGGTGGGAGGTCAACGGATGGATGACTGGGAAAAAGATACCGGTAACGGATTCCGAAAAATGGCGTTCCATTCAGTATTTACTAAATGAACACAAATTTGAGGTGTCGCTGAAACAGGACCACCCATATCGAGCCTGGATGAGGAGAGAGCTGGCGAGTGATGCTGCGGCGTCCGGGCGGAAAGGAGAAAAGGATGTTTGACAAATTCGGGGAGTTTGACAGCGCGGACGAGATCAACGAGACGGCGCTGAACCTGAGAAAAGAGAAGGACATGGAGAGCCTGAAAGAGCTGGCGGAGGAGAACGGCATCAATCAGGATGTAGCGGAGGCATTCATGGGAGGGGACATCCCATATCTGTGCGATGACATGTCGGCGGCCATCGGAAAGATAGAGATTGAGGCGGCGAAGCTGGATTGTGCGGAGATCATGAATGACTGGGTGGAATACATCAAAGCCCAGTGCTTCGAGCATTCGGAGATGGCGAAGGCTGTTCGGAAGAAAAATAAGAAGCTGACCGGGTGCATTGCGAAGCTTCTCCAGTGGAGTTTTAAGAACCAGCACGACGTGAGCAAGGAGATCTTGAAGGAAGCAGGAGTGAGCGCCGGAAGATGTACGCTGGGAATCCCTGGGATAGCGACAGCCAAAAGGATTATCATGAAATATTATCTGGAGGCATGAGATGAAAAAGAAGGCAATAGAGAAGATCCCATACATCGGCATCGAGAGGACGAGCAGGAAGCGGGGCGCAAAATACATCGCGGCAACGATGGTGAAGATCGTCGACCACGAGAAGCACCTCATCACAGAGGTATACAGGAATAAGAAGGAGAATCTGACCGTGCCGCTGGTGCGGATCGTGCTGACAAAGAAGGACTTCGGGACATTTTTTACAGAGTCGGGAGAATGGTCGAGATGTTTGATCTCCGGGACGTTCTACGTCAGCAAATATCCGGTCTGGGACAAGAACGGCATGAAATGGGATGCTGAAAAGGAGAACGTGATCCGATCAGATGAGGATCTCCAGCGGATCAAGAGATTCCCTGGGATCACAGAGAGGAGATGGAGGAGCCAGACATGGTATGAGCTGATCAATGATCGGATTGAGGATATCTCCGCCAAAGAGCGAAGGGAAAGGGATAAAAGGAGATGTCAGCGGCGGCAGCAGGGTTTGAAGGAACGGGAGGAGAACACGCCGGAGATCGACGAGAGGAAAATCCTGGACTATGCAGACAGTGTGATCTTCCATGAAAAGCACTATCTGTACTACAAGAAAGACGGATCCTGGGTGCGGGTGGCATGTTCAAAGTGCGGAGGAGTGACGGACCGCAGATGGAAGCCGGGGATCAGCTATGAGAGCCAGTTCATGCCGATGATCAGCGAGCCGCGCAAGGGAGGTCTAGGGACATGTCCATTGTGCGGGGCGCAAGGGGAATGGGAGCCGCAGGGGAAGATGAAGTCCTACAACAGAAATAGGGGACACATCTTCATCGGTCAGAAGTATAGGGAGACGGGCATGGTGTTTCGGTACTTCGAGGTGGAAAAGGAATATCAGCTGGGACTGATCTGTGAGGAGAGGGGTCAGGTGATGGAGAATGCCAGGGAGAAATTAAGCGGGATAGAGATTGCCAGAGTCTACTTCGAGGAGGGCAAGATGCCTCAGAAGGACTACCACAAATACAACCAGTACAGCGGACGGGACTTTTGGGATGACTGCAATCTGTACGGAACGCAGTCCATTTCCATAGATAAGGCTCCGATCCTCAAAGAGACCTATGAAGAAATGCGGGGGACGTTCCTCCAGTACAGCGCAATGCAGGAGTATGCGGAAGCGGAGAGCGGGTGCATCAACCCTGTGAGATATGCCGAGCTGTACATGGAGTATCCGCAGATCGAGATGCTAACAAAGCTGGGACTGATCAAGGTTGTGGAGAGCATGATGGGTTACAGGCTGGAAATCGTTGAAGATATATGCGCGAACCGGGTGGATACGTTTCTGGGCATCCGGAAAGAACACATAAGGCAGCTCATCCGGAGCCAGGGTGACAGGGATATCCTGAAAGTGATGCAGATGGAAAGGCGCCTGGGACAGCGCTGGACCGATGAGCAGATCGAAAAGATAGCCGAGCTTAAGCTGGATACGATGCAGGGCTGGACTGACGTGCTGAAATACATTGGGATTCAGAAGATGCTGAACCTGATCGGAAAGTACGCAGGAGTGGGAGTGGAGTACAAAATCGGGTGCAGCTTCGCCCTGTCAAGGCTTCGGGAAGTGGCGCAGACCTACATCGACTATATCAGAATGAGGATATTGCTGGGCTATGATATGAGCAACACGGTATACCTTGCGCCGAGGGATCTGAATAAGAATCATCAGAGGATGGTGATGGAATTTAACAAGAAGGAGGCGGATAAGAGGATCAAAGAAGTGAACATAAAGTATCCGCTGATCAAGAAGCATTACAGAAGGCTCCGAAAACAGTTTTGTTATGAAGATGAAGTTTTATGTATTAGACCAGCCAGGGATGCAGGGGAGATCGTAATGGAGGGGAGGATCTTGCATCACTGTGTGGGGCTGGACACCTACTTGAAAAAGCACAACGATGGAATCACGACGATCCTTTTTCTGAGGAAAAAGAAGGAGCCGGATGTGCCATATATCACGGTAGAGATCAGGCCGGACGACTTCTTGATATTCCAATGGTACGGGGCGCACGATAAAAAGCCGGACAAGGAGGATATCGAAATGTGGCTGAACAAATATGTCACAAAGCTTAAATGTGGGAAGATCGGAACACTGGAGGCAGGGCAGCAGGCGTTGGCGATGCTGGCGTAGGAGATAGATTTCCGAAAGACAAGGACTGAGAAAGGAGAATGAGATGGAAGAATATACGCAGATCACGCTGGACGAGTGGATGCAGTGGAAGGAGGATATCCGGAAAAAACTTCAGGAGACTGCGCAGAACTTTGTGCATATCGGATACAGGCTGAAGCAGATCCGGGACTCCGGGATGTATGACGGCGCAGCGGATATCTTTGAATTTGCCAGGAATGAGTACGGTCTGGGCAAGAGTACGGTATCACGCTTTATCGCGATCAATGAGAAGTATTCGGAAGGCGGAAACTCTCTGGAGCTGAAGGAGGAATACAGAGGCTTCTCCAGCTCAAAGCTGTCTGAGATGCTCACTCTGCCGGACAGTGAGTGCGAGCTGATCACGGAGCGAACGACGATCAGGGAGATCAGAGGTTTAAAGGAGTTCAACAGGCAGGAAGGACAGGAGCAGATACCGGACCAGATCTCGCTGGAACAAGAAGCGCAGGAAGCGACTGAGGGGCAGCAGTCGTATACGCCTTTGCAGAAGTGTATCATAGACTTTTTTCAGGACAAGAAAGAATGTCTGAATAAGCTGATGAGGAGGTGGATGGGAGAAGGGATTGACGATAAGCAGGCCATGGAGCTGATCAACCCCTCCGGTCAGACTTCCCACAAGAAGGGAATCGTTTACCTTTTTATGTACGATTTTGCAGGCGGCGTGAAATATAAGCAGATTGGGATTACGGAGAACATGGCTTTAACGTGGCCGGAGTTTCTGCAAGAGATTTTTGAGATCTATAGAAATACGGAGGTCCTGGTCGGATCGGATTTTCATGGAGCATTTTACGGCAAGGATACGGGAGGAGATCCTGCTGATTATGCAGGGGAAGAAACTGATAGTGGATCCGATGACATCGACGGCAAGGATCCTGAATGGGAAGGAGAGGAGTCAGGACAAGAGGAGCAGATGCAAGACCAGGGAGCTGCAGCCGACACGGGATCCGATATCGCAGAGCAGGCAGCAGTCGTGACTGCTGAAGAAGAAACTGTTGCGACGTCGCAACGGGAGGAGAATTCAAATCATGCAAATATAGTGATGGAGCTGGCGGAAGAAATCAGGGGACAGATGGATTTCGTAAGAAAAATGATGAGCGAGATAGACCTGCAGAGCTGGAAAAATGCGCGGGCACGCCTGCGGGGGATACTGGACAGGACAGATGTGCTGATCCGAAAGCTGGACAGCGAGGAATCATACGAGGAGGAGTGAGGATGGAGAACGACAAGGTAATTCAATACGGAACATGCAGATATTGTGGTCAGGTAACGCAGCTGCATGTTGATGAAGGATATTCTACAGAAGAGCTGAACGAGCTGGCTACAGAAAATTGTAACTGCGCCATGGCAGTGGCAAGCGTAGAGAAATATCACCGGATAGAGGAGGCAAAAAGTAACATTGAAGAAATTGTCGAAAAATCGCCGGAGGCGTTGAAAATACTAAATGAGAGCATCCTTCCGGTGGCAGCAGGTCTGATATCCAAAGTCGTCATCACCGCCGGGGATGAGAAAGTGTCGTTAAGTACCGGGGCAAATGGAAATATCGTTGTGGAAAAGACGATCACAAGAAAGGTCAAAAAGACAAGTTAAAAAACTAAGCAAAAGGAGCTGAAAAATTTAAATGGAGAGATTGACAAGCAGTAAGGATGTTAAGGATATGGGATTTGTAGAACTGGCACACAACTCATGCTACATAAAGGGTGGAAAAACAATGTATCGGGATTATAACACGGATGTGGATGCCAGAGTGCTCACGAGGCAACTGTTAAAGGACCATGCTGCCGGGGATGATGCATTCACATGCGACGAGGATTTTGATGAATGTATGGCAGATTACTTACAAAACGGAATGGATAGCATAGAAGGGTTGATAGCAATATTCTACAGAAATCTGTGGGCAATGGCTGAACTTCGAGAAAAACTTAAGCATTATGAGGACGCAGAGGAACAAGGATTGATTAAAGCATGAGCAGAATAGTGGGAAGAACAGATGATACAGAAGTTCAGCAAGGGGTGAGAAAGGTTTACAGGATGAAAAGTATCATGCAAAAAAAAGATGGTACATGTTACCTGTGCAGAAGATTGCATGGTGATACTGCGCCAAAAGC
Source organism: uncultured Acetatifactor sp. (assembly GCA_947581865.1). Lineage (GTDB taxonomy): Bacteria > Bacillota > Clostridia > Lachnospirales > Lachnospiraceae > Acetatifactor. The sequence continues at coordinate 112,903 of CANPWA010000007.1, read as the reverse complement.
TACACAATGCCGTCATGTTGTATTTGGGACAGCCAATCGCAAATTGTCCGAAAAGCACGGATTAAAAGTATATTTAGGAATAAAGGAGATAAAGAAATGTTAAAACCTGCGATATGCTATAAAGGGCAGATTGAAAATGCACTTAAAGAATATTTTTATTCAGATGATATGATGTATTACATAGGCGGAACCGATAGCTACTTGCTTTCGGTAAGTGATGTAGGTGAAAATGGACACTATCAATATGCAGTTGTTGGCAAAGAAAACAACCTTATTGGGTATATTGCTTATGTACTGGACAGATATTCTTCTTGCGCCTATAGTTTTGGTGCATTCAGCTTTGACAGGGGTAATCCTGTTATGGGAAAAGAGTTATACAATTTGTTGGAACGTCTCGTAAACACATTACATAGAGTTGAGTTTCGGGCAATAAGCGGAAATCCTGCGGTTAAAGGGTATGACAAGTTTTTGGAAAAACATTCCGATATTGGCAAAAAGCATATTTTAACAGATGTGTTTAGAGACACAAGCGGAAAGTATCATGATGATTACATATATGAATTCATAAATCCTTTAAACAAAGAGGTGTGAGAAATGATAAGAAAATTAGATGAATTGGAGACAGCTGCCCATGCAGCCACGGCAGCAGGCATGACCTATGGACAGTATCAGCAGCGTAAGTATCTATCAACGCATCCTGTTAATAAAGACGAGCTCAGAGACAGACAGCCTATATATGTGGAGACAACGGGAGAATATCTGTGTCCGGAATGCGCTCATCAGCTGAAAAAGTATAAAAATTGCGGGCACTGTGGAAAGGTCATCATTTGGAAAAGACAGTATTGTTAATTCGGATTCAAGGAGTGGGATGATGATAAGAGAGCTACTGGAAAGTTATATAAGCAAAAAGGCAGAGATACAGGAGTTGCAGTACAAGCTGAGCCATTTGGGGGAAGGCGACAGCCTGATCGGTAATGATACTATTTTTGATTACAGAAAAGGTTACCCGCGACCACAGGCAATAATCGGAGTAGATTGGGAAAAATGTAGCAGACTTGAAGCCAGGTACATGGCGAAGATTGCCACACTGAAGGCAGAGTGTGAAGAAGTAGAGCAATGGATAGAGAATATCTCTGACAGTCTGACAAGGCGGATATTCCGGATGTATTACATAGATGGGATGACACAGAAAAAGATAGGGGAGGCCGTACATCTGGACAAAAGCAGGGTAAGTAGAAAAATTGATGATTATTTAAAAAACGCATCCAAAGCAACAAACGCAACTTTATAATAATAATCAGGAGAACAAGCCCTCCGATACATTTAAAAAACACCCGGCTGATAAAAAGGTTGGGTGTTTTATTTATAAATGTGTAAAAAATGTGTATTTTGTGTTGACAAATGTGTATGTAGTGTGTATAATTATTAGTGTAAGGAGGAACACTAATGAAAAGACGAGATCTCATACAAAAGTTGGAAAATGCAGGATTTCGTTTTAAGGAGCATGGAGGCAATCACGATACCTACAAAAGAGGGAGTGATACCGAGCAGATCCCACGGCATACCGAGATAAACGAGATAACGGCAAAAAAAATCCTAAAGAAATGGGGACTCAAATAGTCCCCGGATTCTTTGGATTTGCAGATGCACATAGGACATACACACAGAAGACACATGGAGGAACAAGAATGAAACAAGTATATCCTGCTTTTATTGCAGAATACGAAGGAACTTTTTTAGTTTATGTGCCTGATATGGATATCTATACCGAGGCAGGCAGTTTTGTCAATGCCATTGAAATGGCGCGAGATGCGATTGGGTTGAAAGGAATTGATTTTGAAGATGACGGTAAGGAGTTGCCGTTACCTTCGACGCAGAATGAGGCTGTAGAAAAAGCAAAAGAGGATACGGAATTTTTTGACTATTCAACAGGGATTCTCACATATGTGGACATTGACTTTTCCGAGTATCGCAGGAGACATGAAGAAAAAACAGTTCGAAGAAATGTGACGCTGCCTAATTGGTTGAATATAGAGGCGGAAAGAGCGCATATCAATGTTTCCAAAGTATTGCAGGAGGCACTAAAAGAGAAATTACAGGTAGCAAATAGAATTTAATATTATAAAAGGGATTTTAAAACAGGGGCAGCTTCGGCTGTCTCTTTTCTTATGTCAAAAAACGGTCTTTTTGCAGTGGAGGAATGATCTTGGAAACAGAGCGCAGGAGAAAGAAAAATTTCAGGCCGGACAGGGATGGGACGCACAGAAAGATATTTGAACGCAATAAAAAGCTGATCTATTCCACACAGAACATCTGCGGAATCTGCGGGAAGGTCGTGGACTTTTCCATACGCTATCCGGATCCGCTCTCGGCCTGCATTGACCATATCATTCCGGTTGATAAGGGAGGGCATCCGAGCGATATCAGCAATCTTCAGCTTGCGCACAGGTGCTGCAACCGGGCTAAGAGTGACAACCTTTACATGAATCCGGTAAGAGTGTCACCATCATGCCGGGTGCTTCCGCAATCACGGGACTGGGGGTGTTATAAAAGTGAGCAAGGTACGGGTGGAGCTTGACTTGAAGGGGCTCAATGAGCTGATGAAATCGCCAGAGATACAGGCATCATTGCAGAAGGCTGGCGAAGCTGTCGCACATGCAGCGGGGAAAGATTATGCGGCAAGGACACACATGGCTGACTGGATTGCTGTGACCAATGTTTATCCAACATCAAGGGAGGCAGTGCGGGAAAACTACAGCCAAAACACTTTGATAAGGGCTTTAGGCAGTGTTGGGCTGCCGATGCGCAAATGAAAAATAAAATAAAAAAACGTAAACAAAGGGGCATGACACCCCTCCCTGCCATGCCGTGGAGTTCACCCCCGCCGACTGCGAATATTTCTCGCTGAAAATCAATGGGGCTGACAGGAGAGATTTCAAAGAGATGAGGATGCGGAAAAATGGAATATAAAGGAATGGACTATCTGAAGAAAAAGCTGGAAACGAAGCAGCCGCGCATCAATACGCGGTACAAATATTATGAGATGAAGAATGAGGCGAAAGAGTTTCAGCTTCTGCAAGATGACCGCTTCAAATGGCTGAAGGAGGTTCTTGGGTGGTGTTCCAAAACGGTCGATGCCCTGGCGGACAGACTGGCGTTTGACCTGTTTGACAACGACAACTTTCAACTGAATCCCATCTACCAGATGAACAATGCGGATATATTGTTTGACAGCGCGATCCTCTCCGCGCTGATCTGCTCATGCAGCTTCATCTACATCTCACCGGATGATGATGACTATCCCAGAATGCAGGTGATTGACGCATCGAATGCTACAGGCATCATGGAGCCCATTACAGGCATGCTGACAGAAGGATATGCGGTCCTGGAGCGGGATAAAAACAGTAACCCGATGATGGAGGCGTATTTCACAGAGAAAAAAACTTATTATTATCAGTACAAAAAGCTGGTCGATGAACGGGATAACCTGGCACCGTATCCTCTGCTGGCGCCGATCATATATCGGCCGGACGCCAGGAGACCGTTTGGCCGTTCCCGGATCAGCAGGGCCAGCATGGAATTGTTGCAGGGAGCAATCCGGACGCTGAAAAGGGCAGAGATCGCGGGGGAGTTTTACAGTTTCCCGCAGAAATATGTACTGGGGATGGATTCGGATGCGGTACCGTTTGACAAATGGTCGGCGACCATATCAAGTTTTTTGCGATTTGACAAATCAGAATCGGGAGAAGCGCCTAAAGTGGGGCAGTTTTCCCAGCAGAGCATGAGTCCTTATACGGAACAGCTCAGAATGTTTGCGGCGTTATTCGCAGGAGAGACGGGATTGACGATGGATGACCTCGGGTTTGTCACAGACAACCCGTCCAGTGCGGAAGCGATCAAGGCATCTCATGAAAATTTACGATTGACCGCCAGGAAGGCTCAAAGAACCTTCGGAAGCGGTTTTTTAAATGCCGGATATCTGGCGGCGTGTGTCCGGGACAAATTCACATACAAAAGAAATCAGTTATATCTGACAAAGCCGTGCTGGAAGCCGATCTTTGAGCCGGATGCCGCGATGCTTTCCGGCATAGGGGACGGCGCAGCGAAGATCAACGGGGCAATACCGGGATATTTTGACAAGAATAATCTGATGAGGCTCACCGGGATAGAGCCGGGGAGATGGGTAGATGACGGATATAGCGCGGGAACTGCTGGAGGCAATCCGGCGGGAGTATCAGAATAACTTAATGAAGGACAGGGAGCTGACGAAGGCGGCGAAGAAGGTCGAAGCCGGGACGGCAACATATATTGACGCGGAAAATTATGCGTATCATGCCGGAAAAGGCATGTCCCTGGCATTACAGAAGCATATCGCGGAGAAAATGGATGAGGAGGCGGTCATTGACCCGGGGATAGCGGAGCAGATCATGGTCTCCATGCTGGCGGAGAATTACAAGGTAGTATCCGGCATGACGATACAGGTGCAGACGGCGTTGAATCAGGCAGCGGGGCTGGGCTTGAAGGCGCTTGCGGTGGACTTTGACAAAGAGATGGCGCGGGATCTGGCGGGGAAGCTCTCCGGAGGTCCGCTGCGGGATACCAAGTGGACGCTGGGGACTCCGGTCATCAGTAATTCACAATATATCGTTGACAAGTCCCTGAAGAAAAACGCGGCGTTCCACGCAAAAACCGGAATGAGACCGAGGATCATTCGGAAGGCGGAGGCAAAGTGCTGTGCATGGTGTTCCGGTCTGGAAGGAGTCTACGAATACGGCAGTGAGCCACAGGACATTTACAAACGGCATGCGAATTGCCGCTGTACGGTGGATTATAAGCCGGACGACGGGAAACGGCAGAATGTATGGAGTAAAGAGTGGCATGAGGACACCACAGACAAGAAGATCCGGAACCGGATGGAAATGTCTGAAGGTCAGGCTGGATCTGTGTTGACAAGCTTCCAAAAGGATAATATATTTACAACAGAGGAGCTGCGCGCCCTGTTGAAGTATAAAAGTTTTGAATCCTATAGATTAAACGAGCTTTTGAGAAGCGGGGTGGCCATTTCAGAATTGGACGATGCGGACCAGACATGGATCAGTAATCTGGACAGAGCCCTCGAAAAGGCTCCACACTATTCCGGCAATCTGGTGAGAGCCGTTGACATTTCGGACAGCCAGGAAAGGTTAAAGGAGTTTTTAAATTATCATCAGGTCGGTGAGATCGTTGAATACAAACAATATATCAGCACATCCTTCCGGGAAGGCTATAACGATGATGCGAATGTGTATATATACATAGAAAATTCCACGAAAGGAAGGAACATAAGCGGAATCGGCATGGATGAGGGGGAGGTGGTATACCAGAGGAAGGCAAAATTCAAGGTTTACGACAAAGTGTTATATGATGGGAAATGGTATATAAGATTACAGGAGGCATGATATGCATGACGAATATCCGCCGGGCTCGCATGAGTGGTTGTTCGGGAAGCTGGATCCGGAGACGAAGAAAAGATATGTGGAAATGGATCTGGCCATTCCTGTGGTGGTAGGGTATGAGCCTATCACAGAGGAGGAGCATGAAAAAGGATTCAAAGAATTTATGAGATTCGTGGAAACCGGAATACTGAATCCTGACAAGTCCGACAAATCAGACAAATCAGACCAATCCGACAAATGATGGGGAAGCCCGTTGCAACATCGCAACAGCAAGGAGGTGGTGCAATCTTGATTGCATGGAGCAGGCATAGCGGATAAAAGGAGGCTGGTATATGGCAGCGAGAAAGGGCAACCAGAAACCAACGAGATCCGTGGTGCTGAGATACAAAAACACAAAGGGGAAAGAGGCGGTAGATCTTTACAACTCCACAACGCGAAAAGCGCAGAAATGGCAGGAACGCCTGATCGAAAACATCATGGCGTACAACAAGGACGAATTGTGGGTGCATACAAAATTCGGATATTCCGTGCCCAGGCGAAACGGCAAAAACGAAGTGGTGGCGATCCGGGAAATGTGGGGTCTGGAGAACGGCGAGAACATTCTTCACACCGCACACAGGACGACCACCAGTCATTCCGCATGGGAAAGGCTTTGCAGATTTTTGTCAGAAGCCGGGATAGAGTACCAGGCGACGAAACAATTCGGATTGGAAACCATTACGACGCAGAGCGGGAAGATCAGTTTCCGCACCAGATCTTCAAAGGGAGGCCTGGGAGAGGGCTTTGATCTGCTGATCATAGACGAAGCTCAGGAGTATACGGACGATCAGGAGTCGGCTCTGAAATATGTGGTCTCGGATTCAAAGAATCCGCAGACCATTTTTTGCGGAACGCCGCCGACGACTGTGAGCGCCGGAACGGTTTTCACGAAGCTAAGGGACGCGATCCTTCAGGGCAGGACCAAAAACTGCGGCTGGGCGGAATGGTCGATTGAGGATATGACGAACGATCTGGAGGATGTCAGGCTGTGGTACCTGACCAATCCGTCGCTGGGAGTCATCCTGACGGAGAGAAAGATCAGGGACGAGATCGGTTCGGATGCGATCGATTTTAACATCCAAAGACTGGGTCTGTGGATCCGGTATAATCAGAAATCAGCGATCACCGAGAATGAATGGAACAGCCTGCGTGTGGAAACGCTCCCGGAGCTGTCGGGAAGGCTGCATGTGGGTATCAAGTACGGTCTCGACGGACGGAATGTGGCGGTGGCGATCGCGGCAAAGACAAAAGATGGGCGTGTCTTTGTCGAGGTGATCGACTGCAGGCCAGTCCGGCAGGGAAACGGCTGGATCATTGATTTCCTGCGCAGGGCGGATGTGGAGGCTGTGGAGGTGGACGGAGCGAGCGGACAGAATATTCTCGCGGAGGATATGAAGGCGGCAAAGCTGAAGCAGCCGACGCTGCCTACGGTCAAGTGGATCATTTCCGCAAATGCGGGATTTGAACAGGGCATCTACGCCAAAAAGCTGTGCCATATGGGTCAGGAATCCCTGGCACAGGTAGCATCCAACTGTGAAAAAAGGAATATCGGATCTAACGGAGGTTTTGGGTATCGCGCGATCAACGAAGATATGGAGAGCGCGCTGTTGGACAGCGTGATATACGCCTATTACTCGTGTGACACGGCGAAACCCAGAAAAAAACAGATGGTATATTGTTGAAACAAGCGTCGAAAGGCGCTTTTTTCATACCCAAATTTACGCACACACTACGGTCAAAGTGGGAAAGGAAAAGGAAATGGAAGATTTTAAAGCAATCACGACACAGGAGGAACTGGATAAGATCATCGGGGAGCGGCTGCAAAGAGACCGGACGACCAGGCAGAATGAACTTCAGAAAAAGTATGGCAATCTGGAGGATTTAGCGAAGAAGGCGAAGACCAATGAGGACTTTGAGGATCGGGTCCAAAAAATGCAGGGAACGATAGATGAGTTGAACAAAGAGGTCGAAAGGCACAAGGACTACGACGCAAAGATCCAGGAGCTTTCAGATGCGAAAGCCAAGATCAAGGAGTATGAGACGGCATCCGTCAAACAGCGGATCGCGCATGAAAACGGGATCCCGTATGAATTGGCTGGTCGTCTGACAGGGACAACGGAAGATGAGCTGAAAGAGGATGCGAAGCTGATATCCGGTTTTATCCAGAAAAAAGCGGCTCCGCCACTTGGAAGCAGCGAGCCCACCGAGGAAGTCGGAAAAGACGCGGCGTATAAGGCGCTGCTGAAAAAAATGAAGGGAGAATGAAACAATGGCAAACGTATTATCGAAAGGAACTTTATTTCCTGCGGAACTGACAAAAGAGATGTTCAATATGGTCAAGGGCAAATCTTCCCTTGCAGCCATGTCGGAACAGGAGCCCATTCCGTTCAATGGGAAGACGGTCTTCACCTTTAATTTTGACAAGGAAATCGATATCGTGGCGGAGAACGGGAAGAAGTCCAACGGCGGCGTGACGATCCAGCCGAAGAATATCGTACCCATCAAGGTGGAGTATGGCACAAGAATATCTGACGAATTCGTATACGGAAGCGAGGAGGTGCAGCTCGATTATCTGAAGGCGTTTTCCGACGGCTTCGCACGGAAGGTAGCGCGCGGCATCGACCTGATGGCGATGCATGGAGTAAATCCCCGCACGATGCAGGCCGCTGCGGTCATCGGAGATAATTGCTTCAGAAAAGCCGTGACCCAGACAGTGGATAGGACGGAGAGCGCCAACGAGGATGTGGAATCTGCCGTGGCGTTTGTGCAGGATAATGAAGAAGACGTTACGGGAATCGCAATGGCTCCGGCATTTCGCTCAGCTCTTGCAAAAGAGACCAGAAAGGACGGAACGCCTTTATTCCCGGAGCTGGGCTGGGGCGCTGCGCCCGGAGTGATCAATGGGCTTCCGGTGAGCGTAAACAGCACTGTGTCCGCCAAGGCAGGCGAGGAGCAGAAGGATATGGCCATTCTGGGAAATTTCAGAGACTATTTCCGCTGGGGATATGCAAAAGAAATCCCCATCCAGGTGATCGAGTACGGCAATCCTGACAATGACGAGACGGCAGGAGATCTGAAGGGGAGCAATCAGGTCTATCTCCGCGGCGAAGCCTATATCGGATGGGGCATTCTGAAGCCGGAAGCATTTGCAAGGATCAAAGAAGCAGAGGCGGTATGAGCATGAATTACGCAACGGTGGATGACATGACAATTTTATGGCGGGCGATGAACGCGGAAGAACAGGAGCGGGCGAAGCGAGTTTTGACGACTGTTTCGGCAGAGCTGCGCGTAAGGGCGCGGGAGGTGGAAAAGGATCTCGATGCAATGGTGTCGGATGATCCGGACATGGCGGAGATCGCCCGGTCGGTGACGGTTGACGTTGCGGCTAGAGTTCTCATGACGTCTACCGATGCGGAGCCGATGACGCAATTCAGCCAGACTGCGCTCGGATATACGGCACAGGGCACATACCTTGTGCCGGGCGGAGGTCTGTTCATAAAAAACTCGGAGTTGAAGCGTCTGGGGCTGAGGAGGCAGAGGTACGGAGCGATGGAGGTCTATGGAAATGCTGCTGAAAGGGATATCGGTCATCCTGTATAACCGGATACGGACAGGACAAAATGAGCTGGGCGAGGATGTCTACGAGGAAGCGCCGGAGACGGTGGAGGATGTCCTTGTGGCTCCGTCAACGAATGAGGATCTGATAAATGATATCCGGCGGTACGGAAAAAAGGCAGAATACATCCTTGCGATACCAAAGGGAGACACGCATGTGTGGGAGGACCGCACAGTGGAATTTTTCGGGAGACGATGGCGGACTTTCGGCTTTGTGGAGCAGGGGATTGAGGAGCTGGTGCCGACGCGGTGGCACAAGAAGGTGAGGGTAGAAAGGTATGAGTGATGGTTGAAAAAATTGTGTATGACTATTTAAAAAAGGCATTGGACGTACCAGTATATCTGATGATCCCGCCAGATCCGCCGGGAAAATTCATCACTGTAGAAAAGACCGGGATCAGTGTGACGGATCATATCGAGACTTCCACGCTTGCGATCCAGTCCTGGGGCGACAGCGAGATATTGGACGCAATCCGGCTGGATGAAAAAGTGAGGAAGGCGATGCGGGAGATCGTATCACTTCCGGACGTATCCGCGTGTTACATCAACGCGAGCGCAAATTTTACAGACACAGCGAGCAAAAGACCGAGGTATCAATCGGTCTTTTTGATTGTCAAAAATGAGGAGGCATAGAGACTATGGGAAACAACACACAAAACGTCACTACAGGCAAACCGAAGATCACGGGAGCGGTATTCTGGGCGCCGCTGGAGACCAAGCTGCCCACATCGTCATCTGAGACGTTGGATCCTGCGTTTAAAGCCCTGGGATATGTCAGCGAGGATGGAGTGTCCAATGACAACAGCCCGGAGAGCGAGACCATCAAAGCCTGGGGAGGCGATACGGTGATCTCTATGCAGACGCAGCGTCCGGACACGTTCAAGCTGAAGCTGATCGAGGCTATGAACACGGATGTTCTGGGGATTATTTACGGCAAGAAAAACGTAACGGCGACGGAAGAAGGAGAAGTAACCATCAAGGCAACGGCGGAAGAAATGGAGGCGGGATGTTATGTCATCGACATGATCCTGACCGGAAACCGCGCAAAGCGGATCGTGATACCTAACGGAGTCGTGTCGGAGGTAGGAACAATCACTTACAAGGACAATGAGGCAGTGGGATACGAGATCACGATCACGGACGTGCCGGACAAGGCAGGAGTGTACCACTATGAGTATATCGCCGCTGCAAACAAGGAGGCCTAAATATGGAAGGGAAGACAAGCACAGGATTTGAGTACAAGATCGATGAGCGTGTGCTGACGGACTGGAGGTTCAGCATGGCGCTTGCGGAGACGCAGACAGAAGACAAGCTGAAAAAGATCTGCGCAACGAATAAAATGATCAAATTTATGCTGGGGGAGGACGGCGTGGAAAACCTCACGAAGCATATTGCCAGTTTAAATGATGGATTCGCGCCAATGGAGGAAGTCATGAGAGAGGTGTCGGAGATCATGAGTCAAAAAGGAACAAAAAACTCTCTTTCCTCGCCTTCTGCATAGCGGAATGCGAGGAAAGCCTGATATGTGATTTCGCGGAGACTTATCATGTTTTAAATTACAAAGACCTTTCTCCAGTCACAGCGGCTACGCTGTGCGCAGGGCTCAGGGACGATTCCAGGGTGAAGATGCAGATCCGGGATCAGAAGTATACGCTGAAAGAGATGCTCCTCATGCGGATGACGGATGAGCTGGCATATTTAAGCTGGAGCAAGACCAGCGATGCGCAGAAAGGAATCAACAGACCAGAGTCCATATTGAGGAAAGCATTGCAAATGGATGTGGGAGCGGACCAGCACATCGCCTTTGATTCCGCGGACGATTTTAAGAGCGCGTGGAAGCGGATAACAGGGGGATAAAGGGATGGCCAATATAGCGAAAGCATATGTACAGATCGTGCCTACAGCCAACGGAATACAGAGCGCCATAGAGAATGCGCTGGGAGAAGCTGGTGAAAAATCCGGATCAAAACTCGGCAGCGCGCTGGCAAAAGGTCTGAAGGCCTCCTCACAGGTGATAGCGGCAGCAGGCGCGGCGGCGGTCACGGGCACAGTGGCAGCGACGGGAGCCGTTGCCGCGCTGGCAAAAGAAGCGGTGTCAGGCTATGCGGATTATGAGCAATTCATAGGAGGCGTTGAGACTTTATTCGGAGACAGCGCCACGAAGGTCATAGAGGATGCCGGAAAGGCTTTTAAGGATGCCGGGATGTCGGCGAATCAATATATGGAGACCTCGATCCAGTCTGCGGCTGCGCTCATCAATTCCCTGGAAGGCGATCAGGCGCAGGCGGCAAGCCTGATGAACATGTCCATCACGGATATGGCGGACAATGTGAATAAAATGGGAACATCCATGGAGTCTGTCCAGGATGCATACCGGGGTTTTTCCAGGGGAAACTTTACCATGCTGGACAATCTGGCTCTGGGCTTCGCGGGCACCAAGGAAGGGATGCAGGAGCTGCTTGACAAAGCGCAGGAGTTATCCGGCGTAGAGTACGACATCTCGTCCTATGCGGATATCGTGCAGGCCATCCATGAGGTTCAGAATTACATGGGGATCACCGGGACAACGCAGAAGGAGGCCGCGGGAACGATTGCGGGGAGCATCGCGTCACTACAGGCAGCCTGGGAAAACCTGGTAGTCGGAATGGCGGACGAAAACAGCAACATGGACGGACTGATTCTGAATGTCGTCAACGGAGCGGAGACGGTATTTAACAACCTGATGCCAGTGATCGAACAGTCTATCGGCGGCATTACGGAGCTGATTGCAAAGCTTATTCCTGTCATCGCGGAAAAGTTACCTGGGATCATTGGGGAAACATTGCCGACGCTGCTGGAAGCAGGTGCACAGTTACTGGAAGCGATTGGACAGGGGATCCTGGAAAATCTGCCTGTCATAATCGACATGGCAGTGCAGATCATTACAGAGCTTATCACCGGACTGGTACAGGCACTTCCACAGCTGGTCGAGGGAGGGCTTCAGATCATCATCGGGCTGGCGAATGGGATCACGGAGATGCTTCCGGAGCTGATTCCTACAATCGTCGAGGTAATAATAGAGATCGTCAATATCTTGTGTGAAAATATAGATCTGCTGATAGACGCAGCGGGTCAGCTGATGCTGGGGCTTGCGGAGGGGCTGGTACAGGCGCTTCCGATTCTGCTGGAACATCTCCCAGAATTGCTAGCAAAGATTATAATCGCGCTGCTGGAAGGAGTGGAGCAGCTGAACGAGGTTGGAGTGCAGCTGATAGGAGGGCTGCTGGAAGGAATCATTGGCGCGATACCGAGCCTGATAGAAGGGTTTGACAATCTTATCGGAACCGTTGTGGACTGGATTAAGGAGACACTTGGAATTCACAGTCCTTCCACGGTCTTCATGAATTTTGGCGAGTTCATCGTACAAGGTCTGATCGATGGCATCACGAGTCTGTTCCCCGGAGTGGATGAGGCGATCAGAGACATCGCGGACAATATCATCGCCAAATTTACAGAGCTGCCAGGGAAAGCGTTGTCATGGGGGAAAGATCTGCTCTCGAAATTCATCGAGGGCATAATGGAAAACATCGCCAAATTAAAGGATAAAGTGGGTGAAGTGGCGGGGATCATAAGTGATTTTCTGCATTTCTCGGAACCGGATGTGGGTCCTCTGTCAAACTTCCACACATTCGCTCCGGATATGATGGAGATGTTTTCACAAGGCATCCTGGATAATGTCGGAATGGTGGAGGGCGCAATGCAGACGCTTACGGAGAATGTGAGCCAGAGTTTCGCATCCACGATGAGCCCGGCTGCCTATGATAGCAGAAATCTTGCGCAGAGCATCTCCAGAAGCGGGGCGTACCGGGGGAATCTGGCAGAGAATGGCGCGATCTGGCTGACCATACCCGTGTATATCGGTCAAAAGAGGATTGAAACCTTTGTAATAGATGCGATCAATTCATCGAATTACAAGAATGGAGGGCGGTAATGCTTCGAGATTATCCTATCAAATTTGAAGACACGACTCTTTTTCGTCCGGAGAAATGGAATGAGAAATATGAAAAGGTCGTATCGTCCAAGCAGAGCGAGGCTGGAACGGATATCGTGACAGTGACCAGAACCGGAAAGCTGTCAATATCGGCGGACTTTAACTGCACGGATGTGTGGCTGGCCAAATTCATGCAATTTGACGCGATGGGAAGCTTCACCATGAGCAAGTATGATGTGATATCTGGAGGATATAAGCAGTATACGGTGAGGATCGAGAATTTAAGCGTAACCGTGGAAATCCACTCTGATTACATAAAGACCTCCAATGGGTTGTATGTGGTGTCATTCGACATCAAGGAGTTTTAGGATCAGAAGGGGGTGGAACGGTGTACGAGGTATCGGAACAGTTTCGGGAGGCGGCCAAAAGCAGGGCTTTACAGATGAAAATCCACATCAAACTCCAGATAAACGGAACGGAATATCCGCTGACGGAATCGAATGTGCTGCAAGGCTCCTTCAGCATATCCAATCAAAATTCTGAAAGCGATAACGTGGAGATCGGCAAGGTGAATATCGGCGAGCTGAATATAACGCTGATCAATGTCGCGCTGCCGAGGTATTCTCTGAAGAATGCGCGGATCGAGCCAAGCTACAGCCTTTTGGTCGGGGATCGATATGAATCAGTGCCGTTGGGAGTCTATCATGTGGCGGAAGCCAATAGGACATCCGTGGGGACTGAGATCACGGCATATGATAATATGGCTAAGTTTGACAAGGTTGTGGGCGTTACATCGGCGCAGGGTACGATGTATGACTTTACCGTTTTGGCCTGTGAGGAATGCGGCGTGGATCTGGGCATGACGGAGGACGAAATGAAGGTCCTTCCGAACGGAGCGGAGCTTCTTAACCTCTATCCGTCGAACGACATCGAGACGTGGCGCGACCTGATATCGTGGGCGGCTCAGACGATGGGGTGTTTCGCTACAATGGACCGGAATGGGGCACTGGTATACAGGACATACGGCATTCAGTCGGTGGATACGCTCGATGAAGCCAATCGAATAGAAGGAGCCAGATTCTCGGACTTTGTGACAAGATATACCGGGGTGTCCGTTGTAGACATAGGCAAAGAGACGACGGAGTATTACGGGCTGGAGGTCGATGATGGCCTGACCTATCCTCTAGGCAGCAATCCGTTTCTGCAGAATACGACAAGAAGGGAGGAGCTTGCCAGGAATATTCTGACAGCACTGAGCGCGATAGAATATGTTCCGTTTGAGGCGTCCCTGGCAAGCTCCGCGATGTTTTACGATCTGGGAGATGTGCTTATATTTGAAAACGGGATAGCAGACGGGACAAAGAGGTACTGCATCAATCAGATCGACTGGACATATGGCAATGCGTTTACGACCACAGGAGTCGGGCAGAATCCTGCGCTGGTGAATGCGCGCGGCAAGACAGATAAAGCCCTTGCGGGGCTCAGTAAAACGATGGAAAAGGATGCTTATCGAATCGATGTCGCTCGAAATCTTAAAGAAGTGGTGTGTGAAAATAAGCGCATCAGGCGCCTGATTCGAACAAGCGTAATGACCCAGAAGAATGCGTATGTAAAAATTGATGCTGAGATATTGATCGATGCAAAGCTGGATCCAACCCAGCTGGAGAACAAGATCATCGCAAGGGTTTCATACCAGCTGGATTCGGAAATTGAGGAACGATATCCCGAGGAGACGTGGTGCGAGGGAAGACATATCCTTAAATTGATGTACCTAATGACCGCCACTGATCCGGGATTTCATATGTTTGACATCTATTTGGAAATGGACGGAGGATCGGCAACGATTGCGCCTTATGACATATTGGTAATCTTCAGCGGAATTGGCATCGTAGCGAATGCAGGCTGGAACGGACAGATTGATATTGAAGAGGATGTGAGCCACATCCAGATTCCGAAAATGCTGTTGAACAGTGATCCAACTTCCGAAAGAGTAAGCATTGCTCTACAGGAGCCGATGCGGATCGGAAAGGAGGATTTGACGCCTCCCTTTGAGATTCCGGAAATGGTGAAAGAAAATCTGACGGATACGGTTGGAATCGGTGATTACATGAGCGGGATGACCTGGGAGGAAGCAGCCGCATATACATGGGGAGCCTCTAGGGAGCTATATGTATGGGGAAGGAAAGGAGAGAAATAGATGGCCACTAGTACAGGATTTTACAAACTAACAAAACCGTCCCAGACCGATCATGTCGATGTGGACAGTCTCAACACGAATTTTGACAATATCGACAACATCATGCACCAAAACGAGCTGCGGTCTCAGAAAGCAGTGGGCAATATTGCAGAGGAATATGACGAAATCCGACCGTATTCGGAAGGGGACTTTGTAATGCACGAAAGTGTTTTATACAAATGTACCACGAAAATCTCTGAGGGAGAGGTGTGGAACGGAGAGCACTGGCAAAGCACTACAGTTGCTGCAGAAATTTTGAACATTCTGAAAAAAACAGTATAGAAATTCTGATAGGGAGGAGGAACAAAATGCAGATACTGGAGAAAAATTCAAATTTCAAAGAAGGCGGCGTAAAAAAGCCTTTGTATCATGGCCACACCGTCATCGAGCTAAAAGACGTGCATAACGGCAAGAGGGATCGAATCGAGCATGCCAATACCTTCACCACGGGCATTGAGGATTATCTGAGAGGAAGCGGTGAATACAACAATTACCCTTGGAATGACAGTACATGGGCAGGATATCCGCTCTATAGAACACTGACAGGCGGAATCTTGTTATTCAACAAGGAGATCGATGAGTCATCAACCATCATGCCGGCTGGGACAAAGATGACGGCGAACGGATCCTATGGCGTATCCAACAATGAAGATCCTAAGGAAATGGGGAGCTTTAACAGTTCCGAATCCAGCTTTACAAAGAATGCCATCACATATGTGTACGACTGGACCACATCCAATGGAAATGGTGATATTGGATGTGTGTGTCTCACTTCAGATATAGGAGGATATATCGGATATGGAAATTGCGTGAGTAATTCGAGGCACGCTTCCGGGAAAAACATAAGTGAAAACCAAAGCGGCAGAAATATTATGCTCGATACAATGGATGACTTCATGATAAGTTGTGGATATTTGTATGGAGTAAATGCCAAAAGCACTAACAGAAGTATTGAATCCATCACCTTTACAAGAAAATCCATAAATATCGATACAGCATCACTATTTGAAGATAAAGAGACAATTACCGTAGATATACCTGACCAGATAAAAACAGAATTTAACGGCAAGAATGTATCCGTGTTTTGTGGAGAAGGGAAGATAATAATAATAGAAAAAACCATCGAGAAAGGAGGGCAGAAAACCATAGGAATCTACGATGTAGAAAATGAATCCTGGTCGCAAGTGAGATTCCAGTCAGGAAGAACGAATTTTTCTATAGATAATACAAGAATAAGCATCTTAAGCAAGCATGTGTATCTAAGTGATAATGGAAATGATAATGGGATGTTGATCGATCTGACAAATGGAAATACAGAGGATAAAAATTATGGGTTGTATATAACAGAAATTGGAGAAGGTCTGTGCTTGTCGAGAAAATCTGAAAATTATGGTTCATTAAGTAGCGGACTAGCAATAGTTGATATGAAAAGTGATACGGTATATCCAATAAATGCTTTCGTGGCTAGATCATTTGTCTTTAAAAAAATACAAGACAACAGGATGTTATATATGAATATAAATTCAGAAGGTACGCGCATATATAGAAATCCTCTTTACCTTGCGACAGTAAACAATCTGGACTCTGTTGTGACAAAAACTGCGGACAAGACCATGAAGGTGACATATACTGTTACCCGGGTAGAATAAGGAGGAGAAAAGTGGATAAAGAGAAATTAACGACGGTAGCAATCTTATCAACAGTAATGAGCTGGCTGGGAATCCTGACCGTTCCGGTTTTTTTATTAGTGGGATGCAATATTCTGGATTATATCACGGGACTCATGGCTGCGGGATACCGGCAGCAGGACATCAATTCCTACAAATCTATTCGTGGGATCACAAAAAAAGTGTGCCAGTGGCTCCTTGTCATGGTAGGCTGTATATTAGACGCTATCATCCAATATGCAGTGTCCGTGGCGGGGGTGGAATTGAGGATTCCATTCGTGGTGGCCACGGTAGTGGCCGTCTGGCTGGTGGTAAATGAGCTGATCAGCATCCTGGAAAACATAATTGATATAGGTGTAGAAATTCCGCCATTCCTGCTGCCTGTTGTGCGATACATAAAAAAGCAGGCGGAATCCACGGCACAGATTGAGGAGGAGGATGATGGAAAAAACGGAGATGTATAAGGCGCCTGATATTTCAGTGCATAACGGGAATGTAAATTTCAAATCGGTGAGGGATGCCGGTTATGGACAGGCATTCCTCCGTGCCGGCTACGGCAAAAATAACATTGACCAGCGGTATGTGGCAAATGCAGAGGCGTGCCGTAACCTGGGAATTCCTGTGATGATCTACTGGTTTTCTTATGCGCTCACGGTTGAGATGGCGGAGAAAGAGGCGGAGTATGCGATTGCACAGGCAGCGAAGTACTGGGAGAGATGTCCTATTGCGTTTGATTTGGAATACGATACTGTGCGGTATGCAGCCACTAGAGGGGTAAACATCAATAAAGCCCTTGCCACTGATATGGCAATCGCATTCCTGAAGAAAGTGGAGGAAAAGGGATATGCACCAGTTCTGTATTTCAACCGAGACTATCAGTTGAAATACTTTGACCTAAATAAGATCAGTCACAGCATACCGGAGGTAAAGCACTGGTATGCAAGGTATACCTCGGTCTTGTCTTCGACAGAGCTGGAAAATGCAGACGTATGGCAGTATACCTCAACCGGACGGATTAGCGGTGTATCCGGAAACGTGGATCTCAACAAGGTATATTATGATCTGTTCGCAGGGGCGGAGGTAAAAGAGTCAGAAGCGGAATCAAAGGCATGTAACCTATACATCAAGTCCTTCCAGGCAGCCTGCAATAAGGACGGTTACAAGGATGCCAAAGGGCGGGAGCTGGATGAAGACGGACGTGATGGCACCAATACGCAGTACGTCCGCAAGAAGATTGCACTTAAGACCAAACAAGCGGGCAGCAGTTGGAATGTTGGTTCCACCGGCGCGCTGGTCGAGTGGTGGCAGCGGCGGTTAAACGACGTTCTTGGTGCAGATTTGGAAGTGGACGGGAAGTTTGGAAAAGATACCCGTGCGGCGACCTTAATGTTTCAGAAGAAATACGGGCTTGCGCCTGATGGGATTGCAGGGTATAATAGCATACAAGCGGTATTTTATAACTAAATTATTTGTCATGGATTTTGTCACGTTATTATGAAAATACCTTATTTATTGGAGATTTGAGGGATTAACAACCGAGTTCGAATCCCGCCACTCCGATAGGAAAAGAAGTCAAATCCAACAATGGTATTGGCTTCTTTTTTGCATTTTTTTCGATACCGATTGTGACAAAAGCCATATCCGTTCTGCCGGGAGAGGCAGGTCAGAGAGCAGCATGAAAGAGTATGTGATTCACGGAGAAAAAGAGGATATTTTCGTACAGGTGGTCTACACAAAACGGAAATCACTTGGACTGCAGGTAAAGAGCGACGGCACAGTCTCTGCAAGAGTGCCCTTTCGCGCGTCCGACAGGGCTGTTCGTACCTTTATAGAGAGCCATACGGACTGGCTCATCCGGAAACGGGCAGAGTGGATGTCTCCTGACAGTGGAGGCGTCAGAAAGCTGCCTGAGGTGGAGACCCCTTCGGGGAAGCGTCAGATCCGGCAGCTTGTGACGCAGCGGGTGGAGTATTATGCGGGGCTGATGGGGATCTCCTATGGACGGATCAGTATGCGTAACCAGAAAACCCGGTGGGGGAGCTGCAGCAGTGACGGCAATCTGAATTTTAACTGCAGGCTGCTCTATGTCCCGAAGGAGCTGGTGGATTATGTGGTCGTCCACGAGCTGGCGCACAGACGCCATATGAATCATTCTCCGGAATTCTGGCAGGAAGTGGAACAGTATCTGCCGGATTACAGGGAGCTTAGAAAGCGGCTGCGGCAATACGGTATCGAATGATTTAATACTTGTCATTCTTATTTCATAGTGTTATAGTGTAGATTAAACGGGGAAAGATAGCCTTATATGATCGGATCGGGATTACGAGGTCCGGAAACAGAGTAAGCGGCATGTTGGATAATTATTTAAGCGAGAGATGGATAAACATTTTCATAGATTCCTTTTGGAAAATTTTGCTGCCGGGTCTGAAACTTACCGTTCCCCTCACGGCAGTCTCCTTTTCCTTTGCATTGGTGATCGCCGTTGTCACTGCCCTCATACAGTTTGGCAATGTGAGGGTATTGAAGCAGTTGGCGCGGTTTTATGTCTGGGTTATCCGCGGGACGCCCATTCTTGTGCAGCTATTTGTGGTGTTTTACGGGCTGCCCAGTCTGGGGATCGTGCTGGAGCCCTTTCCGGCCGCGGTGATCGTATTTTCCATCAATGAGGGGGCATATGCCTCGGAGACAGTGCGGGCGGCTTTGGAGTCGGTGCCAAAAGGGCAGATCGAGGCAGGGTACTGCGTGGGGATGTCCTGGATGCAGATCATGTGGAGGATCGTATTGCCGCAGGCGATGAGAATAGCATTCCCGCCCCTGTCCAACTCTCTGATCGGGCTGCTCAAGGAGACTTCCCTGGCGGCGAATATCACCGTTGCGGAGATGTTTATGTCCACGCAGCGGATTGTGGCGAGGACCTATGAGCCGCTTCTGCTTTATCTGGAGGTGGGGCTGATCTATCTCATGTTCTGTACTATTTTGACCGCATTGCAGCACATGGGTGAAAAGCGGCTGCAGACATACGGGGGCAGAAAGATGAGACAGGGAGACGCGGGGCACAGATAAACCTTGCCCGGCGTGTGACCGCAGAGCGAATTGGACGGGAGAGCGCGATGTTAAGAGTGAGAGGCTTGCGAAAGTCCTTCGGCAGTCTGGAGGTACTCAAAAACATAGATCTGGATGTAAACAAGGGTGATGTGGTGGCGATCCTGGGTCCCAGCGGTTCCGGCAAGACGACGTTTTTACGCTGCCTGAACTTCTTAGAGACGGCGGATGCGGGAAGTTATACCCTGGACGGGAAAACGTATACCCTGGGCAGGACCAGCAGAAAAGAGATTGCCGAAATACGGCGCAAAACGGCATTTGTGTTTCAGAACTTCAATCTGTTCAGCAACATGACTGCGCTGCAGAATGTCACTGAAGGGCTGATAACAGCGCGTAAAATGAAGCGTTATCAGGCGGAGGAGATTGGACGGATGGCGCTTGATAAAGTGGGAATGTCGGAACGGGCGGGCTATTATCCTCACCAGCTCTCCGGAGGGCAGCAGCAGAGAGTGGCGATTGCCAGGGCGCTTGCCACGAATCCGGAGATCATCTTTTTTGACGAGCCCACATCGGCGCTGGATCCGGAGCTGACCGGGGAAGTTTTGAATGTGATGCGGCAGCTGGCCGGCGAGGGTATGACGATGTTGGTGGTGACCCATGAGATTGCCTTTGCGCGGCATGTCTCCAACAGAGTGATCTTTATGGACGAAGGGGTCGTCTTAGAGTCCGGTGAAAGCAGGGGCTTTTTTGAAGCTCCGGGAGAAAAGAGAGTGAGAGAGTTTTTGAGGGCTTTGGAGAAGCGTGACGTATAACCTTGATATATAACCGGTGCGGTTTACAAAAGCCCGGAAGGCAGATTTGCCGGACGGTTTTTGAAATAAATCATAGAGGAGGAGAAAAGTATGAAAATGTCTGACAAGATCAAAAAATGGATTTTTGCTGCAGTTGTTGGTGCTTTGGTGCTGGCGGGATGCGGCGCCGGGCAGGCGGCAGAGGAAGGGGCAGACCAATCCCAGAGCGCAGGAGCCGCAGAAGAGAAGGATCAGCTTGCACGCATTCAGGAGGCAGGGCAGATCAGCGTGGCAATGGAGGGGACATGGGCTCCCTGGACCTACCATGATGAGAACGATGAACTTGTGGGATTTGATGTGGAAGTGGCAAAGGCTATCGCAGAAAAGCTTGGTGTGGAGGCTGTCTTTGTGGAAGGAGAGTGGGACGGGCTTCTTGCCGGTCTGGAAGCCGGTCGCTATGACATTATGGTAAACGGTGTGGAGTATACCGATGAGAGGGCAGAAAAGTATGATTTTACGGAACCCTACTGCTATATCCGCACGGCGATCATCGTCCAGGGCGACAATACCGATATCAATTCTTTTGAAGATCTGGACGGCAAGACTACGGCAAATACCATTTCCAGTACCTATGCCCAGCTTGCGGAGAGCTACGGGGCCACTACGACAGGCGTGGACGATCTGAACCAGACCCTTGAACTGTTGCTTCAGGGAAGAATTGACGCCACACTCAATGCGGAAGTGACTTTCTATGATTACATGAGCGTTCATCCGGAGGCTGATCTAAAGATTGCCGCTCTTACGGAGGAGGCTTCCCATGTGGTCATTCCCGTGCGCAAGGGAGAGGATTCCGCATCCTTGAGAGAGGCTGTCAATCAGGCGATCGAGGAACTTCGGGAAGAGGGAGTGCTGGGAGAAATATCCGAAAAATATTTTGGCTCTGATATCACTGGTTGAAATTAAAAAACAGGCAGTTGAGGAAACCTTCGGGATTTCCGCAGCTGCCTGTTTTATTGGATAGAATATTCCTCCCCTTCGATAAAAACGCTCCGCGAGGATACACACCCGCGCAGAAAGGAACTCTCTGATTTATGCGTTCGCCAGCCTGCTCAGCTCGGCAAGCATTTGAGGAAGATCGGTATCCATGTTTTCGTTGGAGAACTGACAGGTACCCACCTTCCTGTGACCGCCGCCATGATATTTCAGCATAAGACTTCCGACATTTACGCTGGAGGTTTTGTTCAGGATACTATAGCCCACGGCAGCGGAGCAGCCCTGCCCGCCACGTCCGCTCACGATCCATGCGGATATATTCTGCTCGGGGTACATACTGTAGATTAAAAAGCGGTTGCCGGAGTAAATGGGATCCACTCCCCTTAAGTCGGAGATGATCAGATTGCCGTCCACGCGGGTATATTTCTTTACCATTTCCATGAATTTCTCTGTCTGCTCATTGTATACCTGAATGCGTTCCCGGACATCGGGAAGAGCCAGGATCTCTTCGGTACTCATGGTGCGGCATGCGTCGATCAGTTTTTCCATCAGCTGATAATTGGAAATTGTGAAATTGCGCCATCTGCCAAGCCCTGTCCTGGGATCCATGAGGAAACCGATCAGGATCCAGCCTTCCGGATGCTGGATCTCCTCGATCGTGAGATTGCCGGAGTCAACTTTATCCACCGCGATCATCATTTCATCAAACTGGGGGAAGCGCTCCTTCCCACCATAATATTCATAGATGATGCGCGCGCAGGAGGGAGTGATACGGCTCTCACCCTTGTATTTCCCCTCAAGCTCTAAACGCTCGTGTTCGCTGGAGTGATGGTCAAACCACAGCCCGCAGCCCTCCACGAAGGGAACATTGGCAAGGCAGTCGTTCTCGGTAACTTCCACAAGCCCATCCTGCAGATCCTTGGGATGGGCAAATTTCCAACTATCAATGATGCCGGCTTCCTTCAAAAGAGCGCCGCATGCAAGGCCGTCAAAGTCAGAACGTGTTATCAATCTCATGACAATCTCCTTTGTTTGTGTTTAACAGTGATGTAATTATACCACAAATCTCCCAAAAAGCAAAGAAAAAATACTTCTTGAGTTATATCTTGGGTTACATTTTGGAAAATTTATCTGAGAAATTTTAAATCTGACGTTTTCCCTGGCAGGAATGATTTGCGGCAGGATGCCAAAGCAGGTGATTCCCCGGCTTTGGCATGACAAGGTTTCTGCAGATGATGTGGATGTCTTTTTTCTGTTTTCAGACGGAAATGAGGCAGCTTTTGGGAGTGCTGAACAATCTGAAAGCATACGATCGGGAGAGAGAGTATGATGTGTGTGTGACGATGGATGAACGGAAGACGCAGCGGGAAGGGGGTTCCCTTAGAGCAGACAGCCGCTGCAACGGATAAAAAATCAGGAGAGATAAGGGTTATACCGGAAAAATAGGAAAGTGCTGTGGCAGCATTTCTTTTGTTTTTAGCTTTTGTCCGTAAGGATAATCCGGTTATCCTGAATAGTTTTTCCCTTTTCGGCAAGAATATCTTGTGAAAAAAATTTTTTCAGGGTGGCGGTTATGGGAATCTTGTTCGGCAGTATTCTAGTGTTTATTTTGATCGTCTGGGGTCTGTACTGCTGCGTCCGGGCAGGAGCAGAGGCGGACAGGCGGTTGGAGTATATTTTTTGGTTGTGGGAGAGGGAATTTTGCCAAAATGAGACATTGTCCGGTCAGGACAGAGAGTAAGAGAGCCTCCGATTGTCTGGTTACAGGCATCGGGGGCTCTTTATGGTTTTTGGATGCTTTTAAAAAATCATTTATTTGATCGGGCATAAAAAAAGCGCGAGACGGGAATCGAACCCGCGACCCCCTCCTTGGCAAGGAGGTGCTCCACCGCTGAGCCACTCGCGCAGATCTGTAATTATACCATTGTAGACAAAAGGTATTATACTATAGGCATCTTATGATGTCAACTGCTAATTTCATTGTAATGTACAATGTTACTGTCAATCAGAAAAAGCAATTAGCCATACTGTCTATAACAAAATTAGGAAATCTCCATTTCAAGTCTTTGTAAATTATACACATCTATAATCATTAAGAATATATAGATGGAGATATTCTTTTACATTGATACTTTACCAAAGAATGACTGTCGTAAGACACACAGAGAAAATCGAACTCTCATTATTCAAGTGGAACTAGAATGTCTTACCATTAGACAATATGTGCAGGGTCAAATAATAATATTTAATAATATACTATTATCATATTGAAATATTGATAAAAATGTGATACTATTAACAATAATTTTAGGAGAAAATTAGATACAGAGTGGCACCAATTTGGTAAAAACTTTTATAATTATCAGTATGACACTGAAACAACAAATGGACAAGATGGATATGTGGGTTCATTTGGTAAAGGTTTTGATCATTTTCAAGTAGAAGTCGATAAATTTACAGCCCTTTTTGGGGAGACTTACACCGACTCCCTTGTAAAACTCTGAAGACTAAGTATGTTCACCTTACCTTATTTTGGGTTTTTATTGCAAAAAAATAATCAACCCAAAGTAGCAATACGAAGAATATTGCATCATTATCTCAAAGGACAGGTCACCGTCAGAATTGGTGCCAGATTCATTTCTGGTTGAAAATATATTTTGGAGAACGACTGGAGAGGAGGAGTCTGTCGCTTAACGATGCTCTTATATTTATCCAGTGTGTATTCGATACTAACACAAATTATGAATTATCTTCTTGGAACACCAGTAGATAACATAGAAAGACAGCCATGAAGATGACTGTCAGAAATCACATAGAGAGAATCGAACTCTCATAATTTGAGTGGAAGAGGTAAAAAACTTATGATTAATTTGCTGTTAGATAGTAATAATTGGTCTATTTCTGACGTTCTTTCTTTTATTTCTATTATTCTTGTTATTATTGGTGGAATATTTGGATATAAACAATGGGTATATTCCAATAAAACTAAACGTGCAGATTTTATTAATCAAATTATAAATACTTTAAGATTTGATAGAGAAATAGTAGAAACAATATATATGATTGATTACATCATAACCATAATGATGTGGAATATAAAGTTGACAAAACTTTATCATATTTATCTTACATTTGTTATTTAATAAAAGAAAGGCATATTAGTAAACGAGATTTTATAATTTTAGAATATGAAATTAATAGAACTTGTATATCGTTAGATGTCCAATGTTACTTATGGAATTTGTATCATTTTTCTGTTAGTCAGAAATCAAAATGTAGTTTTCAGTATTTAATTGAATATGGCTTACAAAATAAATTAATAGAAGAAGTTGACTTTATGAATCCAGAATCAAAAAAATATACAAAACGATTAGAATTCTAATATATCAATGAAACAATTCTTTTACATAAATAATCCTCATTATTATTAGTAATAAGGGATTAATGTGAATTATTAAAGAAATAATTAAATAGATTCACATAAAATTTCTGCTTCTTTAGCTATTTTGTTTCATTTCGTAATTAGTATTTATGTATTTTTGATAATTTCCATTTTATTTTTTGGCTTTTCTATATTACTTCCAGTCTTTTGTTATTAAAAATAACAAGCTAAATTGTGCAATCGAATAAAAAAGTTTCCCAATCTGCCGGGTCTCTATAGTCCGGCAGATTGGGAAATAGGATTCTTTTTGGAAAGTCCACGAAAACGCTTCGGCTTCAACTCTGTTTGATCATGGATATCATTATTTGAATGGTTCTTAACTTGGAGACATTGCCCGCTGAGCATACTCTCATTTGGAAGGCTCTTCATAAGGAGGAATATTCACTGCGCCTTCCTGTCCTGCTGCACCTGCCGTTCCTGATGTTCCTGAATTGTCTCCATCGCCGTTGCCGCCTTTTCCACCATTGCCGCCGCATCCGCCGTTGCCGCCTGCCTGACCGATAGATACATAATTTCCGTTTCTTGAGGCATCTCCAATCTGAGCCAGGTTGTCCGCACTAATATCTACAATTCCTTTGTAGATAAGGCGTGCTCCCTGCTTTAGTGTAATGTTTTTAAACTGAACTACAGATGTTTTTTCCTTCTTCGCCAATAATGCAGTCTGTGTTCGCTTCGACTACGAGGTCTATATGCTCGTTTCCATAATAAGGGATTTTCAACGGAAAATACATGTGGGTAAGTAGATCCTTATATGATTTTACGCTGCTTGAATCCCTATACACATATTGATTCATAAGCTTGCACAAAAGCTCCTCATTATCGTTGCTATACTCCCTAAGATCATTTAAATTAGCTTTATCACTGAGCCCTTCAATCTTCTGGCTCCATTTCACAGCATTCATTTCATGTAGCACGTCAGGTGTTCCCGCAACTTTCTTTAGTGTATCAGGATTTGGTATTGTAAGTTCACGTTTTTCAAGATTTTCGGGAATCTGAGCAGAGCATATTCTGTTATTCTCCTTGCTGATCAGTACCTGTGTCACTTCGCTTGCTTTGCTGGGAACAAGTGCCTCTGAAAGAAATGCTTGTCTGAGCGCCATTTGGTTTCTGCACCCTAAAGCAGATCATCCCCACAGCAAAAATGAGAACTATCTGCTCACGAACGAAAAAGCCGGAGATGTAACGCGCATCCGTAAAACATGAAAAGTTTCGGAATCTGCTCCTAGAGCGGGTTTCAGGACTTTTTTTCTTCAAAATACTGTCAAACTCGCGATTATACTATAGGCATCTTATGATGTCAACTGCTAATTTCATTGTAAGGTACAATTGTAAGGCACAACTCCGGTCACAATTTTCCGGTTATATTTTAGGTATTGGATGGGGGAGCGGATACGGAATAAAAGCCGGTGGCGGAACGGGCGTGGGTGTGGTACAATATAACATAAACAGCGGGGAACGGGCAGAAGGAGGATGAGATCTTGGAACCAAAGCATTATACCACACCGGAATTGTTCAGAAGGTTTTCCCCTTATTATAAAAAATACAGGGCAACTCTGTGTCTGGATCTGTTCTGCGCGGCGCTGACGACGCTCTGTGAGCTGGTGCTGCCTCTGATCATGCGCTATATCACCAATGAGGGTATGCGGGATCTGGCATCCCTGTCCGTGGGCACGGTGGGAGGGCTGGGGCTTCTGTATCTGGCGCTGCGCGTTGTGGATGCCTTTGCCGCTTATTATATGGCAGACATGGGGCATGTGATGGGAGCGAAGATTGAGACGGACATGCGCCGGGACGCCTACAGGCATCTCCAGCAGCTCTCGGATACATACTATAATAATACGAAGGTGGGGCAGATCATGGGACGCATCACCAACGATCTCTTTGATGTGACGGAGTTTTCCCACCACTGCCCGGAGGAATTTTTCATCGCCTTTGTCAAGATCGTCCTGTCCTTTGTGATCCTGGCAGGCATCAATCTTCCTCTGACGCTGATCGTCTTTGGGTGCGTGCCCGTGATGATCGCTGTGTGCATGCCCTTAAACTTCCGGATGCGGGGCGTCTTTCGGAGCCAGAGAGGGCAGATCGGAGAGTTGAACGCCAGGATTGAGGACAGCCTGCTGGGACATAAGGTGGTGAAAGCCTTTGCCAATGAGCGGATCGAAAATGAAAAATTTGAGCGGGACAACACAAGGTTTCTGGACATCAAAAAGCTGTCCTACCGTTATATGGGGCTGTTTCAGACCACGGTGCGTCTGTTTGACGGATTGCTGTATCTGACGGTGGTGGTGGCCGGCGGCATTTTCATGCTGAAAGGGCTGATCGCGCCGGGAGATCTGGTGGCGTATATGTTGTATGTGAGTACCATGATCGCCACCATCCGGCGCATTATCGAGTTTGCGGAGCAGTTTCAGCGGGGCATGACGGGAATTGAGCGATTTTTGCAGATCATGGACGCGGACATCGAGATCTTTGACGAACCGGGGGCAGTGCCGCTTCAGGCTCCGAGGGGCGATATCGTGTTTGAACAGGTGAGCTTTGAGTATCCCGACGACCACAACCGGGTGTTCAAAAATCTGAACCTCCGGATCCGCGCGGGGGAGAAGGTCGCCATCGTGGGACCTTCCGGCGGGGGCAAGACCACGCTCTGCAATCTGATCCCCAGATTTTACGATGTGTCCGCGGGGCGGATCACGCTGGACGGGGAGGATATCCGGCATTTTACCCTAAAGAGCCTGAGGGAAAACATCGGCATCGTGCAGCAGGACGTGTATCTGTTTTCGGGCACGATCTATGAAAACATCGTCTATGGAAGACCGGGCGCTTCCCGGGAGGAGGTCGCGGAAGCGGCAAGGAGAGCCGGAGCCCATGAGTTTATCCTGGGGTTGAAAGACGGGTATGACACCTATGTGGGGGAGCGGGGCGTGAAGCTCTCCGGCGGACAGAAGCAGCGCATCAGCATCGCCCGGGTCTTTCTGAAGAATCCGCCCATCATCATTCTGGACGAGGCGACCTCGGCGCTGGACAATGAGAGCGAATTTGCCGTGGCCCGGTCGCTTTCTGAGCTGTCCGAGGGACGAACCACGCTGACCATCGCCCACAGGCTTTCGAGCATCCGCAATTCGGACAGGATCCTGGTGCTGACGGAGGAGGGGATCGTGGAAGAAGGGAACCATGAGAAGCTGCTGGAGCGAAAGGGGATCTACTATCAGTTTTATGAGACGGCGAACGCGCTGAAGTAAGCCGGCGCCGCGCCGGAAACAAAGCGTTGGGCAGTCTCCATATGCAGCCCGGCTGTCTCCATACGCAGATAGCGTTTGACAGCGGGAAACTGGGAGGGTAAAATGGAATCAGAGCCGGATCGGATGTTTTCAACAGGATGGGATCGCGGGAAGGAGGTTTTTGCATGAAACTGATGTTTATCGGCGCCGCCCATGAGGTTACGGGGAGTTGTCACTATTTGGAGGTGGGCGGTAAACACATACTGGTGGATTACGGCATGGAACAGGGGGTCAATGTCTTTGAAAATGTACCCCTGCCCGTGGATGAGGCATTGATCGACTATGTGTTTCTCACCCACGCCCATGTGGATCACTCCGGTATGCTGCCGCTTCTCTATGCCAGGGGCTTCAGGGGGCAGATCTATATGACGGACGCCTCGGCGGATCTGTGCAGTATCATGCTTCGCGACTGCGCCCATATTCAGATGATGGAGTCGGAGTGGCGCAACCGCAAGGCGAAGAGAAGCGAGCATGTGGCGAAGCAGGAGCCTCTCTATACGATGGAGGACGCGGAGGGCGTCATTAAGAGGATCGTTCCCTGCCATTATAACCGGGAGATACAGGTCTGTGACGGTGTGAAGATCCGTTTCACGGACATCGGGCATCTGCTGGGCAGCTCCAGCATCGAGGTCTGGCTGACGGAAGACGGCCGCACGAAAAAGATCGTGTTCTCCGGCGATATCGGCAACAAGAACCAGCCCCTTCTGCGGGATCCCAGCCCTACCGCGCAGGCGGATTATGTGGTGATGGAATCCACCTACGGGGATCGGCTGCACACTGCGGAGCGGATAGATTATGTGAAAGAACTGGCGGCCATCCTGAAGGAGACCTTTGACCGGGGCGGCAATGTGGTCATCCCCTCCTTTGCCGTGGGCAGAACCCAGGAGATGCTCTATTTCCTCCGGCAGGTGAAGGTGGACAGGCTGGTGGAGGGGCATGAGGACTTCCCGGTCTATGTGGACAGCCCCATGGCGGTGGAGGCGACGGAAATTTTCCAGGAAAACCGCATGGAATGCTTTGACGAGGAGGCCATGGCGCTGGTGCGGGAGGGGATCAATCCCATCGCTTTCTCCGGGCTGAAGCTTGCCATTACCAGCGAGGAGTCCAAGGAGATCAATTTTAACGAGACGCCCAAGGTCATCATCTCCGCTTCGGGGATGTGTGAGGCGGGACGTATCCGGCATCATCTGAAGCACAACCTCTGGAGAGAGGAATGTACGATTTTGTTTGTGGGTTATCAGGCGGTGGGAACCCTGGGCAGGAGCATTGTGGAGGGCGCGGAAGAAGTCCGGCTGTTTGGGGAGCCCATCCGGGTGCGGGCGCAGATCAGGCAGCTCGCCGGGCTGAGCGGACACGCGGACAAGAACGGGCTCATCGAGTGGATAGAGGCTTTTGAGGAGAAACCAAAGAAAGTGTTCGTGGTACACGGGGAGGACAGCGTGTGTACGTCCTTTGCGGAGTGCCTGAAGATAGAGCATGGACAGAGGGCATATGCGCCCTACAGCGGGACGGAGTTTGATCTTCTGAGCAATCAGTTCCTCTACGAGGCGGAGCCTGTCCCCGTGCAGAAGAAGACGAAGCCCGCAAGCGGCGTGTTCGCGCGGCTGGTGGCCGCAGGGCAGAGGCTGATGGCTCTGATCCAAAAGAGCGACGGGATGGCGAACAAAGATATGGCGAAGTTTGCCGACCAGATCAATTCCCTGTGCGACAAATGGGAATGAAAATAAAAATAGAAATGCAAATAAAAATGCAAATAGAAACGCAAATAAAAATGAAAATAAAAACGCAAATAGAAATGCAAAGAAATCGGGAAACGGAACGTGTGAGGAAGAAATTCTATGAGTTATGCGGATAAAGTGTTTATCGATATGTGCCGGGATATCCTGGAAAACGGCACCAGTACGGAGGGAGAAAAGGTGCGTCCCCGCTGGCCGGACGGAACCCCGGCGTATACCATCAAGCGTTTCGGGGTGGTAAACCGTTATGATCTGCAAAAGGAATTTCCCATCCTGACGCTGCGCCCAACGGCGTTAAAATCCGCCACGGACGAGATCCTCTGGATCTGGCAGCAGAAATCCAACAATATCCACGATCTGCACAGCCACATCTGGGACGAATGGGCAGATGAGGACGGCAGCATCGGCAAGGCTTACGGCTATCAGCTTGGAGTGAAGCACCAATATAAAGAAGGCATGATGGATCAGGTGGACCGGGTGATCTATGATCTGAAACACAATCCTTTCAGCCGCCGTATCCTGACCAATCTCTATGTGCATCAGGATCTCCATGAGATGAACCTCTACCCCTGCGCTTACAGCATGACGTTCAATGTGACCCAGCGCCCGGGGGAGGAGAAGCTGACGCTGAACGCGATCTTGAACCAGCGCTCCCAGGACGTGCTGGCGGCAAACAACTGGAATGTGGTGCAGTATGCGGTGCTGATCCATATGATTGCCCAGGTCTGCGACATGCAGGCGGGAGAATTTGTTCATGTGATCGCGGACGCCCATATCTATGACAGGCATGTGGAGATCATAAAGGAGCTGATCGCAAGGGAGCCGCTCCCCGCGCCGAAATTCTGGCTCAATCCCGATGTGCATGATTTTTATCGGTTTACGCGGGAGGATGTGCGGGTGGAGGGATATGAGGCTCATGAGCAGATCTTAAATATTCCCATCGCGGTCTGAGACAGGCGAAAGCCTCCTGAGAAAAGCGGGCAGGGCAAAGCAGGCAGGGCAAAGCCGACGGGGCGGGAGAAAGCAGAAAGCGGGATATGAGATGAATCTAATTGTTGCAGTGGACAAAAACTGGGCGATCGGGAACAAGGGAGAGCTTTTGATCCGGATCCCCAACGATCATAAGCATTTCAGGGAGGAGACCACGGGAAAGATCGTGGTGCTTGGGAGAAAGACCCTGGAGACTTTTCCCCAGGGGCTCCCTCTGAAGAACCGCACCAATATCATCCTGTCTGCCAGGCAGGATTTTCAGGTGAAGGACGCCATCGTGGTGCATTCGGTGGAGGCGCTTTTGGAGGAACTGAAAAAATACCGGGACGAGGATATCTATATCATCGGCGGGGACAGCGTGTACAGACAGATGCTGCCCTACTGTAATGTGGCGCATGTCACAAAGATCGACCACGTCTATGAGGCGGACGCCTACTTCCCCGATCTGGATAAGGATCCGGAGTGGGAGATCACGGCGGACAGCGATGAGCAGACGTATTTTGACATCGCCTATCAGTTTGTGAAATATGAGAGGAAATAGCGTGTGCAGGGGCATCAATCCGCATGGATCGTGTCTGCCACGGACATTTCCCGGATCTGTTTTGCTGGCGCGCAGACGGCGGCTGCTGACGCGGCGAGGACAAACGCGAGGATGACAATGACCGCCGCGACAGGAGTTTCCCATGGCTCGCCGAAATACGCGGTGATGAAACTTTCGTAAAAGAATTTGTGGATGGGCAGCCCCGCGGCCAGACCGACGGTCATGCCGCACAGCGTGTAGGTCGCCGTCTCTGCGGCGATCATCTTTGTGAGCTGCCCCGCGCTCATCCCCACGGAGCGCATGATGCCGTACTGTTTGATCCTCGCGGATACGCTCATGGAAATGCTGTTGATAATGTGAAATACCGCGATCAGCGCGATGAGGGTCAGAAACCCGTATGCCAGCAGCGTAAAGGTCAGATAGGTGCCGGAGACCTCACGGTTGATGGCGCGTCTGTCATCGAGGATGAACCCGTTTGCATCCGCCTCGGCGCGGATCGCTCTGATATCATTTTCGGATGCTTCTTTGGTGAGAAGAAGATCTACTGCCGCGTATGCGGTCTCTTTGGTCAGCCGCGTGAATATTTCTTCGGTGCAGAGGATGGACGGATTGCCGCTGCCGCTGATGGGGCTGTCCGTCAGCACGCAGGCGATCTCAAATCTTTCACCGTTTATATCGATCTTATCGCCTTTTTCCAGGGGATTGTCCCTGTCATAGACGGTCATGACACAGTCGCTCTCCCTTAGGGCGCGCTTCAGCCCTGCCTTGTCCCGGGACCATTTCTCGTCCACAGCCCATTGAAACTGCTGCTCGTCCAGAGAGATCAGATCCACCGCCTTTACATCTTTGTCGGAGAGAGCGGGAAGGTCTTTCGCGAGGCTTCGCCCCGCGGCGCAGCGGACTCCCTCCATGGAGCCAAGTTGTGCTGTGAGCGCGCGGGAGATCTGTGAGGAGAAGTCTGCGCTTAGGACAGACACATCCGGCGTGTGCGGCTTATGACCGTTCAGCGCATGGTCTACCCAGTCATGGATCGCCGCGAACCCCAGAAACAGGATGATGCTCAGCGCGAAGGAAGCCGTCATGAGCAGCAGGTTTTTGGGAGAAGAAACCGCGTGGCGGATGCCCAGCAGAGATTCTATTTTGAATGCTTTGCTCCGGAACGCTTTCCCGTTTGTCCCGCGGCGGGGGCTGATCTGGGCATTGCCTGCGGCGGCTGTGGCGGGGGATACCCGCGCCGCCCGTCTGGCGGGAGACTGCGCCGAGAGCAGTACGGTCATGAGCCCTGCCAGGACGCCGCACACGATGCCGATGGCGCTGACCCCGAACAGGGGGATGTCGGCAAAGGTTCCGCCTACGGTGAACCGCAGTACGGCGCACAGCGCCCAGGTCACCGCAATTCCCAGGGCCACTCCGACGGGGATGCCCGCCCTGCACCAGTAGAGAGCTTCCCAGCGCACGAGCCGCATGATCTGTTTCCTGCTCGCCCCGGTGCAGCAAAGCATTCCGAAAAATTCCGTGCGCCCGGCGATATTGCTGTTCATGCTGCTGGCGATCATCAGCGCCCCGGCGGTCAGGATCAGCAGAAACAGAAACGCCGCGACGGAGTACATACTCTGAAGGACATAGTTTTCGCTAAAGCCTGTCAGACCGACCATGATGGTATTTTCCCCCACATGGGCATCCTGCGCTTTCAACTGTTCTTTTACTTCGTTGATCGCCCTGCGGATGTCGCTGTATCTGCGGAAGCGGAAATAGTATGTGGGGGCGGGGGCAATGTCGTTTGCGGCGCGCACTTTGTCAAAGGCAGCCCTGTTTACCAGCAGGAGTATCGCGTCATATCGGTCGCTGCCTCCGTCCTGCATGAAGCCGGATATCGTATAGTCAAAATCGCCCGCGGGGGTCTGCAGGGTGATCCGGCTGCCGATCTCTGCTCCGAAAAGATCTCTGGCATTTTCGGAGATGACCGTCTCTGTTTCGTCTCTGGGGAAATCGCCCTGAGTCATATAATCAAAGGTATCGCCGAGGAAGGATTCGCTGACCCCGGCGATGGCAGCCTTTTTGCTGCCCACATCATAATTTTCACTCAGCCGGTAATTGATGGTGTCGCACATCGAATATGCGGCCATATCCTTCCGCGCCGCGATCAGTTCTGCGTCGGCATCGGTGATGCCGTCGATCGCTATATGCCAGTTTCCGTGCTGGTGTCTGGCGCTTGCCTCCTCCATGCGGATCGCCATATCCGCCATAGAGAACACCGAGGTCACGAGAAAAACCGACAGGGTGATGCAAAGGATCGTCATTTTGTTTTGCTTTCTGCGCACCTTCGCGGAAATCGGGATCAGGTCAAGATAGCTTTTCATTCGCGGCACCTCCCGAAATCGGTCAGCACGCCGTCGGATACCTGCAATACTCTGTCGGCAGCCTGCGAGATGGCGCGGTTGTGTGTGATCATGAGGATGGTCTGCTCGTATTTTTTGGAGGCTTCTTTCAACAGCGCGATCACCTCGCTGCTGTTTTGCGTATCCAGATTGCCCGTGGGCTCGTCCGCCAGGATCAGCGCGGGTCTTGTGATCAGCGCGCGCCCGATCGCTGCCCGCTGCTGCTGTCCGCCCGACAGCTGTCCCGGGAGATGATGGCGCCGGCTGCTCAGATTTAAAACCTTCAGCAGTTCCTCCAGATAGCGAAGATCAGGCTTCTGGTAGTCGAGAAGGACGGGGAACAGGATATTTTGTTCCACCGTGAGTTCGGGGATCAGGTGAAAGGACTGGAAGATAAAGCCGATATTCCGGCGGCGGAAGATCGTCAGATTCTTTTCCTTCATGGAGAAAGTGTCCCTGCCGTCGATGAACACCCTGCCCTCCGTCGGCGTATCCAGACCGCCTATGATGTTGAGAAGTGTGGATTTGCCGCTCCCGGACTCGCCGATGACTGCGACAAATTCGCCCTTGGGAACGGAAAAGCTGACATCCTTCAGGGCGTGGACCGCCGTTTCGCCGCTGCCGTAGGTTTTGGAAATGGATCGCACCTCCAATAGATTCATGGAAATCACCTCTTTCTGTTATTGTCGGATAACAGACTAGCACAGCAATCCTACCGCGGTATGACGGTAATCCTACAATTTTGTAGGAATGATGAAATTGATCACAAAAGTCGTTCCTCTGCCTGTCATGCTGTCAACCTCGATGCTGCCGCCGTGCGCCTCGATGATCGCTTTGGAGAGGGAAAGCCCCAGCCCCGCGCCCTGCGTATCTTTGGAAAAACGGCTGCGGTAAAAGCGTTTGAAAATATGCGGCAGATCCTCCGGGTGAATGCCGCAGCCGTTGTCTTGGACGGTGATCTGTACGATGGAGGGGAGTTTTGTCCAGGCGATATGGATCTTGCCGCCCGCCTCCGTGTGATCCAGTGCGTTTTTGACAAGGTTTTCGACCGCCTGCGCCAGCCAGATCCTGTCGCAGGACAGGGTGAGCGTCCCGTCGCCGTCCAGAAAGATCTGTTTTTCCTCCTGCGCGGCGCGGATGAGAAAATGCTGTCGGACATCCCTCATCATTTCGGATATATTTTCCGTCCTGGGCTCGAAACGGATGGTCCCCGCGTCCAGTTTTGTCATTTTCAACAGATCCTGCACCAGGGTTTCCATGCGGTCAAGCTCCTGTTCGGTGAGCGTCGTAAATTCCCGCATCTGCGGGGTGTCCGCCTCGCTCTGCAGGATGCCGTTATAGATGTTGAGCGCCGCGAGGGGCGTCTTGAGCTGATGGGAGATGTCGGATATGGCGTTTTTTAAGAAGTCCCTGGAACGCTCCTCGTTCTCAGCGTGGGCATTCAGTATGGCAGCCAGGGAATTGATCTTGTGGAACAGTTTGTTGAGTTCGCCCTCGTCGTCGCACTCAATGCGCGCGTCGCGGTTGCCGCAGATGTAGTCGGCGATCTGTTCTTCCGCCCTTTCGAGCGTCCTGTTCTGATCCCGGAAATATCCGTACAGGGCGGCAGTCACCGCGGTCAGTGTGACAAGGGCGCAGATCAGAATGAGAGGGGCGGCGTCCGGAAGGTCCCAGACGATGAAAAGGGCGGAAAGCGCCGCAAAGAGGAGCGTCAGGGACAATACCGCGCAAAACAGGGCTTTGATTTTGGCATTCGTAAACAGTTTCATCGCACCTCTCCGTTATTCCATCGGTAGCCCATACGGCGTACGGTCTGTATCATTTTAGGGCTGCCCGGATCATCCTCGATCTTGACGCGCAGACGGCGGATATATACCGTCAAGGTGTTGTTGTCCACATATTTTTCATCGCAGTCCCACAGTCTGGCGAGTATCTGCCCGGACAGAAGGACGATGCCGGGGTTTTCCATGAACAGGCGCAGCAGCCGGTATTCCCCCGTGGTCAGGTCGATCTTTTGACCGTTTTTACACACCTCGCCTGTGGACAGATTTACGGTGATCCCGTTGGAGCAAAGTGTGCTGCCGGGGCGGTTAAAATCGCTGCTCCTG
This sequence comes from uncultured Acetatifactor sp., assembly GCA_947581865.1. Classification (GTDB taxonomy): domain Bacteria; phylum Bacillota; class Clostridia; order Lachnospirales; family Lachnospiraceae; genus Acetatifactor. The sequence continues at coordinate 76,642 of CANPWA010000007.1, read as the reverse complement.
CGCAGTATCGCGTGAATCCGCGAAAGCAGCACCGCCAGCTTAAACGGTTTGGTGATATAATCGTCGGCGCCGATATCGAGCCCCATGGTGATGTCCGTCTCCTCGTCCGCGGCGGTGAGGAAGATGATCGGCACCCGGGAGCTTTGCCGGATCTGTCTGCACAGCGCAAAGCCGTTGTCATCGGGAAGGGATACATCCAGGATGACCAGATCGTAGACCGTGTTTTCCAGCAGGTTTTTCGCCTCATGCCCGGTCCGCGCGATATTCAGTTCATAGCCCTGCTTTTGGATGGCAAAGGAGAGCCCGTTTATCAGGCTCAGATCGTCTTCGACTAACAGTAATTTCATGATGCACCTCAAAGGCAGTATAGCACGTTGCGGGCGATAGGTCTATATTGACTTTTGGCGCAAAAAGTATGATAATGAGTTAAAAATAATCAGGAAAGAAGGATAGACCAATGGAAAAGAAAAACATCGACTGGGGTAATCTTGGATTTGGTTATGTGCAGACCGATAAGCGGTATGTGTCCAATTTTAAGAACGGCGCCTGGGACGGCGGAACGCTCACGGAGGATGCCAATATCGTGATCAACGAGTGCGCGGGCGTTCTTCAGTACGCGCAGACCGTGTTTGAGGGTCTGAAGGCGTACACCACCGAGGACGGGCGAATCGTGACCTTCCGCCCTGATCTGAACGCTTCGAGAATGGCATCGTCCGCGGCGAGGCTGGAGATGCCCGTGTTCCCCGAGGAGCGTTTTATAGACGCGGTGACCCAGGTGGTGGCGGCAAACGCAGCCTATGTGCCCCCTTACGGAAGCGGCGCCACTCTGTATATCCGTCCGTATATGTTCGGCTCCAATCCCGTGATCGGCGTAAAGCCTGCCGACGAATACCAGTTCCGCATCTTCTGTACGCCTGTGGGACCGTATTTCAAGGGCGGAGTGAAGCCTCTGACCATCCGCGTCAGCGATTTTGACCGCGCGGCTCCCCACGGGACGGGACATATCAAGGCGGGGCTGAATTACGCCATGAGCCTGCATGCCATCGTGTCCGCCCATCAGGAGGGGTATGATGAGAATATGTATCTCGATCCTGCCACCCGCACGAAGGTGGAGGAGACGGGAGGAGCCAATTTCCTCTTTGTGACGAAGGACGGAAAGGTAGTGACCCCCAAGTCCGACAGCATCCTGCCTTCCATCACCAGAAGATCCCTTGTGTATGTGGCGAAGGAGTATCTGGGTCTGGAGGTAGAGGAGCGGGAAGTGCTTCTTTCGGAGGTGAAGGATTTCGCGGAGTGCGGTCTGTGCGGCACGGCGGCCGTGATCTCCCCCGTGGGCAAGATCGTGGATCACGGAAAAGAGATCTGCCTGCCCAGCGGCATGACGGAGATGGGTCCTGTCACCAAAAAGCTCTATGACACATTGACCGGTATCCAGATGGGACGCCTGGAGGCTCCCGAGGGCTGGATCCATGTGATCGGATAAAACGGATAACCGGGGAACCGGATGAGAAGAAAGTCATATGTCGATCATGTCGTCACCCAAACGCAGTTCATCAGGGCTGTGTTTGGGTGATTTTGGCAGAAATCCGCACTATATGATCATCGGAAGTTTTTTAACCGCAGGAGGGTATGCTCATGACGCAGCAGAACACATCAGACAGTATCTGCCGACAAAGAATACGCAAAAGGCTCGTCAATCTGTTAAGGGCTGCGCTTTTTCTCTTGATGAGCCTGGCGATTATGGCGTATGCCGCTTCCCGCTGGATGTCGGAGCGGTCGTATTGGGAGGTCAGGGATTGGCTCACTGCCATTCTAAGTGTGGTTCTCGGGCTGACCGTTCTGGCGGCGGGGCTGTATGAATTGGTCATCTTTATCAGAGAAGCCTTTTTCCCGGCGCAGAGCAGGCTTGACCAGGATATCCCGGAGAGAAATACCCCCGAGACAAAGACCGCGGAGGAACAGAACATGGTGTTCACCCGGCCCGATGGGACGGACACCTCCCGGGTCACCGAGGAAATGGTGACGGCGGCGCTGGGCGACGCCATCCGTTTGGACGATGAGACGCTCTTTACCCTGACCCCCACGGTCCCCTATGAGGCTGGCGGCAGAAAACTGGCCTTTCTCCAATGCGCGGTGTTGGGCGTGGACGACCCGGATTTTGACGAGGATGATTTGAAGGACGAGGCGGAGATTTACCTGATCGCCGGCATCAAGCCGGAGCCGGGTCAACCGCCGGAGACGGCCTATGTGCTGGATTGCGTCTATGACGAGGCGGAACGCATCCTGTTGGACTGGTTCCGCGGATCGGCTCCGGATGTGTCGGGCTGGCTGCCGATCGACATCCGCGTCTGGGAGCCTCCCAAAAAGCAGCCTGATCCACAGCCGCCCAAACTCGTTCTGGAGTCCGCATCCGGCGTTTTGCAGTCCCATGAGAGCTTCGAGCGGGAGGATGTGGAGGCGGCTGCCGAGGGGCTGAGGGACGGAACCTATAGGCTGGTGGAGCTGACCCTCCCCGGCGGGTATCTCACTTTCCGGGTCGAACCCGGCGGCGGGACGGATGGGAGATGTACTGTCACCGCCACCAGCGACGAGGATGGGAGCCTTCGGTTTTATACCCTGGAGTGTTCAAAGCGCCAGGCTGCCGGGTGGCTTCTGGACTATTACGATGGCGGATTCCGCCCGGCAAAGCCGGAGTGGAAAGACATTACGAAAAAAGCATATCAGCAGAGAGGAGTGTAAACATGGGTAAATTTTTCAGCGACGAGACCGAGCTGGGTCTTAAATACGTGTGCTATGAAGAACGGCTTGGAAAGGGTAAGGAGGGACTGGAGATCTTGGAAAAGGCCAGCCAGGCCGGGGATGGGGACGCAAGCTGCGTGTTGGCCCGGTGCTTCTGGGGCGGGCAGTACATTTGGGCCGGACACGATTTCCCGGTGGACGAGAAGCGGGGCGACAGCCTTATGCGCCTGTCCGTCAGGCAGGGCAGCGCCTTGGGCGTGTTGTGCGCCCTGCGGTCAAGGCTGTTGACTCCGGCGCTGGAGAAGAATATGCCTTTTGCAAGCCTGGAGGATGCTTTCAACGCGGTGTTGGAGAAGGCGGAGGCGGGCGATGCCTTCTGCCAGTACACCGTGGGCAATATGTACTTCTGGTGGGATTTTGTCCGCATCTTCGGCAAGGACCGGGATGACTTCCCCAGCCAGGAAGTTTACAACGAGTATCTCAAGGAGAACATCCTCAAATGTGAACCCTGGTTTCGGCGTGCCTTTGAGGGCGGCATGTGGCTGGCGGGGAACAATCTGCGCAATTTCTACCTGGAGGGCGAGAAGAATCTGATCCCGCCCCGCCCGGAGCTGGCGGAAGGGATTTTCGAGCGCGGCGCAGAGCTGGGCTATCCGGTCCACCAGCGTTTTCTGGCCGATCGTCTGGAGAAGGCCGGAGACCATGAGGGGGCTTTTAAGTGGTACAAAGCCTCCGCCGAAGGCGGCGAGGTGAGTCCCCGGTTCCATGTAGCCAAGAGCTACGAGCTGGGACAGGGCACGGAGAAGGATATCCGCAAGGCCGTGGAGTGGTATGAGAAATTCCTGGAGGACGGCATGAACACGGCAGGCTGCAACCGTCTCGGGCGCATCCTCTACGAGGGGACCGACGGGGTGGAACCGGACTACGGCAGGGCTTTCCAGCTTCTGCTTTATGCCTGGAACGATGGCAATACTTGGGGAGCGGACTGCCTGGGCCGGATGTATTATTACGGACGCGGCACGGGGCAGGACTACATCAAGGCCAGGGAAGTCCTGGAAAAGGCGGACAGCGCCAACAGAGAGGTTTCCTATTGCCTGGGCTGTATCTACGCCGAGGGCCTGGGCACGGCGGAGGATATTCCCAAGGGTGTGGCCCTGCTCCAAAAGGCCGGAGACTACGCCGCTGCGAAGGAAGAACTTTTGAAATTCAAGAGGACGCTTTTGGGCAGATGGGTGCGGAGAAAATAAAGGACAACACCGCATTTTGCGGTGATACTGAAAGAAATCGGGCTGGGAAGCAGCCCAGAACGGTGGGAGGGCTGCCATGAAGATCATTCATTGCGCGGATATTCATTTAGACTCCAGCCTCTCCGCTCATCTGGATGAGCGAAGGGCGAAGATGAGGCGGGAGGAGATCCTGAATACTTTTTTGAAGATGATCGATTACGCCGCCGCCCATGAGGTGCAGGCGATCCTCATCGCCGGGGATCTGTTCGACGCCAGGCGGGTGCAGGCGGGCGTGCGCGCGGCGGTGGAGAGCGCCATCCGCAGGCATCCGGACATCGGTTTTTATCTGCTGAGGGGCAATCATGAGGCATCGGGTTTTCTGGACGCGCTGGAGGAGATCCCGGAGAATCTGAAGCTGTTTGGGGAGGAGTGGACAACGTACTGTCTGAATCCCTCCGTGAAGGGGAATATCATGCTCACCGGGGCGGAGCTTGCGCCGGGGAAGACGGAGGAGCTCTATGACAGTCTTGTTTTGGACTATGACAGATTTAATATTGTGATGCTCCACGGGCAGCAGAACAACTATACCAGCAAAAACAGGGCGGAGGTCATCGCCCTGGGAAAACTCAGGAATAAGGGCATCGATTATCTGGCGCTGGGGCATGTGCACGAATTTCACTGTGAGGAGCTGGACAGGCGCGGCAGATGGTGCTACAGCGGCTGTCTGGAGGGGCGCGGGTTTGACGAGTGCGGGGAGCATGGCTTTGTGCTGCTGGATGTGGATGAGGAAAGTCTTGCGTACCAGTATCGTTTTGTCCCCTTTGCGTCCAGAACGCTGCGGGTGCTGGAGGTGGATGTGACGGGATGCACCGCCTTTTCCGGGATGGAGGACGCGGTGGAAGATGCTCTGGCAGAGTCGGAGTTTTCCCCGGAAGATATGGTGAAGATCGTGCTTGCGGGGCGTGTGGATGTGACGGTGGAGAAACATGTGGATCTGTTGAGCCGCAGGCTGGCGGAGCGGTTCTTTTTTCTAAAGATCTATGATGAGACAAAACTGTTGGTGGATTATGACAGCTTTTTATTGGATATGTCTTTAAAGGGAGAGTTCGTGCGGCAGGTGAAGGCAGCGGAGCTGGACGAGGAGACCAAAGCGACGGTGATCCGGTACGGTCTGCAGGCACTCGCCGGGGAGGTCATGGAATAGATGCGGTTACTGAGTTGTCACATAGAAAATTTCGGATGTTTTTCGGATCAGTCCATTGATTTTTCGGGAAACCTCTGTGTATTCAATGAGCCGAACGGCTGGGGCAAGAGTACCCTGGCTGCATTTATCAAGGTGATGTTTTACGGCTTTGAAAATGAGAAAAAACGGGGCGATACGCTGGAGCGGGAGCGTGTGCGTTTCCGACCGTGGCAGGGAGGCGTGTACGGCGGCGAGCTGGTGTTCGAGGCGGGAGGAAAGCGGTATCGGCTGAACCGCACTTTCGGGAAAAAGGAGGCGGAGGACACCTTTGCCCTCTATGACGGGACGACAAATCTTCCTTCCGGCGATTACACCAGCCGGATCGGGGAGGAGCTTTTTCAGATCAATCAGGAATCCTTTCGCAAAACGGTGTTTATCGCGCAGAATGCCTGCGATACCGCCGCCACGGACAGTATCAACGCCAAGATCGGCAATCTGGCGGACAGTCTGGATGATCTGAATCAGTATGAGGCGGTGCAGGAGAAGATCAAGGATCTGCGGAACCGGCTGACTCCCCTGCGAAAGACGGGGCTGCTGAAGCAGCAAAAGGAAAAGATCGCTCTGTTGAAGGAGGAGCTGCGCCGCGCAGGCACCATGGAACAGGCGGCGGCAGGGCTGGAGGAGAAGCTCGCGGAAAGCCTTGGAGAGCGGGACCGCCTGCAGAACGAACAGCGGAGTCTGCAGACGCTCTGGGAGAAGACCGCGGAGCGGCAGGCGCTCAGGGCAAAACGGGAACAGTATTCCGGCATCCTCCGGCAGATCGAGGCAAGAAAGCAGGCGGCGGAGCAGCAGCGCGCCGCGCTGGGAGGCAGGATACCGGAGCGGGAAACGGTGGACGCAATGCAGGAGAAGAGAAAGGAACTGGTGCGGCAGGAGTCGGAGGCGGAGACCGCCCGGCTCAGCGGCGGACAGAAGGAGAGACTGTTCCTGCTTCGGGAGCGTTTTGCGGAGGGCGTCCCGGATGAGGAAGAGCTGCGCCGGGGACAGGAGCTTTCGGCGGCGCTGACAGCGCTCAGGGAGGAGGCGGCGCGGGAAGGGCTGTCGGGAGAGGAGCGGCAGGAATATCTGCGGCTTCGGGAGCGCTTCGGAGAAGTTTCGGCAGACAGCGATGCGGCAGATGCGCCGGACAGGGCGCTGGAGCTGTGGCGACAATATCAGGATGCGAGAAGCGCGCTGGAGGCAAAGCGGGCGGACCAAAATGCCCGTGAGGCGGCAGGGCAGGAGCCGGGGACGGCGCAGCCCACAGACAAGGCGGGGGGAATGGCTTTTTTGTCCGTCGTTACGGCGGCTGCACTGCTGCTGGCAGGGGGTGCCCTGACCGCGATGAAGCAGGTTGTCGCAGGGGTGACGTTTTTGGCGTTTGGAGCGGCGGTTCTGGCGGCAGGGCTGGTACGGATGGGTTTGGAGAAGCGCAAGTGCAGGGACAGGCAGGCGGAACAGACTGCCCGGGCAGAGCGGGAGCGCGAAACAGCCCTGCTTTTGGAGCAGGAGATTGCCCGGGACGGAGCGGCGCTGGCTGAGATGCGGGAAAAGCTGACGGCGTTTCTTGGGCGCTTTGCCATGGAGGAACCGGACTGGAGCAGGGAGGACAGACGGTTTGCGGATGAGCTCTACACCCTGCGGGGCGATTGGAAGCGCTTTACCCGCCTGCAGGCAAGGGATATGGACTATCAGAACAAAGGATACGAGGACCGGATGAGAACGCTGTGGCGGCAGACGGCCGGGATCCTGGCACCCTATTGTGCGGAAATCGATATCGACGCAAAGCCCGCAGGGGGGCTGGACGGCTATTTTGCAAAACTGGAGAAGGACAGGACGGAGTTTGCGGCATTGGAGGAGAGGAGCCAAAGGTTTGAGCGGGCGGACACAACCGCGCAGGACCTGAGGAGAGAGCTGCGTGAATTTCTGGGACGGCACGGGCAGGGAGCTGCGGAGGATGTGGACGAAGGGCTGCGCCAGATCGTCCGGAGTCTGCAGGAGTATGAGAGCGATTCCCGGGAGCTGGACAGGCTGGAGGGCGAACTCGCGGAGTTTAAAGCTTCCTGTGATGTCTCTGCGCTGACGGACGACGGAGAGCCGGAGGGAGATGCGGAGGAATGCAGGCTGCGTATGGAGCGGGCGCAGGAACGCATGACACAGCTTTTTGGGCAGATCCATTCCTATCAGACACAGCTGGACGAGATCCAGCTGGAGCTGGATCATCTGCAGCAGCAGAGGGAAAATCTGGAAACACTCACGGAGGAATATGAGAAAACGCACAGTTATTATGATCATCTCGGGCTGACGGCAGAGTATCTGGAGAAGGCAAAGGAGGAGCTGGTGGCAAAATATATCGGTCCGGTCTTCGAGTCCTTCGGAAGATATTATGAGATACTCGCCGGGGAGAGCGCGGAGGCGTTCTGCATGGATGCGGATATCAGCGTGACCAGGAGGGCGCTGGGCGGACAGCGTCAGATCGATGCTTTCAGCTCGGGCAGCCGTGATCTGATATACCTCGGGCTGCGGATCGCTTTGGCGGACGCCATGTATGAGGGAGAGAAGCCTTTTTTGATATTGGATGATTCTTTTGTGAATCTGGACGATGGGAAACTGCAGCTGGCAGAGCGTTTCCTGGAAGAAATTACGGAAAAGTATCAGGTCATTTATTTTACCTGCCATAAGAGCCGGGCGATGGGAAGACAGGGAGTAAAGGTATGAAAAAGTTTTGGGTGAGAATGGCGGCGTGCTGCGCGGTATCGGCTGCGGTACTGTTTGCCGCCTGCGGAAAAGGAGACAAGCCCCGGGTGGTGTTCACCACGGGATTCGGGAAGGATGAGGTGTTTCGGATCGAGGATGAGTCCTGCAGGAAGGATGAGCTCATGGTATACCTCACCACCATTCAGAATCAGTATGAATCCGTCTATGGGGAGGAAATCTGGAATACCTCCTTAGACGGGGTGACGCTGGAGGAGAATGTCAAGGAGACGGTGCTCGCCAGGATCGCCCAGGTAAAGACCATGTATCTGCTCTCCCGGGAGAAGGGCGTGGAACTGGACGAGGAGGAGAAGTCCCTGGTGGAACAGGCGGCGGCAGATTATTATGGATCTTTGAACGATACGGAGATCGAGCTTTTGGGTATCACAGAGGACACCGTTGAAAAACTGTATACGGAATATGCGCTGGCGGAGAAAGTTTATGCCGTGCTCATCAAGGACATTAACCCGGAGATCAGCGATGACGAGGCCCGTACCATCACGGTGCAGCATATTCTGTTGAGAACCTCTTCTCTGGGCAGCCAGGGTGAGCGGGTGGCGTATACGGAGAGCGCGAAAGAGGCGGTTTATGAGAAAGCCTGCAAAATCCGGGAGATGGCGGTTTCGGGGGAATATGAGTTCACGGAGCTCGCCTCCCGCTACAGCGAAGATTCCAACCTCACCTATTCGTTTGGAAAAGGGGAGATGGACAAAAGTTTCGAGGAGGCTGCTTTTCTGCTGGAAACCGATGAGATCAGCCCGGTGGTGGAGAGTGAGAGCGGGTATCATATTATCAAGTGCCTGAGCACCTTTGACAGGGAGGAGACGGACGCCAACAAGATCAAGATCGTGGAGGAGAGACGCCGGGAGGCATTTGGGCAGGAGTACGACGCCTTTGTGGGGACTTTGGCAAAAAATCTGAACCAGTCTCTCTGGGATGAGATTGAACTGATCCACGAAGAGGAAGTGACGACGGACAGTTTTTTTGAGGTGTATGAAAAATATTTTTCCCGGGAGGAGGAAATGGGTTAATTACTTTAGAAAAAATTTAGAATTGTGAAAATCCAGTATTCATGCGGATTCCACGGATGTTATTAGCACTCACTTAAGTTGAGTGCTAATTTTTGGTTGACTTTTGAAAAGAGCTGTTTTACAATTTCTCTTAGATTTGATATCTGCCAAAATATTATAAAAAGGACGTGAGGACAATGGCAAAGAGCGGAAGCTTATCCATTAACAGTGAAAACATTTTTCCCATTATCAAAAAGTGGCTGTATTCCGACCATGATATTTTCTTCAGGGAGCTGATCTCCAACGGCTGTGATGCCGTGACCAAGCTCAAAAAGCTGGACATGATGGGAGAGTACAGCCTGCCCGAGGGGTATCGGGCGCGGGTGGATGTGGTAGTCGATCCCGAGAAGAAAACGCTGAAATTTTCGGACAATGGTCTGGGGATGACTGCGGACGAGGTGGAGGAGTACATCAACCAGATCGCATTCTCCGGTGCGGCGGACTTTATTGAGAAATACAAGGACAAGAGCAATGCGGACCAGATCATCGGCCACTTTGGTCTGGGCTTTTATTCTGCGTTCATGGTGGCAGACGAGGTGCACATTGACACATTATCCTACAAGGATGGCGCCAAGCCCGTTCATTGGGAGTGTGACGGCGGCACGGAATTTTCCATGGAGGACGGAGACAGGGCGCAGGTAGGTACGACCATCACCCTGTTTCTGAATGAGGACTGTCTGGAATTCTGCAACGAGTACAAGGCTCGGGAGGTGGTGAAGAAATATTGTTCCTTCATGCCCACCGAGATTTATCTCTCCAAGGCGGATACGAAGGAGACGCAGATCGTCAAAGAGTCCGAAAAGAGAGAGGACGATGTGGTCATTGAGGAGATCGTGCCCGAGAAGAAGGAGTCTGACGAAAAAGCAGACGGAGACGGGACGGCAGAACCGGAGGAGAAAAAGTTCAAGATCCGGAAACGCCCTGAGCTGCTCAATGAGACGACCCCTCTGTGGACCAAACACCCCAACGAGTGTACCCGGGAAGAATATCTGGAGTTTTACCGCAAGGTCTTCCAGGATTACAAGGAGCCCCTGTTCTGGATCCACCTGAATATGGATTATCCTTTTAATTTAAAGGGAATTCTTTATTTCCCCAAGATCAACATGGAGTATGAGTCCATTGAGGGAACGATCAAACTCTACAACAATCAGGTGTTTATCGCCGACAATATCAAGGAGGTCATTCCCGAATTCCTGCTTTTGTTAAAGGGCGTGATCGACTGCCCCGATCTGCCGCTGAACGTATCCCGGAGCGCACTGCAAAATGACGGTTTTGTGAAAAAAATTGCGGAATATATCACAAAGAAGGTTGCGGACAAACTCTCCGGAATGTGCAAGACGGAGAAGGAAGAGTACGAGAAATACTGGGATGATATCAGCCCCTTCATCAAGTTCGGCTGCCTGAAGGATGACAAGTTCTGCGAAAAAATGAATGATTATATCTTATTCAAGAATCTCGACGGAAAATATCTGACGCTTCCGGAGTGTCTGGAGACCAAGCCCATCGACACCGGGGACGGGGAGAGCGCTGCCGTGGATGAAAACGGAGAGAAGGTGGAAGCTGAGATCGTGACAGAAGAGCCCGCTTCCGATGACGGGCAGGCGCAGGACGGGGAGACCGGGGAAGACGAGAAGAAGGAAAAGATCGTCTACTATGTCACCGACGAGGTGCAGCAGAGCCAGTATATCAATATGTTCAAGGCGGCGAAGATGGACGCGGTGATTCTCACGCACAATATCGACCAGCATTTTATCTCCCAGCTGGAGTATAAGAACGAGGGCGTGAAATTCCTGCGTATCGACGCGGATGTGACGGATGCCCTGAAGTCCAGGACCTCCAAAAAAGTGCAGGAGGAGCTGGATGCCCAGGCGGAAACGATTGCCAAAATGATGAAGAAAGCGCTTAAGAACGACAAGCTCACGGTGAAAGTGGAGAAACTTAAGAACAAGAAGATCTCTGCCATTATGACCCTGTCCGAGGAGTCGAGGCGTATGCAGGATATGATGAAGATGTATTCCATGCCCGGTATGGATATGGGAGCATACGGCGGCGAGGGGGAGACGCTGATCCTCAATGCCAATCATCCCCTGGTACAGTATGTCACCGAACATGAGGAGGGCGAGAATACCAAGATGATCTGCGAGCAGCTCTATGATCTGGCAAAACTTCAGCAGGCGCCTTTGAGTGCGGAGGCGATGACCCGGTTTGTGGCGCGCAGTAACGACATCATGATGCTTTTGGCAAAATAGACCGAAAATCCGTATTTTTTGTAAAAATAAGTAATAAGATCGATGAAAAACGGGAAGAATACAGTGGATAGATCCGCATCTGCGATTTATCTGCGGTATTCTTCTTTTTGTGCGGAATCTTTTCCTGTCCTGACCGGTCATGAAAGAGGGAGGCGGCACATACAATAAGGCATGGACAACGTCCTGTGCAGCAAGGTGTCGGCGCAATGTTTTTACCAAAAATGCACAAAAATACTGGAAATTTCCAAAAAATGTAGTATAATTTGAATAAATAACTTAGATAGGGGGCAAAACCATATGGCAAAAGAAATGATTGCAATGCTTCTTGCCGGCGGACAGGGGTCCAGACTCTATGCTCTGACCCAGAAACTGGCAAAACCCGCGGTTCCCTTCGGCGGGAAATATCGTATTATCGATTTCCCGTTGTCCAACTGTGTGAATTCGGGAATCGATACGGTAGGTATCCTCACGCAGTATCAGCCTCTTGTGCTCAACGAGTACATCGGCAACGGGCAGCCCTGGGATCTGGACAGATTAAACGGGGGAGTGCATGTGCTGCCGCCCTACCAGTCCGTGAAAGGCGCAGACTGGTACAAGGGCACGGCGAACGCTATTTATCAGAATATTTCCTTCATCGAGCGGTATCAGCCCAAGTATGTGATTATTCTGTCCGGCGACCAGATCTGTAAGCAGGATTACAGCGATTTCCTCAAATTCCACAAGGAGAAGGGCGCAGAGTTTTCGGTGGCAGTCATGGAGGTTCCCTGGGACGAGGCTTCCCGCTTTGGTCTGATGGTGACGGACGACAATGACAAAATAACCGAGTTTCAGGAGAAACCCAAGGAGCCCAAGTCGAATCTTGCCTCCATGGGAATCTATATCTTTAACTGGGACGTGCTCAAAAAATATCTGGAGGAGGATGAGGCGGATCCTGCCTCCGAGAATGACTTTGGCAAAAATATCATCCCCAATCTGCTCAGAGATCAGCGGGAGATGTATGCTTATCATTTCAACGGCTACTGGAAGGATGTGGGAACCATTTCCTCTCTCTGGGAGGCAAACATGGAGGTGCTTGACCCCGAGTACAGCGGCATTGATCTGTTTGACGAGGACTGGAAGATCTACAGCCGCAACAGCGGCATGACCGGTCAGCGCATCGGCGGTGAGGCGGAGGTCATCGATTCCATGATCACAGACGGCTGCCGTATCGACGGCAGGGTGAAACACTCCATTCTCTTTGCCGGGGTAAAGGTAGAACCGGGCGCAGTGGTGGAGGATGCCGTTGTCATGGGCGGGACTACGATCAAAGCCGGGGCAGTGGTGAGACATTGCATCGTGGCTGAGAATGTTACCATTGAGGAGGGCGCCGAAGTGGGCGCCGCACCTACCGATGAGGAAAAGGGCGTAGCTACCATCGGACCGGATGTGACAGTCGGCAAAAATGCCAAGATCGGTCCCAATGCCATGGTAGGAGAAACGGTAAAGGAAGGTGAAGTCGTATGTTAAATATGAATGCAGATGCACTTGGAATTATATTTCCCAACAGCTATGACGCGATGGTTCCCGAGCTGGCAAGCGAGCGTCTGATGGCTTCCATCCCTTTTGCAAGCCGGTACAGGATCGTGGATTTCCTGCTCTCCAGCATGGTGAATGCGGGGATTGACAATGTATCTTTGGTCGTAAAGCAAAATTACCACTCTCTGATGGATCATCTGGGGAATGGGCGCGAGTGGGATTTAAGCCGCAAGAACGGCGGGCTGAATCTGGTTCCTCCTTTCTCCAACAGAGAGACAAAGGTTTACAGCGGACGTGTGGAGGCTCTCTCCAGCATGATTCCCTTTTTAAAGAAGCAGAAAGAAAAATATGTGATCCTCTGTGATGCCAATATCGCGGTGAATTTTGATTTTAAGGATCTGCTGGAAAAGCATATCGAGAGCGGCGCGGATATGACCATGGCGTATACAAGGGAGGGGCTGCCCAGAGACCTGCTGGATCTGGATGCGGACACCAAGAATCTCTATTACACATTCAAGCTGAAGGACGACAGAGTGGCAGAGATCTGCGTGAACTCCAAGGATAAGGGCGTGCAGAATCTCTCCATGAACATCTATGTGATGGAGAGGGAGAGACTGATCGCACAGATTTCCGAGGCATATCTGCAGGGCGGTATCTACTATGAGAGAGACATTCTCTCCAAACAGCTGGATAAGCTGGATGTGAGAGGTTACTGCTTTGAGGGATATGTGGCGCGCATCACAGGGCTGAGAAGCTATTTTGAGGAGAGCATGAAGCTTCTTCAGGAAGAGAACGAGGATGCGCTCTTCGGGGCAAGCCCCATTTACACCAAGATCCGGGATGACAATCCTACCCGCTATATGAGCAGCTGCAAGGTGAAGCATATCACCGCCGCAGACGGCTGCGTCATTGAAGGCGAAGTGGAGAACTGCATTCTGTTCCGCGGGGTGAAGATCGGCAGGGGCGCAAAGGTGAAAAATTGTGTCCTCATGCAGGATACCGTGATCGAGGATGGCGCCAGTGTGGAGTACGTTATCACGGATAAGAAAGTGGTCATCACTGCGGACAAGGAATTAAAAGGAACCGATACATTCCCGGTGTATGTGGAGAAAAATAAAAGAGTATAGGGAAGCGGTCACATTCCTTTTGTATATTTTTCCAATGTGGACCGCACGGCTCCGATGCCCGAACTCATTTCCGCAAAATATTGTTTTACTTTCCCGGACAATCCTGCATTTCCGAGATGGACGCCAAAAATTTTTTCATTGGAGAGCAGCCCGTCCAGACGGCTTAAATCCTTGGCATCCCGGGAAAGACTGTAATCTTTCACATAGTTCTGCAGGGAGGAGAGCAGAGGATCGGGGCTTGGCTCGAAGGCGGCGCCGCTGTCATCCACTCCCATCAGATACCGGAGCCAGCCTGCAAACACCAGAGGGATGCACACAAGATTTTTCGGATCGAGGGCGGGGGAGGCGGCATAGGATTTTATGGTCTCTCCGAACCGCACCGCAAGTTTCTGGGAGGTATCCGCAGCGATGCGCTGGGGTGTGTCGGGCAGGAAGGGATTGGGCAGACGAAAACCTATCACAGTGTCCAGAAATTTTTCCGGCTCCATGATGCCCGGGTGCGTCACTACGGGCAGCCCTTCCCGGTATCCCAGCCCGCGGACCAGGCTCTGAAGGATGGGATCGCGCATTTCGTCCGCGATCAGGGAGAATCCCAGAAGGCATCCGAAGACCGCGAGGGCAGTGTGCAGAGGATTGAGGCAGGTACAGACCTTCATTTTCTCCATTTTGTCCACCGTTTCACGGGGGACGAACCAGAAGCCTGCGGCTTCCAGAGGAGGACGTCCGGCGGGAAAGAGATCCTCGATTATCAGATATTCGCTTTCCTCAGCATTGACAAAGGGGGCGACATAGCTTTTTTTCGATGTGATCACGGGGGAAAGATCTTCCATGCCGTCTGCGGCAAGCAGTTCTTCCACCCGGTTGTCCGGTCTGGGCGTGATCTTGTCGATCATGGTCCAGGGAAAAGATACTTTTTCCGGGTTTTTCACATAATCTGCAAAGCCCTGCTCTGTCAGCCCTTTGCCGCACCAGTTGTCGGCAAAGGTCCACATGGCGTCCCGGAGCAGATCTCCGTTGTGGGAGCAGTTGTCCAGGCTGACCATGGCGAGGGGCAGGGCGCCGCTCTGATAGCGGTGGTAGAGCAGGGCGGCTACCTTGCCAAGGTAATCCTCGGAGGAGTAGCCTTTTTCCGTGATGGTAAAGCTCACGAGCTGCAGGGAGGGGCTGGCAAATATTTCTTTCAGCCGGTTAAATTCCGGCTGATTTTTGCTGTCCAGAATGAGGGTTTCCATGATGCTTGCGATGACCGTTTTTTCCACGGTTCCATCGGCTGTCAGGATGGCGAGGACGGTGAGATTGTCGTGGGGGCGGCTGGCTTTTTCCACAATTTCATAGTCATACCCTTCAGCGGCGATCAGACCCGTTCCCATGACGCCCGAGTTTAAGAGGTTTTGAACCGCGTGGGCGGGAAATGCCTTGAACAGATTGCCGGGACCAAAGTGCAGCCAGACGGGATGGGACAGGGTGTCATGGCGCACCTTGTCATAGTCAAATTCCGGCAGGTGAAAGCCGGCTTTCAGATAGGCAGCCCGATCTGTTTGAAGGCTTTTTAAGGATAATTTCATAGAGAGTCCTCCTTGTGTGCTTGTTGTGTTTCCATTATGTCCGCTTTGGGTGAAGAAAATACCAAAAGCAGATTGGCGCCGGATATAAAGAAGATGCAGATTTTCAGCAGGAAAATAATTGTTTATATTTTACAAAAAATTGTTTAAATTTTATAAAATACACTATTGACATTTGTTTGAAAACAAGATAAAATATATTTTGTTCGCAGGAATGGCGGAATTGGCAGACGCGCACGGTTCAGGTCCGTGTGGTAGCAATACCATGAGAGTTCAAGTCTCTTTTCCTGCACTGCAGAAGCCCATAAAATAAGGTGGTCCGCATACCCCGTCTTTAAAGTGTAAACAGAAATGAGTACACGCTGAGATAATGGTCCGGGATTACCGGCTGTCATGGGTAAACAGATAACGGAGATTCGATAAAAAGAATCTCCGTTATTTTGTTATATATACTTTAACGATAATGACTGTGGCTTGTGTTGAAGTATGCTGTTTGACATGATATAATAAACCTTATTCAAGACATATGACGCCGGGGAAAAAGAATGGATCTTGAGATTACGCCCGTCTTGGAGGCGGATTTTGAAAAATTGGCGGAGATGTACCACAGGGCGGTCGGTGAGGAGGGCTGCACCTGGGACAGTGATTATCCCAGCGAAAAACTTCTTCGGGAAGACATGGAGAGAGGCGCGCTTTTTTGTGCCAGAGAGGCGGGGGAAGTGATCGCCGCTTTCGCCATCGATGATGATGAGCAGACGGATGCCCTGGAATGCTGGAGCCCTGAGCTTATTCCCTCAGGGGAGATCGCAAGGCTGGTGGTGCGCCGGGAACATCAGAACCGCGGGATTGCCGGGAAACTGCTGTGGTTTGCCATGGAGGAGCTGCGGCGCAGAGGCTGCAGGGGAATCCACTTTCTGGTTAGCCCGGGGAATAAACGCGCATTGCGTGCTTACGCCAGGCTGGGCTTTGCCAAAGTGGGGGAGACAAAGATGTACGGGCATCACTGGTTCTGTTATGAAAAGGATCTGAAGGATTTGGACACGGCAAAGATAAAAGAGAATGTGTGACGAAACAATTCAAAAAAGACTGGGAGGGAAAAGGATGCGGGAAATTACACTGGGTTCTACAGGAATCTCCACCGTGCAGAATGCTTTCGGCGCGCTGCCCATACAGAGGGTTGATATGGACACTGCGGTGAAGATCCTGCGCAGAGCGTACGAGGGCGGCATGCGTTTTTTTGACACTGCCCGGGCTTACAGCGACAGCGAGGAGAAACTGGGAGAGGCTTTTGACGGCATGCGGGAACAGGTTTTTATCGCCTCTAAGACCATGGCGAAGACCCCGGAAGAATTCCGGAAGCAGCTGGACACCACTTTACGAAATCTGCGCACGGATTATCTTGACATTTATCAGTTCCACTGTGTCGATCAGTGTTATGCGCCCGGGGACGGCACGGGGATGTATGAGTGTATGCTGGAGGCGAAGGCACAGGGCAGGATCCGCCATATCGGCGTGACGGCACATAAACTGGAGATCGCCTTTGACTGTGTGAAGTCCGGGCTATATGAGACACTGCAGTTTCCCTTCAGCTATCTGTCCTCTGAGAGGGAGGTGGAGCTGGTGGAAGCCTGCAGGAGAGCAGATATGGGCTTTATTGCCATGAAGGGGCTTGCCGGCGGGCTGATCCACAATTCCGGGGCGGCTATGGCCTACATGCTGCAGTTTGACAATGTGCTGCCGATCTGGGGCATTCAGAGGATGAGCGAGCTGGAGGAGTGGCTGGCATTTATGGAAAAAGAGCCTGTCTTGGACGAAAAGATCAGGGCTTATATTGAGAAAGAGCGCGGGGAGCTGGCGGGGGAGTTCTGCCGCGGGTGCGGCTACTGCATGCCCTGCCCGGCAGGGATTATGATCAATCAGTGCGCCAGAATGTCGCTGATGCTCAGGAGGGCGCCCTCTGCGAACTGGCTGTCGGAAACGATGCAGGCTGAGATGAAGAAGATCGAAGGCTGTCTGGAATGCGGCAGATGTAAGTCCAAATGCCCCTATGAGCTGAACACGCCGGAGCTTTTGAAGAAAAATCTGGAGGACTATAAGCGGGTGCTCGCGGGGGAAGTGACAATCTAGAAAGCATGGGAGAGGCGAAGCGCGCCGTGCCGGGAAAAGGAGTATGGGAGATGGGATTATTTGATCTGTTTGGGAGAAATAAGAGGAAACAGCCCCAGAGCCGACCGAAGGAAAACGAAGTGTTCTCCGGGAAGAGATCCGTGCAGAAAGGGGGAGCGTCTTTTGACGGGCAGCCGGCGCCCGGAGAGTATGACAAACAGAAGGGAGTCTTTTCCGCTTTTGTTCTCCTTGCAGATAAATCCTGGGATAAGAAGGCTTTTCAGAATGAGCTGGAGGCAGACTGGGGGCTGCAGCCTGAATACGAGGAAGGCAGAGACCCCGGTGCGAAGGAGAAGGATGGATGTGAGCTGGTCCTTTTGAACCTGGGCAGCCAGCGCGTGATCGTGGGGTATATGGATATTCCCGTACCCAACAGGGAGGCGGAGCATAATGCCGCTTTTAACTACACCTGGAAGGAAGCCGTGGAAGTCACTCAAAGGCATCAGGCGCAGATCGTGGTCACCGTTGTGGGCGCCCATGAAGATGTGAAAAAAGACGGCGAGCTGTTTGTGAAGGTGGTATCCACACTGTGTAGGCAGAGCAATGTGCTGGGTGTCTATGCCAATGGAGTGGTTTATCAGCCGCAGTTTTATGCTGCCATGAAAGAGATGCTGGTCAAAGGGATCTTTCCGCTGATGGGGCTGGTGTGGTTTGGCATCACGGCGGCGCCCCATGGCTACAATGTCTACACTATCGGCATGAATTGTTTTGGCAAGGACGACATGGAGATCATTGAAACGCCAAAGGAGCCTATGGCGGCGAGAGATTTTCTGGTGGATATCGCGTTCCACTGTATCGAAGAAGATGTGACGCTGAAGGACGGCGAGACTGTGGGGCGGACAGCCGGTCAGAAATGCAGGATCACCAGAAGCCCGGGCGTGAGCGCGGGAGGAACCACCCTTAAGATCGCATATGAAAAGGGATGACGCGCGAAAGCGTATGGGATCAGGGATCAAGGTCAGGGAATTGTTAAGCGCTGCGATACCGGATATTTTAGAGAAGTATGATATGAGAAGAGCCAAAAGTTTCTGTCCCTTTCGGCTCTTCTCTCTGTTTTTGATAGGATTGATCCGGGGCTAAAAACTTCTGCCCGGCTCGGCGATCCTTGTCACTCCCACATAAATGTCAGATACTTCATACCAGGTGGCGTAATCCGTTACCCCTGTCTGGGGAAGATTAAAGATTCCCTGAAAAGTGCGTACGCTCTCCGCGGTGGCAGGACCGTAGATGCCGTCCGCAGAGATAGTGGGGATCGCCGGATAGTTTTGGGCGATCCGGTTTAACTGCGTCTGGAGCTGCCGGACTTTATCCCCGGAGGAGCCGATGGTAAGGTCATATCCGGGGTAGGAGGAAGGAACCCCGGAGATCATATCCGCAGAGGCGATATACATGTCATTCCCAAAATAATAGCGGATGATCTCTATGGCGGAATATCCCTCGTCGGCCAGATATTTGGAGCCCCACTGGCTTAACCCCTGGCAGGTCACCCGGTTGCCGTCGCAGTAGGAAGTAAAGATAGGCTGGCGGACCCCGGGACGTGCCAGGTAATTGGCAAAGATGGTGTCCACCAGATAGTCAATATTCTCGAAAATATTGCGCCCGTAGATCCATTTCTGGTCGTAGGCGGTGGAGGAAGTGATGGTAAAATTGTACCCCTGGTTTCGATACCACTCCGTATATACCCGGTTTAAGGTAAAGGACATGATCACAAGGATGTTGGCGTAGATCGCCGCCTCGGGCCAGGTAGAGTATATCTCACAGGATGCGACATTTTTGATATAATCTTTGTATCTCACCCAATAGTTGGAGGCGGTGGGGTCGGAGGGGGTGCCGTCGTGGACGATGATATACTCCGGAATGACGACACGGCTCAGGACGATCTCACCGGTTTCCGCCATCGGTTTGATCTCTTCCTCGGGAATCTTGGGGGGATAGTCGCCAAAGAGGGTGTGGTCGGGAATGACAACGCGGCTCTCCTCCTCTTCCGTGGTCTCCATGGGATTCATGACGATGGGCTGCAGTGACAGCCTATCCGGCAGAAGCTCGGAGCCCGATACCAGGACCGGCTCATAGCCTTCGGCGGTGACGGTGATATTGTACTCAGAATATGGCTGCTCTCCCGCATCCGGATTTAAAGAAAGATTGATGGGAGGGGCGGGGAGGGTGACCACGGGAGTCTGACCGGAGCTGTCGGTGGTCAGAGTCTGAAGCGGTTCGTCGGGGATACCCGTGTAGGAGATGGTCACCGTGGCATTCTCCACGGGGATCAGCCCAAGGGATGAGATGACGCTGACCTTCAGCGTGCCGGAGGAAGCCCTGCCGGGAGGATTCAGGGATGTATTTTCTCCGGCAGGGGCGGATGTGCTCCCGTTGCCGGGAACTGCTGTGCCCGGGACGGATGTTTCCCCGCTGGGAGTCGTTGTGTCCGTCCCGGCATCGGGAATGGTTTCCTGGGCAAACAGCGGCTTGCTGTTTGTAAAGTCAGTAAAATTAGGCATGATGGCACCTTGAACAATTCAGTTGTCTTATATATATGCAGGGAAAAGGTTTTTTTCACAAAAATTCTCAAAAAATTAAAGCTTGACAGGGGGGGTATTTCTGTTGTATTATTGTATTACATTTCTAGTACAATAGCGGAAAGGGGTGAGAGGATGGCATGGAACATGGAACCGGACCGACCCATATATGCCCAGCTGATTGAAAAAATCCAGACCCGGATCGTGTCGGGGTATTACGGCTGCGGGGAAAGGCTGCCCAGTGTGCGTGAGCTGGCTGCGGACGCGGCAGTAAATCCGAACACCATGCAGAAGGCGTTTGCGGAGCTGGAGCGCAGCGGGCTGATCGTAACCCAGCGCACCAACGGGAGGATTGTGACGGAGGATAAGGAGCTCATCGACAGTGTGCGTTGCAGGCTTGCCCAGAACCATATAGACGCTTTTGGAAGGAAAATGAAGGAGCTGGGATTTACTAAGGAACAGATTTTTGATCTTATGGACCGGAGGATATGAGTACCTTTGTCATTCGGAAACGACTTGCCTGCCAAAGCAGGCGGAAATGAGGAAAGTATGAGTAGTTTAGTGGAACTGAAGGGAGTCAGCAAGTCCTATGACAACAAGCTGCTTGCGGTGAACAATGTGAACCTGAGTCTGCCCAGGGGGAAGATCATTGGGCTTTTGGGACCCAACGGCAGCGGTAAGACGACAATGATCAAGATGATCAACGGGATTCTGGCGCCCACGGCGGGAGAGATCCGGATCGCCGGGATGCCGGTGGGACCCGGGACCAAGGCGAGGGTGGCTTATCTGCCGGACAGAAATTATCTGACAGGAAATAAGACGGTGGAACAGGTATTTCATTATTTTGACGATTTCTATGAGAATTTTTCCATGCAGAAAGCCCTGGGCATGCTGGAGAGTCTCCATATTCAGCCGGAGGCGAGGCTCAACAGCCTTTCCAAGGGCACCAAGGAGAAGGTACAGCTGATCCTTGTGATGGGGCGTGATGCGGATCTATATGTGCTGGACGAGCCGATAGCGGGTGTGGATCCCGCAGCCAGGGATTATATTCTCCGGGCGATCATCGACAATTATAATCCGGAGGCGACGGTGCTCATCTCCACGCATCTGATCACGGACATCGAGAACGTACTGGATGAGGTGGTGTTTGTGCGCCGCGGACAGATCGTCCTCTACAACTCTGCAGACAAGATCCGGGAGGAGAAAGGAAAATCCGTAGATGCTTATTTCAGGGAGGTGTTCGCATGTTAGGTAAATTGATAAAATACGAGTGGAAGGATACCTGCAAAATGGGTTTTCTGGTTCTGGCAGTGATCGCCTGCATGACATTACTGGGGGTGGTGGGAGGTGTTTTTCCCATTAACTTCCTGGTAAAAAATGCACAGGGGATAACAGACGGGAATGAGTTGTCAAACATCCTTATGGGATTCACCGTGATGACGACATATATGGTTTATATCATAGGGCTCATAGGGGGCGTATACGGCGTGCTCATCTATTCCGGCGTGCATTTTTATAAGACAATGTACTCGGATCAGGGTTATCTTACCCACACGCTTCCGGTGACCTCAGGGCAGCTTCTCATCAGCAAAATGTTCATAAGCGGAGTCTGGTATATGCTGGTGCTTTTGGGGATTTCCATTTCCATTATGACGCTTTCCGGTTTTTTGATCAACGTTCTGCTCCCGGAGGGATTCTGGGAGAGCGTTGCGGAGATATTCCGCGGTCTCCTATGGGATAATTCGGAAGGGTATGCGGAGGTCAGAATGGTATTTGTCCAGCTCATTTTCTTCTGGCTGTTCAACCTGTTGATCATGCCGTTTGCCACAATGATGATCCTATACGGTTCTCTGACCATTGGGCAGCTGTTTCGCAAGTACCGGGCGGTCATGGGGATCCTGGTGTATTTTGGGATCACGTTCCTCAGCGGAATCTTTGGAAGCGTTGCCAGTCAGATCGTGACGACTATGCAGATGTTGGCTTCCGATATGGCAGAAGATTATACGGCGGTGTTTATGTACGGTTTTGGAGGATACTATATTCAGTTTTTTGTCACAGTGGGTGTGGCAGTGGGGCTCTTCTTTGTATCCAACCATATTCTGCAAAAGAAGCTGAATCTGGAATAGACAAATTTTTTAATCTTCTGCGCAAAAAAAATTGCCCTTCTTAGGTATTTTTGTTATACTTAATAGAAGTATGGAATATGAGGCAGGTATTTGGCGATGCAGGAGATTGTGGCTCAGATTTTGGAGGGAAAATACGATTACGAAATCAGCTCTCTGGACTTTTCATGCGCAAAACTGGAGATTACCATGCGCAAAGGAGAAGTCTGTGAGGGCTCTTTTCATATTTACTCCTCCCGGCCCTTTCCGGCGCGCGGGCAGGGAGCGGAGGGCAGCCCCGGGGATGGTTCTTCCGCCGAGGTCTATACTCATGGATTTGTGAGCGCCACGGATATGCGCATGGAGTGCCTGACTCCTGAATTTGTGGGCAGCAATGAGGAAATCTTCTATCGCTTCCACGGAGAATCCCTGGAGGAAGGGGATGTGGTGAAGGGGAATTTCTGTGTCGTCAGCAATCAGGGGGAATATTATCTGCCTTTCGTGGTATCCGTGGAGCACCTTATGCCGGAGTCTTCCATTGGCAGTGTGAAGAATCTGTTCCATTTTGCCAATCTCGCCAAGAGCAGCTGGCAGGAGGCGGTGGAACTGTTTTATTCCCCGGAATTTTCCAAGGTATTTGACGGCAATAACAGTCAGTTTTATGACTGCTACCGGGGATTGTCCGCCGTTCCCGGGAATGAACAGAATGTGGAGGAATTCCTCTTTGGCATCAACAAGAAGCAGAGAACGGAATTTCTGGTGCGGGAGCGGGAGCTTTGCGGAGAGTTTGACACGGCATCCTACGGGGTGGCGGAACTGGAGCTTAACATCACCAGGAACGGCTGGGGCTACACCGCACTGCAGGTGGAATGCGAGGGAGATTTTGTCTTCACGGAAAAGGAATTTTTGGGCGATGTGGAGTTTCTGGGTAACCGCTGTGTGCTCCCCGTGTTCATCGATACGCAGCTCTGCCGCCGGGGGAAAAATTTTGGCAGGGTGTACCTTTATAACTCTCATACCGCTGTCACGATTCCCGTGACTGTCCGGATCGGAGAAGCGTCCGGGGAGAGAGAGGACCGGCTGCAGAGGAAGCGCGACCTGGTGCGGCTCATGGAGCGTTATCAGGAGTTTCGCATGAGGAAGATCAGTACGGCAGTCTGGATGCAGGAGACCGGCGGGCTGGTGGAGTCGATGGTGGCGAGAGACGAAAATGACATTGAGGCGAGATTGTTCCAGGCGCAGCTGTTGATTTCCGAGGAGCGCTACAATGAGGCAGGCTGGATCCTGGAGCACACCGAAGAGGAAGCGGGGGAGAACGATACTCTGTGGGCATATTATCTCTATCTCACAACCCTGATCCGGCGGGAGGAAGATTATGTGAACCAGATCGCCGCCCAGGTGCAGCAGCTTTATGAGCGCGATCGCGGTGACTGGAGGATCGCATGGCTGCTTTTGTATCTCTCGGAGGAATACAATAAGACAGCCATAACCAAATGGGAGTTTCTGGAGAAACAGTTTGAGATGGGCGGCAGCAGCCCGATTCTGTATATCGAGGGGCTTCATCTCTTGAATGCCAATCCGACGCTGCTTCGCAGACTGGATGACTTTGCCCTGCAGGTCATGTACTATGGGGCGCGGAGAGAAAATCTCAATCCCGAGATCCTGGAGCGGCTGGTGTATCTGTGCGGCAGGGGGAAGGACAGTCCCCCGGTGCTGCTGAGACTTTTGCAAAAATTGTATGATGATCATAATGATGTGAGGCTTCTGCAGGAAATCTGTGCCATACTGGTCCGGACCAACTGCGTGGGAGAGAGATTCTTCCGCTGGTATCAGGCGGGAGTGGAAGCGCAGCTGCGCATCACAAATCTATATGAATACTATATGATGTCCCTGGACCTGGAGAATGCCAGAGAACTGCCCCGGATGGTGCTCATGTATTTCTCCTACCAGAATCATCTGGATCTGGCACACAGCGCCTTTTTGTACTGGTATGTGGCGCAGCACAAATATACGCTGGGAGAGCTTTATGACAGTTATAAACCCCGCATGGAGCATTTTGTGGTGGATCAGATCCGGAAGGGGCGCATCAACAGGCATCTGGCGGGGCTGTATCAGGAGCTTTTGTCCCCTGCAATGGTGGATGAGCAGACGGCAGAACCGCTGGCAAAGCTTCTCTTTGCCCACAGGATCTGTGTCTCGGATCTAAGACTGAAGAAGGTGGTGGTCTGCCAGCCGGGGAATCTGCAGGAGAGTGTTTACCCTCTGCAGGAGGGCTGTACCTGGCTGCCGCTTTACGGAAATGATTCCGTCATCCTTTTTGAGGATGCCTACCGCAATCGTTTTGTGCGGGATGTGGAGTACACGCTGGAGAAGCTGATGATCCCCGGCAGATTCCTCCGCATGATCTCCGGAACGGTGAAAAACTGCCGGGAACTGGATTTGTATATGGATGAGAATGAGCGTGAGACGGAGAGATTGTCGGAGGAAAGCCGGGACAGAAAACAGCGTTTGGCGGCGGATGAGCTGGTGGACGTAAAGATCAGAAGGAAACTCTATCTCAGACTGTTGAAACATTATTACGACACGGATGCTCTGGATGCCCTGGATGTCTGTCTGGAGACGATTCCCATGGAGCTGTTCTCCCTGCACGAGCGGTCGGAGATCCTGCGCTTCATGGTGCTAAGGGATCGTCTGGATGCCGCATGGGACTGGGTTGCGGAATTCGGCGCTGCCTTTGTGGAACCGAAAAGCCTGGTCCGTCTTTTGAGTGAACGTGTTGCCCGGACGGAGACGGAGGATCCGTTGCTTGCCGGGACCTGCCTTTTTTCTTTCCGGCAGGGAAAGTATGACAGCAGGATAGTGGATTATCTTGCGAGGTATGCACGCTGCTCTACCAGGGAACTCAGGGACATCTGGAAGGCGGCGCGCTCCTTTGAGCTGGAAGAATACGAACTGACACAGCGGCTCATCGTGCAGATGCTTTTTGCCGGTGTCTTTGTCGGGGAGAAGATGGATATATTTGCATATTATGTGTCTCTGGGAGCGGATCCTCTGATCGAGGAGGCATTCCTCGCCCGCTGTGCCTATGATTATCTGGTGAAGGAACAGCTGACCGAGGGAATTGTCTTTCGGGAGATCTGCCTTAAGGAGACGCAGGGGGAGGAGATCCCCCGGGTGTGCAGGCTGGCATTTCTGAAGTATTACGCCGAGAATCTCTCCGAGATCGATGAGACAGTGAGCGGTCTGATCGAGGTGTATCTGAGGGAGGCCCTTGCGGAGAAGATCCACCTGAATTTCTTCCGCAATTATATCGGCGTAAAGGCGATCAGGGAGCCGCTTCTGCGGGAACTTTTGGACAAGACCATTGTGGAATACCGGGGCAGACCGGGGGCAAAAGCCACAATTCATTATGTGATCCTGCGGGAAGACGGAGAGACGTCGGAATATCTGACAGAACCGATGAGAGAGGTCTGCGGCGGATTCTTCTTCAAGGAATTTGTGCTCTTTTTTGGGGAGAGTCTCCAGTATTATATCATGGAGGGCAGAGACGGGGAGGAGCAGCTCACGGAGAGCGGCAATCTTCAGAAAAGCGATATTGCCGGGGACGGGACGGACTGGCGCTACACGATGTTAAATGATATTCTCATCAGCAGGACGCTGGAGGAGTTTGACACGCTGGACGGTCTGTTGGACGAGTATTACAGGAGAGAATATCTGGACGGGCATCTGTTCGTGTTACAGTAGGGAGGTGAGATCTGTGGGGCTGCTGCATCATGGAAAACTGGTGGTGGGATATGATCTGGGGGAGGAGTATTCCCAGATCAGTTTTCACACGGGGGACGGTGAGGTTCAGACGCTGTCTTTCGTGGCGGGAGAGGAGCGGTACAACATTCCCACGGTGCTCTGTAAACGCACGGGGCTGAACCAATGGTATTATGGCAGGGAGGCACTGCGCTGTGCGGAGGAAGGTCAGGGGATCCTGGTGGAAAATATCCTGCAGCTTGCCGTAGCGGGCGAGCCTGTGCTGATAGACGGGACAACCTTTGATCCGCTGTCGCTGTTGTCGCTGTTTATGAAGCGGAGCCTTGGAATGCTCTCCCAGACTGTGCCGGCAGAAAAATTATACGCGATGATGATCACCTGCGAGAAGCCGGATGGGAGAATGATCGAAATCCTTCGGCATGTCGTGGAAGGTATGCACCTGAAGACGGACAAAATCTACTTTCAGAGCCATGAGGAAAGTTTTTATCATTATGTGATCAAACAGCCGGAGGAGCTTTGGCGCTCGCAGTCACTGCTGCTGGAATACCGCGGCACCAGGGTGATCGCCTACTGTATGGGCTGTAACAGGAGGACCACGCCGGTGGTGGCCTACATTGAGAGCTGGGAGTACAATATGCCTCCCTATGAGCCCATGCCGGAGGAGGAGAGCCTGCGGCGGGAAAAGATGGAACGCCTGGACAGGGAATTTGAGGGCATTGCCTCACAGGTGTGCACCAGGACGGCGGTCTCCTCCGTGTATCTCATCGGTGAGCATTACTCCGAGGAGTGGATGCGGGAGTCCCTGCGCAGCCTGTGCATGGGGCGCAGAGTCTTTCAGGGCAGCAATCTATACAGTAAGGGCGCCTGTTTTGCCATGCTGGAGAGACTCGATCCCAGCGAGGTCGGGAAGGCGCATATTTTTCTGGGGGAGGACAAATTAAAGTCCAACATCGGTATGAATATTCTCAGTCAGGGTCAGGAATCCTATTATGCGCTGCTGGATGCCGGTGTCAACTGGTTTGAGGCGGAGCAGAGTTTTGAGTTTTATGTGCGGGGCGGCAATGAGCTGAAACTGCAGATCCTGTCCCTGATCGGAAAAGAGAGCAGGACGGAGTGCATCCTGTTGGAGGATCTGCTGCCGGGTATGAGCCGGATGAGGGCGCATCTGTTCCTCACAGGGGAGAAGACTTTGGTGGTGGAAATCGAGGATCTGGGTTTTGGAAGCTTCCGGGCGGCAACCCACCGGATATGGCGCAGGGAGATCGCGCTGTAGAGCTTTGGACGGATAAAAGGAAACGGAGTTTGGGAGAACAATGCGTGTCAGTGTATGTGTAGGCAATTATGCGGCAACTCCATATTATATCGCAGGGCTGGAAGTTCCTGTCTTTTGCATGGAAGAGTTATGCTTCTGTCTGAAAGAAAACGCGTTTCTGCTGGATCATTCTTTGATGAGGGACGAGCTGGTGGACTGGATTGACAAAGAGTGCGGTCTGAAGACCCTGGCGGGAGAACTGCATCACCTG
Organism: uncultured Acetatifactor sp.; assembly: GCA_947581865.1. GTDB lineage: Bacteria > Bacillota > Clostridia > Lachnospirales > Lachnospiraceae > Acetatifactor. The sequence continues at coordinate 49,109 of CANPWA010000007.1, read as the reverse complement.
GTCCACAAAAAGGGATCTCTGAGCGCTTTTGTGACTATGATCCTCGAATATGTGGGATTTTATGAGAGTGAAGAGATCGCCCGGGTGGGGGAGGTGCTGCGCCGGGGTGCGGGGCTGTCCGGCATTGAGCGCAGAAAGAGTCAGATAGACTATTTGGTGCGCAGGGGAAAGTATGCGGCGGCTATCCGCGGCTACGACGGGCTGCTTGCGAAATGGAGTGAGATGGAGCTTTCCGGGGGCGAACTGCCAGCTGCGAAAGTAAAGGGGGCAATCCTTCACAACAAGGCCGTGGCTCTGGTGGGCATGATGTTCTATGGTTACGGGGCGCAGCATTTCAGGGAGGCGTATGAGACCGACGGAGATCTCTCCCACTATAAGGCGTATCTTGCCGCAAAGCGGCTGGAGCTGGACGAGGGAGCGTATATCTCTTTTGCGGCGGAGCAGACCATCGGTTATGAATACACACTGGAGCTGGAGAGAAAGATTGAGCGGCTGACGGAGGACTGGAAGCTGCAGCCGGAGTTCCAGGAGCTTTTAGCCGTGAGGGAGTGCAGGAGAAACGGGGACAGACAGGGTTATCTTGAAGGGATCGAGGAGCAGGTGAGAAAGCTGAAAAACAATTACCGCAGCAGTGTGGGCGAATAGAGGAGCTTGAATATGGGATTTTGGAAGAACTTATTCCGCATCGGCTCCGGCAGGAAACAGACGGAGACGGAGTACAATTGGGAAGAGGTCGTTTACGACCACACCGAGGTGGATTTTGCGGATGAAGAGCAGAGGAGCCGGTATGTTACAAACTGTCTGGAACAGATCGCGGAGGCGGCCAGGGAGATCGATCTGCTGGACGGAGAGTATGCCCTGGTGACGGCTTATCTGACGGATATGGAAGAGATAGAGGCTCTGCCTGAGCAGCCCCGGCAGGAACTGAATCAGGCGGCGAACCGTCTGCTGGTTCTGGAGCAGGAGAGGGAACAATATCTGGGCAAGAAGAACCGCATGAAGGACAGCGATTATTTCCGCATGCGCAAGCAGGAGGACGAAGTGCAGGAGGGGATCCGCAAGCTGGCGGAGGCGGAGAAATATAGTAAACTTGTAAAGGCGGATCTGCAGCGGCTGGACAGAGAACGCCATGCCTTTGAGTACCGGAGGGATGAACTGATCACCATGCAGACCAATCTGAGAGGGATGGCAGTGATCTTTATCTCGGCTCTGGCGGCATGTCTCGGAATGCTTGCGGTCCTGCAGTTTGTTTTTGAGATGGACACATACGCGGGGTATCTCATCACCATACTGTCGGCGGCAGTGGCTGTCACGGTAGTGTGTGTAAAATATATGGATGCGGACAGAGAGATCGGTTCGGTGGAGCGTTCGGTTTCCCGGCTGATCCAGCTGCAGAATAAGGTAAAGATCCGGTATGTGAACAATAAAAATCTGTTGGATTATCTCTATATCAAGTATGGCACAGAAAGCGCCGCAGATCTGGAGAAGCGCTGGAATGCCTATCAGGATGAAAAGGAGGAGCGCAAGCAGTTTGCGGAGGCGGAGGCAAAGACAGAATATTATCAGCGGGAGCTGGTCAGAAAACTCTCCCAGTTTCGCGTCAGCGATCCCGACCGCTGGGTCGGTCAGGTCCGGGCACTGCTGGATCCTAGAGAGATGGTGGAAATCCGCCATGAACTGATCCTTCGACGCCAGGCGCTCCGCCAGCAGCTCGACTATAACAATGGTGTGGTAAAGACTGCGCGGGAAGAAATCATGAGTGTGGTGAAGGAACATCCTGAGTATGGCATGGAGATCATGGATATGGTGGACCGGTACGACAGCGGTGTATAGATACAAAATTTATATCAAAATTTACTATTGAGTTTTTCGTCAAAATGTGGTTAGCTATAGTAGTATGGCGGAGGTTGTTTTTCTGACCATGCGACGACACAGGAAAAGAGGTAAACACTATGGGCGTACAGGAAATGAAACCCATCAAAGAGGGTAAGGTTCGTGAGATTTACGACAACGGGGACAGCCTGATCATGGTCGCCACAGACCGCATCAGCTGTTTCGACGTGATTTTAAATAATCAGGTGACCCAAAAGGGCGCCGTGCTCACGCAGATCTCAAAGTTCTGGTTTGATATGACGAAGGATATTCTTCCCAACCACATGATCTCCGTGGATGTGAAGGATATGCCGGAATATTTCAGACAGCCTGGGTTTAACGGCAACAGCATGATGTGCCGGAAGCTGACCATGCTGCCCATTGAGTGTATTGTGCGCGGATATATCACCGGGAGCGGCTGGGCGAGCTATCAGAAGAACGGAACCGTCTGCGGCATCAGGCTTCCCGAGGGACTGAAGGAGTCCGACAAGCTTCCCGAGCCCATCTACACCCCCTCCACCAAGGCAGAGATCGGGGATCATGACGAAAATATTTCCTATGAGCAGAGTATCGGGCATCTGGAGAAGCAGTTCCCCGGCAGGGGGGAGGAGTATGCGCGCAAGCTGCGGGACTACACCATCGCGTTGTATAAGAGGTGCGCGGATTACGCGCTGACGCGCGGGATCATCATCGCGGACACGAAATTTGAGTTTGGGCTGGATGAGGACGGCAACATCGTTCTGGGCGACGAGATGCTCACGCCTGACAGCTCCCGCTTCTGGCCTGCAGAAGGCTATGAGCCGGGACACGGACAGCCCTCCTTCGACAAGCAGTTCGCAAGGGACTGGCTGAAGGCGAACGAGGGGCACAACTGGACGCTGCCTCAGGAGATCGTGGACAAGACCATTGAGAAATATCTTCAGGCATATGAGCTTCTGACGGGCAAAAAGCTGGAGGTATAAAAAGGAGACTGCAAAGGTGCGGTGATGGCAAGGACCATTATCGCACTTTTTTAGAGCGATACAGCTGCATAAAGGGATAAAGAGTGAACATATAAAATCTTTCGCTCAGCAGGTTTGTGTCTGCGGCACAAACCCTGCGTTATGCGCAAAAGGAAGCGCAGAAATGAGGATAAAAATGGCAGATCAGATTTATGTGCAGGAAGAACTTCAGGATAAACTGAGAGAGGAGTGCGGCGTGTTCGGCGCCTATGATTTTGACGGCAGCGATGTGGCCGCGACGATCTATTACGGGCTGCTGGCGCTGCAGCACAGGGGGCAGGAGAGCTGCGGCATCGCGGTGAGCGACACGGCAGGTCCCAAGGGAAAGGTGCTCTCCTCGAAGGATATGGGGCTGGTGAACGAGGCGTTTACCATGGAGCATCTGGAGAAGCTCAAGGGGGATATCGGAGTGGGGCATGTGCGATATTCCACCGCGGGCAGCTCCACCCGGGAGAATGCGCAGCCCCTGGTCTTAAACTATGTAAAAGGGACTCTGGGGCTTGCCCACAATGGCAATCTGATCAATGCCCCGAAGCTGCGCGAGGAGCTGGCGTACACGGGCGCGATCTTTCAGACCACCATCGACTCGGAGGTCATCGCCTATCACATCGCCCGGGAACGTCTGTATTCCAAGTCCGTGGAGGAGGCGGTGGGGCGCGCCATGGACAAGATCAAGGGCGCCTATTCCCTGGTGATCATGTCGCCGCGCAAGCTCATCGGGGTGAGAGACCCCTATGGCTTCCGACCGCTCTGTATCGGAAAACGGGACAACACCTGGATCCTTGCCAGCGAGAGCTGCGCCCTGGACACCATCGGCGCCGCCTTCGTGCGGGACGTGCTGCCCGGGGAGATCGTGACCATCTCGCCGGAGAAGGGGATCGAGTCGGATATGAGCCATGCGCTGCCGAAAGAAAAACATGCAAGATGTGTGTTTGAGTATATCTATTTTGCCCGACCGGACAGCGTGATGGACAATACGAGCGTCTATCACTCCCGCATCATGGCGGGGAAATATCTGGCCATGGACTCCCCTGTGGACGCGGACATCGTGGTGGGGGTGCCGGAGTCCGGAAACTGTGCCGCCATGGGCTATTCCATGGAGTCGGGGATTCCCTACGGCATCGCCTTTATGAAAAACGCCTATGTGGGCAGAACCTTTATCAAGCCCCGGCAGAAAAACCGGGAGAGCAGCGTGCAGGTGAAGCTCAATCCCATCCGGGAGGCGGTGGAGGGGAAGCGCGTGATCATGATCGACGACAGCATCGTGCGGGGAACCACCTCCGACCGGATCGTGAAGATGCTCCGGGAGGCGGGGGCAAAGGAAGTTCATATGCGAGTCAGCTCGCCGCCCTTTCTCTGGCCCTGCTATTTCGGGACAGATGTTCCGGCGCGGGAACAGCTGATCGCCTACAACCGTACCGTTCGTGAGATCAGAGCCTTGATAGGGGCGGACAGTCTGGACTATCTGCGCATAGAGAGGCTGGAGGAGATCGTGAACGGGCTGGGCATCTGCAAGGGATGCTTTACGGGGGTATATCCCATGGATCCTCCCGGGGAGGATATCCGGGGAGAGTTTGAAGAATAATGGCTGCGATCGGGACAGGAGAAAAAATGCGGATCAAGATATGCGGGCTGACGAATTTAAAGGATGCGGAGTATCTCAACAAATACAAGGTAGATTACGCGGGCTTTGTGCTTTTCTATGAAAAGAGCAGGCGGAATCTGACCATAGAGCAGGCGCGTCCGGTCATGGATGCCCTTGATGAGGGGATTCGGAAAGTTGCGGTGACGGTGTCGCCCACGGCAGCGCAGGTGCGCGCGGTGAAGGAAGCGGGGTTTGACCTGATCCAGATCCACGGCAGTCTGCAGCCGGGGGTGCTGGAGGCGGGGATCCCGCTGCTGAAGGCCTTTAACATTGACGATATGGACCGCTTCCCGTATTATCAGAGCCGCCCGGAGATCGCAGGGTATGTCTTTGACGCCAAAGAGCCGGGCAGCGGCAGGGCATTTGACTGGAATCTGCTAAAGAGCCTGCCCAGGGACGGGAAACTTTTTTTCCTGGCGGGCGGGCTCAGCGCTGAAAATGTGGCGCAGGCAATCGCCTGTGTGCGTCCGGACGGAGTGGATGTCTCCTCCGGCGTGGAGGCGGAGGGCAGAAAGGGCAAAGATCCGGCAAAGATGGAAGCTTTTGTGCGGGCGGTGCGGAAGGGAGAGGAGACGGTCTGATGGGTTCGGCTTGACTATTCCCTCAACTTGCGATACGATTATATTGTATGCGGTCTGTGCTGTTTCATCCTGTCGGCAAAAGCTGTCACAGCGCCGCAATCTTTTACATGAAGGAGACAATAAAATGAGTAATGACCGCTATCAGAGCCCTTTGTCCGAGCGCTATGCCAGCAGGGAGATGCAGTATATCTTTTCTCCGGACATGAAGTTCCGCACCTGGAGAAAGCTGTGGATCGCCCTGGCTGAGACCGAGAAAGAGCTGGGGCTGTCCCAGAACGGCAGACCCGTCATCACCGACGAGCAGATCGCCGAGCTGAAGGCTCATGCGGAGGACATCAATTACGAGGTGGCCAAGGCCCGGGAGAAGGAAGTGCGCCATGACGTCATGAGTCATGTGTACGCCTACGGGCAGCAGTGCCCCAAGGCGGCGGGCATCATCCATCTGGGCGCGACCTCCTGTTATGTGGGGGACAACACCGACATCATCGTAATGACGGAGGCTCTGAAACTGGTGAAGAAGAAGCTGGTGAATGTCATCAGCAGGCTGGCTGACTTTGCCGAAAAATATAAATCACAGCCCACGCTTGCTTTCACCCATTTCCAGCCCGCCCAGCCCACCACTGTGGGCAAGCGCGCGACCCTGTGGCTGCAGGAGTTTACGCTGGATCTGGAGGATCTGGAGTATGTGCTGGGCAGCATGAAGCTTCTGGGTTCCAAGGGAACCACGGGCACCCAGGCTTCCTTTTTGGAGCTGTTTGACGGAGATCAGGAGACCATCGACAAGATCGATCCCATGATCGCTGCCAAGATGGGTTTTCAAGAGTGCTATCCGGTGTCGGGTCAGACTTATTCCCGAAAGGTGGATACCCGGGTGGCGAATGTGCTGGCAGGCATCGCGGCGAGCGCCCACAAGATGAGCAATGACATCCGGCTCCTGCAGCATTTAAAAGAGGTGGAGGAGCCCTTCGAGAAAAACCAGATCGGTTCTTCCGCCATGGCGTATAAACGCAATCCCATGAGGAGCGAGCGCATCGCATCCCTGTCCCGGTATGTGATGATCGACGCCCTCAATCCCGCGATCACCTCCGCGACCCAGTGGTTTGAGAGGACGCTGGACGATTCCGCCAACAAGAGGCTGTCCATTCCCGAGGCTTTTCTGGCAGTCGACGGCATTCTGGATCTTTGCCTGAACGTGGTGGACGGGCTGGTAGTGTATCCCAAAGTCATCGAAAAAAGACTTATGAGCGAGCTGCCCTTCATGGCGACGGAAAATATCATGATGGATGCGGTGAAACTGGGGGGCAACCGTCAGGAGCTGCATGAGCGCATCCGCGAGCTTTCTATGGAGGCGGGGCGCAATGTAAAAGAGGAGGGTAAGGACAACAATCTGCTGGAGCTGATCGCGGCAGATCCCGCTTTCAATATGACCCTGGAAGATCTGCAGAAATGTATGGAACCCTCCAGATATGTGGGACGCTCCCGGGAGCAGGTGGAGGCGTTCCTTGCGAAAGTGGTCAGACCCATTTTGGACGCAAACAAAGAACTGCTTGGAATGAAAGCCGAGATCAACGTATAGACGGAACAATACAAAGGCGGCAAAAGCGCAAGCTGCAGCAGAGTATAAGGGAGAGAACAGTATATGGGTGGATTTTTTGGAGTCGCAGCCAAAGAAGATTGTCTGTTTGATTTGTTTTTCGGGACGGATTATCATTCCCATCTGGGGACGCGCCGGGCGGGCATGGCGGTCTATGACAGACAGAAAGGGTATGACAGGGCGATCCATAACATTGAGAACGCTCCGTTTCGGACCAAGTTTGACAAGGATGTGAACGCCATGAAGGGGCAGCTTGGCATCGGCTGTATTTCGGATTATGAGCCCCAGCCCCTGATCGTGCGCTCCCACCACGGCACCTATGCCATCACCACGGTGGGAAAGATCAACAACACGGATGAAATCCTCAAAGACATTTTCTCCAGGAATCATTCTCATTTTTTGGAGATGAGCGGCGGGGACATCAATGCCACCGAGCTGGTGGCGGCGATCATCAATCAGAAGGACAATCTGGTGGAGGGGATGCGGTATGCCCAGGAGATCATTGACGGTTCCATGACCTTTCTGGTGATGACGCCCAAAGGGATTTATGCGGCGAGGGACCGCTTCGGCAGAACCCCTGTTGTCATCGGGCAGAAAGAGGATGCTTTCTGCGTTTCTTTTGAAAGCTTTGCCTATCTGAATCTGGGGTACAAGGATCTGAGAGAGCTTGGTCCCGGGGAGATCGCGGCAGTGACGCCGGAGGGCGTTCACACGCTGGTCCATCCGGGCAAAGAGATGAAGATCTGCACCTTCCTCTGGGTATATTACGGGTACCCTTCCTCCTCCTATGAGGGCGTCAGCGTGGAGCAGATGCGCTACAACTGCGGCGCCCTGCTGGCGAAGCGGGACAGTGTGCAGCCGGACATCGTGGCAGGGGTGCCGGACTCCGGAACCGCCCATGCGGTGGGCTATGCCAACGCGTCGGGGATTCCCTTTTCCAGACCTTTTATCAAATACACCCCGACCTGGCCGCGGTCTTTCATGCCCACGATCCAGACCCAGCGGAATCTGATCGCCCGGATGAAGCTGATCCCGGTGCACGATCTGATCCAGGACAAGAGCCTTCTGCTCATCGACGACTCTATCGTCCGCGGCACACAGCTTCGGGAGACCACGGAATTTCTCTATCAGAGCGGCGCGAAGGAGGTACATATCAGACCCGCGTGCCCGCCGCTTCTGTTTGGGTGTAAATATCTGAACTTTTCCCGCTCCTCCTCGGAGATGGATCTGATCACCAGAAGGGTGCTGAAGGAGATGGAGGAAGAGGGAAGGAAGATCGATCTGAAGGCTTATGTGGATCCCGATACCGCGGAGTATGGCGATATGGTGGAGCGCATCGGAAAACAGCTTAATTTCACCTCCCTGCGCTTCAACCGTCTGGACGATATGATCCGGGCGGTGGGCATCGACAGGGAGAAGCTGTGTACTTACTGCTGGGACGGCAGAGAATAAGAAAAATAGAGGATCATGATACAAAGCCGCATGGACGGCAGAATCGGAGGAGACAATGGTTAAAGCAGTAGTGGGCGCCAACTGGGGCGATGAGGGCAAGGGCAAGATCACGGATATGATGGCGGAGCAGGCGGACATCGTCGTGCGTTTCCAGGGAGGCGCCAACGCGGGGCACACCATCGTAAACGACTATGGCAAATTTGCGCTGCACACGTTACCTTCCGGGGTGTTTTACGGTCACACCACCAGCATCATCGGAAACGGCGTGGCGCTGAATATTCCGATCTTATTCAATGAGATCAAGTCCATCACGGACCGGAATGTTCCCATGCCCAGGATCCTGGTGAGCAACCGGGCGCAGATCGTGATGCCCTATCACATTCTTTTTGACCAGTATGAGGAGGAGAGGCTGGGAGGCAAGTCCTTTGGCTCCACCAAGTCCGGCATCGCGCCGTTTTACTCCGACAAATACGCGAAGATCGGGTTTCAGGTCAGCGAGCTCTTTGACGAGGAACTGCTCAGAGAAAAAGTGGAGCGGGTGTGCGAGATGAAAAACGTCCTTCTGGAGCATCTTTATCACAAGCCTGCGATCGACACCGCTGAGCTTTTGAATACACTGCATGAGTACCGGGATATGATCGCTCCCTATGTGTGCGATGTGTCCGCGTTTTTGGATAAGGCGCTGAAGGAGGGAAAGACGGTGCTTTTGGAGGGACAGCTGGGAACCCTCAAGGATCCCGACCACGGGATTTATCCCATGGTGACATCCTCCTCCACTCTGGCGGCCTATGGCGCCATCGGAGCGGGGCTGCCGCCCTATGAGATCCGGCAGATCGTGACCGTGTGCAAGGCATATTCCTCCGCAGTGGGGGCGGGAGCCTTTGTGTCCGAGATCTTCGGGGATGAGGCGGAGGAGCTCAGACGCCGCGGCGGAGACGGCGGCGAGTACGGCGCGACCACGGGAAGACCCCGGAGAATGGGGTGGTTTGACTGTGTGGCATCCAAATACGGATGCCGTCTGCAGGGAACCACGGATGTGGCGTTTACGGTGCTGGATGTTCTGGGATATCTGGATGAGATTCCCGTGTGCGTGGGCTATGAGATAGACGGGGAAGTGACCACGGATTTCCCCGTGACCGCAAAGCTGGAGAAGGCAAAGCCGGTACTGAAGAAGCTTCCCGGCTGGAAGTGCGATATCCGGGGGATCAGAAAGTACGAGGAGCTTCCCGCAAACTGCCGCAGATATGTGGAGTTTATCGAGGAGCAGATCGGGTATCCTATCACCATGGTCAGCAACGGTCCCGGAAGAAAAGATATCATCTACAGGGACAGCCCGCTGGCGAAATAAGAGGTTGGTTGAGGTGACGGGTAATGCCGCAGACAGTGATAAAGAACATTATTTTTGATATCGGAAATGTTCTCTCCGATTTTCGGTGGAGGGATTGTCTGAAAGACAAGGGATTTGACGATGATATGGTGGAGCGGATCGGACGCGCTTCCGTGGACAGCCCGCTCTGGCGGGAGTTTGACCGGGGAGAGTGGAGCGAGGAGAAGCTGATGAGGGCTTTCATCGCCAATGATCCGGAGATTGAGAAGGAGCTGCATCTGGCTTTTGACGATATCAGGGGGATGGTCACGCTCAGGGACTATGCCGTTTCCTGGGTGCGCGGCTTTAAGGAGAGAGGTTATAAGGTCTGGTATCTTTCCAATTTTGCCCTGAAAGCGGAGCAGCAGTGCAGCGATTCCCTCGCATTCCTGCCCGATATGGACGGGGGGATCCTGTCATACCGGGAGCATATGGTCAAGCCCGATCCTGAGATTTACAGGCTGCTATTAAACCGATATGCTCTAAAGGCCGGTGAATGTGTCTTTATCGACGACACTGCCGTCAATGTGGAGGAGGCAAAACGGCAGGGAATCCACGGGATTGTCTTTCACAGCAGGGAACAGGCGGAAGAGGAACTGCGGGCGCTGGGCGTCCGGATATGAGGATTTATACCTCATCCTCACTCTTTATTTCGTCGGGATCTCCCATCGCCTTTTTTCCTGTGATCCTGGCATACATCCAGTTGTAGAGAAAGACAATGATGGGGACGATCAGCGTGCAGGCCAGGCTCAGCGCAAAAAAATTCCCTGAGGAGGAATTGTCTGTCAGTGCCAGCACCAGTGTCAGCACATACATCAGCACCAGCAAGATAACGCCGGTCATTGCGACTACCTGCTTAGAAGTGATCTTTGCTTTGGAATTTGAGGGCTCCTTTTTCAGGCAGCCCTCTTTTTTATCGTTTTTTTTCATATTGATCCTCCATGTCAGAGCAGTTTGCTGCGGTCAAGGCATATTGAAGCTTTGACGCGGTCCGTATCCGTCTTTACTGCAATGGCAGCCGTTGCAAAAACGGGTCCATAGACCCTATTATATGTGGAAACTGCGGATGAGGCAAGGAATTTTTGTTTATCATATAATTTCATGCCGGAATATTGTTTTTTACGGCAAATTGTTTTATACTTAAGGGTATCAGTTTTTAAATCAAATATAAGGACGGTATGGGTTATGGCATTATTGGAACAGTGGCGGTCAATCGCATACAATGAATCAGCAGACAGGAATCAGCTGCAGAAATTTTGGACAGCTTATTTTCAGGAGGAGAAGGAGATTTATGCACAGCTTCTGAAGAATCCTGACGAGGTGGTGTCCGGTACCGTGAAAGAACTGGCGGACAAGTATGGCATTTCCGTCATGTCCATGACAGGATTTTTGGACGGTATCAATGACAGCCTGAAGGAGAAGAATCCCATTGAGACCATTGAGGAGGACACCCCTGTGCAGCTTGGCTTCGACAAGGCTCTGCTCTACAAGAATATGGTGGCTGCGGAAGCGGACTGGCTCTATGGGCTGGAGGAGTGGAACGGGATTTTTGATGAGGAGACCAGAAAGGCTCTCTATAAGGAACAGAAATCTTCCACCACCATCGTAAAAGGGGTGAAGATATACCCCAACGATCCCTGCCCCTGTGGCAGCGGCAAGAAGTACAAGAAATGCTGTGGTAAAAAATAGATTACATAGAGTACACGTTACGACAAGAGGAGAAGTGCGTTGAATATAGCAGCTTTTATAACGCCTAAGGCGGAGGTCACTTATCTGCGGGACAATATGACGATCAGACAGGGGCTGGAAAAACTCCGGCGCAGCGGTTACACGGCTGTTCCCGTGATCGATAGGGAGGACAGATATGTGGGCGTGGTCAGCGAGGGGGATTTCCTCTGGAGGATCCTGGAACACAACGAGACCCTCTCTGCCATGACGATGAAAAACATGGAGGAGATGACTCTGCGGGATATCATCCGGAGCGGGAAGGTAACGCCTGTGTGGATCGACACCGATATGGAGCAGCTTCTGGGGCAGGCGCAGCTGCAGAATTTTGTGCCGGTCATCGACGACAGAAGTGTGTTTATCGGAATCATCACCAGACGGGATATCCTGAGATATTTTGTGAAAAAGCAACTGGAAGCTGCAGAAGAATGAACGTCTGCCAAAGATAGAAGGGGACATATCATGAAAAAGCTGGAGGATTATGTGAGAAGTATTCCGGATTTTCCGGAGGAAGGGATTATTTTCCGGGATGTGACCAGCGTCCTGCAGGACGCGCAGGGGCTGCATCTTGCCATCGACACCATGCAGGAGCTGATCAAAGATCTGGACTATGACGTGGTGGCAGGTGCGGAATCCCGGGGGTTTATATTTGGAGCGCCGATTGCGTATAATAACAGGAAACCTTTTGTGCTGATCCGCAAAAAGGGGAAACTTCCCTGCGAGACGGTGGAGAGATCCTATGATCTGGAGTATGGTCAGGCGGTCATTGAGATGCACAAGGACAGCATCCGGCAGGGGCAGAAAGTTTTGATCGTGGACGATCTGATCGCCACGGGCGGCACCACCAGGGCAATGATCGAGCTGGTGGAGTCTCTCGGCGGTATTGTGGCGGGCGTTGTGGTGCTCATGGAGCTTGCAGGGCTTAAAGGCAGGGAGAAGCTTGACGGATACCGGCTGGATTCCGCGATCTGTTATCCCGGCAAATAAGATTTGCGGAATGTTGCATCAATGACACAAGACAGATTTCAGTCATCTGGGAGCGGTTATGGCGGAAGAAAAAAGTGTGGCTGTCATAGAGGACGGCAAACTGAATGCAGAGGAGGAATTTGTATCCCCTGAGGAACTGTATCAGAGGCTTATTTCGCATATCAAAAAATATCATCCCAGTGACGATATCTCCATGATCGCCAAGGCGTATGAGGTTGCAAAGAAGGCACACGAGGATCAGCTCAGAAAATCTGGCGAGCCCTATATCATCCATCCGCTGAATGTGGCGATCATACTGGCGGAGCTGGAGCTGGACAAGGAGACCATCGTGGCAGGGCTGCTCCATGATGTGGTGGAAGACACGGTGATGACGGAGGAGGATCTGGAGCGGGAGTTTGGCAGTGATGTCGCCCATCTGGTGGATGGCGTGACGAAGCTGGAGAAGATACCGCTCTCGGCAGGAGGCGACCAGCCGGATGCGAAACTGGAGATGCAGGCGGAGAATCTGCGCAAGATGTTCCTCGCCATGGCCAAGGACATCCGTGTCATCATGATCAAGCTGGCAGACCGGCTGCACAATATGCGCACGCTGCGGTATCAGAAACCGGAGAGCCAGCAGCGGATCGCCAAGGAGACGCTGGAGATATATTGTCCCATTGCCCAGAGGCTGGGTATCAGCAAGGTTAAGATCGAACTGGACGATCTGTCCTTAAAATATCTGGAGCCGGATATCTATTACGATCTGGTGGACAAGATCGCCGTGCGCAAGAGCGTGCGGGAGAGCTATATCCAGAGTATCGTGGATGAGGTGGGGGAACATGTTAAGAGCGCCGGCATCAAGGCAAAGGTGGACGGACGTGTAAAGCACTTTTTCAGCATCTACAAGAAGATGAAGAACCAGAACAAGACGCTGGATCAGATTTATGACCTGTTTGCAGTGCGTATCATTGTGGACACGGTAAAAGACTGTTATGCGGCGCTGGGTGTGATCCATGAGATGTATAAGCCCATTCCGGGGCGGTTTAAGGATTATATCGCCATGCCCAAGGCAAATATGTATCAGTCCCTTCACACTACGCTGATCGGAACCACGGGGCAGCCTTTCGAGGTACAGATCCGTACCTTTGAGATGCACAAGGCGGCAGAGTACGGTATCGCGGCGCACTGGAAGTACAAGGAAGCCTCCGACGGCAAAAAGGTGGAGACCCAGGAGGAGGAAAAGCTTGTCTGGCTGCGGCAGATCCTGGAATGGCAGCGGGACATGTCCGACAACAAGGAGTTTATGAACCTGTTGAAGAACGATCTGGATCTGTTCTCCGACAGTGTATACTGTTTTACGCCCACCGGTGAGGTGAAAAATCTGCCTGCGGGCTCCACACCCATTGATTTCGCCTACAGCATCCATTCCGCCGTGGGCAACAAGATGGTGGGCGCACGCGTGAACGGAAAACTGGCCACGTTCGACTATGAGATCCACAACGGCGACCGGATCGAAGTGATCACTTCCCAAAACTCCAAAGGACCCAGCCGTGACTGGCTGAACATTGTAAAGAGCACCCAGGCGAAGAATAAGATCAACCAATGGTTTAAAAATGAACTCAAGGATGACAATATTGTCAAAGGAAAAGATCTGTTAAATGCTTACTGCAAGGCTCGCGGCATCAATTACGCCAACCTCTCCAGACCGGAATACATGGAGGTGGTGCTGCACAAATACGGCTTTAAGGACTGGGACAGCGTGCTGGCTGCAGTGGGGCACGGAGCCCTCAAAGAGGGACAGATCATCAACAAGTTGCAGGAACTCTACGACAAGGCGCACAAGCGGGAGATGACCAACGAGGAAGTCCTCCAGAGCCTTGCCGAGGCGTCCGGTGCGGCAGATCATTCCTCCAGGATCCGGTCAAAGAGCGGAATTGTGGTGAAGGGAGTCGCGGATTTGTCCGTGCGTTTTTCCAAATGCTGTTCGCCTGTGCCCGGCGACGAGATCGTGGGATTTGTCACCAGAGGACGGGGGATCTCCATTCACCGCACAGACTGCGTAAACATCCTGAGTCTGCCGGAGCATGAGAGGGTCCGTCTCATGGATGCGGAGTGGCAGATGCCGGAGAATGCCGAGGCGGAGAAATACATGGCGGAGATCAAGATATACGCCAACGACAGAAACGGTCTGCTGGCGGATATTACCCGCGCAATGACGGAGAAGGACATCAATATTCTGTCCATGAATACCCGCACAAGCAAACAGGGAATGGCGACGCTGCTGGTGACTTTTGAAATCAGTGACAGAGAGGCTCTGAGCCGGATCGTGGACAGGATCCGTGGGATTGAGAGCGTGATCGATATTGAGAGAACCTCAGGCTGACGTATTATAGAGTTTTGACAGACAAAAGGACGGCTTTTTCGATGCTTTTGGCAGGAATGAGAAAGGAAGGCGTATGAGCGGGTTAAAGATCGGACGTATGGTGCTGGGTCCCTGCGCTACCAACACCTATTTTGTATACAGAGAGGGAGCGCAGGAGTGCATTGTCATTGACCCGGCGGATTATGGCAGACAGATATTTGCCAATCTCAACAAGAACCATCTGCGCACCGCAGGGATTCTTTTGACTCACGGACATTTTGACCATATCTGGGGTGTGGAAGCGCTGCGCGCCGCTGCAAACGAGACGGCAGAACACCATGGCTATGACAGCGTATCGGTTTATGCCTGTGAGGCGGAGCGGGAGCTTCTTGGAAACGCCCGAAAAAATGTCTCGGAGGGTGCAGGCAGAGCCTGCACGGTGGAGGCGGATGTTTATGTGAGGGATGGTGACAAGATTGAGATTGCGGGCATTGGCTGTACGGTGATCGCCACCCCCGGACACACTGAGGGAGGATGCTGCTTTTATTTTGAAGAGGCGGGATTTTGCGTCTGCGGGGATACGATCTTCCAGGAATCCGTGGGAAGGACGGACCTGCCCACCGGAAGCATGGGAACGCTGATCCGTTCCATCAGGGAAAAATTGTTTGTCCTGCCGGAGGAGACGAAACTTTATCCGGGACACGGGGACAGCACCACTGTGGGACATGAGAAACAATACAATCCCTTCTGCGGGGAGTAGACAGATGCTGATTATCGAGTTGAACAAAGCAAATTATGAATATGATGTCAATTCTTTGGTGCGGGCGTTTTATCCCGGTGAGAGCGTGACGATTCTCACGCCGGAGAGCACCGGACAGAGGAGACGACAGACGGCAAAAGAGCAGGAAGACCGGCAGCGCGCCGGAGAAAGCCTGCTCTGTGTGTATATGGAACTGACGGAGACGGGAGCAAAGATTCGTATCGGGGAAAAGTCGTTTGTGTGGAATGCCGTTTTGCCGGGCAGGGAGGCGCAGAAAAAAGACCTGACGGGCTACAAGCAGGAATTTAAGCGTTTCCTCTACGGCGTTTTGTGTGATCATACAGGCGTAAGCCTTCCCTGGGGCAGTCTTACGGGAATCCGCCCCACCAAGATCGCCTACGGGATGCTGGAGCAGGGAGAAAGTGAGCAGAAGATTCTGGACACCTTTGAACAATATTATCAGACCAGCCCCGGGAAGGCACGGTTAGGGCTGGACATCGCCAAGAGGGAGCGGGAGCTTCTGCGGCAGATACATTACGATAAAGGTTACAGCCTTTACATAGGAATTCCCTTTTGCCCCACCACCTGTCTGTACTGTTCCTTCACCTCCTATCCCATCGGGAGATATCAGAATATGGTTGAAACTTATATCGACTGTCTGATCCGGGAGATGGAGTTTGTGTCCGGGCAGATGCGGGGGCAGGTGACGGACACCATTTACATTGGCGGCGGAACCCCCACCACACTGGAGCCACGGCAGCTGGACAGACTCCTTGGCGCGCTGAGGGAAAATTTTGATCTTGGAAACGTAAAGGAATTTACCGTGGAGGCAGGGCGTGCGGACAGTATCACACGGGAAAAACTCGAGGTGCTCAGGCGTCACGGAGTGGAGCGCATTTCCGTCAACCCCCAGACCATGAAACAGGAGACTTTGGACATCATCGGCAGGAAGGCTTCCGTGGAACAGGTGCTGGAGGCATACCGGATTGCCAGGGAGACCGGTTTTTCCAATATCAATATGGATCTGATCCTTGGGCTGCCCGGAGAGACCCAGGAGGATGTGAGGCGCACCATGGACAGGGTGACGGAGCTTGCGCCGGACAGCCTTACGGTGCATTCCCTGGCGATCAAGCGTGCTGCCCGTTTAAATCAGTGGATTCAGGAGAATGGGATTGAGACTCTGCGAAACACGGAAGCCACCATGGAGCTTGCCCGGGCGGGGGCAGAGAGAATGGGTATGAAGCCCTATTACCTCTACCGTCAGAAGAACATGTCCGGCAACTTTGAGAATGTGGGCTATGCCAGACCCGGGAAATATGGGCTGTATAATATCCTCATCATGGAGGAAGTGCAGACCATCGTGGCATTAGGGGCCGGCTCGATCACGAAAAGGGTGTACCCGGACGGGCGTATCGAGCGAAGCGAGAATGTCAAGGAAGTCGCCCAGTATATCGAGAGGATCGAGGAGATGATCGAGAGAAAGCGCGTACTATTTCGTGACGGATGACTCAAGATCTGCGTGAAATGATTGGCTGGGTAATATTTGCTATGTTGTACAAAAAACTAACCTGACCGGAGTTGATGATTGCATATTCATACTTAATGTGCTGTCGCTTTAACGCTTGAAAACCTTAGTGCGGCAGCCCCTTTTTTATGGAAGTAAAGAGGATAAGCAGCAGGAAAATGCTATAAACATTTCCTGCTATTTTTTTGGATTATCTTGAATTTAATGTAACATAATGATAGAATGTTATAAATCTACTCACAAATCAAAACAATGTTTTCCAACACAAAAAACACCAAAACGGCGGAATGCCAGAGGGTGGAGATGTTCAAAAAATCAAGGGGGGACAGTATGGGCAGGAAAACGGAAAAACAGCTGCACAGCGGCGGAGATTACTGCATATGGAATCCGGAGAACAGCAGGGAGGAATCCATGAGGGTAGTACGGAACTATATCGATTATTATCAGCAGAGATCCGATCTGTATAAGCATGCTTATTTTACCTTAAGCGTCATTAAATACGGCGCTTTGGCCGCAATTCCCGTTTTTGAAGCGGTACCCGGAATGAACGGACATCCCTGGATCGTTGTGGCCGCCTCATCAATATGTATTCTGATCGATTCCGTGATTCACCTGTTTTCCATGAAAGAGAAATGGATCCTGTACCGCAGATCAAATTCAAAACTTATGAGCGAACAGCGCCAGTATGCCGCGAGCTGCGGTAAATATCATGCATTGGATGAAGAGGGAAGATACGATCTCTTTGTGCAGAGCGTGGAGGAAATTTACAGCAGTGAAGCCCTGGAGTGGTGTGAGACGGTCAGCAGGGCGGCTCCGGCGCCGGCCGTGAACAACGGACACGAAAACAGCTGAAAATCAGGATTTGGAGCCTTGAGGCAGCGGGATCATTAAGAAGCCTTTCTGCCTGGAATGGAGATGGAAATGGAAAAGATAGAACAGATCTACGAATCCAATATACAGATGACACTGGAGCGGCATTTTGAAGAGCTGGGAAAGAGATCGTCGGCCGTGGAGGAAATCAGAAGCCTGTGGATACTGGTCAAAAAGCAGATAGAGGATAAGCTGCTTCCGTCCCGAAGCACTTTTGTCAATTACAGTCTGCACGACGGGAGCCACAGCCGTACGATCATTCGGACGATAGAGAGATTTTTGGGCGAAGAACGTATCTGCAGGCTTTCTGCCACAGATACCTTTATGCTTCTTGTCTGCGCGTATGCTCATGATTACGGGATGGCGCTTACTTTTAATAAAATATATGATATTTTGGGAAGCGATGAGTTTGAAGCTTTTTTGAAAAAGGCGGAAAGAAACGCGGACTATCTGGAGAAGGAGGATATCAATGCGGTAAAAAATCTGCTCTATTATATCGGTGACGGCAAGCCAAACATATCGCTGCAGGAAATCTATTTTTCCATCATGATGGTCATTCAGCTGTATCAGCGCCCTGCGCACTGGAAAGGGGTCATGGATGTCCGCAGGGATTTCCAGGGTCTCTTCGATGAAAACATAAAAAGAAGATTTGTCTTCGGGACAGAGGGTATTGTGAACATCTGCATGTGCCATGGGCAGACGGTAAAGGATATGCTGAAAATGCCTGCAAAGGCTGACGGTATGTGCGGTGATGACTATCATCCGCGCTTTGTTGCGGCGCTGCTGCGCCTGGGGGATCTGCTGGACATGGATAACGACCGGTTCCCGGACTGGTTCGTCAAGGAGATCGCTAAAGACAAGAATATCATTCCGAAACTGTCCGTGATGCATTACCGGAAACATGAGGCTGTGTCACATATGCTGATAACACCGGATGAAATCGAAGTTATTGTCCAGTGCTATTCAAAGCGGAACGAAGTCCTGGAAGAAAAGGATATTAAGAAAGAAGAATTCTTAAGAGAAGTGGCGCAGAAGGAGTGCAACCAGGTAGCAGCCCTGGTCAGTGAGTGGACAGAAATGCTGACGAATGAGCGGGAAGAACTGGTAATGCAATGGAACAGGATCGCACCGCCCAATTTTGGGAATCCTCCTGCAAATATCGAAGTACATATCTATGTGGACGATATGGAATATATGGCGGAAAACAAGACATTTCAGATGAAAATGTCCCAGGAGCGCGTGATGAAGCTGCTGGAGGGGACCAGCATATACCGGGATAAATATGTGGGGATACGGGAAATGGTACAAAATGCCATTGACGCATCGCTGCTGCAGCTGTGGTATGATCTGCTCCATAACCGTTACATCTCATACGGACTGTCAAAAAGCGTTGCAAAGTACGGTCTTAATATGCTCGATCTGCTCAAGGATAACAGAACGGCTATTTTCGGGAACTATGATGTGACGGTGGAAGTCATTGAAGACAAGATGCGGGAGCAGGTGATCGTTGTTGTCAAGGACAAGGGAATCGGGATCACGAAGGAAGAGATAAAGTATATAGCGGATCTGGGCTCCAGTAAGGAAAACAATGACCGGGTGCGCAGGCTGTTGGACAGCATGCCCGCCTGGCTGAGACCGTCCGGTGTATTCGGCATCGGTCTGCAGTCGGTGTTCCAGCTGACGGACTGTGTGGATTTTTATACCAGACAGCACAATGCGCCGGAACGCCTGATTTCCCTATACTCATACGGCAAAAACCATGGAAAGATAGAAGTCCAGGATCTGCCTGAAAGCCCTCAGGGACCTTATTCCAATAATTCCGTTCCGGGGACGAATGTGAAGATTATTGTAAAAAAGGAGAACTTCCTGGAAAATGGCGGCGCACCAAAGGATTCCTTTAAGTATTATGATGTGGAATTTGATGCGGGAGAGGAACTGGATATTCTCTACACAGAGATCGCCGTTGCGTGCAAAAAAAAAATAAAAGAATCCCCTGTGGATTACTTTAATGTATATTTTGAGGAGACGATCATAGAAAAAGACGGTTATGTCAATGAAAGAAGGAGTACGCGCAAGCGGCTGCGCAAAAGCTATTTTTACCTGAAAGGCGGTGAAAAAGAAAAATTTGGCGAGACGCTCAATTCGTTTTCTGTCATGCCGGCGGGGGAATACTGCTTTAAACAGGATAAAGCCATCTTCTGGGATAAGAAGACCTACAGGTGCTATTGTCTGACAATCCGACCGTGC
This sequence comes from uncultured Acetatifactor sp., assembly GCA_947581865.1. Lineage (GTDB taxonomy): Bacteria > Bacillota > Clostridia > Lachnospirales > Lachnospiraceae > Acetatifactor. The sequence continues at coordinate 29,143 of CANPWA010000007.1, read as the reverse complement.
AAAATCGTGCAGGAGGAAGGAAGCGAAAGGAGACGTTTGATCCTGCCGGAAAAAGTAACAAATTTATATAATATCTGTTACAAATTCAATATGATTTCCAATGCGGAATCTATTTACGCCCATCAGAACGGACATAAACAGCTTCATGCGGGTTTTCTGAAACTGGATGTGCTGATTATGGATGATCGGCCGATGGAGTACATGAATATTGACAGGGACCGCCTTCGGGAGGGTGCCATTGACGAGGAAGAACTGCTGGCGGTAAGAAGAGAGATCCTTAAGAACTGGTGCCAGTTTTTGTGCGACAGGACAGAGACGGGCGGTCAGAGAGCGAAACAGGAAGCGGGCAGACCACTGTTTTTTGACAAGCCGGAAGTGCTGATTTCTATGCTCCTGCTCTTTTATCAAAATGTGGACCAGGATCTTTTCAGTAAGTTCTTAAAGCATTACAAAAAGACGGTAAGCGATTGGGGACTGTATCTGGAGGATGAGGAAATACCTGTAGAACAGTTGTGGGAGTCGGGGAACTGTTTTCGGATCGGGATCCAGCTGCCGTATTCTATTCCGAAGTGTGAGGAGGCTTCGGAAGATTCCATGGCTTCGGAAGAGCTCAAGGCTATTGAAATAAAACAGAAAACTATCTGTAAGCTGCCTCACCGTCTGGTACATGTGAAAAAGATCCAGTACATGGATAATACGCTCTGGTATTATATGAGTCTTGGGGCAAGCTCCAAAAAATTTGAAGGTATACAGATGAGCGAGGAAGTGCGCCTGTACGATTATTTAAATGTGCTGGAACGCGGTGAAGATCATGCAAAAAGCATAGATTTTCGCTCCCTGATCAAGAAGGCATTTAAGCCGGATGAGAAGTTCAGTAAACTGATCGTGCCGTGCCTCCCGCAGACATTTGGGAAGGGCAGGAACTGGGAGTCAGATATTGATTACTATATCGGTCACTATATCTTATCGCCGTTCGATCGGGAATCTTCAAGCATCATCGCAGACAGTATCAACAGGCATGAGGATAAAGGGAGTATTCTGGAGGAAAGTGTGAGAAAGTCAAAACAGCTGGAAAAGTGCATTAACTATGTCATGAAAAAGAGCGATTCTTCCCGGGAAAAAGATGAAAATGAGATTAGAGACCAATATATAGATTTTGTTCGTTCATTCTATAAGGAAATCAAAGCACACGCAGATCTGCTGGATAAAATCTGCGTCTGACGGTGCCTTTGCCCTGCCAGGAGAGGAAACGGAATGATAAGAATTGGCATCTGTGAAGATGTATATAGAGAATTGGTCTATTGCAAAAGAATTGTTGAAGGGATCATGGCGGATCTGTCCCGGAATGTCATGGTATATTGCTTCCAAAGTGGCGAGGATCTGTTGTTAGAGATAGATACTACAGGCAGGATGGATATTTTACTTGTGGATATAGAACTGCTTGGGATGAATGGGGTTGAATTTGCACACAGGCTTAGAGAAAAAGACAATAATGCAGTTATCATTTTCATATCATCACATGATCAGTATTGCAAAGAGGCAATAGATGTACAGCCATATGCCTTTATCGACAAGCCGATTTCCGTCCAAAGACTGAAAGAGGTTCTGGATCATGCAGTTCGTACACATTTGGATCAAAGAGAATGCTTTAGCTTTTCAAACAGAAAAATCCAATTTAGCATTCCTCTATCTGAAATAAGGTATTTCCAAAGTGATAAACGCTTGATTTATGTGTGGACAGTACATAATGACACATCCATGGATCGGTATATATTTTACGGGAAACTGCAGGATGTAGAGGAAGATATAAGTAATTACAAATTGAAGTTTTTGAGAATTCGGCAATCTTTTCTTGTAAATACAAATTATATTATGGAATACGCCGCTGACAGAGTAGTTATAGACGATGGTACGGTGATAGAAATCAGCGACCATTATAAGGCGGCTGTTCGTGAATATTATATGAAATCATTAAGAAACCGCATATAAAATATTGCATAGGATATCAGATATTAAAAAATTTTAAAATTTACATTATAACAATAAATACTCCAATGCGGAGGAATAACCATATGGGACTGACAGTGCTGTTGATGACCGCAGAGTTTTTTACTACAATCATACAACGGATATTTTGTGAGAATACGCTGACAAAGCGGGTCAATAAACCGGCAACTGATATTGTGATATGGGGAGGGTATTATGTCTGTATTAATATAGTGACATACTATGTGGTACATAATATTTGGTTCAATATGCTATTTTCTCTGACCGCTTTTTTTCTTGTGGTCAGAGTTCTTTATTCCGATTCACTGAAATCTGTGCTTTTCGTAGCTTTTTTATATATCTGACCGGTATGGGAACGGAGGTACTGCTGCTTTTTCTCGTCCGTTATTTAGAATGTCCGCTGAATGAAAGTACAGAAACGGTGTATGCCATTATTTCACGCATTATTTGCTTTTGTATGGTTAAAATTGTTTTATTAGTAGTTAAGAAAAAAAGGAATGTTGAACTTGATTTTCAGGATTGGCTGGAGGTATTTGTTGTACCGGTGGGAAGTATTTGGATTCTGCTGACGCTGGTGAAGGCGGAACCGTTTTCGGAACAGGCAAGCTGCTTTGTGGCTTCGGCTATTGTGCTGTTGATCAATATTGTGACGTATTATCTGTATGAAAGATCAAAAGAGGCTGAGGAAAAACGCATACGGGAGAAAGTTCTTGAAAAGCAGTGCGAATACTACATCCGGCAGAATAAAGAAAGTCAAAAGTTGTGGGAGGAACTGAGGAATTTCAGACATGATATCAAGCAACGATACCTTTTGGAAAAAATGCTGGTAGATTCAGGAAAATATTCTGAATTAGAACGCTATTGTAATGAGAATCTGAAACTGATCACTCGTGGAAATCTTGTATCCAATACCGGAAATATCTACATCGACAGCATTATCAATTATAAAGCTGAGTATGCCGCACAAATTGGGATTGAGTTTGAAGTGAAAGAAAATATCCCCAGGGATGGAGAAATGAATGCGGAGGATATCTGTATCTGTCTTGGGAATCTGCTGGATAATGCCATTGAAGAGCTGGCTGGGCATAAAGAGAAAGGGAAATATCTGACACATAAAGCTGACAGTGGCAATCATGGATTGGGGTTGATCATTGTAGGACAGATCGCAGAAAAATATAAAGGTCAGGTAGAGATTCACGATGAGAATGACCGGTTTGATGTGGCGGTGCTATTGTATGACTTTATTCACTGATGGCTTTGACCGGCAATAAAAACTATACGGGAAAATGAGGTAAGGCTGTTGCACTAAATGAGTTCTGCCCCTTTTTATATTTTTCACATATCAATATTTTATGATGGTCGAATTTATTTCCCATTTATAATTTAAGTTTTTTATTCAAACTTTTAAAAATTCAAATTTTTTAAAGGCAAATTATACAGTTTTTTAAGAAAAAAAGACACTTTTCAAAAGTAAGTCGCTTTATATGGCAAGATTATATAATAGAAAATAGATTATTTTCCCCCAAGTTTACATTTTTCTCATTTTTATCTTTGTCTTCTTTTGGAGGCGTAGGATATGGGGGAAATAACGTCAATAATCCAAAAAATACATATAAATAAAAATGAATTCAAAGAACTAGTAGAGAAAATGAATCCGTTGATTAAAAAATATGTGAGGCTTTTGTATAAGGATGACAAGGAGGATGTACGTTCAGAAATGACGATGGCTCTGTGGGAAGCAGTAATAAGAATGGAATACTGCGAAACAGATGGGGAATGTTTGACCTTTTTATGTACTGCTCTGAAAAATCGTTTTTATGAATTGTATCGTAAAAGCAAGAAAGAGCATGACAAGCAGCAATTTACTGATAATGATGATCTTTTTGATATAAGTGGTGTTGAAAAAATTACTGATTTAGAAAACGTCATTTTCAATATTGATGTTGAGATGTTTTTGCGGGAGTATACTGGAAGGAAGCAGAAAATATTTAGAATAATTATTACGGGAAATGAATCAGATGCAGAAATTGCAGAAATATTTTCTGTAAGTCGGCAATATATCAATCGGTTGCGGAGGGAACTGTATAAAGAGGTATTGGACAGACATTTTATATGATGGGGAGTTTACAATTTTGTGGATGTCAGCTTTCTATTTCGTAAAAATAATGAAAGCTGGTGGCATATATGAATGGGAAAGAACTGTGGGAAAAGATAATCACTACAATAGTTGGTGCGTGGGTCAGCAACCAATTTGGATTGCTGTTTCCAATGCTGTGTTTACTGATGCTTCTCATGATTGCAGACTATGTGTCTGGCATGATTGCGGCAAAAAAGGAAGCAATAGAACACCCTAGTAACAAAAAGTATGGTTGGAGCAGTAAAAGGGGTGTTTTAGGTATATTTAAGAAGGTGGGGTACATCTTTACTGTTTTTGTTGCAATATGTGCTGACTACTTAATCTATAAGTTTGCGCAGGAATTAGGGCTCCAATATGAATCACAAACATATTTTGGGTTATTAGTGGCAACTTGGTTTATTATCAATGAGTCTATATCTGTTTTGGAAAATGCAGGACGAATGGGTGTAGAACTGCCAGAGTTTTTGAGGAGAACACTAAGCGAGCTGAAGCAAGATGTAGATGAAAAAGGTAAGAAGAAATAAAACGAGGTATATGATAAACCATTTAAGAACGCCATATATTAAGCGATTTATTATTTTGAAATTGTAAACCGACCAAGGGAAATATCAATCTCTTGGTCGGTTTCTTGTTCGCCTAGCATGGGTATAATCTAATCGGTGTTAAGTCTGTAAAGTGCCCTGATAGTGAAAAATTTACAGCCAATAGCAAGGTTGTCCGCCATGAGGTGGAAGCTGAGGGAAGCCGGATGGCAAACCTCTGGTCTAGAGGACAGAAATCATATATAAGGCTTGGCATATCGGGTAAGGCTGCTCGACAAGTTGAAACCAAATAACTATCCGAAGGTATACTGGGTAAGTGCGGCAGATAGGAGGGAAAGATTATGTACCTTAACTGGGGAGGTCTGTATGGTATGCTTTGCAGGGTGATACAATATTCACTCCTTAGTAACCTATGTTGCAAGACACGGCTGAACATATAGAAGGCAGTTCAAGTCGTAGTATCAAAGAAGTCTGTGAAAGCAGATGAAGGAAAAGACTTGACGGTTGGGATAAGACGGATGCTATTTATCTAGTACTTAAAGATAGCAGTTGCTCGAAAGAGGTTGCTTATTTGAGAGTAGGTTGGAAACCGAGAGAAAAGGATAAGAACGCTTAGAGTTAGGAATAGGTAGTGCAAGACATAAGCACATCTTTGAACAACCGAACCGCCGCTTGCGGAACCGCATGAGCAGTGGTGTGAGAGGACGTCGATTGGTCTTGATGAAAAATTAGGTCAGGTTTTCGTACCAGTAAGTTGCCTGTCTACCTCTGGTCGAGTTCTGGAAAGAATTTTTGGGACGTTCGTAGTTGTGCAGAAATGCACATCCAAGGTAATATGCAGTTTCAGTGGATTTCGAGAAAGCCTCGAAGGAAAGATGGTAAGCGTGGGTAGCATAATATTGCTCACCGTTTTCAAGTTCATAAAGGATTCGCTGTAACTGACTGTCTATGTTAGCTGCTTCCAAATCCTGTGCATTTGCCCAATTGATGTATTTGGAAGCGGGTGTCCATTGTACCAAACCGAATCCGCCAGGAAGATGGTTTTTTTTCAGACTCTGCCAAATCCCCGGATTAATCGTGCTTTCGGTTTGCATATTGCCTAGCATACCACAAACAGCATTCTTAGTCCAACCTCTATTCCTAAGATAGTCAAGGATATACTGAGCATTAACTTTCATCTGATCCAAAGTCAGATAACTGTTGCTGTTGTAAAGTGTTCCCGTAGAATTGTTGTTGGCAGTCGCTGCATCCAGAGCCGTCAATGTTTTCCTGCCAGCTTTGCCGTCAATGTTAAGTCTTTTTGCACTCTGAAATGCCCGAACAGCAGCATCAGTTTTTTTGCCAAATTTTCCATCGGGAGTACCACAGTTGTAGCCTGCCGTATTCAATTTCGCCTGCATGACCTTTACCTCAGGAGTGGCTCGCAGTTGATCATCCTTCATGTAATATCCATTTCCTGCCAGTATCTGTGCATAAGTATAACGCCTGTTGTCGTAATTTGCCATTTTTTCTCCTTTTTAGAATTTATGAATCTGTAAATTCAATAGGATAAAAGAAAAATTGGCATAGATTGTAAACCAAATAATTGCACTTTTATAATATACAAAAATATTTAACAAGGAAAATGGCGGGGCATGGATATCAAACGGGGTGGTTTTTATTATGCAGCCCCGGCACCTGTGGTTTGGAGTGAGCAGGGAGGAACCCTGTCTGTGTTAATATTTAGAATGACATAGAGAATCGTTACAGTCCTACAGTGATTGCCGCGGCTATCGCTGACAGTCAGAGCGAGAAACCATTCCCTGTTCATCTCAAGGCTTGGGGATGACTCACGGAGACCGGAACAGGAATATACAATTTTATTAGATCAAGTATGCATTATTGATTGTGTCCGGTTCAAACTATATAAGTCAGGTTGACCTGCTGATTATTTGATTTATCAGTTTGCGTAGGAGATCGGACTTCTGTATGAGTCCTAGGCATATTTTGGACTGTTAGTGACAACTTGGTTTAGCATTAATGAATCAATACTTGTTTTAGAGAATGATGGACGAGGGTACAGTTGCCAGAGTTATTAGGAAAAGCATATTGAACAAAAAACCTAAACATATGAATTGTTCTGATTTTACATCTCCAGTGTGTCTTGCCATTTTGAAAATTGATATCAGCATCAATATGATAATACAAATAGGAAAGATCAGAATAGTGCCAGCCAATTCTATGAAACCTGCGGATTTCATTCTTTTTGATTGGAATGGTAACGATTTACCTAATTATGTTGGAATCTGTTTCGGATTTGAAGGGATGAGTCCTGAGCATAGAACCAATAGTAATTCGGATGCTCTACAGTCTGATCAAAATATTGTATTACAGGAATCATTGCGGACTGTCCGCAGAATTATTTAGGATGACGGAGTATCATTAATAATTTACTAAAAGGATGTTTGTATCCTGAAATTTTAAGATTGCAGGGTATTGCCAAAAGTTATGATTCTTGTTTACAGATAGACGCTTTTGTTCTTTTTCATTTATTGAATTTGCAAATTCAATAAAACAAAAGGAAAGAGAGGAATAAAAATTATGGAACAATTAAACTTAAAACTGACACTGAATTCAAACGGGTCTATAACAGCCAGTTGGTCAGCCGTCAGTAATGTAACTAGGTACAAGGCGTACATGTTTCCGGTTGGAAAAAGTTATACCATTTACAACGAAACAGAACTGCATACGACATCTTATACCAGTCCTGCCGATCTGGAGGCCAATCAGCAGTATAAAGTTGTTTTGGAAGCAGTTCGAAGTTCGGGAGGGAGTCTTAGTGATGGCGCTCAAATATTGATTCCGTCCGATTTTTATGATAACCAGCCAATCAGTACACCCCAGAATGTTAACGCGACTGCAGATACAGTGTCTGTCACCGTAAGCTTCAATGCGGTGGCACATGCCAGAAGTTATGATATTCTGTTTGATAATAAGGTTACGAATATCACGACCACCAGCAAAAAATTTACCGGTTTGCAGCCCAAGACAAGCCATACTTATGCGGTACGTGCGAAAACATCGAAAACGACCAGCGCTTATAGTACAACGAAAACAATTAAAACACTGGCGATATCGCCCGCAGTTCCTTCTGGCATTAAAAAGGCTGCAACGGAGACTACTGCCACCATCAGTTGGAATACGGTTAGTGGAGCAACGGGCTATGACATTTTATTCAACGGATCGGTTTATAGTACGACGGCCACGTCCAGACAGTTTACGGGCTTGACTGCAGGAAAGAGTTATGCCTTTCAGGTAAGATCCAAGAATGCGGATGCGACAAGTGCATATACGGTTTCCAATACCGTCACTACGGCTCCCAAGGCGCCTACATCCATAACTGCAACAAGCACGGATACCACAGCCACTATAACATGGGGACAGGTAACGGGTGCGACAGGGTATATCGTGCGGTTTAATAACACAGACGTGCAATGCTCAGCCTCGGCAACATCCTATACAGCAAAGGGACTTACTGAAAATACATCTTATAGTTACCAAATCTGTTCAAAGAGTGCGGACGGAACGGGTTCTTTCAGCACGTCTAGAACGATTAAAACACAGGTGGCACCACCGGCGGTTCCTTCTGGTATCAAGAAATCTGCAACGGAGACCACAGCTACAATCAGTTGGAATGCGGTCAGCGGTGCAACCGGATATGATGTTCTTTTTAATGGGTCTCTTTATAGTGTGACGGGTACATCCAAGCAATTTACAGGTTTGACAGCTGGCAAGGGTTACGCTTTTCAGGTAAGATCCAAGAAGGCTGGAGCGACAAGTGCATATACGGCTTCGGATACTGTTACCACAGCGCCTAAAGCACCTACCACCATAAGTGCAACAAGCACGGACACCACAGCCACCATAACATGGGGGAAGGTAACGGGTGCGACAGGGTATATTGTGCGGTTTAATAATACTGACTTCCAATGCTTGGCATCCGCAGCTTCTTATACTGTTACCGGACTTACCCCTAAAACATCCTATAATTACCAGATCTGTTCAAAGAGCGCTGATGGATTCGGTTCCTTCAGTACCTCAAGATCGATTAAGACCCAGGCGCAGTTGCCGACTATTCCTACAGGTATATCTCATCAGTCAACTGATAATTCTGCGACTGTAAGTTGGAATGCTGTCAGTGGCGCGACAGGATATGATATCTATTTTAATGGAACAACATACAGCGTTACCACTACTTCCAAGACATTTACAAACCTTGCCGCAAATGTGGGTTACACCTATAAGGTAAGGGCAAAGAATGCTGATGGAACAAGCAATTACAGCAACGTCTATACGGTACGGACGACACCAAAAGCTCCGGTCGCTTCTGGAATATCAGGCACTACGGGCGAAAATTCCGCTACTATAAACTGGAGTGCAGTGACAGGTGCAGAAAGTTATGATGTACTGTTTAATGGGACAGTACAAAATGTCAAGACCACTTCAGCTACGTTCACCGGACTCACAGCCAATACCAGCTACAGTTACCAGATCCGTGTGAGAACGTCAGATGGTGCAAGTTCCTACAGTACGGCGAAAACGATTCGCACTGCGCCTATTGCGCCGGCATCTCCTACGGTCAATGCATCCCAGAGCGCGGTTACTATCAGTTGGAATCCTGTTTCAGGGGCTACCAGCTATGATCTGATCTTTAACGGGACTACCTACAGGGTGACCGGAACCTCCAAGACGGTCAGTGGGTTGTCAGCAGGGACAAATTATACATATCAGATCAGGTCAAACAATGCAGATGGTTCTGGCAGTTATTCCGCCGTCAAAACCATTACGACCATCCCGAATGCGCCTACTGGGGTAAGTGCAACGGCTACTGTAGATTCTGTGACCGTAAGCTGGACTGCAGCAAGCGGTGCAACCAGCTATGAAGTGTATATGAACAATAAGGCTTATACAACATCCGGAACTTCCATAAAAATAACAGGGCTTGCATCCAATACCAGTTACAGTTATAAGGTCAGGGCCCAAAATGCAAGTGGTTATAGTGCATATACCAGTTCGCAGACTATTAAGACTTTGCTCAAGGCTCCTAACACGCCCACAGGTGTTACTGCCAGTGCAACCTATAATTCTGTGACAGTCAGATGGAACTCGGCAGTCAATGCAACGAGTTACGATGTCTTATTTAATGGCACGGTTTACAATGTAACAGGAAATTCCAAAACCATTAGCGGTTTGTCCGCAAGCACCAGCTACAGTTATCAGGTGCGCGCTAAAAATTCGGCGGGAACCAGTGCGTACTCTGCAGCCGCTACAGTAAAGACTCCGATAAAGCCGCCCGCCACACCCACTGGAGTTAAAGCAACCGCAACAGAAAACTCTGTGACGGTAAGCTGGAATGCAGTATCGGATGCAGCTAGTTATGAGTTGGTCTTCAATGGAAATGTATATACTTTGACAGGAACGTCCCGAACATTTACCGGGCTTACGGCTGGTACAGAGTATAAGTATAAAGTTCGTGCCAAGAATGCGGGGGGATACAGCACATATAGTACAGAAAACAGTATAACGACAATCCCTTCTGTACCGGAAAATGTAACAGCCACTGTTACTGCAACCACAATGAAGGTAGGCTGGGATGCGGTAAAGGGCGCCGTAAGTTATACTGTCAGGCGCGATGATAAGCTGGTCACAGTATCAGATACCTCGGTGCAGTATGTCGAATTGTTGCCTTATACAAACTATACTTATCAGGTTTGTGCAAAAAATGTATCTGGAGAGAGTGCATATAGTGAGTTAAAGACAATCAGAACCTTATTAGAAACGCCGGATGCAGATGCGGAGGTAACAATTAACAGTGTATTGGTAAGCTGGGATCCTGTTGACCATGCGACATCCTATGATGTGCAGTTTGACGGGAATATTTGTAACGTCAGCGGTACATCCGCAATGTTTGCCGATTTGGTTCCTGAGACAGAACATACTTATGCGGTATGTGCTCGAAACGGAGGAGATACAAGTTTTTATTGCAAAGAAAAAACAGTTAAAACCCTCCGGGCGGTACCGGATGTTCCTGATATTGTATGGGCAGACCCGTATTATAACAGTGTCGTGGTAACATGGTTTGAAGTACCGGACGCTACAGGGTATGAGGTAGAATTTGACGGAGTTGTAGTTCCTGTATCAGGCAGCAGTCGATCGTCTGCATCAGAATTGAGAAAAGCATATTCAGTTCGGTCATCGGGGGTACAGAGGGTAGTTCGGGAAATTGCAGGTCTGCTGCCTAATACGGAACATACCTATCGGGTGCGTGCTACAAATATATATGGAGCAGGCGGATTCAGTGAGCTTCAGTCAGTCACAACCAAGACCAACAAACGTAATGGTATGCCTGCGGGGAGAAGGAGAGGATCTTATCCCGATGGCAGGTTGTCATACACGGGTTTAGATCCGGTAAATGCTGTTACGGGATCCTTCCTGTGGAGTAATACTTTATTGGAGGAGTATGGCAAGGATGCCCTTAACTTCACAGTGATGTATGACTCTCAGAGAGATGAGCATGAGACCACCATGGGTAAGGGGTGGACTCATGCCTTGAATTATCTGTTATACAAGGATGCGGACTATTATTATTTCAGTACTCCCTACGATGAGGTGACCTCATTCCAGATAGAGGAAGGAAGCACTGTTCTTGTAGCAGATGCGGACAGCAAGTCGGATTACCGGTTGGAGATAAAGGAGGATAACAGCGTTTCCATTACGGATCTGGATGACACAGAGTACTGCTTTAATAGCGTCCTGCAGATTACAGGAATATGGGAAAACGGGCTGCAAGCATATTGGTTTGAGGCGGATGCACAGACGCAGACAGTTCAGATTAAAGGTAGACATGGTGGATACATTACGCTGACTTATGGGAATGGATATTTGACAGGGGCGGCAGATGCTATGGGGAATGCGGTTACGCTTGCTTATAGTGATGGTAAACTGACTTCTGTGACAAATCCTCTCGGTGTCCAGATGACATTTGGATATGATGAGCAAGGAAGGCTTGCAGAAATCGGAGATTTTTCTGGCAATGTTTATTTGGAGAACCAGTATGACAGTTTGGGAAGGGTGGTTTCCCAGACTATGGCGGATCGAGGGGTGAGTACGGTTTCTTATGTTGACGGCTGTACAAGTTTCACAGATGAGACCGGCAATACCACGGACTATTATTATAATGAAGCCGGTAGCATTACGCAGATTGCCCTTGCGGGAAACAGTACCTTGAGCAGTTACAATGAGCGGGGGCAGATGGTGGAACAGACAGATGCTCTTGGAAATAAGACGCAGATGGGGTATGACGAGACTGGGCGCATGAACCTTGTGACCCACCCGGATCAGACAACTGAGCAGGTTTTCTATAATGACAGGAACCAGCCGGTAAGAACAATAAACCGTGACGGTACAGAGAGCCATTATGCTTATGATGAAAGAAATAATCTGGTATCTGTTCAGGATGAAAGAGGGAATACTAGTATTTATGTTTATGACAGTCAGGACAATCTGATAAGCTATACGGATAAGGAAGGCAACAAATGGCAGTATTTGTACGATGAGAACCAGCATTTATGCGAAGCGTTGGATCCTGAAGGGAATCATTACCTGTATGTACATGATGCCATTGGCAGGCTTACTTCTTACACCACTCCGGCAGGCAGGGAAACTGCTTACGAGTATTCGGCAACAGGGGAACTCTTAAAGATTGTGGATTCCGATGGCAGTCAGATTTTTGCATATGACGGAAATGGAAACTGTACCGGTATCACGGACAGGATGGGGAACAGCCAGAGACTTGAGTACAATGCCATGGGGCAGGTTGTGCTTGCCACGGATTACATGGGAAAGGAATACCGTTTTACTTATGATGAGAGGGGCAATCTTCTCACAGAGACAGATCCCCTCGGCTATCAGATGGAATATGCCTATGATGCTTTCGGAAACAGGGTATCCCAGAAAGACAAAAATGACGGCGTGACGCATTTCTATTTTGATGCGGAAAACAGGCTTACCAAGGTAAAAGATGCGGCAGGCGGCACAGTCAGCTATACTTACAACAATATGGGAGAGGTGACTGCAGTGACGGATCCTCTGGATCATCAGAGGACTTTTGCCTATGACCAGGCGGGACATGTCATAAGCGAGACGGATGCCTTGGGACACAGCATCGGTTATACCTATGATCAGGTTGGAAATATTCTCACGAGGACCGATGAGGATGGCGTGGTAACAACCTACGGATATGACAAGGAGAGCAGGCTGGTATCCATTGAAACAGCGGCAGGAACGACCATTTTCACATATGATGCGCTTGACCGGGTCATCTCCGTGCTGGATGTAGATGGGTATACGGAGCAGGCACAATACGATGGAGATGGCAATCTGGTTCTGTCATCAGACAAGGAAAGCCGCCAGACCAGCTATGTTTATGACAGCATGGGCAGGCTTGCTGAGGAGACTGCGCCTAACGGCGGAAAAACGGTTTATGCTTATGACAAGAACGGGAATTGTACACAGATTACGGATGCGGAAGGGCATATCTATGCATATGTTTATGATGCAAACAACCGTCTGATCATGAGCACTGATCCCGTGGGCAATAGCATGTCGTATGAGTTTGATGACAGAGGGCAGCTTGTGTGTATCACGGATGCAAGGGGAGGAATAACACAGTATGCTTATGATGGCAATGGCAATGTGGTAAAAGAAACCAATCCTGTCGGCGGGGAAAGGAGCTATACCTATGACAGCCTGAATCGGCTTACATGCATTACGGATGAAATGGGGCATTCCAGCACCTATGCCTATGATGCGGCAGGCAACCGGGTATCCTATACAGATGCCAACGGAAATCAGTGGAGTTATGCTTATGATGCTAATAACCGCCTGATTAGCATAATTGGGCAGGACGAGAGCAGTATGACTCTGGCATATTCAAATACCGGAAAAGTAGTGAGCGTCACTGATATGGAAGGTGCAGAGACATCGTATCAGTATGACTCTATGGGACGGCTTACGGAGATGTCGGATGCCTTGGGGAACAGCCTTTCTTTAGGCTATGACAGCGTGGGACATCTGGTGTCGCAGACGGATGCCAATGGAAATACCACAGAATACGAATATTCCCCGGCAGGAAACCTTATCAGTATTACCGATGCCGAGGGTGGAGTCACAGCCTATACTTATAATGAAGTTGGGCAGGTGATGACAGAAACAGATGCGCTTGGAAATGCCATAACCTATGCCTATGATCTGCTGGGACAGGTGACTTCCATGACGGATGCCCTCGGAAATACTACGACTTTCACATACACAGCGGACGGGCAGATTCAGACAGTGCAGAACGCCGAAGGGGAGGTTACCAAGTATTTCTATGATGCCTGCGGAAATCTTTCCAAAACGGAAGATGCCTTGGGCAATATTGTCCTCTATGAATATGATGCCATGAATAACCAGATTAAGGAATGCATGGACGACTCCGGGGAACAGGTTTGCACTACCCTTTACCAATATGATAAAAAGGGCAGGATGATCAAAGAGATTCTTCCTCTTTTAGACGAAAAGGTGTATAATTACGATGGGAATGACAATCTGGTATCCTTCACGGACGAGGAGGACCAGAAAACCACAGTGCGCTATGACCTGAACAATCAGCCGACAGCCATGACCTACAGTGATGGCAGGACAGCATCTTTCCGCTACAATAAGCGTGGCGAGCTCGTGGAGATGCAGGATTGGAACGGTACCGCTACAATGGAGCGGGATGTTCTAGGCAGGCTGGTTAAGGTAACCGATCATAACGGGCGCGAGACGGGATTCTCCTATGATACGGCAGGCAATCGGACAGGAATCCGTTATCCGGATGGTGCGGTGGTAGCCTATGCGTATGATAAGAACAACCGCCTGACTAAAGTAACTGACAGTGATGGGCAGGCGGCACAGTATGCGTATGACAATGCTGGCAATGTGCTCTCATTGACACAGCCGGGAAGCGTTTCGACTTATACCTATAATGCCAACAGGCAGCCCGTGAAGGTGGTTTACAGCATTGGGGAAAATGCTTCCGTGAGCGAGGCGTTCACCTATGATGCTCTGGGGCGCATTATTGGTTCCGAGCGTACAGGCAGCGCAGCAGATTTTGCAAGAAGTGCGGCATATGCCTATGATGCAAAGGGACAGCTTGTCACATACAGGAACAGGCAGAACAAGGAAACTTATGCCTATGATGCTTTAGGCAACCGAACGACCAAGAGCCTGAACGGCATTCAGAAGGCTACATATCAGTATAACCAGCTGAACCAGCTCACGGCGATGACGGTAGACGGAGCAGTATACGGTTTTGTGTATGACAAGCGAGGAAACCTGACAGAAGAACGCAGGGACGGCAGCCTGATCAGGCAGTACGCATATGATACAGCCGGCATGATGGCAACGGGCAGGAATCTGGAAAGCGGGGAGGAGACGGTATATACTTATAATGCCCTCCAGATGCGCATAAAGAATGTCCAGAAACTTGCAACGGGGGACAGCATCCGCACAAGAGAGATGCAGTATGTGCCTGATTTTCTGGGGGCGCCCGGAAACGAGCTGATGTCTTATGAAACCGGGGCATCCAATATCCGCAATGTCTTTGGACACGGGTATGTAAGGCTGAGCCGGACAATGACTGCAGCTCCGGAAGGAGTACCGGGAAAGGCATATTTCCAATCAGATATTTATGGCAGCCCTCTGCTGGCGTCGGATGTTCAGGGAAATCTTCTGCAGTACGCCGAGCGCAACATATGGGGCGATCTGAAACCGGGGCAGGAAACGACTTCGGGGCTGGAGGAGAATCTGCGGTTTACCAGCTACAGCCTCGACCCTGTAATAGGGAAATATTTTGCCCAGGCGAGGTTCTATGACAGCAGATGCGGAAGGATGTTGTCGCCTGACCCTGTGAAACGCGGCTTGAACAGGTACCACTACTGCAACGATGATCCCGTAAACTATGAGGATTCCACAGGCGAGATCGCCAATATTCTGATTGGCGGAGCATTAGGGGCAATTACAGGCGGGGCATTTGGTTTCGGCGGTTCTGTAGTATCCCAGCTGATAGGCGGGCAGAAGATTGACTGGCGCAAGGCAGCCGGTGCGGCGGCAAACGG
The DNA here is from genome assembly GCA_947581865.1 of uncultured Acetatifactor sp. Lineage (GTDB taxonomy): Bacteria > Bacillota > Clostridia > Lachnospirales > Lachnospiraceae > Acetatifactor. The sequence goes on along the minus strand of CANPWA010000007.1, from coordinate 13,277 downwards.
GGCAATCACCGGTGCGGCAAAGGGGGCGCTGGTAGGTTCCGGTGTCGGCATCCCCGCAGCTTTGGCAACGGACTTCGTGGCGGGCACTGTGGGAAGCGCGGCAGAGCAGTGGATCAGCGGAGGAGACGTAAGCATCCGCAGGAGTGTCACGGATGGTCTGACAAATGCGGTCAGCGGTGCCATCTATGGCAACAATCCGATGAGCAGCCTTCGCAGTGCCGTTGCGAGGGGCGCAGGAGCCGGTGCGGCAAATGCCGGGATAAACTATATTTCTGATGCACTCGGAAGTCTCGGTCAGGGTTATAACGGGGGATATGCAGGGGCGCTGCTCGGAAGGGCGGGTTCCTTCTCACCGTATACTTACGGCAGGGATCCTAGAAGCAGCTGCGGCGGTTCAAGGCAGACAGGAAAGAGCCTTGGTTACACCACATCCCGTGGCTATCAGTACGGCGCAACGCAGACAAAGTCGACCAAGAGCGGAAAGAAGTACAGCCTGAAGGGATTTATCAAGGAGACTTTGTTAGGCGGTGTCATGGGCGGTCTGTCTAGTGCGGCATTCTATGGTGGCGGTAAGGCTGTAGATAAAATAAAGCGCAGTATATTTTATGACGACAGTGACCGGTTAGGAATAATAATAGGAAAAAGCCGTGGAGATGAACTAGAGAGAGCATACAAAATAGTAGGACCAAGCACACCGGAACAGTTTAATGTGATTGCTCATGGCAACCCAAAAGGAATTATGTTTGAGGGACGGTTGCTGAATGCGGAAGAGGTAGCAATGTTAATTCGGCATTCTCCACAGTATGTGGGCGGAAAGCAAAGAATTAAGATCTATTCATGTTCTACAGGACAACAGAAAGGAGGGTTTGCACAGCAGCTTGCGAATATTTTACAGACGGAAGTTGAGGCACCTAATACGACCCTCTTTGTTACAAAATTGGGAGGATTTACTGTAGCTGAAAAGGTTGGCAATGTATATATACGTGGAGAATGGATAATTTTTAGACCTCGGCAGTAATTGTATGAGGATATGACCTAAAATTTTTACCACTGCCTCTAGAAAGAAAAATACTTCATAAATTTTGTTAGTAGATAATAATCGGCTCCTTGCAGATGAATTGAAACCTATAGATTAAATGATATCTGTCTGGAGTCGATTGTTTCTGAGAAAAATCTTTGACACACAATATAAAATCGCATACACTAGTAAATATGAAATTTTTATTGAAAAATATAGAAAGAGGTGTTGATTTATGGATTATATTTTAGACATATGCCCTAAATGTATGGATAAGCTGTATGAAAGGGAAAAAACGCTGGATGACAATGGCAGGGAATACAACGATCCTGTTTCCGAGGCATTCTGCCCGAACTGCGGGCACAGGCTTATTATGGCTTGTGGGGGTGCAAAGAAACCGGACAGCACGGTATATGATACTGCCTATAAGATTTTCATTAGTTATACAGCCGACGGTCAAGAAGAGGAAGCGATCGATATCGTGATGAAGCTGGGGCGTTGCAGCAGGGATGCCGCGCTGGAAAAGCTAAATACTGAACATTGCCTTCTCTGCGAGGGAAACTTGCTAGAAACTTATTTATGCATACGGGAATTGGCTGAAGTAAATTGTTTTCTGGTTTATGAGACAGAACCTGAATTTCCATATGATATTCCGTTGTTCACTTTCTTCTGCCCGACTTGCGGAGGAATACCTGTTATGAAAGAGGAGATTCTGGAGAACAGTCCCTTCGAAGTTGAAGTTGGTATTTTTTGTGAAAAGTGCAATAAGTGGGTAAAAACATACATAACTAGCAGAAAAGATATTGACAATACGGTATATCATTTGAGAGTATGCTTGAAAGGGATTGAAAGTAATGTAAAGATGGAACTGCTTGAAAAGCTTGAGGCATATGAAGATTGGAAGATTAAAAAAGAAGTGACGGAGGAGAGGATTGCTGTGGATGGTCTGGCATCGAATATAAGCGACATTCTGACAGACCTGAAATCAAATGATATCAGCTATGAGATAGAACCCCCGTACCCCTACGAAATCCCTGTGTACAAGAAGTTATGGACAGAGGAGGATGTAGAACTGCTGAAAGCAATGAACCCGGGGCTTAATGTGACCGCAGAGGAACTGAATGACCTTAACTAAAGGAGCAGTATGAAAAAGAGGTGGTGAGCGTTTTGGAGAAAATAAAAATAGTCACTAAGCAAAGGGTTGAGCAACTTAAAAACCCTTTTGGTGAAATACAATATGATTGTCTATATGAAAATACATTTGTATTTGAAAGGGGTAAAATATATGGGATTGTTTCAGAATATGGAGAAGGGGGGGAAATGATTTCAGCAATAATGTCGGGCACCATTCCTATTAATCAAGAAGATATTTTTTTTGACAAGGAAAAGGTGGAAAACCCTGACATGCATAGCATTGGATGGTATGTTGGAAAGTCAGAATACCATAGAGGCTTAATGCACAGAGAGATAAGTGCCAAAAAGGCATTAACAGAGGCTGTAAAGAAATATCAGAGATATCAAAATGTTGATGAAGTTGTTAAAGATTTTCATCTTTCGGTAGATAGATTGGATTATCCATTGTCTCAATATAGTGGAGAAAAATGGAGAGCTTCATTGGCTATTGGGTATGCCTGTAAAAAAGAAATATTCTGTTTCTCATGGATGAGTACTATACGATTCACAGATATTTTACTTAGTTCAGGAGTGTTTCGCTTTTTCAAAAGATTAAAAGAAGAAGGATGTATTGTTATCTTGCCAACATCCTACAAAAATAATGTATCTGGTCTGGCTGATGATGTAATAGAGATAGACAATGCACAATATAAGAGTGTTCTTTCTGACAGCCAATACTTTAGGGAGTATTTTTAATCAAAATGACTGAAATATGGAAAGGGATAGATAGGAAAGACTAATCCAATATATTTGTAATATGGTTTCTGGAATTGCTTATTAAGATGTAGAAGAATCATGTTACTTTTAATCATTACTTAATTTTCTATGATATAATACGAGGAGGAGAGTGGGAGTTCGTTTGGGATGAATTATATGTGGCGGGGGAACCTGACGAGATATGTTATAGTTTAGAAGATTTGACAGGTGATGGATTTCCAGAAATGATTATGGGTACAGAGGTAGGAGGGTATTGGTCAGAGGGTCAGTTTATAGAAAGTAATTTTGAACCATATGTTATATATTATTATAATTCAAAGAATGAAATTGAAATAGCAATTGCAAGAACTAAGTGGTATACGATCCGCCTGTATGAAGGAGGAATTGTAGAATTAAAAAGCAACGATGTTCGTGAAATAAGAACATATTACAGGTTTGAGAGTGATTTAGAAAAATGGGATACTGCGGCAGTGATAGGTATCGAATGGGATTATGAGAATGCAAAGGAAATAGGGTATTATCAAGAGAAAGTTGAAGAAACTGATCAAATAAGTCATAGAATGATATGGGAAGAGGAGTATTTATCTATTATAGAGGAATATGCTAAATCGCCAATAAAATTGGAATGGGAAACAATAAAGATTGATTAGTTTAAATTTATTATGGGAGAAATTGTATATGCTAACAGCGGAAAAAATTAGTGTAGAGAGTTAAATTGATTTAAAGATAATATATAATGTTGAATTTCGGTAAAACCTAATTAATGACTGCTCAATAACCAAAAATGAGCTTAAATCCATTGAAAATACTGAGGTTTTTTCAAAAGTAGTATAATAAAGTGCAGGGGAAACAGTTCATTCAGCCCCCAAACCTTGCACTGAGGAGAAAACATATGTATAAATTCGAATGATATCGTCAGCTTCGATTTGCAGATTTCAATCAGCCGGCAGGATTAAAAAATTGCTGGATTAAGAAAGCTGAAACAATTCCGTGGGATGCCATTGAAAAAAGTATGCCAGACTTTTTCCAGGTAAAACTGGAATGCCGGCAAAACTTCTCAGGATGACACTTGGCTCTCTGCTGATTCAGAAACAGCGTGGTTTCTCTGACAGAGAGCTGGTTGAGGAAATCACAGATAATCCGTATTTCCAGTATTTCATCGGGTTGCCGAGATACCAGACAGAACCTCCCTTTGTACCATTGCTTCTTGTAGAGTTCCGTAAGCGTCTGACAAATGATCTCCTTGGCGAAATCAACGAAATAATCATTGCATACAACGCCCCGGATGATCCAGCTCCAGGCGGCGGGAACAAGCCGGATGCTGCTGAAACAGATACAGCCGGAAACAATGGAACATTGATCCTTGATGCAATCAGTGCACTACAGCATATCTCCTTTCCGCAGGATGTAAATCTCCTGAATGAGACTAGAGAAAACCTGGAAGGAATCATTGATGACCTCTGCAGAAGATTTGATTATTACGTTCCACGGATGTACCGCAGGAATGCCCGAAAAGATTATCTGGATTTGGCAAAGTGCAAAAAACGCACCGGTAAAAAAATCTGCAGAGCAATCAAGCAGCAGCTCCAGTATATCCGCAGGGATAGAAAATACACCGACGAGCCTCTGGACACAGAATGTGAATTGACAGCAAAGCAGACGGAACGGCTTGCCGTGATTGACAAAGTTTATGAACAGCAGAAGTACATGTACAAGAACAAAGTACACACCGTTCCTGATAGGATTGTTAGTATCAGCCAGCCGTACATCCGTCCGATTGTCCGTGGTAAGGCAGCCGCTCCAGAGGAATTCGAAGCAAAGATAGATCTTAGTCTCAACGAAAAAGGAATGGTCCGGATAGCAAAGATGTCGTTTGATGCTTAAAACGAAAGTGATGTTCTCATTGCAGCCGCCGAACGGTACGTTGAAAGAACAGGTCATTATCCGGAACGCTTTCAGGCAGATAAAATCTACAGGAGCAGGAACAACCTTGCTTATTGCTGGCAACATGGGATCCACATGTCCGGACCGACCCTTGGCAGACCAAAGAAAAATGCAGGGACAGACAAAAAGACAGAATACAAGGATAATGCTGACCGGATTGCAGTAGAAAGGGCTTTCGCGCTTGCAAAGCAAAAATATGGGCTTGGACTGATTACCAGTAGGCTGGATGAGACAACGAGATGTTCCATAGTATTGTCCGTCATTGCAATGAATGCGGCTCGGATATGCAGATTTCTTTTGCGCTTATTTTATGACATCGATATTTCAAGGTACAAACAGCATGAATTTATGCTGATATTTATACAAAACAACAACGCGGGAAATTTAGTATGTTGTTAAGCAGTCATTAATGTAGGCATCATACAGAGTATAAAGATAATGAGCGAATTATGATTGAATAATACAAAGGGAGAAGGGTGAAAATGACGTTAGAGGAAATTATTGGTTGCCATAAGAATAACAAAGATTTATGGAATACGATTGGTATGTTTTTATTAAAATAGGAGTAGTAGGTCGCTGTTCAGTAGAAAAGACATATTTAGTAGTGGTAGCATGGTATTATGCTGCTGGATTGGTTATAAAAATTAATGAAGCGGAAAAATTTAAGCAAGGCAAGATATGGTAACGTGTCAATAGTTTAAAGGAGATAATTGTTATGTCAACGTGTACCACAATAACTATAAATAACGAAATAGATTTTTTAGGGACAATTAGTGATTTATATCCTCATACATATGAGTTTAAAAAAAATCAATAGAGGATTGGGCAGAACTAAAGAAATGATATAACGCATAGTTTGTATTATGAAAATCAAAGGATTGATGTTGGAGAAGGTAATATATTTATTGGTAGACTTATAAAAGAGCCTTTTTGAGAATTGACCACAGGAATCAATAGACCAATCATTTGCAAGAAGAAAATTTATAATATATTATGCGCCTTACATGATCTGCCAGGATATATTTAGGAAAAGATAAGACAACATTATGTAACATAAATCAAGAAAGTATTCTAGAGAGATGCGATAAGGTATTATTTGGAAAACAGGACTTTTGCTATGAAAAAGAAATATCAAAATATGGTGTCAACATATTATTAAAAAATTATAGAAAGAGGTGTTGATTTATGGATTATATTTTAGACATATGTTAGCGATTCCTTATGGCGCTAACATGATGACTTCCATGCTGGCAGTGCCAGGGCTTGAGACCACATTTCTTTTCGGGCATTGGGTATCATTAGAGTCCGTGCATAGTTTTATTATGTTGGGCTGTTTTGGAGAGAGTTTTGTGAATCTATTCTTTAAGTTGGATGATGTTCGTAGGTTTGAAGCAGAAGGGAAACCGCTTTGGGCGCCAACAGGGGATAATACTTATGATGACCTTGAAGGATTGTCTGATTTAATGATGCTGGAAATGTTTTCCTTTGCGCTTGCAGATCCAAGATTATGGCAGGATGCAAACACAGTCAGGAATCAGGTGAGGGATTGGTATAGAACAAATCAGGTAAATAGATTTATAGAAAATAATGTAACTCCAACTTTCCAACAAAATGTTCGAGAGGCATTTGGAAATGATGTGAAAGTAACTGTTCTTAAAGAAGACGTAACTGTTTATCGATATCATGGCGGAGAGTCTTCCTCTGCTAGTTATTGGTATACTCCAAACCAAACTTCTAACCCAGCAGCTGATTTGGCTTTGCCGAAGGGAAATTCAACTCAGTATATGGATATATTTATTATTCCTAAAGGAACTAAAATTCTCGAGGGAACAGTTGCTCCCAATTTTGGGCAACCTGGTGGAGGTTATCAATTTTATATTCCTGATCCATCTGTTGTAATAAAAAAATAGTAGGAGGTGCGCACATGAACGCATTTAGAGAAAAAGTGTTACAAGCTATAAGAATCTGTAATGAGGAATTAGAAAATAGAAAAAGAGGGGTATTAGGTGAAAGTACAGAGGAAGAACTAAATAATGTCATTTTGCCAGAATTAAACCGACTTTTAGTGATGATTGATAACAAACAATTTCCTCCCAAAGAAGAAAGATATCTTAATTCCTTTGCGCATGCTTTTACAGTATGGGGATGGAATATGCAGAAACCAACAGAACTTTTCGTTTTGTTAACAGAATTGAATAATGAATTTAAAAAGATATAGGTCTAATTTTTTTTAGCAATTTATTTGGTACAGTTTGTTTGTAAATACTAAGAAATTAAATTTATCAGACAAATAGGGGGCAAGAAAATTGTGAGTGGAGAAGATAATGAACTTACATTGCATGATATAGTTGATGAGTCCACCTACATCCAGTATCAAAAGCAAGAACAAGATAAAATTCTAGCTGCTGATGAGAACTTAAGCAAAATGGTTCAAAATCAGCGGATTGAAAAAGGAATTGAAGAAGAAAACGAAGAAGAAGCTATGGAGAAGATAAAACAATATCTTATGGAACACAACGAGGGTAAGGAACACAATGAATATCTTGTCAGGGGAGCGGAATTACAGTGTTCCTGTGGGAGCCATAACAGAAAACTGAACTTAAGTCCATGCCATGGCGTTTATATTAAAGGGCATCCCGTCGTGCATGAATTGGACTGCATTCCAGGGAACGGTTTTAACATACCATGGTTTGGAATCTGTGAAAAGGACGATTTGAGAACGGCAACTATCATCCTGACGGGAAAGAACGGGGAGGAATTGCGCGGTTTACAATGCAATCCCGTAATTGTGGGGATTTGGATGGATAGCTTTGACGGGACTAAAATCAAGGATAATGGCAATAAAATGGCGGATGATCCTGAAAATCCCGTTGGATGCAATACGCTAACGGTAGGGTCTTTTTTAGTATGTCAACACGGGGGTATTATCTCACCTGTAAATTCTGGTCAGGACAGAACGGTAGAGTCGAAAGAATTTAAGGAGGGGTGGAATGCTTATAAGCGTGTAACAGACTGGAAAGATGACAAAAGGATAAAGTTTTTGGGGTCTAAACAAGTTTTAAGTATATTACCTGAAGACAAAAACACGAAAGAAGACAGCAGCACGGAAGAAGATGTATTAGAAGAGGCAATGCAAAGATTCGGTCAATATGTAGCACATAATGCCACCAGTGAGCAAGTGTTAGATGCTATGGACTTTTTATCAGAGTTCCATATTTTATCATATTTTCAGATTGGAGAAGAAACGATTAAAAAGAATCACGAACATAACCTTACAGAATTGAAAGCGGCAAAAGGTAATGAGGATTCATTTTATATAGATAACGCCTATATAGAAAACCAAGCTGAATGGGAAAATATACAGTTTGGTCCAAATAACATGGCTCATTCGGGATGTGGGATTATTGCCACATATAATGCATTACTCGCTCTGGAAGGGCAAATGGGAGAGGAGGATATGGCGGACTTGATTAGCACATATGAGAAGGATGGGGCAGTATTAGAGGGAGACTATGGGCTTTCTCCGTATGCAATTTACAACTACTTTCAGTCCCAGGGATACAATGTAGAAATGATCACCAGTTGGGAGCAAGAAGATATAAACAAGTTTGGGCAAGATCACGACACAATTATTGTTACTATTTATAATAATCAAGACAACCTTATGAATGGTCTGCATACAATAAATATAACAAAGAAGGGAGATAAATATATTGCTCATAATGCTTACAATGAGAAGGATGGTAAATATGCAGCATCAAATTCATATGATACTTTGTGGGAAGCTATAGTGGAATTGTCGGATGGAGAATCGAAACCGATAAGTTTTATTGGGATCAGTAAATAGAGAGAGGTAGTGATATATGAGACCTAAAAATAGGAACAGAAGAATCCTGATTATCGGCTTGCTTTGGGGGTTTATCGTTTATTGCGGAATTTTGGCTGTCGGTACATGGATCTATAGAACTGATATATTGGGCTATAGAAAACAGTTTGATGAAAAAAAGAATTGGAGGTATATTGTTCACATTAGTGACCGGAAGAACAGGGAAAGGGACGAAAATACATTAGAGGACTATTATTTTGTGGCGGGTGATGTTTGCAGGTTTTCTGTTGCGAAACAGGACATTGTAGAACAAGTTGGAACAGACGAGTCTATGGATTGTTTTGCTGTCTGTGATGAGTACATATTTTTTTCAGCTTCTGGGGGAGAGACTTATGAATCAGCTAAAATCTGGAGATATGACAGGGAGGATGAAAAATGCGAGCTGTTTGGGGAATGCGATTTCAGGATTTATAATCTAGCAGTATATGATGGATATCTGCTTTATGGCGACATGGATATCTATGTTTGCCCTGTAGATGGGAATCTGGAGAAAGACAGCGTCAGCTTGAGAGCACTGTTTACGGAGGATGATCCCATGACAGATTTTCATACAGTGAAATATGGCGATTGGCGTGTGGGTTGTTTCGACAAAGGTGGTGGTAAAATTGAATATATTATGAATGAGGAAAATGAAGATATTATTTGGTCAGAAGATAGAACAAATGATTCGTGGTTTTGTGTAGATGGAAGATTTCTTCATTTCACCCGGGGAGACGGACGGTTTTATTACCGATGGGAGGATGAATGGGAGAAGCATGTGATAAAATGTTTGAATGAGGAGACGTATCGAAAATCTCAAATTTTTGCACATAATCTGAAGGTTGAGGACGGGCGGATTATAGGGCTGCTTACAGCATCCCGAAATCCTAATACTGGCGTTCTTCTGTGGCAGGAAGATGTGAGGTATGATATTTTGTTTGAGCTCCAACCGGAAGAACATACCAGTGAGATCCTCTACAGAACTCCCAATAATCGGACAAGAATCCTTGGATATCAGGCGGGAACCGTGTATATTTTGCAGGACTCGGTTATTTGCCGGGAGAGCCTGACGGGAGAAAACAGGGAGCAGCTGTGGGATCTTGGCGAGGAGGAATGGTATGTGTATCAAGAGCAAAATACCAGAACAGTTTATATTGATTGGTTAGGCGATAACCTGATCGTGCGAACAATGGTCGATGGAGAACCATGGATAAAAAGCATCTCCGTGTCAAATTAAGTAGAAAAGCGAGAGAAATTAATGAACCATTATATCCAAAACCGTACGAATTGGTGTTGGGCGGTTGGCTGTAAACTTGTAGGGGAACAGTTTAAAAGGAATCAATTAGGATCTCTTAATAAGCTTGATTCAGATAAAGCGCAGGAATTCGCGGTAGTGCCAACTAATTTTTATGAAGAAACATTAACTTATAGCCAGAATGGACTTCGACAGGATATGGTAGAGCAGGAAAGCGGAGGCTTTTTCATAGATGCATGGCAGCGAGCAATCGTAATGAACGCCAATATGGAATGCCCAGGGGATGATGGAAACTGGCCGGGAGATGATGAAGCTAAGGAGCGGGGAATCAAATATGTGGTCACAGGCCGGTGCGAGAGCAATCTGATTCAGACCACTACTATTGGAGAGTTTGATTCCGTGGAAAGCCTTCCATGCCGTTATTTGGAGCAGATCCGTTCCGTGTTTCAAGGGAATGGCTACATGATTGGCAATAGTATCCTTTACCCGAAGCGTATTTGCCATTCTTTTGTCCTGATGGATTGGACATCAGATGACAAAATATTGTTATATGACCCGTGGAATGGGATGTTTGGCTTTTACCCGTCAGAGGATGTGTTCTGCGGGGGTATATCAAGCCCGCTTGGGACAGGCATTATCAAATGGGCGCAGTATATTATAGAAGAATAAGAATTGTAGAGGATGCCGGATAGTTTACATATATCGGAAATATAGAAGCATATATAGTTTAGTCAACAGGAGAAGATAAATTGAAATACTTTACGATACCATTGAGCAACAAGAGATACCTCAAATCATAAATGCCATTGTAGGGGCAGAATCATCGACCGCTCTCTGTGAGGATGGTTCGGTATGGCAGTGGGAAAATGAAAGCGGACAGGCTTCGGCAAAGAAAATGGAAGAACTGAGCCATATCACAAAGATTATGGAAGTCGGCAACATGGGTATCCGTGCCTTTTATGCCCTATCGGAGGAGGGTGATGTCTATGCGTGGGGCAGTAATAGATCTTGTTTAGTGGATTCAAGCCAGGGCGGGGTAGAGCAATATGAAAAACCAATCCGCTTTGGCGGGCTTGCCAATATTGTGGAAATGGACGCAAAAGACGATCATGGATTTGCGGTGGACAATGGCGGTCAATCAGGAAAGAGAAGTGTTTTGTCTGGATATGACAGTTCCCGAAAACAGGGAATTTCAGAGGGTAGATTAGCATCATATATTGCCACGGAAACTGCTCTAGAATAATTTTTATGTTGAGACAGGACATATCTATATGCAGTACAGGAGATTTGAATAGAATAAGATGTGGATAGCAACAGAGGACATAGAAGATTACCTGCTGATTCCCGTATGGTGAAAAAAGGTCAGGCATGAAATCTTATTGAATAGATGCAGAATGTAAAACTGAAAAGGTGGATTTTGTAATATGTAAAAAGATGAACTTTTTTTCTTGAATTGTATGTAGAGAAGGATATAGCGAGATTTAGAGTAAATTCCAAGTTTTAAGAATCTATAATTATTGCTGCCCATATCTTATGATAGTTATCAGGAAATGCAAGGCGGTTATGGAGTATAATGCCCTTATCAGATGAAAAGGAACATTATCTATGAGAAGGAAATATTAATATAAAGTGGCTGATAAAGTAAGTTTTAGATTGGCATAAGGTTATTGATACTGATTAATATAAGAAGGAGGAAATGGAAAGAAGGTTTTCCATAAAAGTGTAAAATGTCTTTTTTTGATGGTCTATTTGGAAGTAAAAGTTTTGGCAGTCATGATAATGATCAGGTTATAAGCTGGGCGGTTGATGTTTTAAAGGTTGTTGAAAAGGCAGGACCTACTTTGATTTATAGTTGCACTGTTCAAGTTATAGCAGGCAATAATGTGCAAATTCAAATAGTAGATGGGTATGATGCTTCTATTCCAAAATGTGGAGCGGAATATGGATTAGATAAGTTTTTTAATCTTAATCCAGCAAATGGAACTAATGACATATATATTTCAAAAGTTGCTCCACATATATCGGGCAGTTCTAAGCAGTTCCTTAATAGTTTAGAACAGGCGCTTAGCGTGAATCAGTTAATGGGTTATCGCCGTAATAATAGTCTTGATGCATTGGGAAAGTGTTTTTAGGACTAATTTGGAACTAAAATATAAAAGAAAAAAGGAGATCATACTTTTTACTTTTATATTGAATTATGTAATATTGCAATGTATAATTGCATTAAAGGGAAAGGATAAATATGAATTAACTCATATTCGCGTATATTCGGAATTTAACGAGAGATTATACCTTTGTTATAAAATGGGTAAAATGTTGATCCCATGAAAGATTTGATTTTTAATAGACCAATTCCTTTGGAATATAAAGAATACATGGACATTATATCTCCGAAAGGTTGACGAGAAGGCGGTCATATGGATTTGACATTAAAATTGAATGCACGGTTTCAACCAAAACACAGATTTGAATTGGAAGATGTTTTGCAAGAAATGCTGGAGAAAGAACGGATGGGGGAGATAACCGGGGGCGGGACGGCTCAAAACTCAGATGGTGAAATTATGTACTGTGATATAGAAATCCATCTGGCAAATGATAGACCTGACAGCGTAAAATGGCTAGTGGGTCTGCTCAATAGTATAGGCATTCCGAAAGGATCGGTTCTGCAGGGTATCCGGCCGGAGATTGAAGTGGGAACATTAGAAGGATTGGCATACTATTCTAACGGAGCTGATTTGCCGGAGGATGTATATAAAACTTGTGACATAAATTATATGATAGAACAAATGGAGCTGGCTATGGAAGGAATAGGACGAATGTATAGTTATTGGGAGGGAGCTACGCATACTGCTTTGTATTTCTATGGCAGCTCCTTTAGCGAGATGAAAAAGAAAATTGAACCTTTTATTGCAGCTTATCCATTATGCAGAAAAAGTCGCATAGAACAAATTGCATAGTTTTGCGTTGGAAGCCGGAATGTCAAATCAAAAGCAATAGTTGAAATAGTATTGGAGAAGCAGAATGTATGAGAGACAGCTTAATGTTAAGCATTGGGGGTGCGGACATGGGAATATCCCAAATCCAGGATCTGCAGCCGTCTTGGTCTGCCGCTGGTAGCGAGTGTCCGCCATACCATGGCGGTATCCTCTGCCGGAGATCGGTTTTACGGGCTGGTGAGATACAGTGGCAAAATATATTCAATAATGAGAAAATGCGATATAAAAACAAGAAATAAAGGATAATTTAGGATTATTGATAGTTGGCAGGTAATTGCGCGGTATTTGACATTTCAAATGATGGCTTAG
>CANPWA010000006.1 GCA_947581865.1 uncultured Acetatifactor sp. | reverse complement strand
GGAACACAAAACACACTTTTGCATAGCGTTAAAGCCGTAATTTACAAGGGTGGGAATAGGTAGGCTACATTTTATTTCCCCATTTGGTGGTACACCGCACCGACGATCGTCAACACTTTTTTGGAAAGCTATGATTTTTCCGGCAAAAAGATCGTGCTCTTTGCCACTTCCGGGAGCAGCGGCTTCGGAAGCGCTCTGGCCGACCTGAAAAACAGCGTGAGCGATCAGACGGAGCTGACAGAGGGAATTGTTGTGCATGGCAGGCAGGGCATTGAGGAATGGAAAAAATGGGCAGAGTCCCATTTGGATCCGTCCAGTGGTAATGGAGGGGTGCGGATATGAAGATTGCGATTCGTTATTATTCCAAAGGCGGAAATACCAAAAAAATCGCGGATGCTGCTGCCCGGGCGGTCGGTGCGGAGGCAAAGCCCGTTTCCGAGCCGCTGACCGGGGATGCGGACATTCTGTTTCTCTGCACGGCTCCCTATAAATTTGATGTGGACAACGAGGTAAAAGCTTTTATAAACGGCATCGGCGTTTCCGTCGGCAGGGCCGTTCTGTTCAGCACCTCAGCGTCGGTCAGACCCATTCGCAAGTATGTGGAAAAACTGTTTGCCGAAAAGGGGATCCCTCTTGAAAAAGAGGAATTTTTCTGCGGGGGTGAATTTCTGATGCTTCACAAGGGCAGACCAAACGAAGCCGACCTGCAGGATGCGGCGGACTTTGCACGGAAGATCACGGGATGAGGAGTGGAAAACCATGACCTGTTCAAAGGAGATCGTGAAAGCGCAGCCTGTGTGGATATGGAGCAGGAAAAGGCAGAAAGTAAATTTCCGTTGACAATTCCGGTATCCGTTTGTATAATCTAGAAATATAAGATAAGCGAAAGCGTTGATGGGAAGGAGTACCTTTGTCTACAGGCTGACAGAGAGCTGCCGGTTGGTGAGAGGCGCAAGAAGGACAGAGGGAAATACATCCCGGAGCAGCAGACCGAAATGTGTCGGGGAATGCGCGGTGTGACTCCGCAGACTATCCCCCTGCAGAGTAGGCTTTGCCGGAGGCACCGATATCTGCCGGGGTATTGCAGGATACCCGCTAAGCCGCCGGGCGTGAGCCCTGCGGGAATTAAGGTGGTAACACGGTTTTTCCCCCGTCCTTTGAAAGAAGGGCGGGGTTTTTTGTGTCTGCGGAAAGCGGCATATGTGCCTGCGGGAACGAAGGGGCAGAAGCAGGTCCTATAATCCGGTCAATGCGGCGGAGAAAAATGCAAAAAAGGAGAGAAGAGGATGACAGTATTTGATGAGTTAAAGGCGCGGGGGCTGCTGGCGCAGCTCACGGACGAGGAAGAGATCAAGGAGCTGATCAACAACGGGAAGGCAGTGTTTTACATCGGCTTTGATCCCACGGCGGACAGTCTGCATGTGGGGCATTTCATGGCGCTGTGCCTGATGAAGCGGCTGCAGATGGCAGGCAACAAGCCCATTGCCCTGATCGGCGGCGGCACGGCGATGATCGGAGATCCTTCCGGGCGCACGGACATGAGAAGCATGATGACCAAAGAGATGATCGATCACAACTGCGAGTGCTTCAAGAAGCAGATGAGCCGCTTTATCGAGTTCGGTGAGGGGAAAGCTATAATGGTGAACAATGCCGACTGGCTGCGGGATTTAAACTACATTGAGTTTATCCGGGACATCGGTGTGCATTTTTCCGTAAACCGGATGCTCACCGCGGAGTGCTACAGACAGCGCATGGAGAAGGGGCTGAGTTTTCTCGAGTTCAACTACATGATCATGCAGAGTTACGATTTCTTAAATCTGTATGAGAAATACGGCTGCAATATGCAGTTTGGCGGGGACGACCAGTGGAGCAATATGCTGGGCGGCACGGAGCTGATCCGCAGGAAGCTGGGCAAGGACGCCTATGCCATGACCATCACCCTGCTGTTAAACTCCGAGGGCAAAAAGATGGGAAAGACGCAGAAGGGCGCGGTGTGGCTGGATGCGGAAAAGACTTCTCCCTACGAGTTCTACCAGTACTGGAGGAATGTGGGGGACGCGGATGTGCTCAAGTGCCTCAGGATGCTGACCTTCCTGCCCTTAGAGCAGATTGAGGAAATGGACAAATGGGAGGGCAGCCAGCTCAATCAGGCGAAGGAGATCCTTGCCTTTGAACTCACCAAGATGGTACACGGCGAGGAGGAAGCAGCCCGGGCGCAGGAGAGCGCAAGGGCGTTGTTTGCCGGGGGAAATGCCGCCGAAATGCCCACCTATGAGCTGACGGAGAGTGATTTTTTGGACGGCAGGATCGATATTCTGGGCGTGCTTGCCGCGTCCGGGCTCACGGCTTCCCGTTCCGAGGCGCGCCGTGCAGTGGAGCAGGGCGGCGTCACCGTGGACGGGGAGAAGATCACGGACATCAAGACCTCCTATGCGCCGGAGCAGTTTGCCGGGGAAGGCATGGTGGTCAGGCGCGGCAAAAAGAATTTTAAGAAGATCGTGATGAAATAAACCCTGAAAAGAAAACCGGATCCGGCATTTTTTCAAGACCTCCTGCGTATACTGTAACAGTATCGGCAGGAGGTTTTATTATGGAATATACATCCAATCATACATACGATTTGTACTCGGACATACAGAGGCGGACCGGCGGTGAGATCTATATCGGTGTTCTGGGACCTGTGCGCACGGGAAAATCCACCTTTATAAAACGGTTTATGGATGAGATGGTTCTGCCCAACATGGAGGATGAGAACGCTCTGGCTCGGGCGATGGATGAACTGCCCCAGAGCGCGGGCGGGCGGACGATCACCACGACGGAGCCGAAATTCATTCCCAATGAGGCGGCGCAGATCACATTAAACGGAGATATTTCCCTGAAGGTGCGTCTGATCGACTGTGTGGGATATATGGTGGACGGCGCCGCGGGGCATCTGGAGGAGGATAAGGAGCGCATGGTGAAGACCCCCTGGTTTGAGGAGGAGATTCCTTTCACCCAGGCGGCAGAGATCGGGACGGATAAAGTGATGAACGACCATTCCACCATCGGGATCGTGGTGACTACGGACGGCACCTTCTCCGAACTTCCCAGGAGCAGCTATATCGAGGCGGAGGAGAAGACTATTTATGCGCTTCAGCAGATACATAAACCTTTTTTGGTGTTACTGAACAGTCAGAAGCCCTACTCCGAGGAGACCAAGCGGATGGCTGGCGAGCTGGAGAACAAATACCGTGTGACAGTCCTGCCGGTAAACTGTGAGCAGCTCAAAAAGGAGGACATCAACGGGATCCTGGAGCATGTGCTGTATGAGTTTCCCATTTCGTCCATTGAATTCTATATGCCCAAATGGGTAGAGCTTCTGCCTGCGGACAATCAGATGAAGCAGGAGATCACGGAGCAGGTGCGGGAGCTGATGAAAGAATATGACCGCATCCGGGATGTGCTGGCGCATCCGATCGCGTTGGAAAACAATTATGTGACGCGCTGCAAGACGGACGGGATCCGCCTGGACAATGGTGTGATCCGCGTGCAGCTGGATGTGGATGAGGCATATTATTACGAAATGCTTTCGGAGATGATCGGAGAGCCCATTCGGGATGAATATCAGCTGATCGGAAAGCTGAAAGAATTTTCCGCGATGCAGAAGGAATACGCCAAGGTTTTAAACGCGGTGCAGATGGTGCGCGGCAAGGGATACGGCGTGGTGACGCCGGAGAAAGATGAGATCCATCTGGAGAAACCGGAGCTTATCCGCCACGGCAATAAATTCGGGGTAAAGATCAAGGCGATCAGCCCTTCCATCCATATGATACGCGCCAATATCGAGACGGAGATCGCCCCCATCGTGGGCAGCGAACAGCAGGCGGAAGATCTGGTGCGTTACATCAACCAGGCGGACATGGAGGCGGGCATCTGGGACACCAACATCTTTGGAAAGACCGTGGAGCAGCTTGTGAATGACGGCATCAACACTAAGGTTTCCGCCATAGGGGATGATAGTCAGATGAAGCTTCAGGACACCATGCAGAAGATCGTGAATGATTCCAACGGCGGCATGGTGTGCATCATCATCTGATGAGGGGAATTACAGATCTGCAAAGTACGGAAGAGCATATCCGTACACAGTGACGCAGAGGGCAAAAACGATCAGCAATACCAGTAGGAAGCAGAGGCCTGTGAAGATGTGGTCGGCGACGGCATCTCTCACAGGCTTTTTATCATGGATGGCTTGTCCGGCATTTTTCCCCCTTTGGGAAGAGACAAAGATCGCGCAGCACTCCCGGATCTTCTGCAGCCCGCGCACACAGTAATAGCACAGGGGGATCAGCGCGGGCATCAGGTATCTTCCCTGGGGCTGATAGTCTGTCCCGTAAGAATAGATGATGCTCAGGGCAACGGGGATGACGATACAGAGGACCATATTGGCGTGAAAGAAGACACTGAGGACAGGGCGTCCGGGAAAGAAAAGCCCCGTTTTCTCCCGCCGGGCAAACGACAGGGGAAGGATGCTTCCGAGAATGCCGGAGAGAAACAGCAGTTTATAAAAGCGGTAGATCCAGAGCGCCGTGGTGACGATCATCGGTCCGTACATACAGATAAAACTATTGACTGAGATGGTGCAAAAGTCCGACTCAAGCAGCATGGAGGGCACAGTATACCCCTTGGATCTGTAGGTGATGCGCACGTCAGGTTTCATGTCCTCGTTTCCATAGAGGGCGCCGCAGAGGTCTCTGGTGCGCAGCCCCAGAAAGTCTCCGTCATAGAGCAGACTGCTTCTTATAAACCACCATGCGATGCCAAGCAGCACCAGTGCACTGATGAAGCCTCCTTTTTGAAGAAAGGGCTTGAAGTCGAGTCGGAGGCGGTTATCTTTCAGCGACAGAAAATGGGCGGCAAAGAGAAGAATGCAGCTTAGGATAAAGCCATACGCATTGTAATAAGACAGGGCGCAGAGAATGATCCCCACGGACAGGATGACGCAGAAATGCCATGGAAAATTGTCTTTCAGACATCTGGTCAGACCGTAGAGCATGATGGCAATGGACATCATACAGCAGGAGTCCGTGTTCACATAAGTGTGCAGGAAAATACTCTGGGGAAGGAACATGACCAGAAAGGCAAACAGGTATTGCAGACGTCTGTCCCGAAACCATTGTTTTGCCAGAAGCAGCACAAATACCGCCATCACAAGCCCGAAGGCAAAGTCCACAAGGCGGGCGGAGTAAAAGAGAATCTCTTCACTCTGCGTAAAATGCTGTATCAGCCACATGGTATAACCCTGAGCCATGTAGGGCAGAATGGGCTGAAAAGCGTAGGAAAAGCCGTAGGCCGGGATGCGGATGGACTCATCGTAGCCATTCGGCAGAGTGCCGTGCCGGGCGATATACCGGGGGATAAGATAGCGGTTAAATTCATCCGGCGGATTGCCGAAGGGCTGGCTGAATAAAAGAGAAAGCGCCACAATAAAATAAAGGCAAAAATAGAAGAAAATGACGGCTTTCTCCCATCGGGGGATCTGTTTTATTCGGTTAAAAAGGCTCATTTTTGACATGTGTACCATAAACTCCCATGATCGTGTTGATCTTTTTATGACGGCGGATCGGCTGTCTGTTTCGATTTATTATAGCATGCCTTTTTCCGGAAAACAAATAAATTGCTTTTTGCTGGCAGATTTTGTATAATGATATCAGATATATCTTTGCATTTTTTGGAGAAATGATATGGGAGAATACTGGAGCAGATATAAGGGGCATTTTTTCCTCATAGGTCTGTTTACCCTTCTGATCCACAGTTCAAAACTAAACTCTGTGATCGTCGGGATCGACACGGAGAATATCATACAGAGACCGGATGAACTCTATGCGGGATGGCTGAACACGGGAAGACAGGGACTGGTGCTGTTGAAATATCTCACCGGCTCCGCCTGTTTCAATCCTTTTTTGGCAGGCGGGATGACACTGGCGTTTTTGGCGGTGGGGGTTTCTGCGTTTCTTCTTTTGTGGGATCGGGTGTCCGGTCAGGACAGCAGATGGATCTGGGCAGGAGCGGCTTTTTTGTGGATTGCCCATCCTGTTTTGGTGGAGCAGTTTTATTTTTCCCTGCAGAGCGCCGAGATCTGTGCGGGGATAATGGCGGCGGCACTGGCATTGTGGCTGTTATACGGAGAGGACAAAAGAGTCTGGCACTATGGATTAAGCTGGCTGCTCCTGCTTTTAGCGTTTTCCGTATATCAGATTTTTGTGGTGCTGTTTATTTTCGGGACGGTGTCCGTCCTTTTGCTGGAGACCCTCCAGGACAAAGGCAGACAGGACGGCGCTTTGGGGGTGCTGCGGCAGACAGCGCCCTATGCGGGCGTGTTCTTCGGGGCATTTTTGTGCAACAGTCTCATCACCGGTCTGTTCTTTGGAAAATCCGATTATCTGAGCAGTCAGATCCGGTGGGGAAAGGATTCCCCCCGGGATTGTATTTACAACATTGCGATCCATGTGAGAAATGTGCTCACCGGGCAGGACAGTATATTTTACAGTGGTATTTTCGGACTTCTTTTTTTGTCCGGGCTGGTGATGGTGTTCTTCCTCATCAGACGGTATGGGCTGCGGCTTTTGTTCTATTATCTTTCGCTGATGATCACCCCCTTTTTGATGACGGCGGTCTGCGGCAATGCACCCGCGGTGCGTTCCCAGCTGGTATTGCCCATCCTGACGGGATTCCTGTTCTATCTGGATGGAGAGCTGGGAAAGAGATGCTGTCTGATGTTCGGGGAGGAGACAGCGGGGAAACTGCAAAAGACTGTGTTGACCGGGCTGGCACTTTTGTGTCTTGTGGGAGGAGTTCTGGAAGCCCAGATATCGCTCAGGCTTTATTACACCGATGCGTGCCGGTATGCCCAGGACGAGGCGGTTGCACGGGCGCTCATCCAAGAGCTGGAACCTCTGATCGGGGAGGATGACACGCCGGTGGTGGTGCTGGGAAGCAGGAGTTTTCAGGGCAATAACGCCTGTGTGCGGGGAGAGATCATCGGACATTCCGTTTTTGAGCACGATGTGGATGTGGAACCCCGGTTTTACTGGAGCACCCGCAGAGTGCTGGGATTTTTCCACACGCTGGGATATGACTGCGAACAGCTCTCGGACAAGAATATCCCCTATGCCATGGATTTTGCGGAGGAGATGGGAGTCTGGCCGGGAAAGCAGAGCGTGGAGCATGCAGGGGATATGGTCATCATAAAATTGAGTGAGTTTTAGGAAGGGCATGCCTTCGGGCAGGAAATGGAGGGCTTATGGGCGGTAATCCGATTTATGAAAAGCTGTCAGACTGTGTGAAGGCAGTGCGTGAAAAGACGGATTTTGTGCCTCGTGTGGCGATTGTTCTGGGGTCGGGGCTGGGAGATTATGCCGCACAGATCAAGGTGGAGGCGGAGGTCTCCTACGGGGAGATCAAAGGATTTCCTGTGTCCACGGTTCCGGGGCATGCAGGAAGATTTGTTTTCGGGTACGTGGAGCAGGTGCCGGTGGTCTGTATGAAAGGGAGGGTCCATTATTATGAGGGATATGACATTTCGGACGTAGTGCTTCCGGTGCGGCTGATGAGACTTCTGGGGGCAGAGATTTTATTTCTGACCAATGCCGCGGGGGGAGTGAACACCTCCTTCCATGCAGGAGATCTGATGATGCTCAAAGATCATCTCTCGGTGTTTGTGCCCAATCCTTTGATCGGGGCAAATATGGAGGAGCTGGGTCCCCGTTTTCCCGACATGAGCCAGGTCTATGATGCAGAGCTTCAGGAGAAGATCCGAAAGGCGGCAAAAGAAAATGCGATCTTTCTGCAGGAGGGTGTATACGCCCAGCTCACCGGACCCTCCTTTGAATCCCCGGCGGAAATCCGTATGCTTCGGGCACTGGGCTGCGATGCGGTGGGAATGAGTACGGTGGTGGAGGCGATAGCCGCCTGTCACTGCGGTATGAGAGTCTGCGGCATCTCCTGTATCTGTAATCTTGCGGCGGGGATGAGCGCGAACCCCCTGAGCCATGAGGAGGTGCAGGCGGCGGCAGACGAGGCGGCGCCCCGCTTTGCAAAGCTGGTGACGGAGGCGGTAATGCGGTTTTGAAGGGCGGAGACTTTCCGCAGAACGGCAAGAAAACGGCGGGGGATGAGACATTGGAAAATCAGATCGGTGCGGCAGAATTAGTCGAGGCGGCAGGGAGAGCCAGAACAGCAGCTTATGCGCCCTATTCACACTATACCGTGGGGGCGGCGCTGCTCGCCGGAGACGGTATGGTGTACTGCGGTTGTAATATCGAGAACAGCTCTTACGGGGCTGCCAACTGTGCGGAGCGGACAGCCTTTTTTAAGGCGGTCAGCGAGGGCGTGCGCCATTTTGAGGCGATTGCCATTGTGGGAGGCATGGAGGGGAAGCCGCCGGAGACGTATGCTTTCCCCTGCGGGATCTGCAGGCAGGTGATGGCGGAGTTCTGCAGTGATAAGTTTCGGGTCTATGTGGGCAGAAGCAGTGAGGATTACCGGGAATATACGCTGGGAGAGCTTTTCCCTTTTGGATTCGGAGGTGATGCCATTCGATGAACACAAGACTTTATAACGCAAAGATTCTCACGATGGAGAAGGAGCGCCCTGTCTTTGAAGGGGAACTTTGGATAAAAAACGAAAAGATCGCCGGTGTGATCCCCCGGGAGGAACTGGAGCGGGAGAAGGCAGAGGGGATGCTGCCCGAGATCCGCTGGGATATTCAGATGGACTGCGGGGGAAATCTTCTGATGCCCGGCTTCAAGGATGCCCATACCCATTCCGCGATGACGTTTCTGCGCTCTTATGCGGACGACCTTCCTTTGGACAGATGGCTCAATGAAAAGATCTTTCCCATGGAGGCGAAGCTGAAGGCGGATGACATTTATGAGCTGACGAGGCTTGCGGTTTTGGAATATCTTTCGGGCGGGATCACTTCGATCTTTGACATGTATGTTGATCCGGGGGCAGTGGCCGGGGCCTGCATTGAAACGGGGATGCGATGTGTGCTGATGCCGGGGCTCAACAATTCTGTCTCTTCCCCCAAGCGGGTGGAGGAGGAATACATCCGATGGAACGGACGGCATCCCCTGATCTCCTACCGCCTGGGCTTCCACGCGGAATATACCTGCAGCGAAGAAATCCTGCGGGCGGTGGCAGAGCTGGCGCACAGGCACAGAGCCGGTGTGTACATGCACCTGGCGGAGACTGCGGGGGAAGTGGAAGGGTGCAGGGAACGCCATGGAACAACGCCTGCGGTGTATTTGGATTCACTGGGAATGTTTGCACACGGAGGCGGAGGATTTCATTGTGTGCATATGATGCCGGAAGATGTGGAGGTATTCCGGCGCCGCGGGCTGTATGTGATCACGAATCCCGCCTCCAATCTGAAGCTCGCCAGCGGCATCGCTCCCATCGCTGAATATGAGAGGCAGAAAATTCCTGTGGCCATCGGTACGGACGGTCCGGCGAGCAATAATCGTCTGGATATGTTTCGGGAGATGTATCTGACGGCAGTGCTTTGCAAGGTGAAGGAAAACGATGCGGCGGCACTTTCCGCCGAAAGAGTGCTGCGCATGGCGACTGTCCACGGAGCGGAGGCGATGGGGCTTAAAGAGGCGGATATTCTGGCGAAGGGCAAATATGCGGATGTGATCCTGATAGATCTGCACAAACCCAATATGCAGCCCCGGAACAATCTCATCGGCAGCCTTGTATACAGCGCGGAAAGATCCAATGTGCGGATGACTATGATAAACGGCAGCATCCTGTACAGGAACGGAGAGTATTTTGTGGGGGAGAACCCCGAAAAAATATACGAAAGGTGTAACGAAATTCTGAAGCGTATGCTGTCAGAATAGAATGGAGGTACGAATATGCTGGAAAAAGTATTCAAACTCAAGGAAAACGGTACGAACGTCAGGACGGAGATCATTGCCGGGCTCACCACATTTATGACGATGGCTTATATCATCGCCTTAAATCCGAATATTCTGGTGGGGTTTGTGCCGGGTGATCTGCAGCCTTTGTGGAACGGTGTGTTCCTGGCAACCTGTATCGCTTCGGCGGTGGGGATGTTTTTCATGGCGTTTGCTGCCAACAAGCCCTTCGCCATGGCTCCGGGAATGGGGCTCAACAGTTTCTTCGCCGTGGTGGTGGGGAACATTGTGGCACTGACGGGAATGACGTATTTGGAGTCTTTTCAGTCGGCGCTTTGTATCATTTTGATCGAGGGGCTGGTGTTCCTTGTGCTTTCCGTGCTTTCCGTGCGGGAGAAAATCGTGGATGCCATCCCTCTGGGGGTCCGTCTGGGGATCGCGCCCGCCATCGGTATGATGTTGATGAATATCGGCTTCGGCTCCAATGCGGGAGTGGGACCTGCGTCATCCTTCTATGTGATGCGGGATTTCTTCTCCGCGCTCACACCCGGCATTGCAAAGAACAATATGGGAGAGTCGTATCCTGCCATGATCCTCACGGTTGTGACGATGTTCGTTGGTTTCTTTGCGATTGTGATCCTGGCCGGGAAGGGTGTACGGGCAGCGGTCATTATCGGTATGCTGGTGGCAAGCATCGTGAATTGGGCGGGACAGGCGCTGTTTCTTGGCATCAATCCCTTTGCCGGGCTTAAGGACGCTTCTTTTCTGCCGCCCTTTAAGGATATGTTGGACACGACCTTGGTCAAGTTCCATTTCCAGGGGCTGGCACAGATGGGATGGTTTACCGTGATCACTTTGATCGTCACCTTCTGTATCATTGATATGTTTGATACCATCGGCACGCTGGTGGGTACTGCCAGCCGCTCAGGAATGCTGGACAAGGAGGGGAAGATGCCCCGTATGAAGCAGGCGCTTCTCTCCGATGCGATCGGAACGGTGGCAGGCTCCATGACGGGTACCTCCACGGTGACGACTTTCATTGAGTCCGCGTCCGGTGTGGAAGCGGGCGGGCGCACCGGGCTCACGGCGCTTACCACAGGCGTGATGTTTCTGGCGTGTATCTTTTTAGCGCCGATTGCCGGTATCATTCCTCCCGCTGCAACTTCCGCGGCCCTGATCTATGTGGGGGTGCTGATGATCACGGGGTTGAAGAATATTGATTTCGGCGACATCAGTCAGTCCGCCCCTGTGGCGCTGATGCTGATCGCCATGCCGGTATCCGGATCCATCGGGCATGCCATCGGTATCGGGCTGATCACCTACACCGTTATCAAACTGTTCACCGGTAAGGCGAAGGATGTGTCGGTGCTCACTTACATACTGTCACTGATCTTTTTGGTGAAGTTCTTTTGGGCAGTATAGCGGCTTGGAAAGGATTTATCTATGGAATATCTGATTTTTCTGGCAGCGATGGTTCTTTTTGTCGCGGCGGTGTTCCTCCGGGAAGCCGTGGGAGCCAGACAGCGGGAGAGAAAGTTTATTGAGTCTCTTTACCGGAATTTTGGGAAATTGCCGGACAGAAAGTATACTATCGAAAACAGCGCGCATATTCCCGGCTATTTCCAAAGACACAGGGGAAAAGGGCAGCTGGACGACATCACATGGAATGATCTGGACATGGATGCCGTTTTCAGGAGAATGAATTATACACATTCTGCCACAGGCGAGGAATATCTTTACTGGCTGTTGAGAAGTACCGGGTGCGGCAAAGAGGAGCATGCGTATTTTGAGACGGCGGCAGGCTGGTTTTCGGAGCATGATAAGGAGAGAGTGCAGCTGCAGCTTTGCATGAGCAGGCTGGGCTATACCGGAAAATATTCTCTCTATGATTATATTGAAAATCTGGATACACTGGGGAAAAGAAGCAATGTCAGGCATCTTGTGGCAGATCTGTTGTTTCTTCCCCTGGCGGCGCTGCTGCCGTTTTATCTGACCTATGCTCTTTTGGGAATCGCAGTGTTAAGCGTATATCAGATCATGACCTACTTTAAGGATAAGGGCGAGATCGAGCCCTATATCACCAGCTTTGCCTATATCACGCGGCTGATCCACACCGGTGAGGAAATCTGCAGGCTGGATATCCCCGTGTGCAGGGGGAAAATGGATGAAATGCGGGATTGCCTTTCTCAGACGAAGGGAATCCGCAGAGGTTCCTTCTGGGTATTCACCGCAAGCAGCAGCAGGACTTCGGGGAATCCGCTGGAACTCATTCTGGATTATCTCCGCATGATATTTCATTTGGATCTGATCATTTTTAACAAGATGCTGCGGCAGCTGCGGGATCATCTGGAGGCGGTGGACAGGCTCATCACGTTGACGGGAGCTTTAGAGGCGGCGACGGTGATCAGCTGTTTTCGGGCTTCCCTCAAGGACGGCTGGTGTGTTCCGGTCTTTTCGGAAAAAACGGGTATCCGGATTGAGGCGGGATATCATCCCTTGCTGGAGCATCCCGTCAAAAACAGCATCGATGCCCAGAGAGGCGTGCTGCTTACGGGGTCCAATGCTTCGGGCAAGTCCACTTTCCTGAAGATGGTGGCGGTCAATGGGATTCTGGCACAGACCGTGCACACTTGTGCGGCGGACGCATATAGTGCACCGGGTTTTGCGATCTTTTCTTCCATGGCGCTCCGGGATGATTTAAGCAGTGGTGAGAGTTATTATGTTGTGGAGATCAAGGCGCTGAAGCGTATACTGGACGCAGTAAAGGAAGAGGCTGCCCCCGTGCTTTGTTTCGTGGATGAGGTGCTGCGCGGAACGAACACGGTGGAGCGCATTGCGGCATCCGCACAGATCTTAAAAAGTCTCAGGGGCAGGAACGTCTTATGTTTCGCAGCGACTCATGATATCGAACTGACGGAACTTCTGAAGGAATGGTATGACAATTATCATTTCGAGGAGGAGATCCGGGACGGGGATATTTCGTTTGAGTACCGGCTGCTGGAGGGGAAAGCCACTACCCAAAATGCGATCAGGCTCTTGGAGTTGATCGGATATGATGAGGAGATCACCCGGAATGCTCTGGAAAGTGCCGGCAGATTTTTGGAGAGCGGCACATGGCAGGCTTGACTGCATTCTTTAAAAGTTTTATACTGTCTGTAAAGGAATTGTGCCAGTGCCTTGGGCATGGCGGAATGAGAGGTAAATATGGGATTTATCAACAGTTTTATGTCTTATTTACTGCTTCTGCTGATTTTTGTGGTCGTAGGGGGAGCGGCAGTCTTCCTTGGGATCACTCTGCGAAAGAACGCCAATGCCAAGGAGGAATCAGAAGAAAGCGGGCAGACGGAATAATCCTCCGGACGGTTAACGGGACATTGATCACAGGGCTTTTCGCCTGATATATGGCGGGAGCTCTTTTTCAAATTACAGATTTTCTGCGGATCGTTTTCCGGGATTTCTGCGTTTTTGGTTTGGAGAGAAATGGGAGGATTGCAGATGGGGCGGTTTGACGCGATATTGTGGGATGTGGACGGAACGCTTTTGGACTTCCTCTATGCCCAGAGATGTGCGCTTTCCACATGCCTTCAAAAGACCGGGCAGACGGTCACGGAGGAGATATTGCAGCGTTACAGTGCGATCAATGACGGATACTGGAAGCGCTATGAGCTGGGGGAAGTGACCAAAGAGCAGCTCCTCACGGGACGGTTTGCAAGTCTTTTTGAGGAATACCATATGGACGGTATGGATGCGGAAGCCTTTGCAGGCGCGTACGAAGAGCATCTGGGCAAGGTGTACCGCTGCCTTGACGATTCCTTCCGGCTGTGCAAAGATCTGAGTGGCAGGATCCGGCAATATGTCATAACAAACGGTGTGACTGCCGTGCAGGAGAGCAAACTGAGGCTGTCCGGGCTGGGAGCGTTTATGGATGATATTTTCATCTCGGAGCGCGTGGGGATCCCCAAGCCGCAGAAAGGTTTTTTTGACTACTGTATGAGTGCGTTTGTCCGGGCAGGGTTTGCGGCGGACCGGCAGCGCCTGCTCATCGTGGGAGATTCTCTGAGCAGCGACATCAAAGGGGGCGTGCTGTACGGCATTCCCACCTGCTGGTACCGGCCGGATGATATTTTTGAGACGGACGGGGCTGTCCGGGAAGTCTACGAGCAATACAGACCGGATTATGAGATCAGCCACTTAAGCCAGATCTATCAGATCCTGGGAATGAATCCGGAGAGCGGAATCGGTGAAGATACAAAAGCAGAGGGTTGACGAAAGATGGCGAAATCGGAGGGACAGAAACTGAAACTGTTGTATATTCTCCGCATGCTGGAGGAATATACGGATGAGGCGCATCCCATGACCACAATGGAGATCATACGCCGGCTGGAGGCAGAAGGAATTTCCTGTGAGCGCAAGACCATCTATAGCGATATCGCCGGGCTGATCGATTTTGGCTATGACATCCTGCAGGTGTCTAACCGAAAGGGCGGCGGGTACTATCTGGCAAGCCGGGATTTTGAGCTGGCTGAACTGAAGCTTCTGGTGGATGTGGTGCAGTCTTCCCAGTTCATCACTCCCGCAAAATCCAGGAAATTGATCCGGAAGCTGGAGAAAATGGCAGGAAAATATGATGCGGGAAAACTCCAGAGGCAGGTCTATGTGGCGGGGCGCATCAAGACGGAAAACGAGAGTATTTACTATAATATCGACTATATCCACAGGGCGATCCAGGAGGATAGGCAGATCGGTTTCACTTATCTGGAGTGGAATCTGCAAAAGAAACTGGTCCCCAGGGGGGAAAGACGCCGGGTCAGCCCCTGGGCGTTGATCTGGCAGGATGAGAATTATTATCTCGCCGCCTATGACGCCCAGAGCGGTATTCTGAAGCATTACCGCGTGGACAAGATGGGGGCGGTGGAGGTGCTTGACAGGAAACGGGAAGGGCTGGCACAGTTTGAGAAAGAAGACCTTGCAGCCTATACCAACCGGACCTTCGGGATGTATGGCGGCAGGGAGGAGACGGTATCGCTGCGTTTCCCCGACAGGCTGGCAGGGGTCGTGATTGACCGCTTCGGCAAGGAAGCGGATATCCGCCCTCTTGATGGGGAGAGTTTTCGCGTCCGTGTAAAGGTGGCGGTCAGCGGGCAGTTTTTCGGATGGCTGGCGGGAATCGGGAAAGAGGTCTCCATAGAGGCGCCGCCACGGGTGCGGGAGGAATACCGGCAGTGGCTTATGGGCATCATTGACAGAAAAGAGGATGAGAGAGATTGAATATTCAGACGTCGGAACGCATGGAAGATTTTGAGGAAGGAATTTTCCAGGTATTGAATGAGAAAAAGAGCGAGATGGAAGCCCAGGGGAAAAAAGTATATAATTTCACTGTGGGCACGCCGGATTTTAAGCCCGCGCAGCATATTGTGGATGCAGTGTGCCGTGCCGCGGCAGACCCGGAAAATTATAAATATGCCCTGCGGGATCTGCCGGAGCTTACCGAGGCAGTCATCCACCGGTATCATGACCGCTATGGCGTGGAGCTTACCGGGCAGGAGATCATGAGTGTGTACGGTTCCCAGGAGGGGATCGCCCATATTGGGCTGAGTCTGATCGATGCGGGGGATGTGGTGCTGGTGCCCGATCCCGGTTATCCGATTTTTTCGGTGGGTCCTGCCCTCGCAGGGGCAGAGCTTGCGTGCTATGAACTGCTCCCCGAGAATCATTATCTTCCGGACCTGGAGAAGATCGCTGCAAAATGGGGAAAGAAGGCTGCGGGAAAAAGGGCAAGGCTCATGATCGTATCGTATCCCTTAAATCCCATAGGGAAAGCCGCGCCGGATTCTTTTTATGAAAGGCTGATCGCCTGGGCAGGGGAAAATGAGATCTTGATCATTCATGACAATGCCTATTCGGATATCATCTACGATGGCAGGACGGGGCGTTCCATTCTCTCATTCCCGGGCGCGAAAGAAGTGGCGGTGGAGTTTTATTCTCTGTCTAAGTCTTTCAACTATACCGGCGCCAGAATGGGCTTTTTAGTGGGAAATGAGAAGGTGGTGCAGAATTTTAAAAAGCTGCGTTCCCAGATTGACTATGGAACTTTCCTGCCGGTGCAGTATGGAGCCATCGCTGCGCTGAAGGGTCCTGACGATGGGGTGAAGGAGCAGTGTAAAATATATGAGGAGCGCAGGAATGCGCTGTGTGACGGTTTTACGAAGCTGGGATGGAATTTTGAGCGCAGTCAGGGAACGATGTTTGCCTGGGCAAAGATTCCGGAGCGTTTCGGGGACGACGACGTGGGCTTTGTCATGGAGCTTCTCAGGGAAACGGGAGTTCTCTGTACCCCCGGAAGCAGTTTTGGCAGGCTGGGAAAGGGGCATGTGAGATTTGCGCTGGTGCTCCCGGTGGAGGTGATCGGGGAAGCGTTGGGAAGGGTTGCCTCGAGCGGCATACTTTCCGCAGCACTGGAAGGTCAAGAGGAAATTTCTGAAAAGGTGTCTAAAATTTAGGCACCTTTTTTGTTAGAAATTTATGGGGCTCTGACATTGACAAGGATAATATTTTTTTTTATACTGATTCATAAGCGGCACAATATATTGTTTTAAATTGCGAAACAACACAATATATTGCATTGGGTCATGCGACTGGTTAATGTAGAGGATGCCGCGGGGTGCGGCAGTTGGAACGAAGGAAGGAATGCGGAATGAGCAGTAATTTTAACAAGACCACGACAGATGTAAATTTCGGGGAGGAATATCGTCCCAAGAAGGATGTCTATGTCATCAAAAAGGACGGCAGCAAGGAAGCTTTCAATGTGCAGAAGGTCATCAATGCAGTGGGAAAGAGCGCCTACAGAGCGCTGACCAAGTTCACGGAGGAAGAGGAGCGCAGAATCTGCCAGTTTGTAGTAGATAAGGTCAATGAGCTGGATGTGGATGCCGTGCCCATTCCCATTATGCACAATATCGTGGAGAGCGCCCTGGAGCAGGTGAAGCCTGTGGTGGCAAAGAGTTATCGGGATTACCGCAATTACAAGCAGGATTTTGTCCGCATGCTGGACGATGTATATAAGAAGAGCCAGTCCATCATGTATATCGGCGACAAAGAGAACGCCAATACGGACTCCGCGCTGGTTTCCACCAAGAGGAGCCTGATCTTCAATCAGCTCAACAAGGAGCTCTACCAGAAGTTTTTCCTGACCACTGAGGAGATTCAGGCATGCCGTGACGGCTATATCTATGTGCATGATATGTCTGCGAGAAGGGACACCATGAACTGCTGCCTGTTCGATGTGCAGACCGTCCTGACCGGCGGTTTCGAGATGGGAAATATCTGGTACAATGAGCCGAAGTCGCTGGATGTGGCGTTCGATGTCATCGGGGATATCGTACTCAGCGCAGCCAGCCAGCAGTATGGAGGGTTTACGGTTCCCAGTGTGGATCTGATCCTGGAGCCTTATGCGGAGAAATCCTACCGGCGTAATATCGAAAAATACAGGAAACTCGGCATCGACGAGGACACCGCGGAGGCGGAGAGCTATGCGGATGTGCTCAAGGAGTTTGAACAGGGATTCCAGGGCTGGGAATATAAATTCAATACCGTTGCATCCAGCAGAGGAGATTATCCTTTTATCACCGTGACCGCAGGAACCGGAACCGGGAGGTTTGCAAAGCTTGCCACCATCACCATGCTCAATGTGCGCCGGAGGGGACAGGGCAAAAAGGATCACAAGAAGCCGGTTCTGTTCCCCAAGATCGTTTTCCTGTATGATGAGAATCTCCACGGCCCCGGCAAGGAGCTGGAGGATGTGTTTGAGGCAGGCGTGGAGTGTTCCGCCAAGACGATGTATCCCGACTGGCTCAGCCTCACCGGCAAGGGATATGTGGCGAGCATGTATAAACAGTACGGAAAGATTGTCTCACCCATGGGATGCAGGGCATTTCTTTCCCCCTGGTATGAGAGAGGCGGCATGCACCCCGCAGACGACAAAGATGTGCCTGTATTTGTGGGACGTTTCAATATCGGTGCGGTCTCGCTGCATCTTCCCATGATCCTGGCAAAGGCGCGCAAGGAGAGCAGGGATTTCTATGAGGTGCTGGATTATTATCTGGAGCTGATCCGTCAGCTTCATATACGCACATACGCTTATCTGGGCGAGATGCGGGCGTCCACGAATCCCCTGGCGTACTGCGAGGGAGGTTTCCTCGGCGGGCATCTGAAGCTCTCTGACAAGATCAAGCCCCTGTTAGATGCGGCTACCGCCAGTTTCGGAATTACCGCCTTAAATGAGCTTCAGGAGCTCTACAACGGCAAATCCCTCGTGGAGGACGGTGCCTTTGCGCTGGAGGTGATGGAACACATCAACAAGAAGGTGAGCGAGTTTAAGGAGGCAGACGGGCATCTGTATGCCATCTATGGAACTCCCGCGGAGAATCTCTGCGGGCTTCAGGTGAAGCAGTTCCGCAAGAAATACGGTATCGTTGAGGGCGTTTCCGACAGAGAGTATGTCTCCAACAGCTTCCATTGTCATGTTACGGAGGATATTACGCCCATTGAGAAACAGGATTTGGAAAACCGGTTCTGGGATCTGAGCAATGGAGGTAAGATCCAATATGTGAAATATCCCATCGACTACAATATAGAGGCAGTCAAAACTTTGATCCGCAGGGCGATGGACATGGGATTTTATGAAGGGGTCAACCTTTCCCTGGCGTATTGTGACGACTGTGGGCATCAGGAGCTGGAGATGGATGTCTGTCCCAAGTGCGGCAGCCGTAATCTGACCAAGATCGACAGGATGAACGGCTATCTGTCTTATTCCCGCGTACACGGAGATACCCGACTGAATGACGCCAAGATGGCGGAGATTGCCGAAAGGAAGAGTATGTAGGGATGAGATACCACAATATTACAAAGGATGATATGCTCAACGGTGACGGGCTGCGCGTGGTGCTCTGGGTCGCCGGCTGCAATCATTGCTGTCGGGACTGTCAGAATCCCGTCACCTGGGATCCTGACGGGGGGCTGCCTTTTGATGAGGCGGCAAAACAGGAGCTGTTTGATCAGCTGGATAAACCTTATATCTCGGGGATCACTTTCTCCGGCGGCGATCCGCTGCACCCGGCAAACCGGCTGGATGTGCGCGGGCTGATGGCGGAGATCAAGGAAAAATATCCGGATAAGACCATCTGGCTCTACACGGGGGACATTTGGGAAAATATTCTCTACTATCCCATGATGCAGTATATTGATGTGCTGGTAGACGGAGAGTTTCATGCCGAGGAAAAGGATGTGAAGCTTCTTTGGAAGGGCAGCCGCAACCAACGGGTGATCGATGTGAAACAGAGCCTAAGGCAGGTGGACCCGCTGATCCCTGTACTGCACAGCCCGGACTATGCCGATGCCAAGGATGCGCCAGAATTCCAGCCCGTGGCCAGTGCCCCGGTGACATCCTGCGTGTTATAGAGACCAAAACAGGAGAGACTACGATGCAGCGAATCGCTCAGTTTTTTAAAGTAAGCCCGGATAACTTCATGCAGGCGATGAAGGAGGATTTTCCACAGTATACGGAGGAAGATATCAGGGACATGTATGATTCCTTAAAGCTGCCCAGACGCGCTACCAAAGGGAGCGCAGGGTATGATTTTTATGCTCCTTTTGCCTTTTCTCTTCCCCCGGGGGCGACCATAAAAATACCTACCGGCATCCGTGTGAAGATGGATGAGAGCTGGGTGTTGAAGCTTTATCCCAGAAGCGGTCTTGGTTTTAAATACCGGCTGCAGTTTAACAATACCGTGGGTGTGATCGACAGCGATTATTTTTATTCGGACAACGAAGGTCATATTTTTGTGAAACTGACCAATGATTCCAACGAGGGCAGGACGGTAGAGGTTTCGGACGGAATGGGCTTTGCCCAGGGCATTTTCGTGGAATACGGCATTACCGTAGACGATGAGGCGGAGGGGATCCGCAACGGAGGATTCGGCAGCACGACTCAGATATAGCGGGATATGTTTTTGGATAATATTTGGAATAATCAGACCCCTTTCGGAGGACACTAAAAAAAACAGTGTTGTTCCGGGAGGGTTTTTTCATGGAAAAAGTATCGGGCAGTTTAGAGCAGAACAGAGACTATCTGGACAGGCTTCTGGGGGTGGATCATAATTTCGATGTGGTACACCGCATGATGGGGATCGGAGATAAGAAGGCCTGCATGTATCTGATAGACGGTTTTTGTAAGGATGATCTGATACAGAAGATTTTGCAGTATTTTATGGATATGAAGCCAGAGGATGTCCCTCAGGATGCGGAGACTCTGGTACAGCAGTATATTCCCCATGTGGAAGTGGAAGTGGAGGATCAGTACGATAAAATTGTGGTCTCCCTGCTGTCGGGAATGTTCGTGCTTTTCGTGGAAGGATATGAGAAGGCGATCCTCATTGATTCCAGGACCTACCCTTCGAGAAGCGTAGAGGAGCCGGAAAAGGACAAGGTCCTGCGCGGTTCCAAGGATGGATTCGTGGAGACGATAGTGTTTAATACCGCACTGATCCGCCGCCGGATCCGCAGCGATCAGCTGCGTATGGAAATTTTGCAGGCGGGGAAATGTTCTCACACGGACATTGTACTCTGCTACATGGATGACAGGGTGGACCGGGATTTTTTGGAAGAACTGCGTGGTAAGATAAACGGGATTGAGGCGGAATCCCTCACGATGAATCAGGAGAGTCTGGCGGAGTGCATCTATCAGAGAAACTGGTTCAATCCATTCCCAAAATTCAAGTATACCGAGAGACCGGACACCGCCGCGGCGCAGGTGCTGGAAGGCAATATCATTATCCTGGTGGATAATTCTCCCTCCGCCATGATCATTCCCACCACCATTTTTGATGTGGTGGATGAGGCGGACGATTATTATTTCCCGCCTATTACGGGAACATATCTGAGGCTGACCCGTTTTCTCATTGCGATCCTGACCTATATTGTGACGCCGACTTTTCTTCTCCTGATGAGCCATCCCCAGTATGTGCCGAAGGGATTCGAGTTCATCCTGCTGAAGGAGCCGCCCAATGTTCCGCTGATCTGGCAGTTTTTGATCCTGGAACTTGCCATCGACGGGCTTAAGCTGGCGGCGGTGAACACGCCTAATATGCTGAGTACGCCTCTCAGTGTTATGGCGGCGCTGGTGCTGGGAGAGTTTTCCGTAAACAGCGGATGGTTTTCTGCCGAAGTGATGCTGTATATGGCGTTCGTCGCCATTGCCAATTACACCCAGGCTAATTATGAATTGGGATATGCGTTAAAATTCATGCGGATCCTGAATCTCATTCTTACGGCGATTTTCGGGCTGTGGGGATATCTGGCGGCAATTCTGGCGGCAGTGCTCTCCGTCATCTGTAACCGCACGGTCTCTCACAGAAGCTATGCCTATCCCCTGATACCGCTTAATCCGGGAAAACTTGCGGACAGATTTATCCGCAGACGGATGCCCGGGGCAAAGAAATAGTTTCCCCGGCTCTTACATTTTTGACAAAACCCTGGGGCGGGAGCTCACACGGGTTTTGGGATGGCAGGGCTTTTCTTTGTGGGAAAGGGCAGATAATTTTGCACCAACATTCCAATCCATCATACTATGATATTAACTAAATCAAATAGTATGAGAGGAAATATCATGCAGGACTACAAGTTTGACGAGCACTGTGAACAGTTCCCTGTGGCTATGGCGTATGTGCCCTGGCAGCGTTTTAACGGCATCTATGAAGACCTGGAAAAAGCTTACCGCATCGGAACGATCTTCCCGGAGTTGAATAAACCTTTCACGGGAGGGAGATGCGTACAATGAATAACAAGGAACAGATGCTCAGAGACATTGGCATTTTATGTTTTACGGTAGTGGAGCTTTCCCTTTATCTGGATACCCATCCCAATGACAGGAATGCCATAGAGTATTTTAATCATTACAACCGCATTAAGACACAGATGGAGAGGGAATTCTCCAAAAACTATTACCCTCTGAAGCTGGATTATGCTGACAGCAATCAGGAGTGGAGATGGGGCGCAGCGCCTCTGCCCTGGGAAGGAGTGTGTGGATAATGTGGAGTTATGAGAGAAGATTGGAGTTCCCCGTAAACATTAAACAGCCCAACGCAAAGCTGGCGCAGGCGATCATCTCCCAGTTTGGCGGACCGGACGGAGAGCTGGCGGCAAGTATGCGTTATCTGTCCCAGAAGTTTGCCACACCCTATAAGGAAGTGGCAGGGCTGCTCAACGACATCGGCACCGAGGAGCTGGCCCACCTGGAGATGGTCGGCGCCATTGTCTCGCAGCTGACCAGGAATCTCTCCATGGAGGAGATCGAGGCGAGCGGATTTGACAAATACTATGTGGACCACACCCTGGGCGTATGGCCCCAGGCGGCGGGCGGTATCCCCTTTAATGCCTGCGAATTCCAGGTAAAGGGAGATATCATCACCGATCTGATGGAAGATATGGCGGCAGAGCAGAAGGCGCGCTCCACTTACGATAACATTCTGCGGCTCGTGGATGATCCGGATGTATGCGCGCCCATCAGATTTTTGAGAGAGCGCGAAGTGGTGCATTTCCAGAGATTCGGGGAAGCCCTGCGCATTACACAGGATAAGCTGAATTCAAAGAACTTTTATGCGTTCAACCCCGGATTTGATAAATGCGAGAATTGTAACGGCTGAAAAGAATAACATTTATCGAAAGCTGACATAAAATATACTAAAAAGAAATTATATTTTCGGAGGTATTATTTTATGCCAGCTTTTACGAATCAAGCGCAGCTTTCTTATAATGGAATCATTACCAATTCCAATATTGCTACAGGTGAGATCATAGAGGTATTGTCCGCAAATAAATCCTCTACACCCGAGACTTACACCGGCAATACGCCAGTGACTTATATAGTCAACCTGATCAATTCCGGAACGACGGCATTCACCAATCTGACTGTCACGGACAATCTGGGAGCGTACAGTTTCCTGCCCACGGGCGGTGCTGCGACCACGCTCTATCCCATGGATTATGTGGCAGGTTCCATCCGGTATTACCAGGACGGTGTGCTGCAGGCAGCGCCCGGCGTGACGGCGGATCCTTCCCTTACTATCACAGGGATCGGCATTCCTGCCGGCGGCATCACCACTTTGGTTTACCAGGCATCTGCCAATGAATATGCGCCTCTTGCGGACGGAAGTACCATCGTGAATACGGTGTCTGTATCCGGCACCGAAACGGCAAGCACTGTCAGCGCATCGGATACGGTGAGTGTGGCAGCCGGACCTTATCTCACGATCTTTAAGAGCGTCAGTCCCAGACAGGTAGCGGAGAACGGTCAGCTGACCTATACCTTTGATATCCGCAATCTGGGTAACGGGGCGACCAGTGCCGGGGATAATGTTCAGGTATTGGATACGTTTCTGCCTGTACTTTCCAATATCACTGTGACTTACAATGGAAGTGTGCTGCCGGTTTCTGCTTACAGCTACAATGCGATCACCGGTGAATTTTCCACAAATCCCGGAGTCATTGCTGTACCTGGGGCGACCTTTACTCAGGATCCTGCGACGGGGGCATATACCGTGGTGCCGGGAGAGGTGACGCTGGAAGTTACGGGAACGATCTAAAAGTTACCGGAACGACCTAAAGGTGTCATTTGAGATATTTCTGCAAAGGAGCGCTGCAACACAGCCGGACGACGGTTGTGGAGCAGCGCTCCTTTTTGTCGTGATATGATCGTCGATGCGGTACCTGCAGTTAGGAATAAGTACATGCTTCTGTCTCATACCAATAATCAAAGCGTCCGGAGGCGGTTTGATGATTTCCCGATGGATAGCAAAGCTGGATGAGATGATATGGGGACCATGGATGCTGCTTCTGATGCTCGGGACGGGTGCCTGGCTCATGGTGCGTCTGCGGTTTTTGCCGGTGAGAAGACTGATGTTTGCCCTGCGCTGTGTTTTTGTTCCGGATCCAAACGGCGGAAAAGGGGAAACGAGGGGAGGAGTATCGCCCGCTGCCTCTCTGATGACAGAGCTTGCCGCGACGATCGGAACGGGAAATATCGTAGGTGTGGCGACCGCTATGGTGCTGGGGGGACCGGGAGCTTTATTGTGGATGATGGCGGCGAGTGTACTGGGGCTGGCAACGAAGCTGGTGGAAAGTGCCCTGGCGGTGAAATATCGAAGCAGAAACGCCCGGGGAGAACTTGTGGGAGGTCCCATGTATACTCTGCGGAATGCGTTTGCAGACGCCGGAAGAACGGGAGCGAAGGCAGGGGAGCTGTGCGCATTTTCTTATGCGTTTTTTGCGGTGGCGGCATCCTTTGGCATGGGCAATATGACACAGTCCAATTCCATTGCGGAGGCCTGCAGGGTAAGCTTTGGCGTGCCGGCGGCATTGACGGGGCTGTTTTTAACCATTGCGACAATTCTTGTAGTGCTGGGCGGGATCCGCTCCATCGCCAAAGTGACACAGGTTCTGGTGCCTTTTATGGGAGTTTTTTATCTTTTGGGCACATTGGGAGTCATTTTCTCCAATTTGGAAAGACTTCCCGAAGGAATTCTGTCCATTGTGGTCATGGCATTTACGCCGGAAGCGGCGGCAGGGGGAATGCTTGGGAATCTTACCGCGGCCGCTGCGCTGAAGAGGGGAAAAGCCGTGCGCTATGGTGTCTCGAGAGGGGTTTTTTCCAATGAGGCGGGTCTGGGGGCGGCAGGGATCACTGCGGCGGCGGCAGACACGAAGGACTATGTCCGTCAGGGGTACATCAGTATGACGGGGGTGTTTCTCGATACCATGGTCATCTGTCTGCTCACAGGGCTTGCCTATGCTTCTTCGGGTCTTCTGGGCGCTGCCAATGCTGCGGGGGAGCTGATGAACGGCACGGAATTTACCGTTGCGGTGTTCAGTTCGGTGTATGGCGCGTGGGGCGCCCGTTTTGTGAGCGCCAGCATCATCCTTTTTGCCTTTGCCACCATTGTAGCCTGGGCGTATCAGGGGGAGCGCGCCTTTGAGTACCTGACGGGAAGTATGAAGTATAATCTTTGGTATCGGTTCTGTTATGCCCTCATGGTGTTCGTGGGCGCGGTATGTTCCCTTGAGTCGGTATGGAATTTTTCGGATATCTGCAATGGGCTGATGGCGGTGCCAAATCTTCTGGGAGTGTTGCTTTTGAGTCTGAGATCAAACGGAATCTGCCGGGAGATCCGGGAATATGACCGCAGGGGCTGTCAAAGAGGGAAAAAACATTTTATGAATGACGGTTTCCCGGGATCGGATCGGCGGTAGGGAACAGGATATTGGAAAAATAGAGATTATGTGTTAGACTAAGAGTCAGGTGTAATGAAAACTCACCCATTTTACAAGAAAGGGAAAAGGAACCATGTATCAGGAAATCGATGTCGATCACATAAATTTGGAGCTTCCGCCGCCGCTCGACGAGCCGGACAGGCAGTATTATTACATAGCAAAATGCCGCGAACAGATCAGCGCCTTCCGGGAAAAGAACGGGCGTAATCCCATCGCCTGTATCACCACCTTTGGCTGTCAGATGAATGCCAGGGATTCCGAGAAGCTTGAGGGGATCCTAAAGACGGTGGGATATGAGATCGGGGAGGAGGAAAGCGCGGACTTTGTGATCTTCAATACCTGTACGGTGCGGGACAACGCCAATCAGAGGGTGTACGGCCGGCTGGGAGAGCTGAAGGGATATAAACGAAAACATCCGGACAGGAAGATCGCTCTCTGCGGCTGTATGATGCAGGAGCCCTCCGTCATTGAAAAAATTCGGACAAGTTACCCCTTTGTGGATTTGATCTTTGGCACCCATAATCTTTATAAGTTTGCGGAACTTTTGTATGCACTCCAGGGGCGGGACGATATGCTCATCGACGTTTGGGAGGGGACGGACAGCATTGTGGAAGATCTTCCTGTGGAGCGCAAATATCCCTTTAAGTCCGGTATCAATATCATGTTCGGCTGTAATAATTTCTGCAGTTATTGTATCGTACCCTATGTGAGGGGCAGGGAGCGCAGCAGGGAGCCGGAGGATATTTTGGAGGAAGTCCGCAGACTGGTGGCAGACGGCGTGGTGGAGGTCATGCTGCTGGGGCAGAACGTGAACTCTTACGGCAGAAATTTAAAGCATCCCATGAGCTTTGCCCGGCTTTTGCGGGAGGTGGAGAAGATCGAAGGGCTCAGGCGCATCCGTTTTATGACTTCCCATCCGAAGGATCTGTCCGACGAGCTGATCCAGGTGATGAAGGAATCAGAGAAAATCTGCAGGCATCTTCATCTGCCTGTGCAGGCGGGCTCCAGCAGGATCCTGGAGGCGATGAACCGCCGCTATACCAAGGAACAGTATCTGGCGCTGGCGGAGAAGATCCGGAGGGAGATCCCGGATATCGCGCTGACCACGGACATCATTGTCGGGTTCCCGGGGGAGACCGCGGAGGATGTGGAGGAGACCATCGATGTCATCCGGCGGGTGCAGTATGAAAATGCCTTTACCTTTATTTATTCCAGGCGCACCGGAACGCCTGCCGCCGCCATGGAGCAGGTGCCGGAGGAGCTGGTGAAGGCAAATTTTGACCGCGTGTTAAAGACAGTGCAGAGCACCGCCAGGGAGCGGGTGTCGCGGTATCGGGGGAGGGTCATGGACGCGCTGGTGGAGGAAGTGAACGAAAACGATCCCGCGCTGGTGACGGGGAGACTTTCCAACAATATCCTGGTGCATTTCCCGGGGGATGCGTCCCTGATCGGTCAGATTGTAGATGTGTCCCTGGACGAATGCCATGGGTTTTACTATATGGGACACAGGGTGTAGGGAATGTTCGGACCAAAATGAATGGATCTGAACCATTGATTTTTATGAGGGGAAACGATGGAAAATATTAAGCCTAAAATTTTCACAGCTTTAAAAGGATATACGGGAGCGCAGTTTAAAAAAGATGTGCTGGCGGGAGTCATCGTGGCAGTCATTGCCCTTCCCCTGTCCATTGCCTTTGCGCTGGGCGCCGGGGTGTCCGCGGAGAAGGGAATTTACGCGGCGATCATCGCCAGCCTGGTCGGTGCCGTCTTTGGCGGCAGCCGGGTGCAGATCTCCGGATCCACGGGCGCGTTCATTGTGATCACCCAGTCCGTCATTTCAGGGTATGGGACGGAAGGGCTGGTGATCGCCATGATTCTTGCGGGGGCGGCGCTGATCCTCATGGGAGCGTTCCGTATGGGAAAACTTATAAGGTTTATCCCTGCGCCCATCACCACGGGCTTTACCGCCGGGATAGCGGTCACGATCTTTACGCTGGAGATCAAAGATTTTCTGGGGCTGGCGCCAAAGACTATGCCTGCAAAATTCATCGGCAAATGGCAGTATTATCTGACGCATCTGCAAGAGACCGATTATCAGTGTGTGCTGCTGGGGCTTCTGTGTATCGGGATCCTGGTGATATGGCCCAAGATCAACAAAACGATTCCCGGCTCCTTTGTGGCGATCGTAACAGGGACAACGCTGGCGGCGGTTCTGAAACTGGATGTTCCCCTCCTGGGGGAGATCCCGAAGACGCTTGGGCTTCCCCGGGTGCCAGAGGTGGATGTGCAGACGGTGATCGATCTGGCTGATCCGGCGTTTACCATCGCCGTTTTGATCGCCATGCAGGCGCTGCTCTCGGCGGTGGTCACGGACGGTCTGGTCAACGACAAGACCAATTCCAATGTGGAGCTGATGGCGCAGGGGCTGGCCAATATCATTCTGGGCATTTTCGGCTGTATCCCGGCCACCGGGGGCGTGGCGAGAGGCATTGCCAACGCGAAGAACGGAGGGCGTACGCCCGTGGCTGCCATCGTGCATTCCGTGATGCTATTTGTGTTTCTGATCTTTCTGATGCCTCTGATCAGGCGGGTTCCGCTCTGTGTGCTGGCGGCGATCCTGATCGTGGTGTCCTACAATATGTTCAATGGGAGGGTGATGCTTGGGTACCGGCATGCGCCCAAGAGCGATACGGCGGTTTTGCTCTGCACCTGTGTGCTCACCTTTGCCTTTGATCTGGTGCTTGCCATTGAGGTGGGCATGGTGCTGACCTGCGTGCTTTTCATGAAGCGCATGAGCGAGGAGTCCGGGGTGACTGCCTGGAAATACTATGAGGAGGACGACCCGGACAGCCTGAATCTGCAGGTGGTTCCCCGGCATGTGCGGGTGTATGAGATCACGGGGCCGTTGTTTTTCGGAGTGGCAGAACGGCTGGGTGACATCACGTTCAAGGAGTTTACCCGGTGTCTGATCCTGCGGATGCGCGGAGTGCCTTCTTTGGACGCGACGGCTCTGTTTTCCCTGGAGAAGCTGTACGAATCCTGCAGGGCAAAGGGCGTTGTGCTGATCTTTTCCCATGTGAACGAACAGCCTTACCACACCATGGAGAAGGCGGGGCTGGCTGATAAAGTGGGGAGGGAGAACTTCTGCAGCCATATCGATGAGGCGCTGGAACGTGCCGGTCAGATTGTCCAAAGGGAGGAAAAAGCAGGCTGAAGGCAGGGACCGGAGCCATGCCGAAACAGATTTACAAATACAAGATTTTGTGGTATGATACATGGTGGATGTGCAGGGCTTGTACATTCACCATTTTTTGATCAGGAAACGGATCCGTTTAGAATACGAAAGAACAGGAGTAGAGAGAAGTGCCTGAATTGACTCCCATGATGCAACAGTATATGGAGACGAAGAAGCAGGTTCCGGACTGCATTCTTTTTTACCGTCTGGGCGATTTTTATGAGATGTTTTTTGAGGATGCTCAGATCGTATCGAAGGAACTGGAGCTGACGCTCACAGGCAGGGCGTGCGGACAGGAGGAGAGGGCGCCGATGTGCGGCGTGCCCTACCATGCGGTGGAGGGGTATCTGACCAAGCTGGTGAGCAGGGGATACAAGGTGGCGATCTGTGAGCAGTTAGAAGATCCCAAACTGGCGAAGGGGCTGGTAAAGAGGGACATCGTGCGCATTGTGACTCCCGGCACCAATCTGAACATGCAGTCCCTGGAGGAATCCAAAAATAATTTCCTCATGTGTGTCACTTACACCCCGGGGGGCATCGGCATCTCCGCGGCAGACGTCACCACGGGGGATTATTATGTGACGGAGGTGGAGGATCTTAGGAAGCTGACGGATGAACTGATGAAATATGAACCCTCAGAGATCATCTGCAACGATGCCTTTCTGGTGAGCGGTATGGATGTGACCGATCTACGGGGAAGGCTGCACATTTCCGTCAATGCGCTGGACTCCCGTTTCTTTGATGACGAGGGATGTCGGAGAGCGCTGATGAAACATTTTAAGGTCAATACCCTGATCGGGCTGGGCGTGGAGGAGTTTCCCACGGGTATGATCGCGGCGGGGGCGCTGCTGCAGTATCTCTATGACACCCAGAAGAACAGTCTGGAGCATTTTACCCACATCACGCCGTATCTGACCAGCAAATATATGCTTTTGGACAGCTCCACCAGAAGGAATCTGGAGCTGACGGAGACGCTGCGGGAGAAACAAAAACGGGGCTCCCTTCTGTGGGTGCTGGACAAGACCAAAACGGCAATGGGCGGACGGACGCTGAGAAGCTATATCGAGCAGCCTCTGATCGAGAGGGAGGATATGGAGAGGCGGCTGGATGCCATAGAGGAGCTTGGCAATGACAGTCTGGCAAGGGACGAGATCCGGGAGTATCTGAATCCCATTTACGATATGGAGCGTCTTTTGTCCAAGGTCAATTATAAGACGGCAAATCCGAGGGATCTGATCGCCTTTCGCAACTCCCTGGAGATGCTTCCCCCTATCAAAACGGTGCTTCAGAATTTTGAGGGGGAAGAACTTGTGCGGATCCGGGAGGAGATGGACGGGCTGGAGGATATCTACCGTCTGATCCTGGAATCCATTCAGGAGGAGCCGCCCATCACCATACGGGAAGGCGGGCTGATACGGGACGGGTTCGACGAGACCATCGACAGGCTCAGAAGCGCCAAACGGGACGGCAAACAGTGGCTTGCCGAGCTGGAGGAACAGGACAGAGAGCGCACGGGTATCAAGAACCTGCGCATCAAATACAACAAAGTATTCGGCTACTATTTTGAGGTGACCAACTCCTACAAAGATCTGGTGCCGGAGGACTATGTGAGAAAGCAGACGCTCGCCAACGCAGAGCGTTATACCACACCCCGGCTCAAGGAACTGGAGGATTCCATTTTAAATGCGGAGGATAAGCTGCAGACTTTGGAGTACGATCTGTTCTGCAGGGTGAGGGACTCCATCGCCCTGCAGATCGAGAGGATCCAGAGAACGGCAAAGGCCATCGCGAGGCTGGATGTCTACGCCTCCCTCTCTGTGGTCTCCGAGCGCAATCATTATGTGCGCCCGAAATTAAACGAGAAGGGCATCATCGATATCAAGGAAGGGCGGCATCCCGTGGTGGAACAGATGATCAGCAACGATCTTTTTATTGCCAATGATACCTTCCTTGACAACGGAAATCATTGCATCAGCGTGATCACAGGTCCCAATATGGCCGGAAAATCCACTTATATGCGCCAGTCGGCGTTGATCGTGCTGATGGCGCAGATCGGCTGCTTTGTGCCTGCGAAGTCGGCAAATATCGGGATCGTGGACCGGATCTTTACCCGGGTGGGGGCATCCGACGATCTGGCCAGCGGTCAGTCCACCTTCATGGTGGAGATGAACGAGGTGGCGAATATCCTGCGCAACGCCACCTCCCACAGTCTGCTGATCCTGGATGAGATCGGGCGGGGAACCTCCACCTTTGACGGGCTGTCCATCGCCTGGGCGGTGATCGAGCATATCAGCAACCGCAAACTGCTGGGAGCAAAGACGCTCTTTGCCACCCATTACCATGAGCTCACCGAGCTGGAAGGCAAGATGAGCAATGTGAACAACTATTGCATCGCCGTGAAGGAATGCGGGGATGATATCGTGTTCCTCCGAA
Organism: uncultured Acetatifactor sp.; assembly: GCA_947581865.1. Lineage (GTDB taxonomy): Bacteria > Bacillota > Clostridia > Lachnospirales > Lachnospiraceae > Acetatifactor. The sequence goes on along the minus strand of CANPWA010000006.1, from coordinate 107,224 downwards.
AGATCGTGAAGGGCGGCGCGGACAAGAGTTATGGCATCCAGGTGGCAAAGCTTGCAGGCGTGCCCGATATGGTCATTGACCGGGCGAAAGAGATCGTGGAGCAGCTCTCGGACAATGACATCACGGAGAAGGTGCAGAGCATCGCCGTGGAAACCAGGGGAGAGGGAAAAGGTTCCGGGAAGAAAACGGTCCGGTACGATGAGCTTGACATGGCGCAGATGTCTCTCTTTGACACGGTGACGGACGAGGATGTGCTCAGAGAGCTTCTGGAGGTGGAGGTGACCACCTTAACGCCCCTGGATGCGCTCAACACGCTGTACCGGCTGCAGAATAAACTGAAAAACAGATGGACCGCAAAATGATGCGGCAGGAGGGACAGGCATGCCCGAGATACATTTATTGGATTCAGAGACCATAGACAAGATTGCCGCGGGAGAGGTGGTGGAGCGTCCCGCCAGCGTGGTGAAGGAGCTGGTGGAAAACGCGGTGGACGCGGGAGCCACGGCAGTCACCGTGGAGATCCGGGAGGGCGGCATCGAATTTATCCGGGTGACGGACAACGGTCACGGTATGGATAAGGCACAGATCCGCATGGCATTTTTGCGCCACGCCACCAGCAAGATCGAAAATGCGGAGGATCTGATGCGGATTTCCAGTCTGGGCTTCCGGGGCGAGGCTTTGTCGAGCATCGCCGCGGTGGCAAAGGTGGAGCTGATCACCAAGACCAAAGAGAGTCTTGCGGGATGCCGGATGATATTGGAGGGCGCACAGGAGAAGGAATTTTCGGAAGTGGGGGCGCCGGAGGGTACGACCATTGTGGTGCGCAATCTTTTTTTCAATACCCCTGTGCGGCGCAAATTTTTAAAAATGCCCGCCACGGAAGGGGGCTATATCGCGGATCTGATGGAACATCTGGCGCTTTCCCGGCCGGATATCTCCTTCAAATTCCAACTGGGAGGGCAGCTTCGTTTCCATACCACGGGAAGCGGGGATTTAAAGGAGGTCATCTACCGCATCTATGGGCGGGAGGCGGCATCCTCTTTGGTGCCCATTCAGATAGAGCAGAACGGCAATAAAGTGGAGGGGTATCTGGGAAAACCTGTGATGACCCGCTCCCACCGCAATTTTGAGATTTATTTCATCAACGGCAGATATATCCGCAGCAATCTGATCGCGAGAGCGCTGGAAGAGGGGTATCGGGAGTATCTGATGCAGCACAGATTTCCGTTCTGCGTGCTGCACATCACCATGGATACGCGCCAGGTGGATGTCAATGTCCATCCCACCAAGATGGATGTGCGTTTCAGCGACGGCATGACTTTCTGCAAGATGCTCTCCGACGGCGTGCATGACACACTAAAAGCGCAGGAAATGATCCCGGAGGCAAAACTCGGGGACGAACGACAACAGCGCAGAGCAGAGCGGGAGGAGCAGCTTCAGAAAAGCCGCGAGAAAACGCCGGAACCCTTTGAACAGCAGCGGGCACAGGAGTACCGCGTGATGGAGGAGAACGCCTATCAGGTTCAGATGACCAGGGAAGGACAGAAGAAGGATGCGGGGGAATTTGTCCAAAGCCCGGTGTGGAGCCGCGTGAAAAGTCAGGAGCCGGAGACCGCGGAACCGGTGACACCTAAGGAATCCGGGACTGTGGAACAGATGAATCTGTTCGGAGAGCGGATCCTGTCTGTGGACAACAGAAACCGCTACCGCATCATCGGGCAGGTCTTTGACACCTACTGGATGGTACAGTTTGAGGATAAACTGATGATCATTGACCAGCATGCCGCCCATGAAAAGGTGAAATATGAGCGGCTGATGAAGCAGTTTCATGACAGGCAGGTCCTGTCCCAGGAGCTTCTCCCGCCGGTCATCGTCAGTCTCTCTGCAAAGGAAGAGATGGTGATGAAAGAACATCAGGAGAACTTTGCGGCACTGGGCTTTGAGATAGAGGCTTTCGGAGGCGGGGAGTATGCGCTGCGCAGTGTTCCCGTGGATCTTTATGGCTGCAGTGAGCGGGAAATGTTTCTGGAGGTGCTCGACGAGCTCGAGAGCGGCGTAAACAGAGGGAGTTTCCAGGTGATCGAGGAGAAGATCGCCTCCATGTCCTGCAAGGCGGCGGTGAAGGGCAATAACCGTCTGAGCGTCGCAGAGGCACAGGTCTTGATAGACGAGCTCCTCACTCTGGAAAATCCTTATAACTGCCCTCATGGCAGACCGACCATCGTCACCTTGAGCCAGTATGAGATGGACAAAAAATTTAAGAGGATCGTATAGGCACCGGGGAGAGGATCGGCCACACCGCCGGTCAGGGCATACGAACCGTTTTTGTAATCTGTCAGCCGCTGCGCATTCAGGGCAGATATCAGGTATTTCCCGATCCTCAAAAAGTTGAATTTGGGAAACAGACAATGTATAATGGGCTGGCGAGGAGTAAAAAAATGAAAGAGGTAAATGGGACACTACAGCCACCGTTGATCATTCTCACCGGTCCCACTGCCGTGGGCAAGACCGCACTCTCCATCGCCCTTGCAAAGGCGGTGGACGGGGAGATCATCTCCGCGGACTCCATGCAGGTTTATCAATATATGGACATCGGCTCGGCAAAGATCAGCAAAGAACAGATGCAGGGCATTCCCCATCATCTGATCGATATTGTAAAGCCCTGGGAAGAGTTCAATGTGGCGGCGTTTCAGGCGGCGTGCAAGACTGCCCTTGCCGATATCTACCGGCGCGGGAAACTGCCCATCCTGGTGGGTGGCACGGGGTTCTATATCCAGGCGGTGCTGAGGGATATTGATTTTACGCAGTACGGGGACGATGCCGGCTGCCGGCTGGAGCTGGAGCGCCTTGCGGTCCAGGAGGGAGCGGACAGGCTGCACCAGATGCTGGCACAGGTGGATGCGGCTTCGGCGGAGACGATCCCCGCAGGAAACGTCAAAAGAGTCATCCGGGCTTTGGAATTTTATCGTCTCACGGGGGAGAGGATCTCGGAACACAATGAGAGGGAGAGGCAGCGGCCGGACGCTTATGCCGCCTGCTATTTTGTCCTGACGGATGACAGGGTCAGACTCTATGAGCGCATCGACCGCCGGGTGGATGCCATGCTGAAACAGGGGCTTGTGGCGGAGGTGGAGAATCTTAAGAAGCTGGGCTGCCGGAGGGGACAGACGGCAATGCAGGGGCTGGGCTACAAAGAAATACTGGATTATCTGGACGGGAAATGTACCCTGGAGGATGCGGTGGTTCTCATCAAGCGGGACACCAGGCATTTTGCCAAGAGACAGCTGACATGGTTCCGGCGGGAGCGGGACGTCATATGGCTGGACCGCAGAGATTTCCCCGAGGAGGGGCAGGACAGTGCCATTCTGCAATGTATGCTGGAGCATATTGCAAGACGATTTCCGTAAGACGGACGGATAATAAAGAGGGATCCCCCTGCCGGCTGCAGGGGGATCAGCCATAAATGAATTGTGACAGAAAGACGGGGAGAGGAAAATGAATATCAGAAGAGCAGTGCAGGAAGACAGACCGCAGATCGAGACCTTGTTATATCAGGTGCACAAGGTTCACTCCGACAAGAGACCGGATCTGTTTATCGACGGACAGAAAAAATACACTACCGCGGAGCTGGAGCGCCTGATAGAGGAGGATGACAGACCGATTTATGTGGCGGAGGAGGACGGCAGGATACTGGGCTATGCCTTCTGCGTCTATCAGCAGAGCGGGAATCATTCCCTGCATCACATCCGGACATTGTATATTGACGACCTGTGTGTGCTGGAGGGAATACGGGGAAAAGGAATAGGCAGAAAGCTCTATGAGTATGTGCTGGAGGTGGCACGGCAGAACGGCTGTTATAATGTGACGCTGAACGTGTGGGAGTGCAATCCGGGGGCAAAGAGATTCTATGAAAAATGCGGGCTGCAGATTCAGAAGTATGGCATGGAGAAAATCCTTTCACAGCCCGGGGAGACAAACAGCGGGACAGATCAGTGAGCCGGGACAGCAGGGAGGAATATATGAAGCACAGTGGAGAACTTGCCGCGATGTATCAGGAGATGGGGATTTCCCCAAAGGTAGCCGGTTTCGGAAATAAAATTCTGGAAGAGCTTGCGGAGCGGTTCTGCGAGATCGACGAGACGGCGGAATACAATCAGCTGAAGGTCCTGCAGGCGATGCAGAAAAACCAGGTCAGCGAGGCCTGCCTTCTGGGAACCACGGGGTACGGCTACAATGATCTGGGGAGAGACACACTGGAAGCGGTGTACGCGGATGTCTTTCACACGGAGGATGCGCTGGTGCGCCCCCAGATCACCTGCGGGACCCACGCGCTGGCGCTGGCGCTGATGAGCAATCTGCGCCCGGGGGACGAGCTGCTCTCCCCGGTGGGAAAGCCCTACGACACGCTGGAGGAGGTCATCGGGATCCGTCCCTCCAGAGGGTCGCTTGCGGAGTACGGCGTCACCTACAGACAGGTGGATCTGCTGCCGGACGGAAGCTTTGACTATGAGAACATCAGAAAAGCCGTAAACGAAAGGACGCGGCTGGTGACCATACAGCGCTCCAAAGGATACCAGACCAGACCCACGCTGTCCGTATCCCGCATCGGGGAGCTGATCGCTTTCATCAAAGGGATCAGACCGGATGTGATCTGTATGGTGGACAACTGTTACGGGGAGTTTGTGGAGACGCTGGAGCCCACGGATGTAGGAGCCGACATGGCGGTGGGGTCTCTCATCAAAAATCCCGGGGGAGGGCTGGCTCCCATCGGAGGCTATATCGCGGGTCAAAAGAGCTGTGTGGAAAATGCCGCATACCGTCTGACCAGCCCGGGGCTGGGGAAGGAAGTAGGGGCATCTCTGGGAATCCTGCCGCAGTTTTACCAGGGGCTGTTTCTGGCTCCCACGGTGACGGCAGGGGCGCTGAAGGGCGCGATTTTTGCCGCGAATATCTACGAAAGACTGGGGTTTTTGGTGGTTCCTGACGGGAGCGAGAGCCGGCACGACATCATCCAGGCTGTGACCTTTGGCACGCCCGAGGGTGTGACTGCCTTCTGCGAGGGCATCCAGGCGGCGGCCCCCGTAGACTCCCATGTGACTCCCGAACCCTGGGACATGCCCGGTTATGACGCGAAGGTGATCATGGCGGCGGGGGCGTTTGTGTCCGGTTCCTCCATAGAGCTCTCGGCGGACGGCCCCATCAGGGAGCCCTATGCCGTCTATTTTCAGGGGGGACTCACCTGGCAGCACGCGAAATTCGGAATTTTAAAGTCTCTGCAGGCGCTCGTGGACAAAAAAATAGTGCAGATTTAGTTGGATATGCCCGATATATACAGAATTTGAGAAGATTAAGAAGAAATAAAATTGGCAAATTTTGTGTACAGCACAGGTATTTTATGCTACAATAATTGACAGCGTATTGTGTCTGCGCATATGGAGGAAAGACGGGGAAGTCTTATGAAAAAAGTGAATTGGCTGTTGGTCTGGCTGGTGCTTATCGGCTTTGTTCTGGGAACCGTGATCGCACAGATCTTCCCGGGGAACTTCTTAAGCTATGGTCAGGTGTTCGGATTGAACAATCCGGTGGAGCTCAATCTCGGCTTTATGATTCTCACCTTCGGACTGAAGTTCAACATCACCATCGCCGGTATCATTGGCGTGGTACTTGCCTTTGTGATCTACCGCTTTATCCGTTGATTTCCGGCTGCGTTTTTGTTTCGCACTTTGGAGAAGGCGAAAGGAGAATGGATGCAGGGAAAAGAACACAAAAGAGAGGATCTGCCCTATGAGAGATTTCTGCAGTATGGGGCGGAACAGCTGACGGAGCGGGAGCTTCTGGCGATCATTCTGCGGACGGGGACGAGGGATAAGAGTGCTTTGGAACTTGCCGGCGAGGTGTTGTCTCTTGCCCGCTACCCCCGGGAAGGGCTTTTGGGGCTTTACGACATCAGCCTGGAGGAACTGATGCAGTTAAAGGGCATAGGGCAGGTCAAAGCGGTCAAGCTGAAATGTCTCACAGAGCTGTCCATGCGCATCAGCAGGGCGAGCGCAAAAGAAGGGCTTTTGTTTAATTCTCCCAGTTTGGTGGCAGAATATTTTATGGAATCTCTCCGGCACCGGGGGACGGAGTGTGTGATTTTGGTGTGTCTCGACACAAAAGGACGCATGCTCAGCGAGAAAAAAATATCCGACGGGAGCGTCAAAATGTCTCTGTTGTCCCCAAGGGAAATTTTTTTGGAGGCGCTGCACGCTAAAGCGGTGAATATATTGCTTGTCCACAATCATCCCAGCGGTGACCCCACGCCCAGCAGGCAGGACCGGGAAGTAACCGAGCGCATCGGAGAGCTGGGGAAAATGATGGAGGTGCTTCTGCTGGACCACATCATCATCGGCGACAACAGATATGCCAGCTTCAGAGAGCTGGGCTATTTGACATAAATTTTACTGATCAGGGAAAGAAAGGGGCTGTCTGTGATGGCGAACAATGTATTTGGTATTGATCTTGGTACCAATAATATCAAAATCTATAACAGGAGCGATGACAATATCATGGTGGAAAAAAACATGATTGCCATCGAGAACAAAAATACACTTTTTGCATATGGGGATTCCGCTTTTGAAATGTATGAGAAGGCGCCGGGAAATATTCATATTTCTTATCCTCTGTCCAACGGCGTCATCGCCGACATTAAAAACATGGAGACGCTGGTGCGCTACTTTATCAGCGATCTGCAGAAAGGAAATTTAAAACCGGCAGATTTTTTTATCGCAGTTCCCACGGATGTGACGGAGGTTGAAAAAAGGGCTTTCTATGACCTGGTGAAGGATGCCAACGTAAAGGCAAAGCGGATCATGGTCGTGGAGAAGGCTGTGGCAGACGGGCTGGGTCTGGAGATCGATGTGAAGAACTCCCAGGGGGTTCTCATGGTAAATGTGGGGTATGAGACCACAGAGATTTCTATTCTGTCCCTGGGCGGGATCGTGCTCAGCCGTCTGATCAAGGTGGGAGGTCTTAAATTTGACGAGGCGATACGGGCAGCGGTGCGACGGGAATTTTCCCTGATCATAGGCGGCAAGACGGCAGAGACGGTCAAGATCGCCTTAAAAGAGCTGGAGAGCAGCGCCCAGAGCGCCGTTGTATACGGACGGGATATCGTCACCGGGCTGCCTGTGGAGAGGGAGATTCCCACAAAACTTGTGGATGAGTCTTTAGAGGAACACTTTAATACCATTATCGATAATGTGAAAGTGATTCTGGAGCGGACGCCTCCGGAACTTGCCGCAGACATTTACCGCCATGGAATTTATCTCACGGGCGGAGCTTCCCAGGTCAATCATCTGGCGGAGCGCATGGCGGTCGGCACGGGGCTGAAGGTCAATGCTGCGGAGAATCCGCTGACCAGTGTGGCAGCGGGATTGTCCAAGATCATCAAGGATGACAATTATAAATCTGTCGCCTATGCGATAGAAGGGATGGGTAAATGAGTCCGGTTGTAAAAAGGAGAGGGGAGAGATTTACCCTGCCGGGTAAGTACCTCCTTTTTATATTAACTGTATTATGTATTTGCCTGATGCTCCTGACTTTCGGGACCAATGTGTTCGATAAGCCTCTCAACACTGCTCTGGGTTATGTTGTGATCCCTTTCCAGCAGGGGATCGCCCGGGCGGGTGAGTGGCTTTCGAGGCGTTCCGACGAGCTGGGACAGATCCGGGTGCTTCTGGATGAAAATGCCCGGCTGAAGGAGGAAGTTGCTGCCCTCACGGAGGAAAATACGCTGCTGCAGCAGGATAAATATGAGCTGAACCATCTGCAGGAGCTGATGGAGCTGGATCAGCAGTATGGGGATTATAAAAAGATAGGCGCCCGCATCATCAGCCGGGATTCAGGAAACTGGTACACATCGTTTCTCATTGACAAGGGAAGTGATGACGGTCTGGCGGAGGATATGAATGTCATAGCAGGCGGGGGACTGGTGGGGAGGATCACAGCCACCGGGCCAAACTGGGCGCGGGTGACGGCTATCATTTCCGACAACAGCAATGTGAGCGCCATGACGCTTGCCAGCGGGGACAATCTCATTGTGTCAGGGGATCTTCAGATGATGTCCGAGGGCGTCATCACCTTTACAAAGCTGGTGGACAGCAAGAATGTGGTCGTGGAAGGGGATAAGATCGTAACTTCCGATATCAGTGATAAATATCTGCCAAACATTCTGATCGGTTATATACATACCATCAACAAGGACAATAACAATCTCACAAAGTCAGGATACATCACTCCGGCGGTGGACTTTGAGCATCTGAGTGAAGTGCTGGTGATCACGGATCTGAAACAGGTTGTGGATGAGACGGAGTAAAGGAGAACGCGCATGCTGCGCAAAATTATTGTAGCCCTTTTAATTATGATCAGTTTTCTGCTGGAATCCGCGGTCTTTCAGCATTTTGCCATGGCGGGGATCGTGCCCAAATTTATCATTATCCTCACTTCTTCTTTTGGGTTTATGAGGGGTGAGAAGGAGGGGATGACCATCGGATTTTTCTGCGGATTTTTAAGCGATGTGTTCTATGGGGACGTGCTGGGATTTTATGCGCTGATTTTGACTTACATCGGATATATCAACGGGAAATTTTCCCGTATCTTTTATCCGGAGGACATCAAACTGCCCATCGCACTGATTGTGGTGAGCGATCTGTCCTACGGTATGATCTGTTATATTTTACTGTTTCTGCTCAGGGGGAGATTTGATTTTCTGTACTTCTTTACCAAAGTAATTCTGCCGGAGGCACTGTACACCATCGTGGCTGCCGTGTTTGTATACCCCGTTATCCTAAAGATAAACCAAAAACTGGAAGCAAGGGAAAAAAGGAGCGCTCAGAAATTTGTTTGATGAAATCCGGGATAATCTGATCAATTTCATAACCAGCAGACTGACTCTTCTGACTCTGTTGTTCATGGTGCTGGGCGGTATTTTGATTTATCGCTGCTTCACGCTGCAGATCGTGAACGGAGAGGAATACCTGAACGACTTTGTCCTGTCCACGGAAAAGACCAGGGACATCTCCAGCGCACGGGGGAATATCCTGGACAGAAACGGCTATGTCCTCGCCTGCAATGAGCTGGCATATTCCGTTAAGATCGAGGATGTCTATGAGAACACCAACAAGAATCAGAATATGAACGACACGATTTACCGGCTGATCAAACTGATCGAGAAAAACGGGGACAAGGTGATCACGGATTTTAAAATTGTAGTGGACGAGGACGGAGAGTTCGCCTTTTCAGCGGAAGGCGCCTCCCAGACACGGTTTTTGGCGGATGTCTACGACCACACTCAGGTGGGGGATGATGTGTTGACATTAGAGGAGATGTCGTCCACGCCGTTAGAGGTCATGCAGCATCTGAGCCGCAATAAGGGAAAGGGATTTACCTTTGGCATCGGGGATTACGAGGTGGAGGGAGACAGCAGCTCGGCTTTTGTTCCCGGAAAGGGCTATACCAATGAGGAATGGCTGCAGATGGTGACGATCCGCTTTGCCATGCAGCAGACATCATACCGCAAATACATAGGAACTACCGTCGCCACGAATGTCAGTGACAGGACGGTGGCGGTCATCATGGAAAATTCGGAAAAACTGCCCGGTGTGACCATTGTGGAAGACACGGTGCGCCGCTATAATGACAGCAAATACTTTGCCCATGTGCTGGGATATACCGGAAAGATTTCCTCCGATGAACTCACCAGCTTAAACGAGCAGATGGCAGCCCAGGGGAAAAGCCCGGACTCTTACAACATCAATGACGTGGTGGGCAAGAGCGGGCTGGAGGCCTATATGGAGACCACACTCCAGGGGACAAAGGGATATGAAAAGGTGGTGACCAATGTCACCGGCAAGGTCATGCAGATATTGGAGCGCACGGAGCCCCAGGCGGGCATGGACTTTTACTGTACGCTGGATCATGATCTGCAGATAGCGACCTACAATATTGTGGAGCAGAAACTGGCAGGGCTGGTATCCTCCAAGATCATCAATGCCAAGGAATACAATGGGGGAGAGAATATTTCCAGCTCCGACATCAAGATTCCGATCTATGATGTCTATTTTGCGGTCATTGACAACAGCATCGTGGATATCCGGCATTTTGCCGCAGAGGACGCCAAGGATACAGAGCGGGAGGTGTATCAGACCTATCTGACCTATAAAGAGGGGGTGTATGAAAAACTCCGCTATGAGCTGACGGAGGGGAGAACTCCCTACAATAAACTTACCAAAGAGTATCAGGTGTATCAGAGCAATATCGTCTCCAGGCTGCAGAGAAACGGTGTCATCATGACGGAAGCGGTGGATGCAGAGGATGCCACACAGATCGCCTGGGCGCAGGAGGAGGTCATCAGTCTGTATGAATATCTGCAGTATTGCATCGCCCAAAACTGGATCGATGTGAGCAAGCTGCAACTGGATGAAAAATACTCTGATTCCGCTGAGATATACGACAAACTTTTGGACTACATCATTGATATGATGGAGCATAACACCGAGTTTCAGAAACGGTTTTACAAATACATGCTTTTAAATGATAAGATAACGGGAAAACAGGTCTGCATGCTCCTCTGTGAGCAGGGGGTGGTCGATGTGCCTCCTGAGGATGAGGAAAAACTGTATAACAACCAGATCACGGCATATCAGTTTATGAAAAACCGCATCGATAATCTGGACATCACGCCTGCGCAGCTCGCGCTGGATCCCTGTAATGCCTCCGTGGTCATCACGGATGTGAACACGGGGGAGGTCCTGGCCATGGTGTCCTATCCGGGATATGACAACAATAAGATGGCAAACTCCATCGACGCGGAATACTTTGCCAGACTGAATGCGGACAAGGCGCAGCCACAGCTTAATTTCGCCACGCAGTATAAGGCGGCACCCGGTTCCACATTTAAGATCGTGACCGCCTCGGCAGGGCTGATGGAAGGAGTCATCAGCCTGCGTGACAGCGTAAACTGTGTGGGCACGTTTACCGCCATCACTCCTTCGCCGAGATGCTGGAGAGTATCGGGGCACGGCTCGGAAAATGTGACAACGGCGATCCGGGATTCCTGCAACTATTTCTTTTATGATCTGGGCTATAAGCTTTCCACCCGCTCGGGCAGTTACGATGAGCAGGCGGGTCTGAACACTTTGTACGAATATGCGGATCTGTACGGGCTTACGGATAAGTCCGGCGTAGAGATCAGCGAATACAGCCCGGATGTGTCCACGGAGGATCCGGTGCGTTCCGCCATTGGCCAGGGCAGCAACAGTTATACCACCGTCGCCCTTGCAAGATATGCTGCTACCATTGCAAACGGCGGCACCTGCTATGAACTGACCCTGTTAAAAAAAGTTACGGACTCCCAGGGGAATGTCATCACGGAGTATACGCCCAAGGTGAGGAATACGATAGAAATGCCGCAGAACTATTGGGACGCGCTGCACAGCGGCATGCGTCAGGTGGTCCAGAACAAGAGTTATTTCAATGATCTGGCGGTCAATGTGGCGGGCAAGACCGGAACGGCAGAGCAGACAAAATCCCGTCCCAACCATGCGCTTTTTTTGTGCTATGCGCCCTATGAGACGCCGGAAATTGCCATTGCGACACGCATTCCCTTCGGGTATTCCTCCGACCATGCGGCACAGCTTACCCGGGATGTGATCAAATATTATTATGGTCTGGCAGAGGAGGAAGAATTGATCACCGGAACGGCGGCTCCGCCGGATGCAGGTGTGTCAAACGAGCTCTAGGAGAGGCAGGTTAGATAGAAACTATGAAAGAGGCAGTTTTGATCAAAAGTTTTCCCAATGGGATCAATCTGATCCTGAATGCGGATATGCCTTTTGAGGAGATCATCGATGAGATCGCCTTCAAATTTTCAGAGGCGAAGGCATTCTTCGGGCGTGTCGGCATGGCGCTGTCCATTGAGGGCAGGGCCGTTACGGAAGGGGAAGAAATTCAGATCCTGGAAACCATCCACAGGAACAGCAATCTCAATATTGTCTGTATCGTCGGGCATGATGAGAAAAAGGACAGGCATTATGTCAAGGCGCTGCAGCAGGTGGAGAAACGTCTCTCGGGTACCGGGGAGGAGGGGCAGTTTTACAAGGGGTCCCTCAAAAACAATCAGGTGATCGAGACGGAGGGAAGCATTGTGATCCTGGGGGACGTGTATCCCGGGTGCGCGGTGATCTCCGCCAAAAATATTATTGTGCTGGGCGGTCTCTACGGAGAGGCATACGCCGGCGGGAACGGGCAGGGTAACGCCTATGTGGTTGCGCTTGAAATGGAGCCGGAAAGATTAAAAATCGGCGATTTCAAATATAAGTACAGCGGCAAAAAGCCAAAGTGGGGCATACGTCCCAAAGTACAGCCGAAAATTGCATATGTGAAAAACGAAAGAATCGTCTTCGACGGACTCACCAAAGATTTACTGGGTTCTTTCTAGCGGGCAGACGACCGTGGACGGGGCACAGGGGACGACAGGATTCCATATAACGGATTACATCAAAAAGAACGGAGGTTTATGTATGGAAAACGAGTCTAAGCATTCAGGCTGTGAGGTAATCGTCGTCACTTCAGGAAAAGGCGGTGTGGGGAAGACCACCACATCGGCAAACGTCGGAACGGGTCTTGCAAAACTGGGGAAAAAAGTGTGTCTCATCGACACAGACATCGGGCTGCGCAATCTGGACGTGGTCATGGGGCTGGAAAACCGGATCGTCTATAATCTGGTGGATGTGGTGGAGGGCAACTGCCGTGTAAAGCAGGCGCTCATCCGGGACAAGCGTCATCAGGGGCTCTATCTGATGCCTTCCGCCCAGACCAGGGACAAAAGCGCCGTCTCTCCCGGACAGATGATCAAGGTGATCGACCATCTCAAGGAGCAGTTCGACTATGTGATCCTGGACTGCCCGGCAGGGATCGAGCAGGGGTTCCAGAATGCGATAGCCGGCGCTGACAGGGCGCTGGTGGTCACAACGCCGGAAGTTTCGGCTATCCGGGATGCGGACCGCATCGTGGGGCTTTTGGAGGCAAACGGCTTCAAACAGATGGATTTGATCATCAACAGGCTGCGCATGGATATGGTGCGCCGGGGAGATATGATGTCTGCCTCGGATGTGGTGGATATTCTTGCCGTGCCGCTGATCGGCATTGTGCCGGACGATGAGAGTGTGGTGATCTCCACCAATCAGGGGGAGCCGTTGGTGGGAAGCGATTCCCCCGCGGGAATCGCTTACGCCAATATCGTGCAGCGCATCCTGGGAAAGGAAGTGCCCTTCATCAATCCGGAGAGGGGGATTTCTTTCTGGACAAAAGTAACCGGTATTTTTCACAGAGCATAAGGAGGGGCTTGTATGCGGCATTTCTTTCGTAAAAAAAGCTCCTGCCAGGTTGCAAAGGACAGACTTAAGATTCTGCTGATCTCCGACAGAGTCAACTGTTCGCCGGAGGTAATGGAGCTGATAAAGGCGGATATTGCAAAGGTGATTTCAAAATACATGAAGATTGATACGGGAAATATGGATATTCAGATACAGACCAAAGGCAGTAAGGCGGGAAGAGGCAGAACTCCCGTGCTCTATGCCAATATTCCCATACTGGATCTACATACTAAATGAGGCGTTATGTTCAGGAATTATAAGTTACGGGACTATGATTTTAAGTTAATGCTGATGGTGATCGCTCTCGCTGCCATAGGTGTCGTTACGATCGGCAGCGCGGAGGAGTCACTGCAGTCCAGGCAGTTCTTCGGGGTGATTGCGGGCTTTGGGCTGATGACCGTGCTCTCGTTCATCAACTACAACAGTCTGCTTCGCCTGTACTGGCTGCTGTATGCCGGTAATATAGCCCTCCTTCTTCTGGTGATGTTCAGGGGGGAGGATCACAAGGGAGCACAGAGGTGGCTGGAAATCGGGTCGATCACCTTTCAACCCTCAGAAGCCGCGAAAATTTTGTTGATTTTATTCTTTGCACAGTTTATTATGAAATACAAGGAGAAAATCAACACGCTGAAGATATTGGCGGCGTGCGTGGTGCTGGTGGGAGTTCCCTGGGCGCTGATCTACAGCCAGCCGGATCTTTCCACAAGTATCATGGTGCTTGTGATTTTCTGTGTGATCCTGTTTGCGGGAGGCATCAGCTGGAGATATATTCTGGCGGCGTTTGCGGTGGGGATCCCGGCTCTGATCGTGGTGGTCTCCATCGCGGTTCAGCCGGACCAGACACTGCTGACCCCGTCCCAGCAAAACAGGATACTCTCTTTTATCAATCCCGAGGAGTATGCCACGGGCGGGGCTTATCAGCAGCTCAATTCCGTCATGGCGATTGGTTCGGGACAGCTGAATGGGAAAGGGTACAAAAATAATGAAATTACCTCCGTGAAAAATGGGGATTTTATTTCGGAGGCACAGACGGATTTTATCTTTGCTGTGATCGGCGAGGAGTTTGGATTTAAGGGAAGCGTAACGGTTATCGTTCTGATGATGGGGATCGCTTTGGAGTGTATTTCCGTGGCGAGAAGAGCCAGGGATCTGGCGGGGAGGATCATCGCCGCAGGCATGGGGGGTCTGATCGCATTCCAGGGATTCTTTAACATCGGCGTCACCACATTCCTTCTGCCGAACACGGGTCTGCCGCTTCCGTTTGTGAGTTATGGGCTGACATCGCTGATGAGCTGTTTTATCGGCATGGGGTTTGTCATGAATGTCCGGCTCCAGTCCGGGCGTAATGCGGGGCAGACCGGCTAAAATGGGGATTGAGAGGGTATGGCTATGAACATCGCTTTGATCGCACATGATGCGAAAAAGAAACTGATGCAGAATTTCTGTATCGCGTATCGGGGAATCTTAAGCAAAAACGAGCTCTTTGCCACCGGGACCACCGGGAGGCTCATTGAGGAAGTTACGAATCTGACGGTGCACAAGTATCTGGCGGGGCATCTGGGGGGTGAACAGCAGGTGAGCGCCCAGATCGAGCACAATCAGATCGACCTTGTGATCTTCCTTCGGGATCCTTTGAATCCCCAGAAGCATGAGCCGGATGTGAACAATGTGTTCCGGCTGTGTGATATGTATAATATACCGCTGGCGACCAATCTTGCCAGTGCGGAACTGTTGATTAAGTCCCTTGACAGAGGAGATTTTGAGTGGCGTGAGATTTACAAGTGATAACAGATCGATCAAAATAGGGAAAAGGGTGCGGACGGGAAGCTTTCCGGTTCGGAAGTTTCCGGTTCCGGTTCTTTGGCTGACTCTGCTTGCGGCGGCATTTAGCGGCTGCGGACAGCTTAAGTATGATATGGATTATCCGTCGGCTGCCCGGGTGAGCAGTTTCAATGTGACTGTGGGTCAGGAGAGCGGTACCGCGGTCCCCTTTGCCGCAGATCTGTGCGTGGTGTCCACGAAGGGCGTAGACAGCGATACCGTGGATATGACGAAGGCGGAGGCGGCAGTGCTGTTTGACATCAAGGATAAGGAGGTCCTGTACTCCAAGAACGCTCATAAACAGATGTATCCCGCCAGTCTTACCAAGGTGATGACGGCGCTTGTCGCATTAAAAAACGGTTCCCTTGACCAGACGATGACCGCGACGGATTCCGTAAAGATCACCGAATCGGGAGCGCAGCTGTGCGGGATCAAGACCGGTGATACCATGACGCTCGACCAGGCATTGCACATTCTTCTCATGTATTCTGCAAATGACGCTGCGAATCTGATCGCGGAAAATATCGGCGGAAGTGTGGACCATTTCGTGGAGATGATGAATGAGGAGGCAAAACGCATCGGTGCCACCAACACCAATTTTGCGAATGCGCACGGTCTTACGGACGAGAACCATTATACTACGCCGTATGATCTGTATCTGATCTTCAATGAGGCGCTCAAATACGAGACGTTCAGCGAGATCATCCAGATGAGCAGCTACCAGACGACCTACTATGATGCAAACGGCAGGGAAAAGCCATTTACCTGCACCACTACCAATCGCTTTGTGAAGGGTGATATTCAGCCTCCTGCCAATATCACCGTCATCGGGGGCAAGACCGGGACCACCGCGGCGGCAGGGCACTGCCTGATGCTTCTCTCCAGAGACGCGCAGGGGTCTCCTTATATTTCCGTTATCCTATGTGCCGAAAGCAATGATGATGTGTACGTACAGATGGCGGATTTGTTGGATGAAATAAACAAATAATAGTTGTTTTTTGCAGGGGAATACACTATAATAGACCTAGATCGTATATGTTCTTTAAACTAAGATACAACAGGAGGGTGACCGATGGTTCAGTTGATTGTAGGCAGGAAGGGCAAGGGCAAGACGAAACAGTTGTTGGATAAGGTGAACAGCGAGGTGAAGGATATCGCGGGCAGTATCGTATATCTGGATAAAAGTACCAAGCACATGTATGAACTGAACAACAAGGTTCGCCTGATTGATGTTTCGCAGTATATGATTGAGAACAGCAGTGAGTTTATCGGTTTTGTCTGCGGCATTCTCTCACAGGACCATGATCTGCAGCAGATGTATTTTGACAGTTTTTTAAAGATTGCCATGCTGGAGGGACAGGATATCAGTGGTGTGGTGGAGAAACTCTCCAAAGTGAGCGAGGCATTCAACGTGGATTTCATCCTCAGCGTTTCCCTGGATGAAGCGGAACTTCCGGACAGCTTAAAGAGCAGGATCATCGTCTCCCTGTAAGATCTGATCATACAGAAAACAGGGAGAAACAACGAATAATTTTAGACAAGAGTATGATAAAAGCCTCGGAACTTCCGGGGCTTTTCGATGAGTTGCAATGTCTTTGGAGGATGGGAAATTGGCAGCGAGAACCGGCGCGGGACAGACGGGAAGAAAAAATAACATAAAAAAGTACAGAAAACCGCTGAATCTCAATATAGGGATGATCATTTTTGCCGTGATCTTCGTATATGTGGTGATCTGCGTGATCCTCTATCTCCAGACGGGGCATATTGTGCGCTACGAGGTGAAAAAAGGTTCCCTTGCGACCAATAATATTTACAGGGGTGTGGTGATCCGGGACGAGACCGTGGTGAATACGGAAAATGCCGGGTATGTGAATTATTATGCCAATGAGGGCGAGCGTGTCGCCGCCCATGATCTGGTATATATCGTGGATGAGACGGGGCGCCTCAACGAGGAGCTGGAGAGTATCAGCCTGGGGGAGAATGCCCTGAGCGAAAAAGAATTGTTGGAGTTCCGCAGCGAGCTTGTAAATTTTTCCCACAGTTTTGACAGGGAAGACTATGCGGGCGTGTATGACTTTAAGGTCTCTCTTGGGAATACCGTGCAGAAATTAGCCAATGTGAACATGCTGGAAAGCATCGAGCGCATCAACACCGGTTCCGGGGTAGCCAATGTGGTGAGCAGGAGCTATTCCCCTGACACAGGTGTCGTGAGTTATTGGATGGACGGCTATGAAGATTTGCAGCCGGATCAGGTGACAGAGGATGTTTTTGACAAAAAGCAGTATGAGGATAGAAAAATGCAGTTTTTGGGCAATACGCTCCTGGAGAGAGGGGATGCCGCCTATAAGCTTCTCACCAATGAAAAGTGGTCCGTGGTCATTCCTGTTGAGAGTTCGGAGAGAAGCGAAGAGCTGGCGGAGGAACAATATATCAAGGTGCGGTTTCTGAAGAACCAGTATGAATCCTGGAGTGAGGTCCGGGCGCTGCACAATGCGGATGGAAAGCATTATCTGCAGTTAACGTTCACGAATTCCATGGTCACTTTTTCCGGAGATCGTTTTTTGGAGATCGAGCTTCTGCTGAACGAGGATACGGGGTTAAAGATCCCGAATTCTTCCATCGTGGACAAGGAGTTTTATCTGATTCCCGAGGCATATGTGACGCCGGAAGGGAACAACGGAAAAGGGCAGGTGCTGAAACAATATGTCATGGAGAACGGGGATGTATCCAGCAAGCTGTTTGAGATTTCCATATACAGTTATGATCAGAGCACAGGAGAATACTATGTGGGAGCCGGGATTCTGGACGAAGGCAATATCCTTTTGAAGGAGGACGGGCAGGAGACCTTTATGGTGAGCCGCAGGGCTACTTTGACGGGGGTGTACAATGTCAACAACGGGTACGCGGATTTCAGGCAGATCAATATTCTTGCCCAGAACGATGAGTATGCCATTGTGAAGGCGAATACGCAGTACGGTCTGAATGTGTATGACTATATCGCGCTGAATGCGGATTCCGTACACGACGACCAGTTCATCAACGATTAAACGTCCGGGAAAGGGGCATTATCATGATACGGGAAAATTTGGAGGATGTGCGCAGAAATCTGGAGGAGGCCTGCAGGAAAGCCGGGCGGGAGCCCTCTGAGGTTGAGCTGATCGCGGTGAGTAAGACGAAACCTGTGGAGATGCTGATGGAGGCATACAGGGCAGGCGTGAGGGATTTCGGGGAGAATAAGGTGCAGGAGCTTCTGGACAAGATCCCTGCCATGCCTCCGGATGTGCGATGGCATATGATAGGTCATCTGCAGCGCAACAAGGTAAAGTATATTGTGGGAAAGGTCTATTTGATCCACAGTGTGGACTCCCTGCGCCTGGCGGAGGAAATAAGCAGGGAGGCGGTGAAACAGGGGGTCACGGTCAACATTCTGGTGGAGGTCAATGTGGCGCAGGAGGAGAGTAAGTTTGGCGTCGCTCCCGGACAGGCGGCAAAGCTGGCAGAGGAAATTTCCCGGCTGCCGGGAATCTGTGTCAGGGGCTTGATGACGATCGCTCCGTTTGTGGAAGACGGGGAGGAAAATCGGGTATATTTTCAAAAGTTGAAACAATTGTCTGTTGACATCATGGGAAAAAACTCCCATAATAAGAGTGTGGGAGAAATTCTCTCTATGGGAATGACAGGTGATTATACGGTTGCCGCCCAGGAAGGGGCTACCTATGTGAGAGTCGGGACAGGCATCTTCGGTGAGCGGAGCTACAAAAAGGAGAGTTGACAATGGGTGTCATGGATAAGTTTTTGAATTATATGAAGTTGAATGACGAGGACGACGATTATTACGATGAGGATTATCTGGACGACGAGGGCGATGAGCGTGAGCCTGCTCCAAGAAAGCCCAAGGCTGTGAAGGAAGCCGACACCGATACCGCATATGCGGACAAGTCTTCCAGAAAAACTGTTCAGCCCAAAGTGACACCGATCCGTCAGAATGTGACCCGCAAGATGCCCGGCAACGGCATGGAGGTCTGTGTGATCAAGCCCAGCACCGTGGAGGATGCCAGAGAAATTACGGAAACTCTTCTGGCGAACAGGACAGTGGTGCTCAATCTGGAGGGGCTTGATGTGGATGTGGCACAGCGTATCATCGATTTTACCTCCGGATCCTGTTTCGCCATTTCGGGCAATCTTCAAAAGATTTCCCATTACATATTTATCATCACCCCTGCGAGCGTGGATATATCGGGAGATTTTCAGGATCTCTTCGGCGGCTCCTTTGAGATGCCTTTAAACACCAATAGGTAAGCATTATATAACATTACGTATATTTTGGCGGGCTTCCCGGGCAGGGAAGCCTTTTTAGGAGGGAAATATGGCACAGAGACTACCGGTTTTCTATCAGAAAAAACCATGTTATGATATTGTCTTTGAACAATCATTTGAGGGGCTGTGGGAAGAACTTGCGGAGCTTGGCGCCCAGGAGAAGCGTCTCTTTATTGTCACCGATTCCACGGTGGACGCTCTGTACGGCGGGGAAGTGCTTGGGCTGTTAGAAGAAAAATGCAGGAAGGCAGTGAAATTTGTATTCCCTGCCGGAGAGGCGAGCAAGACGCTGGATACGGTGAAAAAAGTCTATGTCCGTCTGATCGAGGAAGGATTTGACAGAAAGGATATGCTGATCGCGTTAGGCGGCGGCGTGACAGGCGATCTGACGGGCTTTGTGGCGGCAACCTATCTGAGAGGGATTGATTTCGTACAGATACCCACGACGCTCCTGTCGCAGGCGGACAGCTCCATCGGCGGCAAGACCGGTGTGGATTTTGACGGGTACAAGAACATGGTGGGAGCATTTAAGATGCCCCGGCTGGTATATATGAACCTTTCTGTGCTGGCAACTCTCGAGGACAGGCAGTATTTCTCTGGATTTGCAGAGGTGATGAAGTCTGCTCTTATCAAGGATCCCGCATTTTATGAGTGGCTGATCGGGAATATGTATGAGATATGCGAGAAGGATCCGGGCGTGCTGCAGGAAATGGTGATGCGCTGCTGCACGATCAAGAAGCTTGTGGTGGAGAAGGATCCCACGGAGCAGGGGGACAGGGCTCTGCTCAATCTTGGACATACCATCGGGCATGCCATTGAGAAAGCAAAGAATTTTGAACTTTATCACGGGGAGTGTGTTGCCCTGGGAACGGTGGCAGCGGCTTATATCTCCTGGAAGAAAGAGATGCTTTCCATGGAAGAATATTATGAGATCCGTGATATGTTTGTGCCTTTTTGTCTGCCGATCACCGTGGAGGACATTGACCCGGAGGAGATCCTTCGGCTGACAAAATCGGACAAGAAGATGAGCGCGGGAAAGATCCGTTTTATTCTGCTCAAAAAGATTGGAAAGGCAGTGATCGACAGCACGGTTACGGATGAGGAAATTCTGGCTGCGATCAGGGAAATTCATTTTAGCGATGAGGATGCAAATGCGTAGAGAGAGAGAGAAGGACAATCAAAAAGTGAGCCGCAGGCGCATGCTTGTCATTGATGCCGTTATCGCGGCGCTGCTTCTGGGATTTGACCAGTATGTCAAATATCTGGTGGTGGCAAAGCTCAAAGGCAATCCGGCGTATGTGTTGATCGACGGGGTGCTGGAGCTGCAGTATCTTGAGAACAGGGGCTCGGCTTTTGGCATGCTGCAGAACCAGAAATTTTTTATCTTGTTTGTGGATCTGGTCTTTCTGGGGGTGATCGTGTTTTTTCTCAACAAGCTGCCCGAGACCAGAAAATTTGTAAAGATACATGTGCTTCTCTCCATTGTAGTGGCGGGCGGGATGGGCAATATGATCGACCGTGTCCGTCTGGATTATGTGGTGGATTTTATCTCCTTCGTGCTGATCAATTACCCCATCTTCAATGTCGCCGATATTTATATTGTGGTGGGGACCATCGCGCTGTTTGTTCTGTTTATGTTTGTATTCCGGGAACAGGATCTGGAATTCTTAAGCTTTAAACAGAACCGCTATCGGGAGATGAAATGACATGGGTAGATTTGTGTTTAAAGTCGCGGAGGATATGGAGACCTGGCGGCTGGACTGTTGTGTCGGAACATTTGCGGATTCCCTGTCGCGCTCCTACATTCAGAAGCTGATCAGGAACGGGGATGTCCTGGTGAACGGGGAAACGGCAAAGAGCGGCTATCGCGTCAGGGCGGAGGATGAGATCAGCCTGGAACTGCCCGGATCCGTGGAGCCGGATATTCAGGCGGAGGACATTCCCCTGGACATCCTCTATGAGGACAAGGATGTGATCGTGGTCAATAAGCCCAAGGGAATGGTGGTACATCCTGCGGCAGGGCATTACAGCGGCACGCTTGTGAATGCGCTCCTGTATCATTGCGGCACGGAACTTTCCGGTATCAATGGGGTCATGCGCCCGGGAATCGTCCATCGCATTGACAAGGACACCACAGGGTCCGTCATCGTCTGCAAAAACGATGCTGCCCACAACTGTCTGGCGGCGCAGTTGAAGGAACACAGTGTCAACAGACGTTATCATGCCATCTGTTACGGTGTGCTCAAAGAGGAGGAAGGGGTGATCGACAAACCCATAGGAAGGCATCCTGTGGAGCGCAAAAAAATGGCAGTCAATGTGGCAAACGGAAAGAGGGCAGTGACGCACTACCGGGTTCTGGAGCGGTTTGAGAAATATACTTATGTGGAATGTGTGCTGGAGACGGGACGGACTCACCAGATCAGGGTGCACATGGCAAGTATCGGTCATCCCATACTGGGGGATGAGCTGTATGCCCCGGGGAGAAAGACTGCCTTTGCACTGGAAGGGCAGTGTCTCCATGCGAAGGTGCTGGGGTTTGTGCATCCTTCTTCCGGAGAATACATTGAGACGGATGCGCCATTGCCGGATTATTTCACGCATTTGCTGGAAATTTTAAAAAAGGGATGATTTTGGGAATACTTTTGGAAAAAATAAATAAATTATACGGAAAAAATGTTGTTTTATCTGTCAAAATGCCGTATAGTTGTAGTATAAACAGGTCTTTTTTATGAATGGGAGGTGCATGTTATGAATACAGTGATTACCATTGGACGTCAGTTCGGTTCTGCAGGTCGTGAGATCGGAGAAAAAGTTGCGGATTATTTCGGGATCAAGTGTTATGACAAAGAACTGCTTACCCGCGCGGCAAAGGAGAGCGGTTTTTGTGAGGAGATGATCCAGAATCATGATGAGCGCCCTACGAATTCTTTTCTGTATAATCTGGTGATGGATACCTACTCTTTTGGCTATAATGCCTCCTCCTTTGTGGATATGCCCATCAGTCATAAGGTATTTCTGGCACAGTTTGATACCATCAAAAAGATCGCATCGGAGGGTCCCTGTGTTATTGTCGGGCGCTGTGCGGACTATGCCCTTGCCGAGTACAAGAACTGTGTGCATCTGTTCATCTATGCGGATGAGGACGCGAAGACAAAGCGTATCATGGAACGGTATCAGCTTCCCGAGGGTAAGGCGAGGGACATGATCATCAAGAAGGATAAGCAGCGGCAGAGTTATTACAACTATTATTCCTCCAAGAAATGGGGGCGGGCGGACAGCTACGACCTGTGTATCAACAGCAGTGTGCTCGGAGTCGAGGGAACGGTGCGGCTGATCACTCAGTATGTGGAAGATTTTGAAAAGCGAAGTGAAGGCTGATGCGCGCCACAGGGGATTACGGTGCCCCATAACGGGATAAAGGGATCAGAGAGGGTCGGGATAGGCAATGGCTAAATTTTATACCGGCACTGCCACGATGGACAAGAGATTACAGATTGTCCGGGCAGACGAGCAATTTTATGAATATATCGGCTTTGACAACTACGCATCCATCGCGGGGAATATCCATCCCGACGGTCTGGAGTATGTAAAACAGGTGGCGGCGAAGCTGGATGCGGATGAAACGGCGGAGTTTGTTGTCCGCATGAAGACGACAGAGGATTGCTGGCATCATGTGCTGATGCGGATGAGGGGGCTTCGGCTGGAGGGAGAGAAAGAGGCATATATTGAACTGAGCATTCAGGATATGCAGGAGCTGGAGGAGAAGCTTTCCGGGGTCTGTGATGAGAACCAGATCCTCAGTGAATTTTTGGACTTGTGGGGCGAGGCGGTTTTCATCTATGATCTGCAGAAAGATCTTCTGAAGATCTTCAGCGGCGGAAATGCCAACCGGATCAATTTATTTAACGGAAGTCTGCAGGTATTCCGGGAGTCCGTGATGAACAGGGATCTCCTGGAGGGAGAGGACAGGGCGCTGTTTGAGGAATTATGTGATGACATGCTCCGCGGATCCAAGGCTTTTGAGTATCAGATACTCTTTCGGGACAAGGGGGTTAACCCTAAGATGGACACCCATTTCGTGCGGGGCAGACTGCTTGTCAATTCCAAGGAGGAGCGGATGGTGCTGGGGTGTATCCAGCAGCGCAGCGGCACGGAAGGAAACGACTATGACCGCATTCAGAACGACTACGAGAGGGATGTCACCACGGGGCTGCTCAGCAAGAGGGCGATCATAGAATATACGGAGAATCTGCTGCGCAATAAACCCAAATATAATGTGAACCTCTGTATTGTGGATCTGGATAATTTCAAGCAGATCAACGATACGCTGGGACATATGTTCGGAGATGAGGTTCTTGCCAGAGTGGCGGGTATCCTGAAGGATGCCGTCGTGGGAAAAGGTGTAGCGGGAAGGATCGGCGGCGACGAGATGTTTGTCGTTTTAGAGGGTGTCAATTCCCTGTCCGATCTGCGCGGTGTGATGCGCAGCATCAGGAACAATGTGGAGTGGGCATACAAAGACCGGAAGGAAGTGCCTCCGCTGACCTGTTCCATCGGTGTGTCTACCTATCCCGATGACGCGCTGGTCTATGACGATCTGTTTAAGATCGCCGACAAGATGCTTTATCGCGCCAAGGCGAAGGGCAAGAACCGCTATATCATTTATGCGCCCGATGTCCATGGGAATGTGCTTGAGGAGGGCGCGCCGGTCAAGGTGCAGGAGGAAGTCAGCCACAAGCAGGACAAAGAAGATTTGGTCCTGAAAATGCTTGAATACGCGGCATATCAGATAAAACGTCCCTTCGATATGCTGTTACAGGACATCGGCACGGCGTTCGGGCTTGACGAGATCCATCTCTTTTACGGGGATGCGCCCAAGACACTGTTGGAGAGTTTTTGGAGTGCGGACGGACGGGAAAAGCCGGAAGAGCCCTTCGGCGAATACGTCCACGAAGAAAATTTTGTCCATCTGTATCAGGAACATAATCTGGCAGTCATCGACAAGCTGGATCTGATCGTCCAGCTCTGCCCGAAGACCCATGCGTATATGAAAAAGCGGGGCGTTAAGGTGGCTTTGGTGTATAAGATGAACTGCAAGCGCCATGAAGGCTATATCGTCTATTGTAAGATGAGCGACATCTCCCGGAAGTGGTCCGACAGTGATATGGCGAATCTGACTTATATCAGCAAGACCATTGAGCTGATCATCAATGACAAATAAATACCGATACCGAAATAATCCCGAAATAATCCCGAAATAATCCCGAAATAATTGTGGTAAAGGTATTGACATTTAGGGATCATACATGCTATGATGTCACAGTATGCCGCATAACGAGGTAGAAGCGTTTTTGTCTTTGGACGGAACCACCAAAGTTAGCGAGTTTGGAACAGGGTATATTTTACAAGGAAAGTTTTTCGATGGGATATATGCTTGTTCTGTGAAGGAGGTGCCTTAATATGTACGCAATTATTGCAACGGGCGGAAAACAGTACAAGGTTTCTGAGGGCGATGTGATCAAAGTTGAGAAACTCGACGCAGAGGCTGGCAACACTGTTACTTTTGACCAGGTGATTGCAGTGAGTGACGGAACCCTCAAGGTTGGTGATGCAGTTGCCAAAGCAACCGTATCCGCTACCGTTATGGAGCAGGGTCGTGGCAAGAAGGTTATTGTATACAAGTACAAGAGAAAAACCGGTTACCACAAGAAAAATGGTCACAGACAAGCATACACACAGGTTAAGATTGACAAGATTTCCTGTTAAGAGAGCGGGATATGGATGACCACGATCGAAGTTGTTACTGACAAGGATGGCGCATACAGACAGATCATCTGTATGGGTCATGCGGGGTATGCGGATTATGGCAAAGACGTTGTATGCGCTGCCATATCCGTGGAGGTGATCGGCACTATGAATGCCCTACAGGCTTTGGCGGGAGAACAGGTGACCGAGACCGTGAACGAGGAGAGCGGATTTATGAAGTTTGATTTCTCCAGAGAGGTTCCCCTGCAGGAAAAATCCGTATTTTTGCTGGATTCCATGATCTATACCCTGGAAAATCTCAGCAGACAGTACGGAGAGAAGTATCTACAAGTAAAATATAAGGAGGTGTAAGCCATGTTGAATATGAACCTTCAGTTTTTTGCTCATAAAAAGGGGGTCGGTTCTACCAAGAACGGTAGAGATTCCGAGTCAAAGAGATTAGGTGCGAAGCGTGCGGACGGACAGTTCGTGAAAGCCGGCAACATTCTTTACAGACAGCGCGGGACTAAGATTCATCCCGGTGTCAATGTTGGTATCGGCGGCGATGATACCCTGTTTGCCCTGGTGGACGGTGTGCTCCGTTTCGAGAGGAAGGGGCGCGACAAGAAGCAGGCGTCCGTATATCCGGTAGAGCAATAAAATGAGTCAGGGGCTTCAAACAACTATCGTTTGAAGCCCTTTTTTCACGATAACGGTCTGTATACGGGAAAGGAGTCAACCATGTTTGCTGACAGAGCCAGAATCAGTGTGCACAGCGGAAAAGGCGGCGACGGGCATGTTTCCTTCAGACGGGAAAAATATGTGCCAAACGGCGGACCTGACGGCGGCGACGGCGGCAGGGGTGGAGATGTGATCTTTGAGGTGGACGAGGGATTAAACACCCTGATCGACTTTAGACATATCAGAAAATATAAGGCGGAGGACGGCGAGCCGGGCGGCAAACGCAACTGCCGGGGAAGGGACGGGCAGGACATTGTCATCCGAGTCCCTCAGGGAACCGTGATCCGGGAGGCGGAAAGCGGACAGGTCATCACGGATATGTCCGGCGACAACCGCCGTATGGTGCTTTTAAAGGGAGGCCGGGGAGGAAACGGCAACCAGCACTATGCCACCAGTACCATGCAGGCGCCCAAATACGCCCAGCCCGGGCAGCCGGCGCAGGAGCTGGATCTTTTGCTGGAGTTGAAGGTGATCGCGGACGTAGGGCTTGTAGGCTTTCCCAATGTGGGGAAATCTACTTTCCTGTCCCGTGTGACCAATGCCAGACCCAAGATCGCCAATTATCACTTCACAACCTTAAATCCGAACCTGGGCGTGGTGGATCTGGAAGAGAGCGGCGGATTTGTCATCGCGGATATTCCCGGGCTGATAGAGGGGGCATCCGAGGGTGTGGGGCTGGGTCATGAATTCCTTCGGCATATAGAGCGGACAAAGGTCATCATCCACATTGTGGATGCAGCGGGAACCGAGGGGCGGGATCCCATAGAGGACATTTATGCCATCAACAGAGAACTTGAGGCGTACAATCCCGAGATCGCGGCGAGACCCCAGGTGATAGCCGCCAACAAGATCGATGCGCTTTACCAGGGCGCTGATTCGGAACAGATCGCGCTTATACGGGCAGAATTTGAGCCTAAGGGGATAGAAGTATTTCCCATATCCGCAGTGAGCGGTGAGGGGGTAAGACCCCTGTTGTATAAAGTGTCAGAGATGCTTGCCCAGGTCGGAGAAGATCCCATTGTTTTTGAGCAGGAATATTTCCCGGAGCGTGGGGCAGGGTATTCGGATGAGCCCTTTACAGTCCGCTATGACGAAGAAAAGGACGAGTATGTGGTGGAGGGACCCCGCATTGAGAAAATGCTGGGCTATACCAATCTGGAGAGCGAGAAGGGCTTCCGCTTCTTCCAGAATTTCCTCAAGGAGACCGGTGTGTTGGAACAACTGGAAAATCTTGGGGTAAAAGAGGGAGACACCGTGCGGATGTACGGTTTGTCTTTTGACTACTATAAATAACTATGTGTTTCAAAGGATGTATATCAGACAAGAAATGCAGTCGCGGTATGGAGGCGGAAAATGACAAGCAGACAGAGAGCATATTTAAAGGGGCTTGCCTCAAACATCAATCCTGTGTTCCAGATCGGAAAATCCGGGCTTACACCGGAGGTCACGCAGGCGGTGGAAGAATGTTTTCATAACAAGGAACTGATCAAACTTGCAGTGCTGAAAAATTGTCTGGACGATCCGAGGATGCTGGCAGAGGCAGTTGCAGGGCGCACGCATTCCCAGGTGGTTCAGGTGATCGGACGAAAGATCGTGCTGTATAAACCGG
Source organism: uncultured Acetatifactor sp. (assembly GCA_947581865.1). Taxonomy (GTDB): domain Bacteria; phylum Bacillota; class Clostridia; order Lachnospirales; family Lachnospiraceae; genus Acetatifactor. The sequence continues at coordinate 79,576 of CANPWA010000006.1, read as the reverse complement.
ATAAAGACAAGCCTAAGATTGTGCTGCCCGTCTGAATGGGAAGCCGGATTCGAGGAGACTATGAGCAGGATAGGCATTATGGGAGGTACGTTTAACCCAATTCATCTGGGACATCTGATGCTGGCAGAGTGTGCCAGGGAGGAACTTCTTTTGGAGGAGGTCTGGTTTATTCCCACAGGATGTTCCTATATGAAGACAGAGAGGCAAAACGGCACAGGCGCTATGCCCTCCCCGCGTCAGCGTCTGGAGATGACGGAGCTGGCCCTGAAAAGCAACAAGAGATTTTGTTGTCTGGATATTGAGATCAACAGGGAGGGCAGCACTTACAGCTATGAGACGCTGGAGGAACTTGGACGCCTCTATCCCGGGCATCGGTTTTATTTTATCCTGGGTGCGGACTGTCTCTATACCATTGACAGCTGGCGGGAACCTGCGCGGATTTTTGCCGCCTGCGATATCGTGGCTGCGGTGCGGGGGGACTCCCCTTTGGAAGAGATGGAAGCAGAGGCAGCCAGACTTCGGGAAAAGTATGGCGCCCGCATTACCTTGCTGCCCTTTCGGAATCTCGAAATTTCTTCCACGGAGATCAGGGAGCGTGTAAGGAACGGGAAAGGGATACGTTATATGACGCCGGAGAATGTGATTGCTTATATAGAGGAAAAAGGATTCTACTGTGAATGAGAACAATTGATCTGAAGAAAATAAGAAAAGCGATGGAGAAAGCCCTGGATGCCAGAAGATATGAGCATACGCTGGGGGTGGAGTACACTGCGGCGGCTCTTGCCATGTGTCATGGCGCATCCATTAAGAATGCACAGCTTGCGGGGCTTTTGCACGATTGTGCGAAATGTCTCTCGGATGAAAAGAGACTGTCTTTGTGTGAAAAACATAATATCAGTGTCAATGATATTGAGAGAAGAAATCCTTCCCTGCTCCATGCCAAAGTGGGAAGTTTTCTTGCCATGGAAGAATACAATGTGACGGACCCGGACGTGATCCACGCCATCTTAAATCATACCACGGGCAGACCGGGAATGAGTCTTTTGGAAAAGATCGTTTTTGTCGCGGACTACATCGAGCCGGGGCGGAACAAGGCGGTCAATCTGGATGAAATCAGAAAGCTTGCCTTTGCCAATCTTGATATGGCGATGATACGCATACTCGAGGACACTCTCCAATATCTGGAGGAATGCGGGGGAGACATTGACCCGATGACCAGGAAAACGTATGAATTTTACAGGACAGGAAAGGAAGAAACCGATGGAAGATAATACATTAAAAATGCTCAAGCTTGCCATGGATGCACTGGAGGATAAGAAAGCGGAGGAAATCCGTGCCATTGACATCAGCGAAGTGTCCGTGGTGGCAGATGTTTTTCTGATCGCGGGGGGTAACAACCACAGTCAGAACCAGACTTTGTGTGACAATGTGGAGGAAAAGCTGGGCAGGGCGGGCTATCCTGTGCGGCAGATCGAAGGCTATGCAGCGGCAAACTGGATCCTGATGGATTTTGGCGATATCATTGTCCATATTTTTGACAAAGAAAATCGTCTCCTCTATGATCTTGAGAGACTCTGGAGGGACGGAAAAGTAATCGATCTTTCTGCATTGTAAAAAGATACGGTTTTAAAACAAAACAGAGGATGGAGCGCGTCAAAACGTCCATCCCCTGTTTTTTCATACATTCTTTTCCTGCAGAGATTCCGGCTCTCTATTTGGAACTGTCTGACAGCTTCATGAAGAAGGTCAAAAGATAGAGCCCGCAAATACCTACAAGTACATAGACAATGCGGGACAGCCAGGACATGTCTCCGAACAGGAATGCCACCAGGTCAAAACGGAAGATCCCGATCAACCCCCAGTTGATTGCACCGATGATTGCGATTGTGAGCGCGGTGCCGTCCAGATATTTATTTCCCATGTCTTTCCCTCTCATTTCTTTTTGTTGTATGATTGGTTGCTGCACATTCCCAGTGTGTCCAGGAGGGATGAAAATTATGTAACTTTTTATTTTATTTTTATATAGAAGTGATTGACAAAGAAAAAAGAATGGAGTATATTACAAAATAATAATTGTATACATAAATGCAATCCGACCCCAAAATACTGTAAACACAGTAAGAACGGGCGCATTTCGTGTTTTGGGAAGGATGGCAGTTTGTATACCTATTATTTGCAATCTTGCGGTTAAACCGCAAAAAGAAGGAGGAAATATTATGAAAAAATTCAACAAGATCGTTAGCGTTGCGCTTGCTTCCGCTATGGTTCTTGCCATGGCAGGATGCGGCAGCCAGAAAGCGGTAGAGAGCAGTGAGGCTGCCGATATCAGCGAGATCCCTGGCAGCAGCGTGGAGGAGAGCAGCAGTCAGACCGCCGGAAACGCTGAGGGAACCTTTAAGATCGGCGGCATCGGACCTACCACAGGCGGCGCCGCAATTTACGGCATCGGCGTTATGAACGGTATCCAGCTGGCTGTGGATGAGATCAATGCGGCAGGCGGCGTAAACGGTTACATGCTGGAGGCAAACTTCCAGGATGATGAGCATGATGCGGAAAAGTCTGTAAACGCGTATAACACTTTGAAGGACTGGGGCGCACAGATGATCATCGGTTCCGTGACTTCCACTCCCTGTATCGCAGTGGGAGAGAAGACTCATGAGGACAATATGTTCCAGCTGACTCCCTCCGGTTCCGCTGTAAAGTGCGCACAGTATGACAACGCATTCCAGGTTTGCTTCTCCGATCCTAACCAGGGCGCGGCTTCCGCACAGTACATCGGCGAGAACGCTCTTGCAGAGAAGGTTGCCGTGATCTACGACAGCTCCGATGTATATTCTTCCGGTATTTACGAGAGTTTTGCAAAGGGCGCGGAGAGCCAGAACTTTGAGATCGTTGCAGCAGAGGCATTTACCGCTGACAACAAGACCGATTTCTCCGTACAGCTTCAGAAGGCAAAGGATGCAGGCGCTGACCTGGTATTCCTGCCCATCTACTATCAGGAGTCCGCTCTGATCCTGACCCAGGCAGACAGCATGGGATATGCTCCCAAGTGGTTCTCCTGCGATGGCATGGACGGTATTCTGGGCGTGGAGAACTTTGACACTTCCCTGGCTGAGGGCGTTATGCTGCTGACTCCTTTCGCAGCAGACTCCGAGGAGGAGAAGAGTAAAAATTTCACCACTGCTTATGAGAGCAAATACGGTGAGACTCCTAACCAGTTTGCAGCTGACGCTTATGATGCGGTATATATCATCAAGGCTGCCATTGAGTCCGGCAATGTGGATCCTTCCATGAGCGTTTCCGAGATCGGCGATGCAATGAAGGCTGCCATGACCCAGATCAGTGTTGACGGTGTTACCGGCGAGGCTATGACATGGGCTGCCACCGGTGAGGTAAACAAGGCTCCCAAGGCTGTTGTGATCAAGGATGGCGCATACTCCGCAATGTAATGTGCGGATCATAATCATGTATTAGATCGATCATGTGATCGATGAAACCAACGGGGGTTGTCCGCTGCGCGGGTGACTCCCGTTTTTTGCATTGTAACATTTCAGCCTATAGTTTTTGTAAGAAGTCTTCATTTTCTGCAAGATCTCTTGTTTTGTTTTTTCCGGTAATTTACTTGCGGGATCGGGCTTGTTCTGCTATACTAGAGGAAGTGTATTTTACGGTTGGAGGTTGCTGCCTATGAGTTTTATAACATATCTGATAAACGGAATCAGTCTGGGAAGTGTCTATGCGTTGATAGCGCTGGGCTATACCATGGTGTATGGAATAGCAAAGATGTTGAATTTTGCCCATGGAGATGTCATCATGGTGGGTGGTTTCACCTGTTATACTGTGTGCAGCACTATGGGAATGCACCCGGTCGTGGGTGTGCTGCTCTCCGTGGTGGTATGTACGCTTCTGGGTATAGTGATAGAAAGGGTTGCTTATAAACCGTTGAGAATGGCATCTTCTCCGCTGGCGGTTCTGATCACGGCCATCGGAGTGAGTTATCTGCTGCAGAATCTTGCCCTTCTGATCTTTGGCGCAAACGCGAAATCATTTACTTCAGTAGTGAATATGAAATCTCTGAAGCTGGCGGACGGTCAGATCACCGTCAGTGGTGTCACCATTGTGACGATCGTGACCTGTATCGTGATCATGGCGGCATTGATGTTTTTTATCAACAAGACCAAACTGGGACAGGCTATGCTTGCGGTTTCCGAGGATAAGGGAGCGGCACAGCTCATGGGGATCAATGTGAATGCCACCATCTGCCTGACCTTTGCCATCGGCTCCGCGCTGGCGGCGATCGCAGGCGTCCTTCTGTGTTCCGCCTATCCTTCCCTGACTCCCTACACCGGTTCCATGCCCGGCATCAAAGCATTTGTGGCTGCTGTGTTTGGCGGGATCGGTTCCGTTCCGGGAGCGTTTATCGGCGGCATTTTGCTGGGTGTCATTCAGATTTTCAGTCAGGCATATATATCTTCCCAAATGGCAGATGCCATCGTGTTCGCAGTCCTGATCGTGGTGCTTTTGGTGAAACCCACCGGGCTGCTTGGCAAAAACATTCAGGAAAAAGTCTGAGCGCGGAATGATTTTACGGATTGGCAGAAAGGAAGAACGGATATGAAGAAGACCATGTCGAAAACACTTCGCAGCAACATCATTACGATCGGGCTGGTGGTGGCTGTCTTTGTGATCGTACAGATTCTGATAGGAACGGGAAACATCAGCAGTCTGATGAAGGGCTTGCTGGTTCCTCTGTGTGTGTATGCCATTTTGGCAGTATCTCTGAATCTCACGGTGGGTATTCTGGGAGAGCTGAGCCTGGGGCATGCGGGCTTCATGTGTATCGGGGCATTTTCCAGCGCTTTTTTCTCCAAATGTATGAAGATGTTTCTCCCCGGCATGCCGGCAGGGTTACGGTTCTTCCTGGCTATTTTAGTCGGCGCGGCATTTGCGGGGCTGCTTGGCATCCTCATCGGGATCCCTGTGCTGAGATTAAAAGGGGATTATCTGGCGATCGTGACACTCGCCTTCGGTGAGATCATAAAAAATATCATCAATATTCTGTATCTTGGCGTGGATGAAGCGGGAGTACACTTTTCCCTGAAAAGTTCCATGGATCTGCATATGGAGGATTCGGACAAGATCATTATCAATGGGGCCATGGGGATCACCGGGACTCCCGGAGATTCCAACTTTACCATCGGCATCGTGCTGCTTTTGATCACATTGATCATCGTGCTGAATCTGATTCATTCCAGGGACGGGCGGGCGATCATGTCCATCCGTGACAATACCATTGCGGCGGAATCCGTGGGGATTCCCGTGACAAGGTATAAATTGATGGCATTCAGCATATCGGCCGCACTTGCAGGCGTTGCGGGCGTTCTCTATGCCCACAATCTTTCTACTCTGACGGCAACGCCCAAAAATTTTGGCTACAATATGTCCATCATGATTTTGGTGTTTGTGGTGCTGGGAGGCATGGGAAATATCCGCGGCTCCATGATCGCGGCAGTGGTCCTGACTCTGCTGCCGGAGCTTCTGCGCGGCGTGGTCAGCGATTATCGTATGTTGATCTATGCGATCATCCTGATCGTCATGATGCTCTTTAACTGGGCTCCCAAATGTATCGAGTGGCGTGAGAAAACGGTTGCGATGATCAGGGGAAAACTGTCTCCAAAGTCTGCTGCAAAGGAAGGTGAATAAGATGGCAATACTGGAAGTACAAAATCTGAGTATCTCTTTCGGCGGGCTAAGAGCTGTGGACGATTTTCATGTGACGGTGGAAAAGGGAGCGCTGTACGGGCTGATCGGTCCCAACGGTGCCGGAAAAACCACGGTTTTCAATCTTCTGACGGGAGTATATAAGCCGGACGAAGGCATCATTACGCTGGATGGAAAGGATATCACCGGTCGAAAGACTATCGAGATCAACCATGCGGGGATTGCGAGAACATTTCAGAATATCCGGCTTTTTAAGGAATTGACCGTGCTGGACAATGTGAAGGTGGGGCTGCACAATCAAAACTCTTATGGCACTTTGACCGGGATTTTACGTCTGCCCAAATATTTTAGAGTAGAGAAACAGATGAATGAGAAGGCGGCGGAACTTTTGAAAGTGTTTGATCTGGATCAGGAGGCATCCATGCTTGCGGCGAATCTCCCCTATGGCAAGCAGCGGAAACTGGAGATTGCCAGGGCGCTTGCCACCAATCCCAAGCTTCTCCTTCTGGATGAGCCTGCGGCGGGTATGAATCCTAATGAGACCCAGGAGCTTATGGATACGATCCATTTTGTCCGGGAGCACTTTGATATGACGATCCTGCTCATTGAGCATGATATGAAGCTGGTAAGCGGGATCTGCGAGGAGTTGACCGTGTTGAATTTCGGCAGGGTGCTCTGTCAGGGGAAAACTGCGGATGTGCTGAACAACCCCGATGTCATCAAGGCGTATCTGGGCAGTGAATAGCCCGGGACACAGCCTGCGGTGCGATCGTTTCCGTGGCATGGAGCGGACGGGGAGTAATGGGAGGTAGACGGACATATGATGTTGGAAGTAAAGGACATTCAGGTATATTACGGTATGATTCAGGCGATCAAAGGAGTATCCTTTCATGTGGATGAGGGAGAGGTCATCGCTCTGATCGGCGCAAACGGCGCCGGAAAGACAACGATACTGCACACCATTTCCGGGCTGCTCGCTCCGAAAAACGGAAGTGTGATCTTTGAAGGGAAGGATATCACGAAAGTACCGGGACATAAAATCGTCTCCATGGGAATGGCACATGTGCCCGAGGGCAGAAGAGTGTTCGCCCAGCTTACGGTGTTGCAGAATCTGAAAATGGGGGCGTATACCCGCAGAGACAAGGAAGAGATCCGGCAGACACTGCAGACCGTATTTGATCGTTTCCCCAGACTGGAAGAGCGTCAGAACCAGCTTGCGGGGACCCTCAGCGGCGGAGAACAGCAGATGCTCGCCATGGGAAGAGCGCTGATGAGCCATCCTAAGATCATTCTGATGGATGAACCTTCCATGGGGCTTTCCCCTATTTTTGTCAATGAGATTTTTGATATTATTCAGGAAGTCAGCAAGAGCGGCACGACGGTGCTGTTGGTGGAGCAGAATGCGAAAAAAGCTCTTTCCATCGCTGACAGGGCATATGTGCTGGAAACCGGCAATATCATCATGGAAGGCAAGGCATCCGAGCTTTTACAGAATGATTCCATTAAAAAGGCATATCTGGGTGAATAGAGTATAGACCGGGCATATTTGCGGGAGGTAATAATGCGTAAGAATATTGTGATCACGATTGCGAGACAGTACGGGAGCGGTGGCAGGACCATTGGAGAGATGCTCGCTAAGAAGCTGAACATTCATTATTATGACAAGGAGCTGATGAAGCTTGCCAGCGATGACAGCGGCATCAACGAAGCTTTGTTCGTCAATACGGATGAAAAAGTAAAGAATTCCATCCGCTTTATGAACGGAAAAAATGTTTACGGAGGTGAACTGATCCCGCCGGAAAGCGATGATTTTACATCCAGTGACAATCTGTTTAACTTTCAGGCAAAGATCATCCGAAGGCTGGCGGAGGAAGAGTCTTGTGTGATCATCGGAAGATGCGCGGATTATGTGCTCAAGGAGTATGACAATGTACTCAGTGTATTCGTGCATGCCCCCCATGATTTCTGTATGGAGCAGGCGGCAAAAAAACACAGCATGAGCGAAAAGGAACTGGAGCGTTTCCTGGCAAAAACGGATAAGGGAAGAGCCGATTATTACAGATATCACACGGGCAGGGACTGGACGGATGCCAGAAACTATGATCTGTGTCTGAACAGCTCCAAATTAGGGTTTGAGCGTTGTGTGGATGAAATTATTGCATATATGCAGGTTCGTTTTGAGTGAGGAGTAATAACATGGGGAACACGCCATCGGAACAGGAGAGGATTTTTCGCGAATGGATGCGCAATCAGCTGAATGAGAACGGTATCCGCAGATATACGGACAATGCGATCATTGCGTACTGTTATGCTCTGAGGACCACCTGTCATAAAATGGTTCCACCCGTGGCAGGCAATTTGTTTTTTATATCCGATGCCAAAGAATTTCAACGGGTGTATAAGGATATCCTCGCCTCCAAGGACTATGAGCAGGTAAACAGGGAAAACGGCAACGGTACATTCGGGATAGCCGTGAAACTGTATCAGGTATTCCTGGAGAGGGGCAGTCTTGGCGGAGCGCCGGATATGGATGCGCCTTTTTATCTGAAATATAACAGTGCTTCTAAATCCGGATATAACAGGGATCACAATGCGGACTTCAACTATGAGGAAGTCCCCATGACACCCATGCAGTGTATCTTTTACGGCGCGCCCGGAACCGGTAAATCCTACAAGGTGAGTACCATTCTGGAGAAAGAATATCCCGACAAACAGGAACGGGATTCCCACTGTAAGCGGTTGATCTTTCATCCGACCTATAAGTATGAGGATTTTGTGGGCTGTATCAAGCCGCTGTTATCCCTGGATAAGCCTTTGGATTATATCTACTCGGCAGGTCCCTTCACTTCCCTGTTGAAAGACGCGTTTTCTCATCCGGCCGAGAAATATTTTCTTGTGATCGAGGAGATAAACCGTGGTAATTCCCCTGCAATTTTCGGCGATCTGTTCCAGCTGCTGGACCGTCAGGAAAACGGAAAATCTTCCTATGCGATTCAAAATGTGGAAGTCTCTTCTTATTTTTCCAAGGATCCCGGTCTGAAAAAGCTCTTTGCCGAGGGAAAGATATGGCTGCCTGCAAACTTTAATATTCTTGCAACCATGAACACGGCGGACGAAAATATCTTTGTGCTGGACAATGCGTTTAAACGGCGTTTCCGTCTGGAATATGTCAAGATCGATTTTGAAGGTATGCCTGAAAAGTGGACGCAGGAATACGATACCTTTGCCGGCAGGGTGCCTTTGACTGAGCTGTTTGCCGGGACTGCGCTGGAGCAGTATGTAAATTCGCTGGCACGGGAAGACAGGCTGAAGAGAAACTGGCCGACCTTTGCACGGCTGGTCAATTATCTGATCGATAAGATGAACAGGGATATCATCGCGCAGGATCGTCCGGAACTTGCGAGAATTCCCGAAAACAAGAAACTGGGTCCCTATTTTGTGTCAAGCGAAGAACTGAATAATGCGGATAATTTCCTTAACAAGGTTATTTTCTATCTGAAACAGGATGTGTTCACTTATTCCAATCATTATATGCTGGATTCCTATGAGGAAATTTACCTCAAATACAGGGATCAGGGACGGGATTTGTTTGAACTGTTAAAATGACGGGTAAAAGATTGGCAGACAGCCGATGAAGAAAGCCATTGCAGAAGCAGATGAAGAATCTGCTTCTGCAATGGCTTTCTTCATCGAACAGGAAATAATTCCTCCTGCGGGGAACTTATCTTACTTATAGAAACGGAATACACCATAAACTCTGCCGAGAATACGGCAGTCATCTACAATGATCGGATCCATGGAATCGTTTTCAGGCTGAAGCCGTATATGACCATTCTCCCGATAGAAGGTCTTTACCGTTGCCGAATCGTCAATCAGTGCGACAACAATGGAACCGTTGGAGGCGGTGTCACATGCGTGAACCAATATCCGGTCACCGCTGAAAATTCCCACATTGATCATGGAGTCTCCGCGCACATTCAACATAAAAGAATCGCCCTTCGGCACCCTATCCGCAGGGACAGGGAAATAGTCCTGAATATTTTCTTCTGCCAGGATGGGACGGCCGGCAGCTACATTACCTATTACAGGGATACTCACCATCTCAGTGCGGACCATCTGAAAACTGTCGTCACAGATTTCAATGGCGCGGGGTTTGGTGGGGTCGCGGCGGATATAGCCGTTCTTTTCCAAAGTCTCGAGGTGGGAGTGAACGGAGGAAGTGGATTTTAAATGAACCGTCTCACAAATCTCCCTCACCGTAGGCGGATAGCCCTTCTTAAGGATCTCTTCTTTGATGTATTCGAGTATTTCCTGCTGTTTAGGGGTGATCTTACCGTATCCCATGCTGTTACCTCCGTTTTCTTAGATGCCCTGACCGGCATGACAATGCGAAATATAAAATATGAAAAGAGTTCTGTTTAAGAAGATTATAACATGATCCATTACAAAAAGCAAACATATATTCCAAAAATATGTTCGATTTCTTCTTGACAACAGAAAATATGTTCGATATAATACGATCAGAACGGATGTTTGCGAACATACATTCATTGGATGCGGAAGAATGGACGCATATATGGAAGAGGTAGAGATATGAGAGAACAAAAGAATATCTATTATATGAATGACAGAGAACTGCGTGCGTATAAGTGGAAGCTGCGCCGCAGGAGAGAAAAGAGAAGGAGAGCAGCCTCCCTTTTGGCAGCGGTTTGTGCAGTGCTCCTGTGTATATTTTCTTTCTGCTCCTTTACAACCCGCGCAAAAGATTCCGAAGCTCCGTCTTTAAAGTATTACACCGGAGTCATTGTAAAGAGCGGAGACAGCCTGTGGGATATCGCAGACGAATATATTGACTATGATCAGTATAAGGACAAAACGGAATACATCAATGAAGTCTGCAGTATCAACAATCTTACGGACGCGTCTGAAATCCGTGCCGGGCAGCGTCTGGTTGTTCCCTATTATTCCTCAGAGTTCATGAAATAGCAGTGATGCGGTCATCATGAATCATCGCCTGGGTTTGGGTTCCCGCAGCTGTACGGCGTTTGCGGCGATCCTGCGTCGCTCCTGCTCCATGTCAGCATAGTGCTTTCGGGTGGTATTGACATCCTTGTGTCCCAGTACATCGGCCACAAGGTAGATATCTCCGGTTTCTTTATACAGATTGGTGCCGTAGGTACTGCGCAGTTTGTGCGGAGTGATCTTTTTCAGGCTGGTCACCCTGGAGGAATATTTTTTCACCAGATTTTCAACGGAGCGCACAGCCATCCTGCGGTTTTGTAAAGAAAGGAAAAGAGCGTTTTCATGCCCTTCGGAGGGAATCATATGCCTGCGCTCCTCAAGATAGTCTAACAGAGCGGTTTCCACTTCTTCCCCGAAATAAATGATCGTCTCATAGCCGCCTTTTCGGCGTATCTTAATCCCGCCCTCGTCAAAATTGATGTCGTTTATATCCAGCCCCACACATTCGGACACACGGATCCCCGTACCTAAGAGCAGTGTCAGCAGTGCCACATCACGGATCTTTGTCTTTTTGTGGTATTCCTGTTCCTTTTTGGTCAGTTTGGTTCCGGCTTCCACCTGATCCAACAATATTGCGACTTCATTGGGCTCCAGACGTATGATTTCTTTTTCGTGTCTTTTGGGGAGAGGCACCAGTGCCGCCGGGTTGTTCTCGATCAGTTCATTTTGGTAGAAGTAATTGTAAAAGCTCCTCAAAGAGGCGAGTTTCCGGGCTTTTCCTCGCTCGTCATTGGTGATTTCCCTGCCATCTTTCTGATAGAGTGTCAGATATTCCAGATATTCCTCTATATCCAGACGTTTTACATCGTCCAAAAGGGAAATGGGATAGTCCTCAATCCGCATTTTTGCACAGGCTGCATTTTTTTCATGCAGGAACTCAAAGAAAAGACGGATGTCGTAGGCATATGCCAGCCTGGTCCTGGTAGAGGTATATTCTGCAATTCCCCGGAAAAAGATATTACAGAAGCCGGGAAGGGTGTTTAGGACCTCCCGCATTTTTAAAATATTGTTTTTATTCTGATTATCGTGGTAATTGTCCTTATTTAATACTGCCAATTTCTTTCTCCCAACCTTTCAACTTACCGTTTAAAATTGCAGTAAACATACGCTCTTTGACCCCTGGAGCCTCCAGATTGATGCTGCGCAGCAGATTTTTGACATATTCCCTTTTGGTATATCCGTCTACGGGGCAGGGGCTTTTCACCACAGGAAGCTCATATTTGCGCACAAAGCCGATGACATCCGCTTCCTGAAGATACATGAGAGGCCGGATCACGGTCAGATCCGTTCTGTCAAGATAGGTGACGGGGGCAAAGGTATGAAAGCGTCCTTCAAAGATAAGAGACATCAGCATGGTCTCCACAACGTCATCCTTGTGATGCGCATATGCCACTTTATTACAGCCTGCTTCTTTGACCGCCTGATTGAGCGCACCTTTCCTCATTTTGGCACACAGAGAACAGGGGCTGCTCTCAGCGCGCTCCTCGAACACAATCCGGGCGATATCTGTCTTGATGATCGTATAGGGAATGTTCATGCCGCTGCAGAGTTCTTTGACCCTATCAAGATTCAGGTTGTCAAAACCCAGATCCACCGTGACCGCATGCAGTGAAAAATGATCGGGGTAGAAACGCTTTAGCCCGTGCAGGGCATAGAGGAGCGTGAGACTGTCCTTGCCGCCGGAGATACCGACCGCAATTTTATCTCCCTCATCGATCATGTGATAGTCATCCACTGCCCGGCGTACATAGCTGTATAGTTGCTGTAATTTCATGGACGGTAAACCTCGGATTAAATTTTGTCTTGCTGATATTTATATTTTAAGATATCATTCTACTTTATTTTACTGCAAAATAGCTTTGAGTACAATATTTTTTCCAAGAAGGCACTTGTCGTATATTCTAATTCGTTGTATGATAATAAAGTGATTTTGCAGAAAGCTTGATGAATCCTATTTTACATAGCAAAGGAGACTGATTTGTATGAAAGCTCACTTGAATAATAGATATGTGCGTTGGGGCATTACTGCCTTTTGTGTTATAGCGGCCAGTATCTGCTTCTATTATCTGATGTTTCATGGGGCAAATATCAAGGTTGCATTCGACAGACTGGTTGATGTGCTGATGCCGGTATTGGTAGGGATGGTTCTCGCCTATCTGTTGACCCCGGTGTTAAATCAGATCGAGCATAGAGTGATCGCACCGCTTTTGCAGAAAATACCGTTCAAAAACAGGCAAAAACAGAATTCCCTCGTGCGCGGGATCAGTATTCTGATAACAACACTTTTGTGTTTTGCGATCATTTACGCCTTGCTTTCGATGTTCATATCCCAGATCGTTCCCAGTGTCACGAGACTGGTAGCTAATTTTGATACCTATGTAGCAAATGTCAATAATATCATCAACAAATTGATGCAGGATAATCCCGAACTGGGCGGTTATGTGGTAAAAATGGTCAACCGCTACTCGGGAGAAGTGGAGACCTGGCTCAATGAAAAGGTGTTTGCAACCACCAGTGAGGTGATCAAAACGGTTTCCTTAAGCGTGATCAATGTGCTTGGCGTAATATGGGACTGGGTTATCGGCTTTATCATATCCATCTATTTACTCGCCAGCAAGGAGAAGTTTGCGGGGCAGGCAAAGAAGGTTACTTACGCGCTGTTTGAGCGGAACACTGCCAATATCATCATCCGCAACTTCCGCTTCACCCATAAGACTTTTATCGGTTTTATCACCGGAAAAGTCCTGGACTCCATTATCATCGGACTGCTTTGTTTTATCGGAACAACCCTTTTGCAGACCCCTTATGCGGCATTGGTCAGTGTGATCATCGGTTTTACAAATGTCATCCCGTTTTTTGGCCCTGTGCTGGGGGCTGCTCCCTGTACCATACTGATCTTCCTCGTGGAGCCTATGCACCCTCTCAATGCCGTCTATTTTGTGATATTTATCCTTGTCTTACAGCAGTTTGACGGGAATATCCTGGGACCGAAGATCTTGGGAAATTCTACCGGGCTGACAAGTTTCTGGGTCATTTTCGCAATCACCCTGTTTGGCGGGGCCTTTGGCGTGCCGGGGATGATCGTAGGGGTACCCATTTTTGCCGTAATCTTTGCCGCAGTGAAATCACTGATCGGCACTGCGCTGACAAAGAGAGCACTGCCCCTCGAGACAGAGGTTTACCTGACGGTGGGATCTGTGGACGAGGAAGGTGCGTTTCATGAGTATGTTCCGGAATTTAAGAGAAATATTGAGGAACAAAGGCAGGCGAAGATTCAGAAAAAGCAAATGAAAAAATAAGGAAAAGCAGATCGTTAAATAAATAACAAGCAGGAGAGTGCGTATGCGTTTTGTGATACAGCGTGTTTCGGAGGCATCTGTTTGCGTTGACAATCAAATCATTGCTCAGATCGGCAAGGGGTTTTTGGTACTGATAGGCGTCAGCCAGGAAGATCTCGCCAAAGATGCCAGGCTGACCGCGGACAAAATGGTGAAAAAACTGATCGGGCTTCGGATATTTGAGGATGAAAACGGCAAGACCAATTTGGATCTGCAGTCGGTTGACGGAAGCCTGTTGTTGGTTTCTCAATTTACCTTGTGCGCAGATTGTAAAAAAGGAAACCGTCCTTCGTTTATTCATGCAGGCGCTCCCGATAAGGCAAATGAAATATATGAATATATTATAGAACTATGCAGACAGAAAATCCAGACAGTTCAAACCGGGCAATTTGGCGCAGATATGAAAGTCAGCCTGATAAATGACGGCCCCTTTACAATCGTGCTGGATTCAGCGGATCTGCAATAATCCGGGCATTCTAGATTCTTTTGACAGATTTAAACAGGCATAACTATTCGTTAAACTATGGTTTTGCGCATAGTTGTTTCCGTCTCATATCACAGTCTTTCAGGGCAGACTCAACGGATACTCTCCCATAAATGGCTGGTCAGCACAATATTCCATAGCGCATCTGATACAAAAGGTTTGAACAAAAAAGTGACAGCCAGGGCTGCGGCAAGAAGAATGACCGGTTCGTGTCCGGCAGGGGTATTTTCATCCGACCCGGACAGGTTTTGGGGCAGACGGAATGCAAGCCCTTCGGCGATACGGTAGCCGATATAAGTTCCCAGTGTGTTTGTGATCACATCATCAAGATCGGTCAGGCGAAACGTAAACAGCTGCAGTAATTCAATCATGACGGAGACAGCCAGTCCCAGAAGCAGCGTATTCTTTCGCAAGCGGTATTCTTTCCAGCACATGGGGGTCAAAAATCCCATGGGTACAAATAACAGGATGTTTAACGCAGTGTTTCTCAAATATTCCCATGGGCTGTGAAACAGATCGATCAATGGGATCAGCCAAATTTCCGGATCGATCCGCAATGTATGAATCGTCGGAATCCCTGTCGCCGTGAAAACCGCAATGGCATAAGCCGCAAACAAAAACTCAAACACAAGCTTTTGGAAACGGTATTCGCGAAAGACGATTCTCTGTAAAATAACGATTGTGGGAATGAGAAAAACAAGGGATGAAAGGATTTCTATTCCGTATGATAATATGCGCACCATGGATATGCCGACCTCCCAATAAGGCGTAATTCGTTAGCTGGTATCATTTTAGCACAC
Organism: uncultured Acetatifactor sp.; assembly: GCA_947581865.1. Classification (GTDB taxonomy): domain Bacteria; phylum Bacillota; class Clostridia; order Lachnospirales; family Lachnospiraceae; genus Acetatifactor. Next base: position 64,211 of record CANPWA010000006.1, on the reverse strand, counting down.
CGCATATTATCATTCCATAAAGGGCGCCTTAAATATTTCTTAAGACGCCCCTGACCTTACGGCCGGCTGGATTTCATTCAGGCAATCCGCCGCGCCGTAAGCAAAGTGTACGGTCTGGCTGTGGGCGTATTCCTCCGTCAGCTCCATAAAATCCTGCATGGCGACTTGCGTTTCTCTCCCATTTTGAACACAGGTATAGGAGGCATTACCGTTTTCGTCAAATATTTCATAAATCCCCTTTTTCAAATTCAGGGTTCCGTCTTTATCGGAAATGACATACTGTTCTATGCTGTGACCTGAAGCGATAAAAATATATTCCTGGGTAAACTGGATGGGATAGGCGGTTCCCCCGCTTGAGACGGTTCCGAGATTTTTGACCTCTCCTCCTGTAAAATAATATACATCGCAAACTATTGCAGCCTGTTTTTCTGTACCGGTATCATACAGCATATCGGAGACCAGCAGGACATTGTACGGATATTCCATGACCAGAAAAGCATAGGCATCGTCGTCTCCCAGCCCTGCAATGGTGGGTCCGTAAGGATTTTCTGCCTGCTCCGTATTGGTTTTCCAGCCGAGCTCCTCCGGAGTGCATACCGTAAAATCCTCCATGCCTCCGGTGTCGATCTCTACCTGATCGATCAGCCCGCTCAGCTCGAGATAGGCTTCCTCCAGCGGGGGATCATTTTCCGCATAAGTTCTGTCTCCGGGCATATCAAAGGTCAGTATATACTCCTCCTCTCCTGCCCGGTATCTCCCCAGCACCTTTTCGGTTTCCAAAAGTTCCACCTGGCTGTCTTCTTTATCATACAGATAAAAATTCAGATAGAAAAGGTCTCCCCCGACGCCTGCCTCGGCATTGCTTTTTTCACACACCAGCAGGGTATTGACCGTGTCGTAGGTGTCGGTCTCATATAGGACTTTCCCGTTCCAGATATCGGGACAGGTGAGTCTGAGCCCCGTCGCAAAAAAGACGCGATTCTCCTCTTCCTTTGTGATCTTCCAAAAATCGGCAAAGGAAGGCTGCCCGGCGCTTTTTTCCGATGCCGGATCGGTCAGAAAACATACCGTCACCACGACCAGAGCCGCGATCCCCGTAAGGATCACCCAGAAGGCGGGCTTTTTGTAGTGCAGAACGGATCGGATGCGCTCCTGCACTCCCACTTCCCCAAAGGCCAGAGGACAGGCTGAGATCATGCGCCGGTCTGTGCTGCATGCCAGCAGCGCCTCGGAATACAGTTTTTTCTGCTGCGCGCTGTAAGCATGAATGACTTTTTCGTCACAGGCAAGCTCGATGTCCCTGCAGAACAGGGAATAGGCGATCCAACACAGGGGATGATACCAGTAAACGGACAACAGCAGATATCCCAGGGGCTTCCAGAGATGATCCCCGCGCCGCAAATGTGCCTGTTCATGGGAGATGACCGCCTCCGAAAGCTCTCTGTCCATGCCGTTTGGAAGATAAATCCGGGGACGGATGACGCCCAGGATAAACGGAGTCTTCGTAAATTCACTGATGTAGACGGCATGGTCAGAGCGCACGGCCGTACGGACACGGCGATACAACTGCAGATACCGGAAAAGCGCATAAAACAGCATACCTGCCGTCCCGCTCATCCAGAGCCCGGCGGCGACCCACAGCCCCATCTGCAAAGGAGTCACGCCGCTTTTTGGCTCCGCGGCAATGGTGTTTAGGATAACGGGACCGATCCCGTCATCTGCCGGTCCAACACCGCTGTCTAAAGACGAAGATTCGGTCTTTATCGTATCCACGGTTATGGTTTCGCCGCCGGGCAGCACGCTGAAAGGGCTTTCCAGGGTAAACGGACAGATCAGCCGGACGGCAACCGGAAGCCAGAGCAGACAGACGAGCCATCTGGGAGCCCGGCGCAGAAGAAGTCTCAGCGCGATCACCGCGAGGATCAGCCAGCCGGCTGTGATGCTCCGGTTCAGAATCTGTAAAAAAAGTTCTTCCATATCGTTTCCCCCCTCTCCTACTCCTTTTGTCCGTAATCGTCAAGCATACGGCGGATCTGGGCAATTTCCGCTTCGGTCAGGTTCTGGCGTCTGGTAAATGCCGCGATAAATGCGGGCATGGAGCCCTCGAAGGTCTTGTCCACCAGTTCGTCGATCTCGGCGGCCTGCACCTCTTCCTTGGACACCAGTGAGGTCACGATGGTATTCTCATTTTTGACCACGCCGCGCTGGGACAGACGTTTGATCACCGTATAGGTGGTGGTACGGCTCCATCCCAGTTTTTCATGGCACAGTTTTGCCAGCTGTGTGCTGCCTATGGGTTCGTTTTCCCATAGGATCAGACAGAAACGATATTCACTCTCAAATACTTTTGGTATCTCCATATGCGCTCCTCCTTAATGATCGGTCAGTCTAATCTGTTAGACTACATTTAGTCTAATGCGTTAGACTTAATTTGTCAAGCCCAAATGGAAAAATATTTTTTCAAAAAGAGTGTATCGAATGTTCAGGCTGCCGCAGGGAGGCGTTGTTTTTTTCATTGATCCATGAGACGGACAAAGCCATCGCCGCACGACAGGCATTTGTGCAGTTCAGTTCGTTTAACATCACAAAGTCATGTATGATTCCCTGAAATCTGACCGCCGTTACGTCCACTCCTGCTTCCCTCAGTTTACAGGCAAAACACTCTCCCTCCTCTCTGAGGACATCGGCCTGCCCGTTGAGGATCATTGTGGCAGGAAAACATTGAAACTCTTTTGCATCTGCCCTGAGAGGGGAAGCCAGGATTTGGTTCCGCTCACAGTCGGATGAGGTATATTGGTCCCAGAACCATATCATCCCCTGACGGTACAGGTAATATCCTTCTGCAAAGCGGATGTAGGAATCCGTGCAGAAATTGGCATCGGTGACGGGGTAATATAAAAGAAGTTTTTGAATACAGGGACCGTTTCGCCATTTTGCAAGCAAAGTGATTGCGACTGCCATATTTCCTCCGACGCTGTCTCCGGCGACAGTCAGTGTAAGAGGGTTCATTTGCGATCCGATTTTTCTTAAAATGGAGGGTATTTTACATAATATTTCATAACATTGTTCGATCGCTACGGGGAACTTTGCCTCCGGAGCGCGGCTGTATTCCGGAAAAATTACAATGCAGCCGGTTCTGGCAGCCAGTTCTCTTACCAGTTTCTCATGGGTGTGAAAACTCCCGAAGACCCATCCGGCTCCGTGAAGATATAAGATTACGTTGGAAGGGGTGGTCAGTTTTTCAGGGCATATGATAAATACTTTCACGGCTGCCCATTTTTCCGTATGCACATCCATGCTCTGTATGCGGGCAGGATACATGCAGACGGGGGAGTTTTGGATTTGTTCAAGGATTTCCCTGCCCTGTGCGGGTGGGACCTGAAAAATAAGAGGGGACCTGGATGCAGACATACTGACAGCTTCCGCAGCAGGTTCAAGTAAGATTCGCTTTTTCATTTACTATATAATGCCATTGTTTTTTAGCTATTATATTCATTTCTTATTTTGAAAGTTCGGATTGGCGGAACGGATCGGCTCGTAAATGGGAATCTGTTCCAGCCTATGCTTCAGCTCTGCCAGCGTGATGGATTCCGGCTCCAGTTCTACCTGTTTCCGGAGTTGTTTAATGGTATCCTGACCGATATAGTATCTGGTCAGAATGTAGATCAGTTTCTTCTGCTCTGTCCGGTAATTTTTTTCACGATTTGGAAGCTCACCATTTAATTCCCCCTCCAAAGGCGGAGGGTCAAAGGAAAGCTCTCGGTCCCTGTTTTCAATGATTTGTGAAAGGCTCAGAACTGCCAGGGCAAAGGTGAGGGGCATCACAAAACGCATGACAAAACACTGATATAACAGGGACAGGAATTTGAAGAGCACGAACATGACCGCCACACCGGCATTGACCGGGGAGACGTCGGAGGTAAACCATGTGAGGAATTTTCCCACGAGAAGCTCGATCACGAACAGTACACTGAACAGCTTTAAATCATACCAAAGGCTGTCCAGCTTTTTGTTCACATTTCTAAGCTGCAGCTCCGCCTGACGGATGGCAAAGTCAAGCTGTTCGTTTTTTGTGACCAGTTCGTGGAGCAGTCTGAATTTGGGATCATAACTCCCGAAAGGATTATCCGTGTTCATGTAATATACTCCCTAAAACTCTTCTATTCTTCCACGCCCGATGAACAGGAAAAACCATGAAAGGCAAAAAAATATGCCGCCATCTGCGCCCTGGAGCTGAAGGCTTCCGTCTCCAAAAGCTTCCGTACTTCCTCCCTGTCGTAAAACCGGGCAGCAATCTGTTCATTCTCCGAGGAGTGGTCCGAAAATTCCCCCTCCACCTCCGCAAAGGCGATATAAGTGGTGATGTCGGAGATCCCCACTGCGGAAAAGGAAGGCGGAAGGATGGTCCAAAGTTTTTTTACCCGCAGCCCGGTCTCCTCGTAAAGCTCCCTGGAGATACAGTCTTCGATACTCTCCCCTTCTTCTATCATACCGGCGCAGAGATTGTAGATGGCTCGGTTGACGCCCATGCGGAATTCGTGGAGCAGCAACAGTTTTTCGCCGCAGGTGGCAACAATGGACACGCCGCTGGGCGCGCCGCCCACATCCTCAATGGATCTTAGATCCCTGCGGCTTACGATCTCATACTTTTTTTCCTTTCCGTTTTTGTTTTTATATGTGATCTCGTAATTTTTCAGATATTTACTGTCCCGCACTTTCTCAAAATTTACAAATTCCACACTCATGTTTATGCCGGATTCCTTTCTTATTGTTTCATCAGGTCTGCCTAAGGCATACTTTTAGCTGCTCCGCGAGGGAGTTGCTGCTTTTTTTTCTGGTAATTTCCACAAGCCCCAGCGGGGTGATATCCACCACTGTGGTACGCTGGCGGTCTTTTGCCGTGAGGGTTGTCAGATACCGCATAAGTTCCTCCCTGTCCGCTTCGGATTTCATGTTGATGAAATCAACGATGATGATCCCGGACAGATTGCGAAGCCGAAGCTGTCTGGCAATCTCCTCTGACGCCTCGAGATTGACCCGTTTATAGGTTTCTTCGGGAGTCCCCAAACCCTCGTATTTGCCCGAATTGACGTCGATCACCGTCAATGCTTCTGTCGGATCTATGATAAGATATCCGCCCGATCTGAGCCATACACGGCGTCCTATGGCCTCCTCCAGCTTTGCGTCCAGATTGTAAAGCTTTGCCAGAGACAGCTGCGCCTGTTCTTCTTCACTGTATAGCCGGACAGTTTTATCAGCGGGAATGCGGGATGAGGTTTTCAACTGCTCATATAATTTCCGGTTGTCTGTCAGAAGTTCTTCGTATTCCCCGGGAAAGACCAGATGTTCCAGGGCATCCTCCCAGTACAGAGGGGCATTTTTTAAACAGGTAAAACAGGTGCGGTGGACCGCCGTGTCAAAAAGTCTGGCGAGATCTTCCGTAAGCTGATTCAGCATCTCCCACAGCATGCTCTCCTGCACGATCAGCTCAGCGGCATGGGTTCTCACCACCAGCCCCACAGGAACGGGAAAATCGGGAATGACAGAGGCACCCCGCCGATGAAGGATATCCCGGAGCTGTTTTTTCTGCTCCGGATCCAGTTTGGCAGAGAAACCGATGTGCCGATTCCCGACACTGAGGGCAAAACAGGAGTTTGAGAGGGAAAGCAGCGTGGTGACGGAGGGCTGCTTGGCACCCTTTCCATCCCGCACGATCTGCACCGGGAACTCATCCCCCTCCAAGATTCTGCCGTCCCAGGGGCGGTTGAGCAGATACGGATGCGCGGCATCCTTTCCGGAGAGAAAGCAGATCCGGCGCTCTTTTTCGCCGATCTCCACAAAAAAGGCATTCAGATGCCTGACTGCATTTTTTACTTTGGCAATATAGATCGCTCCGATCTCACTTTGCTTAGCGGGAAAAAACTGCACGGCGCGCAGCCGGTCATCGGCCATGAGCAGGGCGCATTCCTGATCCCTGAAACGGGTAAAGATCAGCTTTCCGCCCTGTCGGGCGAGACGCTGATTCTCCGTCAGAGTTATTTTGTTTTTCGGTCGGATATTACGGCTCATTTATCGTTCTCCCAAAGGCACCGGATGAAAATCCCCCTCCGGGCCCGCGTTTGCATAAGTCTCTTCCCGGGTGACAAAAAGGGAATTTTCCGAAAGAAGCTCTCCATGATCTGCCAGGATCGCCTCCACAACCTGTACCGGCTTGATATTGCCGCCGCTGGAGGCATCCACAAGAAGTTTCAGAAAACCTTGTTCATTGTCCGGGCGGCCCTCCCAGCTACAAGCATAAATTCCGGGCCGGATGTCCACCTGTCGGGTTCCCTTTTTACCCTCCTTTGTGACAAAGACGGATTCTTTCGCCAAAAAACCGGGAAGCGCATCCGCGATATTGGTTTCGGGAGCTTTTCCGGGGACAAAACGCACTGTGTAAGAGGCGGCAGCGACGCTGGCCATGGCGTTTCCCGCATCCTCCGGAAGCACATACACTCCGGTGACGCGGATGCCGGGGACGCCCGCCTGATTGAGTCTGTCCATCACATCCTCACAGGAGGTCATGGAAGATACCTCAATGTCCATATATTCCCCATTGCTCTCCAGCCCTACGCCCAGAGGCGCGGCGAAGGACATGATCTGGTGGGGGCTGAAGCCTGCGGTATATGCCACGTCGATCCCTGCCCGGCGGATCGTCTTCTGAAAGTACCGCATCACATCCAGATGACCGATAAAACGCAGCTTTCCGTGCTTGGAAAACCGGATGCGCAGCCGGAGATTCTTTTTCGGGGAATCTTTGGGAGTATCCTGGGATTCCGGTTCCTTCTTCCGGGAAGAGGACGGCGCATCATCAGGCTTTGTGCCGGAATGTTCCCTGTTATCTTCCTCTTTGCCGCCCTTAGGCGCGGTGCAGATGCCGCCGCCAAAACGGGCGGCGCCGCAGCCCTGACACTTCCTGCGGCAGTTTTCGGAGATTTCCTCCCGCTGTGCCTTCTCCCATTCCCGCATCAGAAATTCTTTGGTCACTCCGCAGTCGATAAAGTCCCAGGGAAAGATCTCGTCGGCTTTCCGCCTGCGGCTTGTGTAAAATTCCACGCTCAGACCGCACTCTTCTATGGCTTCCAGCCATCTGGAATGGCTGTAATATTCGCTCCAGGCATCAAAGAACCCGCCCTTTTCATAAACTCTGCGGATCACCCGGCAAAGTCTGCGGTCTCCCCTTGCCAGCACACCCTCCATGACGCTGGCATCCGCCTCATGCCAATTGTATTTGATCCGTTTCTGATTGAGCTGTTCCGTGACCGCCTTTTTGGTCTGATAAGCTTTCTCGATAAATTCTTCCCTCGTGCACTGGGGCGCCCATTGGAACGGAGTGAAGGGCTTGGGGACAAAAAAGGAGGTGCTGGCTACGATCTGTACGCTCCCGGCGGCACGTTTTTCCTTCGGCACCGTCTCAAAATAGGCGGCAGCGATCTTGTTGCAGAGCTCCGCGATGCCCCGGATGTCCTCTTCCGTCTCCGTGGGCAGCCCCAGCATGAAATACAGTTTGACACGGGACCATCCGCCCGCAAAGGCAAGGGCTGCTCCATGAAGAATGACTTCCTCGGTCAATCCCTTGTTGATCACATTGCGCAGACGCTGGCTGCCCGCCTCCGGGGCGAAGGTCAGGCTGGATTTCTTCACATCCTGCACCTTGCTCATGACATCCAGGGAAAAGGCATCGATGCGCAGGGAAGGCAGGGAGATGTTGACATGTCTGTCCCCGCACTCCCGGATCAGGAAATCGATCAGCCCGGGAAGCCTGCTGTAATCGCTGGAGCTTAAGGAACTTAAGGAGATTTCCTCCTGCCCGGTATTTTGAAGCATCTGCATCGCATAATCACACAGGATATCCGGATCCCTCTCCCGCACGGGACGGTAGAGCTGCCCCGCCTGGCAGAAGCGGCACCCCCGGATACAGCCTCTCTGGATTTCCAAAACCACTCTGTCCTGAGTGACCTTGATATAGGGAACCACCGGTTTCATGGGATAGGGAATGGCATCCATATCCATGGCAAGCTCTTTGACAACGGTGGCCGGAACGCCTTCCACGGTGGGGGTAAAGGAGGCGACGGTGCCGTCGGGATGATAGGTCGTCTGATAAAACCGGGGTACATACATGCCGGGAATCTGCGCGGCTTTAAGCAGAAACTCCCGGCGTGTCCGTCCTTCTTTTCTGCAGGTCTTATAAAGATCCAATAACTCCCGGTAGCGGGTCTCTCCCTCCCCGATGTAGAACAGATCAAAAAAATCCGCAATGGGTTCCGGATTGTAGGCGCAGGGACCCCCTCCGATGACAATGGGGCAGTCCTCCCCTCTCTCGGATGAATTGAGCGGGATGCCCGACAGATCCAGCACCTGCAGGATATTGGTATAACACATCTCATATTGGATGGTGATGCCCAGAAAATCAAAATCCTTTATGGGATCCTGGGACTCCAGCGCAAAGAGAGGGATCTTCTCCTCCCGCAGGATTTTGTCCAGATCCAGCCAGGGGGAATAGACGCGCTCGCACCACACATCCTCCATGTCATTGAACATGCCGTAGAGGATCTGTATGCCCAGATGGGACATGCCGATCTCATACACATCGGGAAAGCACATGGCAAAACGAACTGCCACTTTCTGCTTATCCTTCATCACGGAATTGACCTCCCCGCCGATATAGCGGGCAGGTTTTTCTATTTTCATCAGAATATCCTCTGACAATGCCAGTTTTTCAAGCATAAACGGCTCCTTATATTTGATATGCGCTATTATATCATAATTCATCCGTCCTCTGCAAGTTAGGAGGTTTTGGGGCATATGATTTATCGTAACAGTCAAGTCGTCAGTCATTTCTTCAGGGAGGGAAAAATATGAGTAATATTTCAGCGGAAAAGAAACTGGAGCTGCTGCGGCAGATCCGCAGCCGCAATCAGAGGGACAGATATGATATGTTCCACCGGGAGCATCTGCTCTATGGAACATCCAAATATACGCCGGAAAACTATGAAGATTTGGACGAATATGGGGAAGCGGAAGAGGAATTTCAGAGCTTTCCCCTGCGTGCGCTGCTGGCCCTGGGATTGTTTTTGCTGATCATCGTCTGTGACATGTCCGGAAGGACATTTCTGGGAATCCAGGCGAGCCAGTGTTTTTCCGCAATTTCCGAAAGTTATGAAAGCAGCATCTCAGCATGGGTGGATGCCGCTTCCTCTCAGAGTGTCACAAAGCAGGGCAGCACATCGGAAGATCCGCCCGCGGGCAGCCGCCCTTAGCAGCCGGTCTTAGCTAGCGGTTGGCCAGCTCGGTAGTGATCTCTTCCCAGGATATGTCCTTTTCCGCCATGAGCACCATCATGTGATAGAGAAAATCGCTGATCTCATATTTGATCTCATTGGGATTGGGATTTTTGGCGGCGATGACGATCTCCGTCGCCTCCTCTCCCAGTTTTTTGAGGATCTTGTCAATGCCCTTGTCAAAGAGATAATTGGTGTAGGAGCCCTCCTTGGGATGGATCCTGCGGTCTTTGATGACGTTAAAGACTTCCTCAAATACCTGCAGGGGATTGTCTCCGGTCTCATAGTCTTTTTTCGCGATCTCATGGAAGAAACAGCTCCTCGCTCCGGTGTGACAGGCGGCTCCCACCTGGGAAACCTTCGCGAGTATGGTGTCCATGTCGCAGTCGGCAGTGAGGCTCTTTACATATTGGAAGTGCCCGCTGGTGGCACCCTTGACCCACAATTCCTGACGGCTGCGGCTGTAGTAGGTCATCTTCCCGGTGCGCAGAGTCTCCCGGTAGGCCTCCTCGTTCATATAGGCCACCATCAGGACCTCCGCGGTGCGGTAATCCTGCACCACCACGGGTACCATTCCGTCGCTGTTTAACTTAAAATCCGACCATGCGTATGCGCTCTTCAAAGTCTCTACGGAGATGTCATTCTGTATACACAGCTCCTTGAGAGATAAAAGATCTTTGATGTTGTCATTAATGGTATTTCCGGTGACGCCGCTGACCTTTTCATAGGCAAAGATCTCAATGAGTTTGTTCAGCGCGATCCGATTGATCTGCACCAGAAAGGGCAGCCCGCAGACCTCCATGGTCTCCCGGATCCGGTGGGGGTTCATGAGCACCATGCCGGACACATATTTCTCGATCCTCTCCTGCTCTGCGGCAAGGATCCGGGGATCATCGCAGCTGATCCAGATCTTATCCCTCCCGAATTTGAGGGAGACTTCCTCCGTGACTGCGATGTTGCTCTCCTTCTCATAGTCGAGGATCGCGCGTCTGCATCCGGTGTAGAGAATCTTTTTCACATCCTCCATGCGGCTGATATTTCCGGCGCCGGTGACATCCATCTCCGCTTCGGCGCAGATTTCCTTCAGAAGATCCAGGTTTGCCTCGTGTTCTCCGTCGCTTTCGGACATATCAAAGACGATCAGTTCATCGGCGTTATTCTCATTGTAGAGCTTTACCAGACGCAGAGGCTCAACCTCCACGATCGTGGTATCTGTCAGGCTCTTTACGGCGTGCCCGCGGTACAGGTAGATGCAGGGCACAAATTTTTTGGTCTCATTATTCATATACTTATTCCTCTCGGATTTTCCTTTCGGATTGCTGTGGATGCCGTCCTGCACATATTGTTACAGACTGCCTTTGGTGGATAAAACCTCCGTGGTGCGGGGCTCTTCGCTCACTGCCATGTCCAGCGCCTTGGCGAATGCTTTGAACATTGCCTCGATCATGTGGTGGGTGTTGCTTCCCGCCAGCATTTTGATATGGAGATTCATGCCCGCGGTGTAGGATACGGCATAAAAAAATTCCCGCACCAGCTCTGTTTCCAGATATCCCACACGCTCTGCGGGAAACTCACATTCAAAATTCAGATAAGGTCTGCCGCAGAAGTCGATGGCACAGAGCGCCAGAGCATCGTCCATGGGCAGGATAAAACAGCCGTAGCGCTTCATGCCCTTCTTGTCTCCTGCGGCTTCCCGGATGGCGTTTCCCAGCACGATCCCGGTATCCTCCACGGTGTGATGACCGTCCACCTGCAGATCGCCCTTCACATTACATTCCAGGTCAAAAAAACCATGTCTGGCAAATCCCTCCAGCATATGATCAAAAAAGCCGATCCCGGTGTCCACGGAAGCGTTCCCGTTTCCGTCCAGATTCAGTGTGATCCGAATATCCGTCTCCTTTGTGGTTCGTTTCAGCTCTGCCGTGCGTGACATCCTGTTACCTCCTGTCTGTCTTTGTCCGCCTGTCTCCGGGTTTTATGGCTGCTCAAAGCGCACCCGGATGCTGTTTGCGTGGGCGGTCAGCCCCTCGCTTTGGGCAAACAGCTCAATGTTTTCATGAACTTTTTCCAGCGCCTCCCTGGAATAGGAAATGATGCTGCTCTTCTTGATGAAGTCATCCACATTCACGGGGGAGAAAAATTTTGCCGTGCCATTGGTGGGCAGAATGTGGTTGGGACCCGCAAAATAATCCCCCAGAGGCTCCGAGGCGTATTCGCCCAAAAAGATCGCGCCGGCATTCTGAATGCGTGTCATGATATCAAAGGGATTCCGGGTGAGGATCTCCAGATGCTCCGAGGCGATCTCATTTACCGCGTCAATTGCCTCCTCCATAGTCTTTGCCACGAGAATATAGCCGTAATTGTCCAGAGACTTTTGGATGATCTCCTTGCGCTCCAGCCCTGCCACAAAGCCGTCCACTTCCTCGGAAACCTTCTGTGCAAGCTCCGCGGAGGTGGTGATGAGGATGGCGCTTGCCAGCTCGTCATGCTCCGCCTGGGACAAAAGATCCGCCGCCACATAGCGGGGATTGGCGCCATCGTCTGCCAGCACCATGATCTCGCTGGGCCCGGCGATGGAATCAATGCTCACATAGCCGTATACCGCCTTCTTGGCCAGGGCCACAAAGATGTTGCCGGGTCCGGTGATCTTGTCCACCTTGGGGACAGACTCTGTGCCGAAGGCAAGGGCGGCGATGGCTTGTGCTCCGCCCGCTTTATAGATGGTGTCGACTCCGGCGATATCCGCCGCCACAAGGGTGCCGGGATTGACGCTTCCGTCCGCTCCGGGAGGTGTGGTCATCACAATCTCCCTCACTCCTGCCACTTTGGCAGGGATCACATTCATCAGCACGCTGGAGGGATACGCCGCCTTTCCGCCGGGCACATACACTCCCGCCCTGCCGATGGGCGTGATCTTCATCCCCAGAATGGTGCCGTCGGGTCTGGCGTCAAACCAGCTGTTCCGAAGCTGTTTTGTGTGAAATGCGCGGATGTTTTCCGCAGACTGCCGGAGGACATCGATCAGTTTTGCATCCAGCCGGGAGTAAGCCTCGTCGATCTCCTCCCTGCTCACCCTGATATTGTCCGGCGTCAGCCGGAAGTGATCGAAAGTTTCCGTGTATTCAAAAAGGGCTTTGTCGCCGTTTGTTCTCACATTTTCAATGATCTCGTTTACCGTAGCTTCAAACTGACCATAATTATTAGGGCTTCTCTTTAACAGGTCGTTCAAAAGGTCCGCCCGTGTTTCTCTGTTTAACTCTATGATTCTCATATGCTCCTCTTTCCGTTTTCGTTTTCTTCCCGATTTGTTTCCGTCAAAAAACTGTTTCTGCCAAAATCGTCGGATCTGTCTCCGTCATATGTCATCACCGCTTCGTATCTCGCGGATGCGCATCACCAGACTGCGGATGCGCGCGGCATCCATCTGCATGCTCACGGGATTGACGATCATTCTGGCGCTTAAGGGACAGACCTCCTCCAAAACCTCCAGCCCGTTTTCCCGCAGGGTGGATCCGGTCTCCACGATATCCACGATCACGTCTGCCAGCTCCACTAAAGGTCCCAGTTCCACGGAGCCGTTCAGCTTGATGATGTCCACAGTCTGATGTTTTTTGTTATAGAAATAATCCTTGGCGATGTTGGGGTACTTGCTCGCCACCCGGATGCGCTCGTGGTGTTTGAGAAGTTCCCGCGCAGAGGCAGGGCCGCAGACACACATCCTGCATTTTCCGAAGCCTAAGTCCAGCACTTCGTATACATTGCGGTTTTCTTCCAGCACCGTATCCCTTCCCACCACGCCGATGTCCGCGGCACCGTACTCCACATAGGTGGGAACGTCCGGACCCTTTGCCAGGAAAAAACGGAGTTTTAATTCCTCATTCACAAAGATCAGCTTTCGGGAATTTTTGTCCTTCATCTCCTCGCAGGTGATCCCAATCTTCTCAAAAAGCTCCAGTGTCTTGTTGGCAAGACGCCCCTTCCCCAGAGCAAATGTCAAATATCTCTCTTCCGTCATCTGTCTTCTGCCTCCAGTTTATCCGATGGGTCTGCGGCGGACAGCTCCACCGCCACGCCCTGCGCCCTCATCGCTTCTGCCTCTGCCAGTTTAGCGGCAAAGTCCGCCCTGTCGCCGGGAATGTAGAACAGCTTCCTGCAGACGGCAGGCATCTCAAACGCCACCTTCTGACTCTCCAGCGCCTCGAGCAGTTCGTCCACAACGATCACAAAACCGATGGCAGGAGATTCCTTTCCAAATTGATGGAGCAGATTGTCATATCTTCCGCCCTTGACCACGGCGTCTCCCACGCCGTAGGTATATGCCTTGAAGATCACTCCGGTATAGTAATTGTATTTGCTCAGCATCCCCAGGTCGAAGGAAACATAGTCTGCCACCCCATAGAGTTTTAAGACTTCATAGAGCTGTTCCAGCCTGTCGATGGCGGCAAGGGATCGCTGATTGTTCACCAGAGCCCTCGCCTCGCCAAGAGACGTCATGTTTCCGAACAGATCCGCGACTTTCAAAAGCGTCCCCCGATAGGGCTTAGAAACCTTTCTCTCTTCCAGAAGTTCCTGGGCGGCAAAATAATTCTTGCCGGAAATACAGGTGCGCAGGTCATACTCCGTCTCCTCGTCCAGCCCGGCCTCCTGACAGAGCCCCTTGAAATATTCCAGCTGACCGATGCTGACCTGAAAACGGGCAAGCCCTGTGTTTTTTAACGCTCCGATCACCAGACTGATCATCTCGGCGTCCGCTTCCACGGAAGGGTCGTTGATCAGCTCTGCGCCCATCTGCGTCACTTCCTTCAGCTTTCCCTGCAGATTGGAAGTGTTGGTGAAGGTGTTGCCCATATAGCTGAGACGGATAGGTGTTTTGTCCTCCATAAAATATTTGGCGGCGCAGCGGGCAATGGAGGGAGTAAAATCCGGGCGCAGGACCAGCGTGTCCCCCTCCTTGTCAAAAAACTTATACAGCTCCTTGCTGGGCGTGGTTCCGATCTCTCTGGAAAACACGTCGAAAAATTCAAAAGTCGGAGTCTGAATATCCTCAAAGCCGTAAGTGCGGATGGCATCGTGAAGTTTTCTTTCCACCCAGAGCTTGCGTGCGTATTCCTTTCCGTATATGTCCCGTACTCCCTCGGGTGTGTGCAGTAGTCTCTTGCTCATATTAAATTCATCCTGATCCTTTTCCTGATCTTATTTTTCGTTCGTTTTCCCCGGCGGGCGCCGGACACTTTAATTATTTAACGCGATGCCGTGGTAGCAGATTAGCAGATAAAACTATATTGTAGTATACCTAATCCTGAAAACTCTGTCAAGTAAAATTGCCGTTTGGCCTCTGTTTTTCCCTGTTTATTCCCTGTCCTCCAGATCTTTCTGAAGCGCGTCCAGATAGGGGACGAGTATGCCCTGCTTTTGCGGCAGTATATACGCAGGATTGAGCTCCTCGTACCGGAAACTCTTGCGCCCGCCCTCCTTTGCGCGCTGCCAGAAGAAATCCAGCATCTCAAAGGGCAGATAATAGAGCAGATCCTTGTGGGTATAGTGGATCAGAAAAAAGGCGACGCCGCCCTGCTTTTCAAATTTTCGCATGAACTCCACCTGATGTTCGTGGATATTCTGAAGCGCGAAAGTGTCAACGGCACATTCCTTTGCATCAAAACACACCGGAATGCCCTGCACGGCTCCGATATAGTCCACCGTGCTCTTCTGCTCAAAATAGGCGAGCGTGATATGTCTGGTCGCCTTATCGATCTTTATGGGGGTGATGGGGGTTGGCACTTTCTGGATCAGGGCAAGCCCCGCCTCCATATATTTTTCATTGGTGCGGTTGATCATATCCTCCAGGGTAGATCCCCGGAGCCCTCTTGAATTCCATGTAGCCATTTTCTCGTCCTTATACAAATGTTCCTATGGATTCCGCGTCGTCCAGCAGAGCTTTTTCCAGCCGCTCAAATTCCCGGGGACAGGGCGCGGTCAGTTCCCGTCCGTCCGGGAACCGGATCCTATGGGCATGGAGCAGATGGTGATCCAGCCCGTAACGGTCCTTCAGCCGCCGGTTTACCGTCTGGTCGCCGTATTTAAAGTCACCGATGAGCGGATGCCCCATATCTGCCAGCTGGGCACGGATCTGGTGTGTCTTTCCCGTGATCAGTTCCACCTCCAGCAGAGTGTAATGTCCGTTGGAGCGCAGCGGATCGTAAGCGGTGCAGACAGGCTCCCCATCCGTTTGGGACAGGCGTACTTTATTGGCGCGGGTATCCTTGGTCAGATATCCCCGGATCGTTGCGGAACCGGTCAGACTGCCCGCGCAGATTGTCCGGTAGAATTTCCGGATGCCCCGGGTGCGGATCAGCTCGCTGAGATATTGGGAGCCGGCAAGGCTTTTGCCGCAAAGCACCAGTCCGCTGGTGTTGCGGTCCAGACGGTTGCACACGGAGGGGCGGAAGATGCGAAGCTCCTCGGCGGACAGGGCGCCGGAATCCAAAAGATATCCGATCATCCATTCGTTTAAGCTCAGATCGCCGTCCTTTGCCTTCTGCGTCAGAAGCCCCACGGGTTTGTTCAGAACCAGCATCCGTTCATCCTCATAGAGAATGGAAACGCCGGAATACTTCCGGTAGGCTTCTCTGTAACGGTCAGGCAGCCTGTCATTCTCCTGCACGCCGGATTTATGAGATAGTTTGAGGAAGGTGTCCTGGGCAAAGTACATCCGCACCACATCTCCCGGGTCCAAGATCTCTTTTCCCTCCGCTTTCTTTCCGTTTAATGTTATATTTTTTTTGCGCAGCATTTTATAGAGGAAGCCGTTTCCCGCCTCCGGAAACAGTCTGCGTAAGAATTTGTCAAAACGCTGTCCTGCCTGATCGGGCGCAATCCTGATCTCCTGCATTCTTTTTCCCCCATAATGTATCCGCCAAAAACCGATCTGTTTTATTCCACAAGCTGTCGGCATATTTTCAGCGGAAATTTCGCGACGATCGCGGATAGTATGTAACCGGTGATATAAATCAACACACATAACAAAGAGCTGTCCGGTTTTAAACTGAACTGATCAAACATATAAGTATATAGATCACCGACCAACCGATGGACACAATAGATACCTAGTGTATATCTTGACAAAATTAAGATGAGCCGTCGGATCCGTCCGGAACCGATCAGATCATTTAAGGGAAGAAACTGTGCGATCGTAATCAGTGAAAAAGCGATCAGGATTGCCGGGATCCCCGCATAATCAAATCCACGGACTTTGGACCAAATGTGGTCAACGACTGTGGCGATCACAAAAATGATAACAGAGAGCGCCATTACTGTTTTTTTATGTTTTTTCAATTTCCGGTAAACATCATAATAGGAAAGACTGAATCCGATCATGGCATATGGAATCATTTCAACCGTTCTTCCCAGCGGATATCTCAGTTCATACCGTAATCCTGAAAACAAATCATAATTGAGCCCGGAATATTGCAGAATGAGCGACAGGATCATTGATATAAAAATACATAACATACCGATGTTTTCAGGCAAAAAATAAAAAAGCAGAAAATATAAAGCACTCAGTACCATCAAGACCACCTGATACCACATTGTTGCATTGACATTAGGGCTATGTCCCGTACAAAGCTGCCATATCAGATCGGATATCCCGTTGGTTATTTCCATTCCGGTCACCGTTTCCATCAAATATTCATAGATCACCCAATAAATCACTGCCCATCCCAAATGAGGTATAAGCAACCGGAAAAGCCTTTTTTTGATGATTTCCGTATCTTTTTTCATCATGTTTTTTTGCATTAACAGAAAAGATAACATCATAAAAACAGGAACCGCATAACCCCTGACTGCCATAAAGGGGATAATACCCCCCCAGGAATTTGTGCTGTTTCCAAAATGACATAAAATAACACAAAAACACATGATCATTCGCAAGATACAAAAACCGATATTATAACCGTCTTTTGAGGAATCCCGCAGGCAATCCCTGTCCTTCTTAACCATTAACATCTATCTTCTTCCCCTGTCTCCCATGCCCTTTTTTCTCACAACGATACATTGTTCAGACTGGTCAAGATCACGAGAGTGCGCTTCTCTTCTTCGTCCAGCAATTTTATCTGTTCCAAACGGCTGACGTATTTATGAATGTCCTTAAATATTTTTACGGAAATATCCGTCAGACCGTCTTTTTTTAACAGATTCGTGATATGCTCCCGGAAACCGCTCTCATCAAAGGAAGCATCCTGGGTGAAGCCACAGAGAGTATTTCCTCTCACCGTAATGTGCGCCACCTGATAACTGCAGCTGTAGGAGGTGAAGACCCGATCATATAGCCCGTGCAGCCCCTTCATATGGGCATCGATCTCATCGGCGTATTCTTTGCCGCACCCCCGATAACGCAGGAACATAAAAGCGTCAACGGCGCTCTTGCAGGCCGGAAGACAGCCCAGCACGGCTGCCACAGTCAGTAGATTACTGCGGCTGCCGGTGGCGAGGATCCCCGCGATCAACAGGGAGAAAGAAATGCCAAAATATAAGATCGTGCGGGCGAGTTCATACCGCCCCTGAATTTTTAAATAATTTCTTTCTCCTTTATAATCATCATAGAGAAATAATCGGGATAATTTCATCATTTTTTCTCTCTTTCGCGATACATAGCATCAGATCTTCATTTTCCGGATACATTTTAATATCAGTGCATGAGGAAGCAGCTTTGCCAGGATTTCCAGCCCGACGATCGGAGTGCTGTAAACAGACTTGCTTCTTTTATTCCGGGAATCCTGAAGCGCCTTTGCGACCACCTGCTGTACCTGGACCATCACATATTTTTTGATGGCAAGGGTACTGCCGGTCCTTTCTGCCCGGTCAAAGAACGGGGTATTTACCGGACCGGGACACACACTGGTCACATAAATTCCTCTTTCGCGCAATTCCTCTCCCAACGCCTGGGAAAATCGAAGCACATAGGCTTTGGTGGCCGCATATACTGCGAAATTCGGCTGAGGAAGAAAAGCCGCGCAGGAGGCAAGCTGAATGATGCGGCTGCCCCGTCTCATGTAAGGGAGCATACGATGGGTGAGGTTGGTGAGGGCCTCACAGTTTAAGCGGATCATACCCGTTTCCTCTTTACGGTCCTGACCTGAAAACGGTCCCATAACGCCGTAACCGGCACAGTTGACCAGCATACGGACTTTGGCGTCCGCCTTTTTTACCGCATTCTCCAGACGTTCCAACTGAAGATTGACAGTGACATCCATGGCAAAGATCCTGGTGGCATGATGTGTCTGTTCTCCGATTTCCTCCAACAGATCTTTTCTTCTCGCCACCAGCCAGAACTCATCGATCTTATCAAAAGCCTGATCCATCTGACGTACAAATTCTCTTCCGATTCCGGAGGAAGCTCCGGTGATGATCGCAATGTTCAATACTGCACTCTCCTTCTAAGAATTCTTTTTTTTATGAATATTCCGGATGGTTTTTTTCTTGTTTTGTTTCTTATCTTCAGTCTTTTTCGGATGTGTCTCTCTGGAAGAGGGCTGCTTCGCAGCCAGGGGTCTGGGACGGATCAGACATTTTTTGCCAAAACCGATCAGATCCTCCCGGTGCGCCTTTATGAGCGCCTCATACACCAAGTCATAGTTTTTGGGATTGCGGTATTGGATCAGCGCCCGCTGCATCGCCTTCTCATGGGGATTTCTGCACACATATACGGGTTTCATATCCCGGGGATCGAGCCCGGTATAATACATCACCGTGGACAGTGTGGAGGGCGTGGGATAAAAATCCTGCACCTGTTCGGGCATATAGCCCAGATCCCGCAGATACTCCGCCAGTTCCACCGCTTCCTTCAGGGTGGAGCCCGGGTGGGAGGACATCAGATAGGGCACCAGAAACTGCTTTTTGCCCAGTTGTGCGTTCAGTTTTTTGTACTTGGACACAAAACGCTCATAGACCGAATTTTCCGGCTTTCCCATGAGGCGCAGAACCGTGTCGGAGATATGCTCCGGCGCAACCTTTAACTGACCGCTGATGTGATGTTCCACCAGCTCTCTGAAGAAACGCTCATCCGGATCGGTCAGAAGATAATCAAAGCGGATGCCCGAGCGGACAAAGACCTTTTTCACTCCGGGCAGGGCGCGCAGTCTGCGGAGCAGCTCCAGATAGTCCGCGTGGCTGACATACAGATTCGGGCAGGGTTTGGGAAACAGGCACTGGCGGTGATGGCATACGCCCCGGGTGAGCTGCTTTTCACAGGAGGGATGACGAAAATTTGCCGTGGGTCCTCCTACATCGTGGATATAGCCCTTAAATTCCGGATCCTTTGTCAAAAGGAGCGCCTCCCGCACAATGGAATCGTGGCTCCGCGTCTGGACGGTGCGCCCCTGATGGAATGTCAGGGCGCAGAAGCTGCATCCGCCAAAACATCCCCGGTTGCTGGTGAGGGAAAACCGGATCTCCGAGATGGCGGGCACGCCGCCTTTTTCCTCATAGGAGGGATGATAGGTGCGCATATAGGGAAGATCGTACACCGCGTCCATCTCCTCCGTGCCAAGGGGCGGCTGGGGCGGATTCTGCACCACATAAACCCCATTGGGATAGGGCTCTATCAGCGGTCGTCCCGTACAGGCATCGGTATTTTCATACTGGGTCATAAAGCTTTTGGCGTACAGGGTTTTGTCTGCTTTCATCTCCTCATAGGAGGGGAGCAGGATCCCCCGACAGATTCCCGAGATATCCTTCGTCTTATACACGGTTCCGGGGACAAAGGTGATGTCCCGCACGGCAATGCCTGAAGCGAGGGCATCCGCCAGCTCCACCATGGCTCTCTCTCCCATCCCGTAAGAGATGATGTCCGCCTGACTGTCCAGCAGAACGGATCGCTTAAAACTGTCCGACCAGTAGTCGTAATGCGCCATGCGGCGCAGGCTCCCCTCGATACCGCCGAGGATGACGGGCACGTCCCGGTAAGCTTTCCGGATGAGATTGCCATAGACCGTGGCGGCGTGGTCGGGACGCTTCCCCATCTCCCCGCCGGGAGTGTAGGCATCCGTGGAGCGTCTCTTTTTGGAGACGGAATAATGGTTCACCATGCTGTCCATGTTGCCGCTGCTTATGAGGAAGGCAAGACGGGGTCTGCCCAAAACGGTGACGCTTGCCGCATCCCGCCAGTCCGGCTGGGAGATGATGCCCACGGTGTAGCCGTGGGACTGCAGGATCCGGCTGATGATGGCATGCCCAAAGGAGGGATGATCCACATAGGCATCCCCGATCACATAGACAAAATCAAGCTGCTGAATACCCTGCTGCGCCATCTCGGCGGCGTTTGTGGGCAGAAATCCTTTCCGTTCCAAGGCAGTACTCCTCATCGCAAAAGTTCCGTGTAGTCGTTGATATAATAATCCGCCAGCTTCCGCTTCTGTGTCCGCATATCCGCAGAGTATTCATCCTCCACGGCGCAGACCTTCATCCCGGCATTCCGGCCCGCCATGATGCCCGGAAGAATATCCTCGAACACCAGACAGCGCTCCGGCTGCACTTGAAGACTGTCCGCCACGGACAGGTACACATCCGGCGCGGGCTTCCCCTTCTGGACATCGCCGCCCGTCTTGATACAGTCAAAGCAGCCCTGCAGTCCGTGTACCCGGATGACGTTCTCCGTCAGTTCCCTGGAATTGCTGGTGGCGATGCCAAGCCGGATCCCCCGGGATCTGCACTGCGTCAGGAAATCCCGGGCGCCGTTTTTTAACGGCACTTCCCTCTCGTACTTTTCCCATGCCATCGTGTTCCAGTTGTCTTTAATACACTCAACGGAGTCTTCAATACCAAATCGTTCTTTGAAATAGACTGCGGTCTCATGAAAACTCTTGCCCTCGATCTCTGCCTGCAGCTTCTCGGGAAGTTCCAAACCAAAACGTCCGAGATATTCAATGTCGATCTGGCGCCACAGCCACATGGAATCCACCAGCGTTCCGTCCAGATCAAAGATGACGGCATCAATATCCGACATGTCAATGCCTGTCATGCCGGGCGCATTCTGCGGCATCTTGGGCTTCAGCCCGGCGATCTCCTCCTCCGTAAGGGAGCGGAACTTACCGGGCGCCAGCTCCTCATCCAGATGCAAAGCCCCGAAGGAGAGGCGTTTCAGCGTAAGTACCTCATTGTCCACCGCCCGCAGCATGCGTTTCACCTGATGAAATTTTCCCTCGTGGATGGTCAGAAGAATATGTGCCGGATCAAGGATCTTTACCCGGGCAGGAAGGGTGGGCTGCTTTTCCCCGATGTCCACCCCCTGCTCCAGCAAAGCAGCCGCCTCCCGGGCAAGAGGTTTTGCCGTCTTGACCAGATAGGTCTTATCCACATGTCTTTTGGGAGAAAGCAGCGCATGAACCAGCTCACCGTCATCCGTGAGAAGTAAAAGCCCCTCCGTGTCCTTGTCCAGACGGCCGACGGGAACGATCTCCCTTTTCTGCTCCCATTCAGGCAGCCCGGGAAGCAGCAGATCCAGAACCGTCTTTTCTTCCCTGTCACGGGTGGCAGAGACTACGCCGCAGGGCTTGTTCATCATATAGTACACATGAGAACGATAGTTTAACAGCTGCCCCCTGCAGACGATCCGATCGGTCTCTTCCGCAATCTTGTGCTCCGGGGATGTGGCAGGGACGCCGTTTACCGTGACCAGACCGCTGCGGATCATTTTTTTTACTTCGCTGCGGCTTCCCATATTTAGTTGGCACAAAAGCTTATCCAGCCGCATGTTTTCCTTCCTTTGTCTCATATATTGAATCAAATATTGGTCTGCGGGAGGCGACGGATGATCACCATCGCTTTTGTCATCATTACATGCTGTATTCTCACCCACTCCCGTTTGAGTCTCTATTACGCCTTTACCGGTCTGGAACTGTGGTATAACAATATGGTTCCCACGCTGCTTCCCTTTATGATCTTGTCGGGAACCCTGATCCGCCTGGGGTTGACGGAGGGATTTGTGATACTGGTCTACCCCATTCTCAATCCCCTGTTCCGGGTGCGTCGGAATGTGTGTTATGTGATGGTCATGGGATTTTTATGTGGATTTCCCATGGGGGCAAAATGTGTGAATGATATGTATGTCCACGGAAAGATCAGCCTCCGGGAAGCGGAATGGCTGCTCTCCTTCTGCAACAATATCGGTCCCGTCTACTTTGTAAGCTTTGCCCTGCCTCTCATAGGCTGCACCCGGATATTACCCTGTGTGCTGGGCATGTATGGTCTGCCGCTTTTATATGGATTGCTGCTGCGATATACGAGATACCGCGACCTGGGGAAACTGCCCGCAGAGAGCATTCATTCCCTGCCCGGGGAGATCGCCCGGGGGAACCGGTCCAAAGATGCTGGGCTGTTTCTTGCGCTGGATGAATCCATCACTTCCTCCCTGCAGAGTATCCTGATGCTGGGAGGCTATATGATCCTCTTTAATCTGCTGATGCTGCTTCCTCACCTGGCGCTGGGACATAGACCGGCATATGTGGCGCCGCTCCTGGAAATTACGGGAGGGCTTAAGATGCTGGGGGATTCCGTGCCGTTTTACTCCCTGATCCTTCTGCCCTTTGGCGGTGCATCCTGCATCGCCCAGACCTACACCTGTATCCGGGACACCGGGCTTTCCATCGGCACCTATGTCCTGCACAAACTTGTCCTCACCGCTTTCAGCGCACTGTACTATCTTCTCTGCCTGCGTTTCTTCTTCCTTTGATAATTCACAATCTGTGTCGTCAGCACGACAAAGAACAGGAAAATGACAAGCGCCAGGCAGAATTTCAAAAAAGTCAGAAGCCCCACGCCTTCCTCCTGTTCCTGCGCCTCCCCGGCCGCGGGCATAAAAGTGGTGGTGCCCACGGAGGAGCGGGGATGTTCTACCGGCTGGGTGGCGGGCATCTCCACGTCCTTTGATGCGCCTTGGGGCTCTCCGGTTTCGGTGTCTTCCCTCTTGGAGAAGGTCTGGTCAAACGTGAGGGTGTTGCTGCTTGTGTAGACATCCGCCATATTATATGCCCTCACGATAATACCCGGCCGGGTCCTTTCGGGAACGGTCAGGTTCAGCTGAAAGGTATCGGTGTACTCGCCCGTCAGGGCGTTGCTGCCCGGCCAGCTCTCCAGCCGGGACCAGGTCTGTCCGTTGTCCAGACTGTAATTGTAATAGATCAGGGTCTTGTCATAATCCGCCGCCTGCACCGTGAGGGACAATTCTCCCGTATCATAGTCACATTCCAGCAGACTGATCTCACAGACATCGGGAGCCGTCCTGTCCTGAAGGGTAAATTGCACCACGCTGTCCGCGGACGCCGGCTGTAATTTAGAGGCGTATTCGCTATAGTCTACACCCAGAAGGGTGCTTTTGAGCCCAAAATATTTTGCCACGGAAAGAGCGTCCGCCCTGCCAAACTCCGCCCAGTCGTTCTCATCCTCAATATATTCCGCATCCCTCTCCTCATCCACATAGCAGTGTTCAATGATGACAGCGGGTACTGAGAGCGCCGCCGCTTCCCGGATAACGCCGTAATAATCGTTCTGATTTTTGTCGTCAAAACGATTTTTGACTCCCCGGATGAACAGCCCTTTTTCCCGCATGGATTCCAGATGCAGGTAGCCGAACTGATAGCCGTAAGCGTTATAGGGTGTCTCACAGGAAACCCATACTTCCGAACCAAACATGGAGTGGTTTTCCGAGGCATTATAATGGATGCTGAACAGAAAATCTGCCCCCACGCTCTGGGCAAACTCTGCTCTCTCTTTAAGGGAATAATCCTTATCGTCAGTGTGGGTCAGATAAACTTTCACATTGTCATATTTGACCAATTCGTCATACATCGCCTGCGCCGTGACCATGGTCATTTGTTTTTCAATGGTATGACCGGAAGAAGTCCCCTGATTTGTCCCGCCGTGTCCGGGATCAATGACAATGACCACTTCCCCGTCCACCGGCTGTACGCGTTCCGCAGCACAGACCTCCCGGGAGCATATCCCGATTCCGGCGGAAAAAATGACCGCCGCCAATAGAGTTACTATTTTTTTGTTGTGAAATGTCATGTAGCGTATCACTCCCGATAATCGCAAAAACCAGCTTTCAATGACCGAAAACTGGTTTTCTTATGCCTGTCTTCTTTCCTGCTCAGGAAATAATATCCAATCCTTCATCGTCTGCTTCGTCCAGGATCACTTCCTCCAGATCGTCAGAGGGATGCAGCTCCCGGCGGTTGGATTGAATGATGTCCCGGTACTGGTTCATGGAACCGATAAAACTCTCATAATTGGAGGTCGCCGACTGGCTGGAGGCCGAGATCACATTCTCCAGATGGGCAAGCATATCATCCATATACTGAACGGCTGCGCTGCGCACCGCATTCGCCTCCATGGTGGCATTGTCCAGAATTTCCTGTGCCTGTGCCGTTGCCATGGTAACGACCTCATTTGCCTGGGCGTATGCCTGCTGCATGATCTCATGCTCGTTGATCAGTTCGTTGGTATGTACGGTCGCCTCGTTGATCAGCGCCTCCGCCTTGTCCCGTGCGTCCTGCAGGATCGCCTCTTTATTGCTGATGATCTTCTGGTACCGTTTGATCTCATCAGGCGTCTTCATACGAAGTTCGCGGAGCAGCTCGTCAATTTCTTCTTTGTTCACAATGATGTCCGTGTTGGACATAAACTTGGGCTTACAGTTTTCGATGTACTCCTCAATTTCATCAATTAGCTGTTCAATTCTGCTGCTCATTGGGCTCTCCTTTAAATTTCTGGTTATATTTTTGGTAAATCATCTTCGCCACAAAATCCGGAACACACTCGCTGATGTCGCCGCCAAAGCTTGCGATCTCCTTCACACTGGAAGAACTCAGATAGGCATACTCCAGACGGGCAGTCAGAAATATGGTATCAAGTTTTCCCTTGGACAGTTTGCTGTTGGTCTGGGCAATCTGCAGTTCATACTCAAAATCCGTGATCGCGCGCAGCCCTCTCACGGAGATATGGAAATTCTTCTCCGCCGCATAGTCGATCAGCAGCCCGCTGAAACTGTCTACGTTCACGTTGGGCAGATCTTTTGTCGCCTCTTTTAATATCTTAACACGTTCTTCCACAGAAAACAACGGATTCTTTGCATTATTATTGAGAACACTGACCGTAAGTTCATCAAAGGTTTCCGCCGCGCGGCGGATGATATCCAGATGCCCGTAGGTCATGGGATCAAAACTTCCCGGATAGACAGCTCTTTTCATTGTTTATACCCCTTGCGCGCTTTAGCACGCGTATCGACCAATCTTGTTCTTTGATGCCAGACCGGTCTTCTCCTCCAGGATGTCATCCATGGGACGTCTGTCTCAGAAAAAGATGTCGATTTGTCTTATATTTTTTTTCTTTGATCATCTCATAGCCAAAATCTTCAAGATAGTCGAAGGATGTATAAAGATCCGCCTCCACAACGAGGAGCGTATCCTCCGTCACATAGGGCAGTCCCCTGAGCAGAGAGAGAACATGCCGCTCCAGCCCGCATCCATAGGGGGGATCCATAAAAATGATGTCCGCCGACTTTTCATGGATGCCGGGGAGCGCCGCCAGCACATCCTGTCTTATTACTATACCACGGTCTGTGAATTTCGTAAATGCAAGATTTTGTTCTATACAGGCAATGGCTTTGGGATCCTGTTCGACAAAATAGGCTTTCTTTGCCCCGCGGCTGATGGCTTCGATCCCGATGGCGCCGCTGCCGCTGAACAGATCCAGAAAGATACTGCCGGGGACTTGCGTCTGCATGACATTGAACAGGGTTTCCTTGATCCGGTCCGTGGTCGGCCGGGTGCCCATGCCCCCGGGAGCCTTCAGGGGAAGGCTTCTGGCAGTGCCTGCTATTACTCTCATTTTTTCCTCCTTACGCGCGCACTTTAACACCTTTTCCGTCGCGTTTTGCCAGTTTGATGCCGTTCAGGTTAAGCTGTCTGGACTTGTATTCGATGACACTCTCCCCGGCGCTTCCGGTATAATAGACAGCCTCGAGACTGTCCTTCGCGCCAAGCTTCATGCCCCGGACTCCCACGGCGCCCTTTTTCTTCTCCGGGATCTCCTCCACGGAAAACCGGAGGAAATACCCTTCCCTGGACTGCAGGATGATGTATTTCTGGTCATACAGGGCGGCAACGCTCACCACCAGATCCCCGTCGTTTAGCTTTGTCGCGGCCACGGTGCGCTTGGAGACGTCAAATTCTCCTCCGTCCACGACCTTCATCATGGACTGGGCAGTGACAAACAGCACCTGTCTGAGATTGAGCTCGGACTGGCTGGTGACACAGACGATCTGTTCCTTTTCCGTGCTGTAATTGCTCACATTGTCGATGGGGACGCCCTTGTCCCGGAATTTTCCGAAGGGCAGATCCGAAACCCGGATGGTGTGAAGCTGACCTGTGTCGGTAAAAAGACACACCTTTCCGGTATTCCTGCAGGGAAAAACATATTTGTTCTCCGCGTCCGCCGCCTCTTTGTTGCGCTCATAGGTGGTCATGTCTATTGTCCTGGCATAGCCGAAGCGGTCCATGAGGAACATCACTTCCATCTCCTCCGGCTCTTTTTCTT
The DNA here is from genome assembly GCA_947581865.1 of uncultured Acetatifactor sp. Lineage (GTDB taxonomy): Bacteria > Bacillota > Clostridia > Lachnospirales > Lachnospiraceae > Acetatifactor. The sequence continues at coordinate 37,302 of CANPWA010000006.1, read as the reverse complement.
TATACACTGCCTCCTGCCCGTTCTCGATCACGGTTCTGCGGGCGCGTTTGTACTCCTTTTTGATCTCGTCCAGTTCGTTCATGATGACCTGCGCCATGGAGTCCCGGCGCTCCAGAATATCCTCATAGCGGTAGATATTCGCCATGGTCTCCTCATGTTCGTTGATCAGAGCCTCCAGCTCCAGCCCGATCAGTTTATACAGCCGCATCTCCAAAATGGCGTTCGCCTGCTTTTCGGTGAAGGCAAGCTGCGCCGCCATGATCCTGGATTCCCTGGAGCGGAACCGGATGCCGTCCACCCTGCCCTCCACCAGACAGGCCTTCGCCATGGCGCGGTCTTTGGATCCCCGCAGGATCTCGATGATGAGATCGATCACATTGCAGGCCCGGATGAGCCCTTCCTGGATCTCCTTGCGCTCCTGTTCTTTTGCCAAAAGGTTCGTGTATTTGCGGGTCGCCACCTCGTACTGGAAATCCACATTTGCCTTGATGATCTGTTTCAGCCCCATGGTCTCCGGTCTTCCGTCGCAGATGGCGAGCATGTTCACGCCCAGGGTGTCCTCCAGGCGGGTCTTTTTGTAGAGCATGTTGACAAAATTTTCCGCGTCCGCGTCCTTGCGCAGCTCTATGACGATCCGGATGCCCTCCTTGGAGGACTGGTTGGAGATGTCCACGATATCCTGCGTTTTCTTTGTCTCGGAGAGCGCCGCCACATCGGAGAGAAATTTGGCGATGTTTGCGCCGATCATGGTGTAGGGGATCTCCGTGATCACCACATTGGTCCTGCCCCCCTTGACCTGTTCAAACTCCACTTTCCCGCGCAGCTTGATCTTGCCCGTCCCGGTCTCATAGATCTCCAAAAGCTCGTCCTTGTTGATGACAATGCCGCCCGTGGGGAAATCCGGGCCCTTCAGATAGCGCATCAGCTCCCGGACGGTGATGTTCTCATTCATCATATAGGCCTTGACCGCGTCGATGACCTCCCCGAGATTGTGGGGCGGAATGCTGGTGGCCATACCCACGGCGATTCCCTCGGAGCCGTTGATCAAAAGATTGGGGATCTTGACGGGAAGAACGGAAGGTTCCTTCTCCGTCTCGTCAAAATTGGGCACAAAGTCCACCACATCCTTGTCCAGATCGGCGAGGAAAGCTTCCTGGGTAATTTTCTGGAGTCTCGCCTCCGTGTAACGCATGGCCGCGGCGCCGTCCCCCTCGATGTTGCCGAAATTGCCGTGACCGTCCACGAGGGGCAGCCCCCGCTTGAAATCCTGGGTCATCACCACCAGCGCCTCGTAGATGGAACTGTCCCCGTGGGGATGGTATTTACCCATGGTGTCGCCCACGATGCGGGCGCTCTTGCGGTAGGGTCTGTCATAGCGTATGCCCAGCTCGTGCATATCATACAGCGTCCTGCGCTGCACCGGCTTTAAGCCGTCCCTCACATCGGGCAGCGCCCGGGCGACAATGACACTCATGGCATAGTCGATAAAGGACTTCTGCATCTCCTCGGAATATTCGGTTCGCAGGATTCTCTCGTTCCCATTCATCACTTTCTCATCTCCTCAGCCCTCTCAGATACGCCTTCTGCTGCGGCGTGATCCGGCGGCTCTCCACTGCTTTCTGTATAGCCTTATTATGTGTCCACGGTTCCAGCGCGCCGTTTTCCAAATAGGGCAGCGCCGCCTCGTATTGCTTTGCCAGCGCCGTGGCAAAATACCACGCCTGCATCATGCGGATGTAGTATTCCTCCGTGGAATATTCCGCCACTGTTTTCAGATATTCCGGGCAGAAATCTTCCTCCAGGAAATAGCGCATGAGCATCCCCATGGCATAGCGCACGGTATAGGTTTCCCCGGAAGCCATCCACTTCCGGATCCGTGCCGCAAGCTCCTCTTTATGGCTCCCGAACACATCCGGGGCCACCATATCGCAGGTCGCCCAGTTGTCTATATAGGGAAGAAATCTTTCCAGCTGCGTCACGCAGGCGTCATAGTCTCTGATCTGCTCGATGAGAAAACCGTGCAGATTGTTTTCCTCATAGTATCGGTGGGGCAGCCCGGCCAGAAACGGGCTGACATCGTATTCTCTCCAAAGTTCCTTCGCGAGCTTCCTCAGGGCGGGAACGCGCACTCCTATGACGGTATCCGGATCCACCGTGGGCATCAGCCCGCAGTGAAACGCTTTGTATTTTTCATCCCGGAGGGCAAAAAGCCTCTCTCTTATCTCCCCGGGAGCAGGCTCCCTGCGCTTTGGGGATTTCGTATCCATAGATTCTGATAAACTCCTTCCATTGATCCTTTGAGGTAAAGACCGTGCGGAATTTTCCAGCCGGGCCGGGGCAGTATCCCGGTGCCTAAATATCCAGTTCCGCGTCCCGGGCATGATGATAGATAAATTCCTTGCGGGGAGGGACTTCGGTTCCCATGAGGAGCTCCGTCATCTCACTCGCCATCCGGGCGTCCTCGATCTCCACCCTTTTTAACAGCCGTCTCTCCGGGTCGAGGGTGGTCTCCCAGAGCTGGGAGGCATCCATCTCGCCCAGCCCTTTATAGCGCTGCAGGGTGAAGGAGCCCTTGTGGCTTCTGCGGTAGCGCTCCAGCGCCTTGTCGTCATAGAGATACTCCTCTTTTCCCTTGGCGGGCATGACCTTGTAGAGAGGCGGCATGGCGATATAGACATGCCCCTCAAAGATCAGCTCCGGCATAAAACGGTAAAAAAGCGTCATCAGAAGCGTGGAGATATGGGAACCGTCCACATCCGCATCGGTCATGATGATGATCTTGTCATAGCGCAGCTTTGTGATGTCAAAGTCATTGCCGTACCCTTCGGAAAATCCGCATCCAAAGGCATTGATCATGGTTTTGATCTCGGCGTTTGCCAGGACTTTGTCGATGCTCGCCTTCTCCACGTTCAGGATCTTGCCGCGGATGGGCAGGATCGCCTGATAATTTCTGTCCCTTGCGGTCTTGGCACTGCCTCCGGCGGAATCGCCCTCCACGATAAAGATCTCGCATTTGGAGGCGTCCCGGGAAATACAGTTGGCGAGCTTTCCGTTGGAATCAAAAGAAAATTTTTGCTTTGTCAGCATGTTGGTGCGCGCCTTCTCCTCGGTCTTGCGGATTTTTGCCGCCTTCTCCGCACAGGAAATGATCGCTTTTAAGGTCTCCAGATTGCGGTCAAAGAAGCGCACGATCTCTTCTCCCGTGACCTTGCTCACCACCTTTGCCGCGTCCTGGTTGTCTAACTTGGTCTTGGTCTGCCCCTCGAACCGGGGATCCGGGTGCTTGAGGGACACCACCGCCGTCATGCCGTTTCTCACATCCGCCCCGGTGAAGTTGATATCCTTTTCCTTCAGCACGTTCAACTCCCTGGCGTAGGTGTTGATGACATTGGTAAACATGGTCTTAAAGCCCGTCAGGTGGGTGCCGCCCTCGGAATTGTAAATATTGTTGCAGAATCCCAGCACATTCTCATGAAACTCGTTGATATACTGGAAGGCTACCTCCACGGAGATGCCCTCGCTCTCACCGCAGAAATAAATCACATCGCAGACCGGCTCGGAGGATTTGTTCATATCTTTGATAAAGCCCACGATGCCCTCCGGCTCATGGAAAGTCAGCTTCTCCGGCTCCTCTTTGCGGTTGTCCGTATAGAGGATGGTCAGAGCGGGGTTTAAATAAGCGGTCTCATGGAGCCGGCTCTTTACCTCGTCTTCCTTAAACCGGGTCTTGTCAAATATGGTATCGTCCGGCAGAAAATTGATGGTGGTTCCGGTCTCTCTTGTCTTTCCCACCACGGGAAGCAGCCCGTCCACCAGGTCGATGACGGGAACGCCCCGTTCATATTTGTCCTCATAGATGCAGCCGCCGCTTTTGACCCGTACGGTCAACCGCTCGGACAGCGCATTTACTACGGAGGAACCCACGCCGTGCAGACCGCCGCTGGTCTTGTAGGCGGTATTGTCAAACTTTCCTCCCGCGTGAAGGGTGGTGAACACCAGCCGCTCCGCGCTCATGCCCTTCTCGTGCATGCCCACGGGAATCCCTCTCCCGTTGTCCGTCACGGTGGCGGAGCCGTCCGCCTCCAGGGTCACGGAAATGGTGTCACAGTATCCGGCGAGATGCTCGTCCACAGAGTTGTCCAGGATCTCGTAGATCAGATGGTTCAGCCCCTTGGTAGAGACACTGCCAATGTACATTCCGGGGCGCTTGCGCACCGCCTCAAGCCCCTCCAGCACGGTGATGCTGGAGGCGCCGTAATCACTTTCCTTTGCCATGTAACTACTCCTTAATACAACGAATCAAAGCTCTCTGCGCCATGCCTTCTGCCCGGAAGACAGCCCCAAAAAGACGATGCACGGCACATTGCATACATGGATAGTATATCATATATTTTGTGGAAAATAAAGTAAAATGATGCAGAAAGCTACAATATCTATGAAATATATCAGAAATATTTCAGATAAACCATCAGAACAGTCCCATAGGTCTATGAAGGAAGCTTCCGGTAGTAATATTCCCCCACAAACTGAAGTCTTGTGGGGCAGAAGCATTCATCCTCCGAATAGATATAATAACAGCAGTCCCTCTCGGACAACACAATACAGGCGCCCCGTCCCCTGTAATCGTACTCTGTCTGGACGGACTCCCGGAAGGCATGCGGAAAGAACAGCTCTCTGCCGGACAGCGTCAGACGAAATCCCTCCCTGTCCCAGCGAAGCGTTCCCTCTCCCAGAGGCACAAACCCCTTCGCGTTGGGGAGCGCCTCCACTCTCACCGCATATTCCTCCCCCGGTCTCTCTGCCGCCCGGAGTTCTTTGTGAGTCTGCTCCCGCTCCCACTCATACCAATCGGGAATATGGATCGCGTCGCCTCCCCGCAGAAGTCTTCCGTACACATCCATCTCCCACTCTGCCCGGCAGGCATCGCAGACCAGCCGGATCCCCCCGCTTCTCATTCTGCAGCGGCTTCCGCAGGATATGCACTGATACAGCGCTCTGTGCAGCCCCTGCGCACGCCGGGGATATGTGATCGGTATTTTGTGCTCCCATTGCCAGGCATACTCATCGTATTGAAGGGCATCCTCTATCCGGCGCTGAAGCTCCTCCTCCGATGCCCCTTCCACTTCTTCGGCGGTATACAGGCATTCCAGTTTTGCCTCCATGGGAACCTTTCTGGTGTGCGCCTCGTCCCAGAAGGGATTGGCCAGATAGCTTCCGTGCACAGTGAGCACTGCCACGGGCGCTTTCATCCGTTTTGCCAGTTTTCCCATGTTTGAGGGGATATAAGAGGTGGTTCCCACATTGGAATGCCTTGACTCCGGGAACAGGACCACGGACTGCCCCCGGGACAGGGCCCGGCGCATATTCAGCAGCACCGTAACGTCTGAGACATAGCGTCTCTTGCCGATGCAGCCGATTCCGCGGTAGAGCCATTCGCCAAAGGCGGCGAAACCTTCCATGTCGGATATATAATTTGCCCGGTGGGGGAACAGCGCCAAAGGCGCAATATAGTAATCGGAAAAGCCCTGATGGGTAGAAATGACCAGCCAGGGAGCCTTCACTCCCCGGAGCTGTCGGGAGATCTTTAGTTGAAACTGCCTTGTCATGAGCCAGGAACCGCCCCAGATCAGGGGCAGCAAAAAGGGATACTGCTTCACCGGGGCTTTGCCCATGTCAAAGGGCGTCATATCTTTTTTCTTATTGTCCAGCATAGTTGCTTCCTATACCAAAATCGACCCGGACCCTTTGTGACATCATTCCGGGATCTTCTTGCAGCAGGCAACGGCAAGGGCGCCGGGACCGATATGACAGGCAACGCTCAAAGAGAGGGGATCCATATGGACATCATAGCCCGGGAATGCCGCTGCTACTTCCTCATACCATGTCTGTGCCGCCTCCCTGTCATAGGTGTAGGCGATCTGGAGCCAGATTCCCTTCTCCTCGGTAAAGCCTCCAAAGCGGTTGATAATGTCGTTTTTGATGGCATTGATCATCAGGGATTTCCCCTGCCCCGTGGTGCGCGCCTTGGCAAAGGCATCCAGCTTTTCACCCTGTATCTGAAGCACGGGTTTTAATTTGAGCAAAGTGCCTATGGCAGCGGCGGCAGGAGTGATGCGCCCGCCTTTTTTTAAATAATATAACGTGTCCAGCATGATATAGATGCTGCTGTTAAATTTGTCATTCTCCAAAAACTCTTTGATCTGAGCGGCATTCATCCCTTTTGCAGCGAGATGTTTTGCGTCCATGGCAGACTGTCTCTGTGTGACGGATATGCGCTGGTTGTTTACGACCTGTATCTTTCCATTGTAGTCCTGTGCCAGCATCATCGCGCTCTGACAAGAGCCTGACAGCCCGCTGGACATGGGAATATGGACGATCTCATCGTATTCTTTTAACAGTCTGTCCCAGAGCTCCAGCACTGACTCAGGGGAAGGCTGGCTGGTGGAGATCTCCTGCCCGGTGGTGAGCATCTCATAAAACTGTTCCTGTGTCAGATCGATATCCTCAAAATATGTTTTACCCCCGATCATGAAGGGCATGGGAAGCACATAGATGCCGCATTCCTCCGCCTGGGACTGTGTAATCCCACTGTTGCTGTCCGTGACGATTGCTATTTTTGACATAATCAAATCTCCTTACCCGAATATCCTACACATCTTTCTTTATCTATTTTGCTATCATATGGAACGAAAGTCAACAGAATTTTCTGCCGCGGCAAAATGCTGCCGAATTTTGGCATGTTCTTCCAGGACAAGATCCGGATCCACTGCAAGAAGGCTATCCACTGCTTCTGCCGCCGCCTTCAGCACTCCGGCATCGGCATAGATATCACCGATCTGGAAGGCAAATTCTCCGCTCTGACGGACGCCAAACAATTCCCCCGGTCCCCTTCTGCGCAGATCTTCCGATGCTATCCGGAAACCGTCGTTTGATCTGTTCAGAATATCCAGCCGCTCCATCGTCTCCTTTTTCTCATTAGAGCTCACAAAAATACAATAGCTTTGATGCTCTCCCCTGCCCACTCTCCCGCGCAGCTGATGAAGCTGGGCAAGCCCGAAACGCTCTGCGTTTTCCACCATCATAACGGTGGCGTTGGGGACATTGATGCCCACTTCGATCACAGTGGTGGAGACCAGCACATCGATATTGTGTCCGGCAAATTCCTCCATGATCCTGTTTTTGTCAGAGGCGGTCATTCTCCCGTGAAGATAGGCTATCTGTATGGAGGGCGCCAGCATGGTCCGAAGTTTTTCCGCATAGTCCACCACATTTTCCACATTATCCAGCTCTCCCTCCTCCACCTGGGGACATATGACATAAGCCTGTCTGCCGGCGGCGATCTCTTTGGCGATGAAGGAATACGCCTTCGGACGATAGGAGGTGTTCACCACACAGTTCTTTATGGGAAGGCGGTTTGCCGGGAGTTCATCTATGACGGAGATCTGAAGATCCCCGTACAGGATGATCGCCAAAGTCCTCGGGATGGGGGTGGCGCTCATCACCAGTATGTGAGGATGTTTTTTGCCCGCCGGTCCGTTGCCGCATTCTCCCTTTTCTGCCAGCATTTCACGCTGCCGCACGCCGAAGCGGTGCTGTTCGTCCGTCACCACCAGAGCAAGCTTTTTATAGACAACTTTTTCCTGTATCAAAGCATGGGTTCCGACGATCAGGTTTGCCTCTCCCAGGGCGATTTTTTCATAAGCTTCTCTTTTCTGCGACGCCGTCATGCTGCCCACCAGCAGCACCGGTTTAAAAATGAGCTGAAAATCCCGGGTGTATTTGCAGACGGTCTCATAATGCTGTACCGCAAGCACCTCCGTGGGCGCCATCAGGGCTCCCTGGCAGCCGTTTGCGGCACACATGAGGAGCGCCAGAACCGCAAGGATGGTTTTTCCGCTTCCCACATCTCCCTGGATCAGCCGGTTCATGCAGTGTTCCCCAGCCATGTCTTCCCTTAACTCAGCCCAGACCTTCTTCTGTGCGTTTGTGAGGGAAAAGGGGAGGCGCTCCAGAAAGCGCACGGTATCCGCAGTCTCCAGCATGGGATAGCTGTTTTCCAGTTCCTGTGTCAATTCTTTGTTTTTCTGCAAAGTCAGAAGGAAGCCAAAAAATTCATCGAAGACCAGGCGCTTTCTCGCGGCTTGCAGCAGATCCATATTCTCCGGGAAATGGACGCTGCACAGCGCTTCCCCGACCGGGAGGAGATGTTCCTTCTCCAAAAACTGAGGGGAATAATATTCTTCTTCAAATTCATAGAAACTTAACGCCTGCCGCACCGCTTTCTGCACTGCCTGGTTGGTCAGCCCCTTCGTGAGGGCGTAACGGGGCCAAAGCTGTCCGCACTGCCTTTGGTACTCCTCCGGAGAGTAGATTTTGGGCTGCTCCATGATCTTCGCCCCTCCCCGGGTCTGTACCCGCCCGCGGAATACATAGCATCCTCCGGGTTTCAGCGTTTTTTTCAAAAAAGGCATATTAAAAAAAGTCAGCTGCATGCCGCCGGAAGCATCCGCCACATTGACATTGAGGATGGTCAGATTACGGATCTTTTTCTGATTGGGAATGCCGAGCACTTTTCCTTCAACGGCACATATTTCTCCGGGTTCTGCCCCGGAAACCGAAACGGGCAGGTCAAAGGTTTCATAGTCCCTTGGATAATGGGCGAGCAGTTCGCCCACCGTGGTTATCCCAAGCTTTGTATAGAGGGCCTGCGCCTTCTGACCCACGCCTTTTATTTCGGTGATCGGAGTGTTACGGTTCATCTGTTTTGCTCCCACAGTTGGGGCAGCCGGCAGGAGACCGTGGTTTCTGTATTACACAGAGAGACATCATATACCAATAGGAATATGATGCCTCCCAGTCTCTTTGATATGCCTTCTGTCCGTCAGCAGTTTATTCAACTGAAATCACATAATAATAAATGGGCTGTCCGCCAAACTGAAGCTCAATATCCAGAGAGGGATATGCGCTCTCCAGACTCCGGCGCAGCGCCTCCGCTTCTGTCTCGTTCACATCTGAGCCGTAGTAGACGCTGATCAGCTCAGATTCGTCATCTACCATGGCGGCAACCATTTCTTCGGTCACTCTGGCGATGTCCTGCCCCACGGCAAGCAGCCCTGCGTCACCGATGCCCATGTAGTCATCCTTCTTAATTTCCTTTTCGTCAATGACCGTATCTCTGACGGCATAGGTTACCTGACCGGTCCTGACTTTCCCGATCTCCTCGAGCATGGCTTCCTCGTTCTCGTCCGCAGTCAGCTCGGGGACATAATTGATGACAGCCGCGATGCCCTGCGGGATCGTCTTGGTGGGAATAACGACCAGATTTTTCTCCGTGGTCAGTTCCGCCGCCTGATTTGCCGCCAAAATAATGTTTTTGTTGTTGGGCAGTATGAACACCGTATCGGCATTTACTTTCTCCACAGCATCCAGAATATCCGCGGTGCTGGGATTCATGGTCTGCCCGCCTTCGATGATATAGTCCACGCCAAGGCTGCGGAAGATCTCGTTGACACCGTCTCCCACAGAAACCGCGATAAAGCCGGACTCTTTGTGGGGCATCCCGGGCGCTGCGGGAACCGCCCCGCCGGCAAGCTCCACACTCAGCTCTTCCGTCTGCCCGCCGGACATCTTAAAAAGTTTTTCCTGATGTTCCAGACGCATATTGTCGATCTTCATATTGGAAAGCGCACCGTACTTTAAAGCCCTCTGGATCGCAAGCCCCGGATCGTTGGTATGCACATGCACTTTCACGACATCGTCGTCTGCCACACAGACGATAGAGTCGCCGATGGATTCCAAGAATGCCTTGAAGTCCATCTCGGTCTTTTTGATGAAGGGTTTATTTAAAAGAATGATAAATTCCGTACAGTAGCCAAACCGGATCTCCGCATTTGCCTGCGCCTCGTAGGAACTGGTTCTGCCGGTTCTGCCGGTTCCGCCTCCCGCCGCCGGAGCGCTGTTTAAGTCAAAATCCACTTCTTTGCCCATAAAGGCATCAAAAGCGCCGTGCAATACCTCCACAAGCCCCTGTCCGCCGGAGTCCACCACTCCTGCCTGCTTCAGGACGGGCAGCATCTCAGGGGTCTGGCCAAGCACATACTCCGCCTGTTCGATCACGGCGCGGCAGAAAGTCTCTAAGTCCGTGCAGCCGTCCCCGGCAAGCTGACCCGCCTTCTCCGCAGCACCTCTCGCCACGGTCAGGATGGTGCCCTCCTTGGGTTTCATAACTGCTTTGTATGCTGTCTCCACCGCCTTTTCCAAAGCTTCAGCGAGAACGGGGATGTCCAGAACGTCATACGTCTTGACCACTTTGGTAAATCCCCGGAAAAGCTGGGAGAGAATAACGCCGGAATTGCCCCGCGCCCCGCGCAGGGAGCCGGATGAGATCGCTTTGCAGAGGGAATCCATGGTACCGTTGTCGCCAAGGGCTGCGACTTCTTTTGCCGCTGACATGATGGTCATGGTCATATTGGTACCCGTATCCCCATCCGGAACGGGAAATACATTCAGCTCGTTTATCCACTCCTTTTTGTTTTCCAGATTCTTTGCACCGGCTAAGAACATCTTTGAAAGCATCTTAGCGTCGATTTGTTGTAAACTCACGATAAAGTTCCTCCTTAATCAATCACTCTTACACCTTCGACAAAGATGTTTATTTTCTCTATCTCAATGCCGGTGAATTCCTCCACCTTATATTTTACGCTGCTCACCAGATTGTCCGCGACAGCGATGATGCTCACGCCGTAGGATACGATCACATGAAAATCCAGAGTAAGCTTATTGTTATTGATGGAAACATGGATGCCTCTTGTCAGACTGTCCATTTTTAACAGGCGCACCAGACCGTCCCTGACGTTTACGCCGGCCATGCCCACAATGCCAAAACATTCCACAGCTACGCTGCCTGCATACTGGGCGATCACTTCATTGTCTATGACAATATTTCCCATGTGGGTATTCATAGAAGAACCTCTCATGTTCTACCTCCTTTTATACTACAGACATAATTATTTTTATATTTTAACAGTTTTTTCCGAAAAAGGAAACTATTTATAAAAAATTTATGGCAAAAATAATTTAAAGTTTTACTTGCTTTTATCTGGTAATTCTGTTATTATATCAATGTTGTGAATTTTGCATATTTAGGGAGGTGTCAAAATGGCTAAGTGTGATGTTTGTGGCAAGGGCGTTCATTTCGGTAATAATGTAAGCCATTCTCATAGAAGAAGCAACGCGATCTGGAACTCTAATGTAAAGCGTGTAAAGTGCAAGGTAAACGGCGGAGCAAAGAGAATGCATGTCTGCACAAGCTGCTTAAAATCCGGCAGAGTTGAGCGCGCATAAACCCAAAAGCCCGATAAAGATTCATCCGTCTGCTGCGGCAGGCGGATGTTTTTTATTTTTAAGCTTCTTCTCTTCTGCGTCTCGCAAACTCCCGGTTGATCATCTGTACCAGTTCCTCATCGCCGGCGATATTGTCCGGATGAAAGATTTTCATCAGATCTTTATAGCGTTTCCTGAGCGCCAGCGGATTCGTTGCATTCCGAAAGAGAATTTCCGCAACAAAGGGAACGGGATCCCCGTAAAAGGAATCTGCAGATCTCTGGGAACGGCTCTCCCGCTCCTTCTCAAAGCTGATACGCTCCCGCTCCAGGGCTTTGCGGTCCGCCTCCAACTGCCGGAAACCGTCCTGCAGGATAGCCATCTTCTTTTCAAAAAAGAGATTTTCCTCCTTGAGCCGTTTTCTCTCCTGAACACTGCGGCGGTTGAGCAGATTCATCTCATCCTTGAAGCTTGTCCGCTCACGGAGGAATTTTTCCGTGGCATCCTTCAGGTTCTTCTGCTCCCGCTCCAGGCTTGTCCGACCCTGTTCCAATTGCTGACGGACCTGCTCCAGACGCATGTTCTCCTGAAACAGCCATAGTTTTGCTTCCCGCAGCTCCTTTGAGCTTTCCGCATTTATCACTTTCTCCCAATCCATAGTTCAAATTCCTCTCAGTCGCAATACAGGCAGTTGTAGCCGATAAACAACAACAGCGCGACCATCACCAGACCGATCAGACGATTGTTGGTGATCAACATCAGAAACATCCCCAGGGCAATCAGCAACGCAGCCAGACCTACTAATTTTTTTATGGAATACACTCCGCATACATCCATCCACAGACTGTCTCAATCCATTATATGCTTTCCCTTATTACCCGGTGAACCCAAAATAAAGATTGTATTCAAATTACTGATCGTTCTCCGGGAAAGCGATATCCACAACTTCTGTATCGCTCATGGCATCCGCCTCTTTGGGCTGTGTAAATTTATCCACCAGGTCGGGTATCATATCCAGGATTTTCGTCACAGTGTCCTGGTTTCTCACATTGACCAGTTTGACAGAACCGTTGCGGATTACAAGCACTGCGCTGGGCGTCATCTTACCGCCCAGACCGCCCGCTCCGGAAGCGGAGCCTTTCTGACTGTTGCTGCCCGCTCCGGCTCCCACACCAAACACTACGTCCACCAGCGGCAAAATGATGGTATCTCCCACGGTGGTCGCCTCTCCTACTACGGTCTTGGTGGAGAGCACGGTGTCCATTCCCTGAAGAAGGGATTCCACCACACTCTGAAACTCATTTTCCTTATTTGCCATACCTTAATCCTCCTGTTGAAATTTAGAAATCAACTGCCGCAGTCTCTTGTCGAGCGCCAGCATCACTCCATGCCGTAAAAGCTGAAAAACAGTAATATGACCGGATGCGGTCAGTTCCCCTTCAAGGACCGCCTGCTCAAAATCCGGCACAACAAGCACATGCTTCCCAAGATAGGGGCAGAGTATGCCGTAGACGGCGTAGGCGTATCCGGTGGTATCCGGTGAACCTGTGCCAAAGCGGATGTCCGCCTTCAGTTTTCGCGGGCGTATACTCTTTAAGATCCTGCCGAGGCGCATAAAACCGTGGTTCAGCAGCCCCTTGGTGTCCTCACACAACAAGATTTCCCTGTAATGATTGATATTGTCACGAATATTTTTTATTTTATCACAGATCCGTTGAAATTTACACCTTATTTTTTCTATGGGACCGGAAGCGGCAGCGTTTTCTGCCCCTGTCTTTGTCCGGTCCTGCCGCGCCTCTTCGTCCTGTTCGGGCGGATGACCCGCCCGGGGGCTCTCCCGGTTTGTTGTATCGCTGCGGTTTTCTTCTCCGGGCACGGCTGTCTTTTCTTCTGTTTTATCCTCCGGGTTTTCCCCGCTATGCGGTTTTTTTGTATGTTTTTCCCGGGCGTGTGTTCCTTTTTTCTCCCGCCCCTTTCCGGAGGGTTGTTTTGGGGCGTTTTCCGCGCCGGCGGCGGAATCAAACAGTTTGAAAAATAATATCCTGATCCTGAGACTGCCGGGCTGTGGATAGAGGAAAGATGCCCCCGCCAGCCCCAGAAGCCAGTTTGCCCTGACCGAGACATCCCAGTCACTTTGGCGGTTTACTCTGATCTTGTAAAAAACCGGCACAAACAGTACCGTCAAAAGCACAAACAGGAGTGATCCGAGAATGACCAGCAACACTATGCCCAAAATGCTGAGTATTTTCAGTAGGATCGTCAACATGTCAGATACTCCTTCAACTTGCAGTCACCGCGGGCATCCAGACATTCCTGCATCAGACGCTCCACCAGCCTGAGCGCATCCGCATGATCCGCGGCAATGCCGATGATATACAGCTCATGATGTTCATAGTAGCTCTGCATCAGCTGTTTCGCATCCAGGATCTCCAGTTGTCCGGTGGGATTTTTTGACACAGTGAGCACATAGACCCCTGCAAAGAGAGGTTTTTCCAGCAGCTTTCTCTTTATTTTATCCAGTTTTTGCTCCTTAATGCCCTCGCCCAGATATAGCCTGGGCGAAAATGTCAACCGTCTGCCCATATGGATGCCCTCAAAAAAATATACATAGAAAGTATATCATAATTCTGACATAAAACAAAGACTTTTCATATTTTCATTGACATATTTCAGGAATATTTTATACTTAATTTAGAAATTTCCACAAAGGAGGGCATCTCATTTGAAAACGGTTGCCGTGATGGCTCTGACGCCGGGAATGGTTCTCGGCGAAGATATCGTATGTCAGGATAAAGTGCTCTGTTGCGCCGGCACCAGACTGGACAAGCCCGTAATCGACAAGATCGCACGCTATTCCGTAATGTGCGCTACCATTATGGAGGATGTGGATTTTGCATCCACACACTATGAAAAAATAAGATTTAATGAGAATTTCAGACGTTTTGAACAGAATTTCAACAGGGGGCTTCTGCGCTATAAATCACTGATGCTCTCCTTCCTGCAGACGGGTGTGCAGATCCCCGACGGGGAACTTCTCTGCCTTTATAATGATCTGTATGAAAATATTTCTTCCGGCAACATGCTGTTGGACTATCTCTATAATATGATGCCCAACGAGGATGAGCTGACTTTCAGCCATGGGCTCAACTCGGCGCTTTTGGCCGGCACGATCGCCGATTGGCTGGGAATGAGCGATTCCGTCAAAAATACGCTCATTCTGTGCGGATTTTACTATGATATCGGCAAGCTGCGTCTGCCTTATGAACTGTTGTGGAAATCGGGCGGGCTGACCGCGGAAGAATTTAAGCTTGTCAAGACCCACCCGGTGGTAGGGTATGCGATGATACGGGGGCTTGATCTGGAGGAACATGTCAAAAATGCGGTGATCATGCACCACGAACGTCTGGACGGCAGCGGCTATCCCTATCATATGCAGGGGCAGAAAATAGATGTCTATGCACGATATATCGCCATCATAGACGCCTATATTGCCATGGCCTCCCCCAGATCCTATCGGAATGCGCTGACTCCGCTGCAGATTCTTGAGATCTTTGAAAGTGACATGTCAAAATTTGATGTGGAACTGCTGATCCCGGTCATGAAGAGAATTGCAGACGCACAGATTGGCACAAGGATACAGACGAGCGACGAACGTATCTGGGAAGTGCTGATCATCCATCCCAACAAATTTTCCCGACCGATCCTGAAGGGGGAGGGCAATGAGATTTTAGATCTGCGGGAACATCCCGAATTGCAGATCGTCAAAATGATGTGACGCTAAACAGCTCTTCATCTATCTGGAGCTGTCCCATTTGTTCTGCCTGCGGAGATCCTGATACAGGGCATATGCCTGTTCCAGGATCTGTTTTTCATTGCTGAATTTTAACAGATGCCATGCCTCATGGTATTTGTAAAAACCGGAATCCACAAAAAATTCCTCCCGCTGTGGCCGGCTGTAATAACTGCCGGCAGACATCAGATACCAGTGCACTTCTTTTTCCACCGTATCCTCCGGAACCGAGAAAGAATATTCGCTCTTTCCGATATACCGTACAATGGCAGGGTTGGCATCCGTCTCCTCCCGCACTTCCCTGAGCGCAGTCTGCTCATATTGTTCACCGGGTTCCACTGTTCCCTTGGGAAGCACCCATCCTTCGTACTTATTCTTATAATTTTTATACAGCAGCAGGATTTTTCCTCTGTGGATCACAACTCCGCCGCAACTGACCGCCGCTATCATGGTGTAGCCTCCTGTACGGGTTTTTCTTCAAAATAAGCATTGAACAGCCGGCGCGCGATCGGAACCGCATAGTCTCCTCCCGAGCCTGCGCCCTCTACAATGATCGTAACGCATACTTCGGGGTCTTCTGCCGGCGCAAATCCGGTAAACCAGGCATGGCTGTCCCCCTTGACATTATTATACTCTGCGGAGCCGGTTTTACCCGCAGCAGTGTAGTCCAGCCCTTTAAGCTTGGTCGCCGTTCCGTTCTCCACCACGGCAGTCATCAGTTCTTTGAGGTCCTGCGCCTCGTCCTGGCTCATCAGATACCCATAGGAGGAAGGCTTGAAACTCTTGACCACGAACCCCGTATCATTTTCTACTCTGTCGATCACATATGGCTTCATCAGCTGACCGCTGTTTGCAATGGCACAGGTGATCATATTCAGATGCAGCGGTGTGATCTGCGTCTTTCCCTGACCGATGGAAGTCTGGATCATATCTTCATCCGTCATCTCCCCGGAAATCTGGGCAGAGCTTTTGGCATGCAGGAAGGTTACGGGAAGCTCTTTCCCGAACAGCAGCCCGTCCAATGTTTCCTGAAACTGTCTGCGGTCCAGACTCATACCGATATTGGCAAAGGAAGAATTACAGGATTTCGCAAAGGAACTCTCAAAAGTTACGGAACCGTGATTTGCCCCGTGATAGCAGCTGATCTTGCTCTCGCCCTTTCGGTAGGAGCCGCTGCACTGATATTGATAATGATCCCAGGTACCCGGATTTTCCCGGATATACTCCAGGGCAGTCATAATCTTAAAGGTAGAGCCGGGGGGATAAAGCCCCTGTGTCGCGCGGTTTAACAGCACGGAGCTCGACTCGTCCTCCAACAGCCCCTCCCAGATATCGTCGATCTCATTGGGATCAAAATCCGGATGGGACACCATGGCAAGCACTTTGCCTGTTTTGACCTCTGTCACAAGGATAGCGCCCTTGTACACACTGAGCTGCTCGTCCGCTACTTCCTGGATCTGCACATCCAGCGTGGTATACACATTGTCTCCGGGATTTTTCACTCCGGCCATATCGTTTGCCACTTTATTGTTGATGGAGGTGTTGGTGTTGATAAGGTAATAGTTTGCCGCCGCCTCCACGCCCATGCGTCCCTGTGTGGAATATCCCACCACATGGGAAAACAGATTGGCGAAGGGATAAACCCTGGATTCGTTCTGCTCTTTGTCCAGAACGGTCTGGGCAAGGACTTCCCCGTCCCGGGAAAAAATAGTCCCGCGATAATTTCTGGAAAGCAGGATCTCCTGACGGGAATTGTAGCTGTTGTTGATCATATCCTGTTCACTGGTCGCGACAAAGTGCACCAGATATACGGACATGCCCAAAAACAATGCACAGAATAATACCATGGTCAGCATGATCTCCGGGAAGTTTGCCACCCTCCTGCCGGAACTGCGTTTTGCGGATGTATTCTCACGTTTTGCCACTGTGTTTTACTCCTTCCTGCTGCAAGCGTATGTAGATTCCCTGGATGATAAAGAACATGATCATGGTGGACATCACCGAGCTTCCTCCATAACTGATAAAGGGAAGGGTGACGCCAGTGAGGGGTATGAATTTTATCCCACCTCCCACCGTCAGGAAAATCTGGAAAATATACATGGCTCCCAGCCCAAAGACGATCATCTGATAAAAACGGTCATAAATACACAGAGCGGTCTGCATTATCGTGATGAAGCAGCTTACACAGACCAGAATAAGACAGATTCCGAAGATCACCCCCAGTTCCTCACAGATGGAAGAAAAGATGAAATCTGCGGAAACATAGGGGATCACGGTGGGATTGCCCTTCAACAGCCCCATGCCGAACCAGCTTCCGCTTCCCACAGCAAAGAGCGACTGGGTGATCTGATAGCCCTGGTTATCAATGTAGCTCCAGGGATCCTGCCAGGCGAGCACACGAATGCGGACATGGGAAAACAGCTGATAGGCTGCCACGGCGGCAGCGCTTCCTCCCAAAATCCCTGCGAGCAGGTAGAGGTAATTTCTCGTGGCGACGAACACCACCAGCACATAAGCTATAAAGAAGATCAGTGCTCCTCCAAGATCCGTGGAGAGGACCAGCACGATCACATGGATCCCTGCCAGCACCGCCGTGACTGCCACCCGAAGGAAAGATGTCTCCTCCCACAGCGCACCAGCCAAAAAGAAAACAAACAGGATCTTTACAAACTCTGAGGGCTGGAACGTCAGATCCGCTATCTCCACAGAAATCCTGGAGCCGTGAGTCACTTCCCCCATGATCAGCACCAGACTCAGGAGCAGGATGCCGGCCGCCGCATAAAGCCATGTCATTTTCTTTAAAAACCGCACTTTACTGAAGAAGAAAGGGATCAGTAAAGAAAAGATCAAAGAGACGAGAACGATCACATACTGCCTGATCGCCCTGGCGTAATCCAGCCGCGAGATCATCATCAGCCCGATGCCCAGAAGCATACACATATTGTTCAAAAGCTGCCGGTTGCAGTTTTCGTAGATGGCGGGCACCAGACAGACCGCCGCCAATAGGAATACCTCCACAAAGGCAAACAGAAAGAGATATTGTATGTCATCGCTGATGAGGATGAGATTTACAAAACAGAGTGTCTGAATGAGAAACATCAGGATATTCTGAACCACAAAAACAGGGCGGTTCCCGCATTCCTTTGCATAGCGGAAAGCATAAATACAACAGAAAGTGTACAGCACCATCAGCCCGCATATGAAATATTTGGATAATTCGATCACATATTCGCTCATGTATCACTCTGCTCCTCTTTTTTCATGCCCGGTGGTATATTCCCCAAAGGGAGGCTCCCCCTTTGCCCCGGACATAAAATATTGCAGTGCCACAGCGGTCTCCCGCTCGTCTTCCACAGTAAAATCCAGCCGGAAATCCACCTGATCCCTCCAGTTTTCCATCTCATTGTGGAGGGAAAGGGGCACGCTGTTGTAGATGGTATTCATACAATAACTGCACTCCCGGACTACCGGGAACCGCTTTTTATAACGGTCGATCAGAATACTGACGGTTTCACCCCTTTTTTGCTGACAGTCATCCATCGTCTTGGTAATACAGTTGGCGGTGACCATCAGGGGAATCCTGCCATAGACCACCTTTTCACAGGGAAGGTCATTGTGTTCCAGCAGCCGTTTCTGATCGCGGGCATTCAGTTCAAAGGGAAGGCAAAAGCCGTTCAGCCCTTCCCGGTCAAATGTTTTTAAACTCTCCAGGTTCCATACATACAAAGAAGCGTCTGCATAAACTGCCGGAGGGGCTGCCTCTTTTCCATATTCATCCAATACACCCTCGCGCAGCTTCTCTCTGAGAAAACCAAGATTGTCCATGGAGCGCACCAGGAAACCGAAAAACAGACCGGAGTGCTTTCCATAGATCCTCCAAAGGATATCAAAAAAATCTGCATCCCGGCTGCGCATCACCGGAGGAAGGGCGATCGCCAGATGACATCCCCTTCGTCCGAGCTGTCGGATCTGTTCCGCAGCCGTCTCTTTGCGCCCCGCGAATGCTCTTTCGACCAGGGCGGCATCCAGGTAGACCTGCTCCGGGGGCTCTGCCATCCCCGATACCTGATCAAGCAGCGCCTTTAATTGTTCTTCCGTGCGCAGGGAAATATGAAAACATTCCGCGGAGCAGCAGGAATCTTCTTCGGCATCGGTGACATGCTTCCGCTTACGGATGACATGATCCTGCCCGGAATCTATGGATTCTTCTCTGGGGCACACTCCTCTGGAACCGGGGAGATGGTTGGCTGCGATCAATGCCTCTTCCAGCGCCTCCACCGCCTGCCTGCGCAGATCGTTCAGCGCCTTCAGGGGATAAAATACCCCCGCATCCAGAGCAACCTGCATTTTCTCCAGACAAAATACCGTGTCGCCCAACCGCCCTAACTGTCGGCGGATATTATCCTCCGTCACAGGCTGTTTCTGCGCAGGCATCACGGTTTCCCCCAGGACGCTGACCCGGAGCTCTCCCGTCAGAGGCGGGGTACACTCGAGTGTCAGACGCGCCGGATTTCCTGCCCTAAATTCCGCCTTCATAGAGAGTTTTATGCGGGGACGCTGACGCAGGAAACTTTCCCGGATATCCTCTAAAAGCGCCTCGCTGCCGGTGCCGTTGTAGGAGGGATTTTCCAGAGTCACCATTTGCCTGCCGTTCCTCATGAAATAATAGCCGCTCTGTCTCCCGCTGCGCAGGTAAAGCCGTCCCAGCGCCTGCAGATCTTCCCAGTCCACCCGGCGGTTTTCCCCGGCATAATACCGGTCAATATACTCCCGGTAGATCGCGGTCACGCCGGCGGTATATTCCGGCTTCTTCATACGTCCCTCGATCTTGAAGGAGTCAATGCCCGCCTCGATCAGATCAGGAAGATATTCTATGGTACACATATCCTTCAGGCTTAAGGGATAACAGTCCGTTGTAGGGGACTGACCCGGCAGTTTCACCTTGTAAGGCAGTCTGCAGGGCTGGGCACAGCGGCCTCTGTTGCCGCTCCTGCCCCCCAGCATGCTGCTGAACAGACATTGACCGGAATAACAGTAGCACATTGCTCCGTGGATGAACGCCTCGACCTCCAGCCCGGATTCTGCCTTTAATTCTTTAAGCTCCGCCAGACTGATCTCTCTGGCAGGAACGATCCTCACAGCGCCCATCTCTCTCAGGCGCTTCGCCCCATATTTACCCGTGATGGACATCTGAGTGCTGACATGGATCTCCAGGTCGGAGAAATATCTTTGAATGAAACTCATCACACCGATATCCTGCACGATCACAGCGTCCAGCCCCGCTTCGTAAACCGGCTGCAGATAAGAAAACAGCTCGGGAAACTCTGTCTCTTTCACCAGTGTATTTACGGTGAGATAAACCTTCCGCCCCCACAGATGGGCATAACGGATACAGTCCACCAGTTCCTGGGTTGTGAAATTGTCGGCATACGCCCTCGCGCCAAAGTTTCTGCCGCCAAGATATACGGCATCTGCCCCCGCGTGTATGGCACCGTAGAACCCTTCCGGGCATCCCGCAGGCGCCAAAAGTTCCACCTTTCGGTTCATCAGCACATCCTCATAAACAACACAAGGCTGTCCTGTGACGGACAGCCGCGCAATCCTACTTTTTGCTATTCAGCTCTGTCTCCAGCCTCACGATACGTTTGGCATTCTCATTGGACTCCACCTGCAGCTCCTTGATCCTGCCCTCGGAAGTCTCCAGTTTGATCTGGGCAGCGATCAACTCGTGTTTGAGACTGTAGAGTTCCTTCTCCTTGTTCTGAAGTTCCTCCTCCAGAACGCCGATCTGTTTCTTCGCTTTAAAGAAATCGTCCGCTATATTCAGCTGAAGAAGCACATTCTGCATGTCCATGGGCTGTCGCTTAAAGCTGTCTACCCGATTGTATTCGTTGATCTTGTTATTGATATAGGAGGCAACTTTCTGCAGATATTCCTCACTCTCATTGCCGCTTAAAGTAAATACCTTCCCGCCGATGATAACTTCCGTATCTGTTTTGGCTGACATCTCACACCTCTTTTGCATATAACTATCGGAAACAGGCTGCAGATCACCGAAACTACAATATCTGTTTCCTGATTTCCGCCATAATACAAAATCTATTATATATCAGATTGAAGAGACAGGCAATACTTTTCTTACATCTGCATGGAAATCTACATGGAAATCTGCACCAAAACTCCCGATCACTCTGTGACACGCTCAAAGCCAAGATGGCGGTATGCGGCATCCGTGGCAACTCTCCCTCGGGGGGTGCGGTTCATCAGCCCGGTCTTGATCAGATAGGGTTCATAGACATCCTCAATGGTGCCTGCGTCCTCTCCGATGGCCGCGGCAAGGGTATCCAGCCCCACCGGGCCTCCCTGGAATTTCTGTATCATGGTGAGAAGCATGTTGCGGTCAATATGATCCAGTCCCAGCCTGTCCACATCCATCAGATCCAATGCGGTGCGCGCCACCTCTTCTGTGATCATCCCGTCATATTTTACCTGGGCAAAATCCCGCACACGCTTCAACACCCGGTTGGCCAGTCTGGGGGTTCCCCGGCTCCTGCGCGCCATCTCAAGCGCTCCCGCGGGCTCTATCTCCACATTCAGTATCCTGGCCGAATGTATGATGATCTGCTGAAGCTCTGACACTTCATAAAACTCCAGATGATGGATCATGCCAAAGCGGTCTCGCAAAGGGGCTGTCAAAAGCCCTGCCCGGGTGGTGGCCCCCACCAGTGTAAAGTGTGGCAGATCCAGTCTCACAGACCGGGCGGAGGAACCCTTGCCGATCATGATATCAATACAGAAATCCTCCATGGCAGGATAAAGCACCTCTTCCACCTGACGGTTCAGGCGGTGGATCTCATCCACAAAAAGAAGATCGCCCTCCTCCAGATTGTTCAGGATGGCTGCCATCTCTCCCGGCTTTTCGATAGCGGGACCGCTGGTCACCTTCAGATGTACGCCCATCTCGTTAGCGATGATCCCCGCCAGGGTAGTCTTGCCCAGACCGGGAGGTCCGTAGAACAGCACATGATCCAGCGCATCGTTTCTCTGCTTTGCCGCCTCAATATAGACTTTCAGATTTTCTTTGATCTTTGATTGACCGATATAGTCATCCAAGGTCTGAGGCCGCAAAGAGCCCTCAATCCTGGCATCTTCCTCTATCAGATTGGTTTCGATTATCCGTTTCTGCATCGCCATATCCTAACCCGGTATTTTCCTAAAACATTTTTTTGAGTGCGGCTTTGAGTACCGCTCCGGAATCCAGTTTTTCGATGTCCGGTATGGAATTGACCGCTTTCATGCTCTCTGCCTGTCCGTAGCCCAGGGATACCAGCGCCGCCACGGCTTCCTGTTTCTGCGGGGTGTTGGAAGTACCCGCAGCGGTATCCGCGATCTCCCGGGCGATCATAGTATCGTCTATCTTTATCTTGTCCTTGAGATCCAGGATCAGACGCTCCGCCGTCCGGGCTCCGATTCCCGGAGCTTTGCAGATCGCCCTGGCGTCCCCCGTCATAATGGCATATCGCAGGGAATCCGCGTCCATCACGGACAAAATCGCCAGTGCGCCCTTAGGACCGATACCGTTCACCGTGATACATTTCTTAAAAATATCCAGGTCGTTCCTGCTTAAAAAGCCGTAGAGCTGAAAGGCGTCCTCTCTCACCAGCGTGTAGGTATAGAGGCGCACGCTCTCCCCCTCCCCGGGCAGCCTGGAAATCGTGTCTGAGGAGACATGCACATTGTACCCGATTCCTCCCACATCCACCACCACATTGTCTTCCGATATATCCTCGATCACACCATGCACATACGCTATCATTCCCCAAAATACCCTTCCCTGCAAAACAATTGATGATTCTTCCGTGTCTGTCTATGCCGCTTTCTCCGGCATGGATTTTAATAGTTTCCTGAATACGATCACAAAGCACAACACATGCACCGCAAAAGTCAGCGCCCAGCTGATGGGATAAGACCAGTACAGGCACTCCAGCGTCCTGAACTGTCTAAAGATCGTATAGATCCACACGATACGGAACAGACATGCCCCTGTCAGCGACACCAGCATGGGCATGACAGAATAGCCGATCCCCCGCAGGACACCAACCATCACGTCCATCATCCCGCAGAAAAAGTAAAGCGTGCAGATAATCCCCATACGCAGCGTGCCGTAGGCGATGACATCCGCCTCCGGCGAATAGATCCGCAGCAGAAACGATGCACCAAGATAGGCGAGATTCCCCATCAGCAGCCCTATGGTGATCACCAGCCCCTGACAGATCAACAGGATCCGGCGGATATTGCCGGGCTTTCGGGCTCCATAATTCTGCCCCGCAAAACTGATGATCGTCTGGGAAAAAGAATTCATCGCCGTGTAGACAAAACCCTCAATATTGGATGCCGCCGTATTTCCGGCCATGGCGACGGACCCGAAGGAATTGACGGAGGACTGGATCAGCACATTGGAGATGGAGAACAAAGAGCTCTGCAGCCCCGCAGGCAGCCCGATCTGCAGCATTTTGACCAGCTTGTCGGGCACAATCCTCAGCCTGGATAATTCCAGCCGGTAATCAGCGTCCGACAGCATCAGACAGCGCAGAACCAGCGCCGCAGAGATTGCCTGGGACAGGATCGTAGCCAGCGCAACCCCCGCCACATTCATCGAAAACACGATCACAAAGACCAGATTCAGGATGACATTGACCACTCCGGCACAGGCAAGGTAATACAAAGGTCTCTTTGTGTCTCCGATGGCGCGCAGCACAGCCGCGCCAAAGTTATAGGTCATGGTAAAGGGCATGCCCACAAAATAAATCCGCATGTAAAGTGTTGCCTGCCCGATGACATCCTCGGGAGTTCCCATCCATGTCAGCGCCGGTTTCGCCACGGCGATCCCCAAAAATACCAGCACAAATCCGCTCACCATGGAGGTAAGGATCGCCGTGTGGACCATTTCGGACAGCTCCCGCTTCTGGTCAGCGCCAAAAAACCTTGCGACAAGCACATTGGCGCCCACCGACAATCCGATAAAGAGATTGACCAGCAGATTGATCAGCGAACTGGTGGAGCCCACAGCGGCAAGCGCACTGCTTCCCGCAAAACGCCCCACTACCACAATGTCAGCCGCATTAAACAAAAGCTGCAGGACCCCCGAAAGCATCAGGGGAATATAAAATATCAGTATTTTGCCGAGAAACGGACCGCTGCACATATCCATCTCATATTTATTTGTGTTATGTTTCATCTGTATGGACGACTGCTCCGCCATACATTTCGCCTCTTTTCCTGTAAGCCATACAGATTTTTTACAAAAATCTGTTTTGCGGTTTTTATCTGCCGCTGTTAATATAGTTTATCAGCCCCTCCGCCGCAATGATTTTCTGCATGAACTCAGGGAATGCCTGCCCCTTGAAAGTAGTACCCCTGGTCAGATTGGTAATGATGCCGCTGTCAAAATCGACCTCCACCTCATCTCCCGCCGCGATCCCCTTAGAAGCCTCAGGGCACTCGATGATGGGCAGACCGATATTGATGGCATTGCGGTAAAAGATCCGGGCAAAGGTCTCCGCGATGACACAGCTTACCCCCGCCGCCTTGATCGCGATGGGAGCATGCTCCCGGGAGGAGCCGCAGCCAAAATTCTTTTCCGCCACGATGATGTCCCCCGCTTTCACCTTGTGGATAAACTCTTTGTCGATATCCTCCATACAGTGCGTTGCAAGCTCCTCGGGGTCGGAGGAATTCAGATATCTCGCGGGAATAATGACATCTGTGTCAACATTGTCCCCATATTTAAAAACCGTGCCTTTTGCATTCTTCATATCCTGATACCTCTCTCTCTTATAGTTCGCAGGGGCAGGAAATTCTGCCCGTAACCGCGCTTGCCGCCGCCACCGCAGGGCTGGCCAGATAAATCTCGGAATCCACATGCCCCATGCGTCCCACAAAATTTCGGTTGGTGGTGGACACACAGCGCTCACCTTCGGCAAGGATCCCCATGTAACCGCCCAGGCAGGGACCGCAGGTGGGAGTGCTCACAATGGCACCCGCCTCCAGGAAGGTTTTCAGAAGCCCCTCCTCCATGGCCTGCAGATAGATCTTCTGGGTGGCAGGGATCACGATACAGCGCATTCCCTTTGCCACATGACGTCCTTTCAACACCTCCGCAGCCACGCGCAGATCGTCCAGACGACCGTTGGTGCAGGAGCCGATGACAACCTGGTCGATGGGAATGTCCTCCATCTCGTGAATCTCATCGATGGTATGGGTGTTTTCAGGCAGATGGGGAAATGCAACGGTGGGGCGGAGTTTGCTCAGGTCAATGGTATATTCCGCGTCATACACCGCATCCTCATCCGCCTCATAAACGGTGTAATTCTTTTGACTGTGCTCCTTCATATAGGCGGCTGCCAGATCGTCCACCGGGAAGATCCCGTTCTTTCCGCCCGCCTCGATCGCCATGTTTGCGATGGTGAAGCGATCGTCCATGGAGAGATTCGCAATGCCGTCTCCCACAAATTCCATGGACTTGTAGAGCGCTCCGTCCACACCGATCATGCCGATGATATGAAGGATCACATCCTTGCCGCTGACCCATTTGGAGGGCTTGCCGGTGAGGACAAATCTGATGGCAGAGGGAACCTTAAACCAGGCCTTTCCCGTCGCCATGCCCGCAGCCATATCCGTGCTGCCCACGCCCGTGGAAAACGCCCCCAGCGCGCCGTATGTACAGGTGTGGGAATCCGCGCCGATGATCACGTCCCCCGCAACGGTCAGCCCCTGTTCCGGGAGAAGCGCATGCTCAATGCCCATCTCTCCCACTTCAAAATAATTTGTGATCTCGTTTTTCTTTGCAAACTCGCGGACACATTTACAGTGCTCCGCGGACTTGATGTCCTTATTGGGCACAAAGTGGTCGGGGACGAGGGCGATCTTATCCCTGTCGAACACGCCGTCCACCTTCATCTTATCCATCTCTTTAATGGCTACCGGGCTGGTGATGTCATTGCCCAGCACCAGATCCAGCTTCGCCTCGATGAGCTGCCCGGCTTCCACCCGGTCCAGCCCCGCAGCCGCCGCCAGGATCTTCTGTGTCATTGTCATACCCATATCGCTTTCCTCCATCCATTCTGACTCAAATACTTTATCTAAAATAATAGCACAAAAACAGACATTGGGAAACAGAAATTTCTCGGAATGTTCCTCCTTGAAAATTCCCTCCTCAGCTCTGTATCTGCTTCATGGCATAAAACCTTCCCTTCAGCTCCATCAATTCCTTAAAGGTTCCGTATTCCACGCACCTGCCCCCGTCGATCACCGCGATCTTATCGGCATCCCGTATGGTGGAGAGTCTGTGCGCCACGATGAAGGTGGTACGGTTTCTGGTCAGATTTCCGATTGCCTCCTGGATCAGTTTCTCGGAGATGCTGTCCAGGGCGGAGGTCGCCTCGTCAAGCACGATCACCTTTGGATCGCGTATCAGCGCCCTGGCGATGGAGATCCGCTGTCTCTGCCCGCCGGAGAGCTTGCCGCCGTGCTCTCCCACCTTTGTGTCCAGCCCTGCCGGAAGGGAATCGATCAGCTCCTTGAGATTTGCGGCCCGGACCACCTCCTCCAGTTGTTCCTCCGTGACGTTTTCACATCCATAGACGATATTTTCCCGGATAGTGCCGGAAAAGAGGATGGAGGTCTGGGGCACCACGGCAAGATGCCTGCGGTAGCTCCTTAAGTCGATCTCATTCAGATTCTGCCCGTCCAAAAGCACCTGCCCCTGTTTGGTGAGATAAAAACCGATGATCAGATTTAAGATCGTGGTCTTGCCCGCACCGGACTCCCCCACCAGAGCGATGGTCTCTCCGGGCTTTACCTCCAGGTTCAGACCGTTTAAGGTCTGCCTGCCGCCATCCTTATCATAGGTAAAATAGACATCCCGGAAGGAAAACGCACCCTCCACCGTGGAGATCTTTCGCTTTCCCTCATTGCTCTCCACATCCTCGGACAGCAGCACCTCACCGATGGAGTTGACAGACTCGATTCCCTTGGCGATCACCGGCACCAGGGCAATGATCGCGGACACCTGATTGACGATGGTAGCAAAATAATTCTGATAAAGGGCGATATCTCCCACCAGGATCCCGCCGTGAAAGGCGAGGTACCCGGTAAAGCCCAGACAGATCACCTGAAAGATCTGAAACACTGCCCAGCCGACGGAACCGAAGAGCGCCTGCACAAGATCCAGCTTATACCCCTTCTCCGCCACGGCAAAAAGCTGTCCGCTCATCTTCCGGGTCTCCTCATCCTCCAGCGCGTGCGCCCTGGTAACAGGGATCAGTTCCACCATCTCCATGACCCGGGCGGAGGTCTCCTCCATCTCCTTCCGGAACTCCACATTGCGCTTCTTCATCACATTCCGGAAGGAAACCATGGTGACGGCTGCCACCGGCGTGGTCAGAAGGAAGAAGAAAAATACCACAAGACTCTTGGAGAGCGTCACCACAAGGGCGACAATGATATTTAAAGCGATGTTTAAAATGCTCAGAAACATCTGGGTGGACAGCCCCTCCACAGCCTCCACGTCGCGCATGATCTTGGACTGCAATCTTCCCGACTGACTGCCCACATGATAGGCGATGGAAAGCTGCTGAAGTTTCTGGATCAGCGCCTTTCTCAGCCCTGTCTCCGCATATCTCGTCGCCTGGCTCTTGTAATCCGTATACAGATAGTTCATGGGGACATTCAGCGCGATCAGGGCGATCATAAGCAGCGTATAAAATATGGTGTTTCTGAGGGCGTCCGGATTGCCGGTGGTGACATCATTGATGATATTTGCCGTCACAATGGGCAGGATCCACACACAGGCATGCTTGATAAAGAAAAACACCACCGCCAGAAAAAATTTATAATAATTTCCCCGGTACACTGCCAGCAGGATTTTCAGCGGATGCCCTTCATACTTCCGATAGCAGTCCGTAAACCAGACTTCCGGTTCGATCCCCTTCGGGGGACGCATTTTTTTCTCAAATCTTTCCCTGCTCTTTTTACCGTCGCGGTGCTGTCTGTCTGTTATGATCTCTTTTCTTTTCTGATTGTTTTCCATCTCTTTGCTTCCCCGCTGTCCATATGTGCCGAAACAATAAAAATCTGCATGGCATTGTTAAAAAATCAAGGGGATGCTGCGCGCATCCCCCCGTTTATCATTTTTACCCGTCTACACGATAGACTCCCTCGAACCACCGATCAGTTATTGATCAGCTTATCTTCTTCATTGTTCCAGCTGTAGAGTTTACGCACTTCCTCGCCGACCTTCTCTGCGGGATGCTCACTCGCAAGCTTCCTCATGGCCTTGAAATGTACCTGCTTGCCTGCGGGGGACATATCCAGCAGAAACTCTTTGGCAAAGGTACCGTCCTGAATATCGCTCAGGATCTTCTTCATCGCCTTCTTGGTGTCTTCGGTGATGATCTTAGGGCCGGTGACATAATCGCCGTACTCCGCAGTGTTGGAGATGGAATATCTCATGCCTGCGAAACCGGACTGGTAGATCAGATCCACGATCAGCTTCATCTCATGAATGCACTCAAAATATGCGTTTCTGGGATCATAACCCGCCTCAACCAGAGTCTCAAATCCGGCCTGCATCAATGCGCAGACGCCGCCGCAGAGCACTGCCTGCTCTCCAAAGAGGTCTGTCTCCGTCTCGGTGCGGAAAGTGGTCTCCAGAACACCCGCTCTCGCGCCGCCTATTCCCAGCGCGTATGCCAGCGCGATATCCTGCGCCTTGCCGGTGGCATCCTGCTCCACGGCGATCAGGCAGGGAACTCCCTTTCCGGCCTGATACTCGCTTCTCACCGTGTGACCGGGTCCCTTGGGCGCGATCATGGTGACATCCACATTGGCAGGCGGAACGATACAGCCGAAGTGAATGTTAAAACCATGGGCAAACATCAGCATATTGCCCTCCTCCAGATTGGGCTCGATATCCTGCTTATACAGATCCGCCTGCTTCTCATCATTGATCAGGATCATGATGATGTCCGCCTTCTTTGCAGCCTCAGCCGCAGTATATACCTCAAATCCCTGTTCCACAGCCCTGTTCCAGGATCTGGAGCCCTCATAGAGCCCGATGATGACATGACATCCGGAATCCTTCAGATTCAGCGCATGCGCATGTCCCTGGCTGCCGTAGCCGATGATCGCAATGGTCTTGCCCTCAAGCAGGGAAAGATTACAGTCTTCCTGATAAAAAATCTTTGCCATTTTCTTTTCCTCCATTTGGTTGATTATTTAAAATACAAAATATAACTGATAGGATTGAATCCTAGAGCTAACGATCCTTTGGGCGTCAAAGCATGGTGACGTTCTCAATGCCCCGGCAGAGCCCCGCGATCCCGGTGCGGGCAAGCTCCAGGATCTCATAACCGTCCAAAAGCCCGATGAACGCGTCGATCTTGGACTGATTCCCCGTCAGCTCGATGATCAGACACTCCGGCGCCACATCAATGATCTTAGCCCGGAAGATATCCGCCACGGCGATCACGCTCTGGCGCTGCTCTGCAGTCGCCTTCACCTTGATCATCGCAAGTTCACGATAGACACTCTCCTCCGGCCGGAGTTCCTTGATGTCCCGGATGTCCACCAGCTTGGCGAGCTGTTTCTCGATCTGCTCTAGGATCTCGTCGTCTCCGCTGGTCACGATGGTGATGCGGGTAAACCTGGGATCCGCGGTCACTCCCGCGGTAATACTTTCAATATTGTAGCCTCTGCGGGAAAACAGCCCTGCAATCCGGCTCAGCACACCGGAGGTATTGTCAACCAACAACTGAAAAACTTTTCTCTGCATGGTGCATTCCTTCCTCTAACCCCTATGAATCTGTGCGATCCCGGGGATATATCCACAGCATTTTTGCAATTGCCGCTACACAATACTATAGCAAGTTAACGCGGTGATGTCAATATCTGACCTGGGAAACCCCAAGGCAAACTGGGGAAACCCCAGAGCAGACCCGGGAAACGCATGAGCAGACCGATCCGGTGTCAGGCTTCCCTGCCGTTCGTAAGAGTTTTTTGCGGTCCGACGCCCTGTGCCCGCAGATCGGTGCGGAAAAACTTCCAGGTAAAATATAAATACAAGAACAGATTGATAACAGATGTATATATTTTGTTCCATGGCTCCACTTGGAAAAGATAGCTGGAATAGACACAAAGGATACAGAAATATACACCGGCGCAAACGGCAAAATCCTTTTTATAGAGCAGAACATACAAAAGGAACAGCACTTCCATGGCAAGCCCATAACGCTCGTGCATGGCGGGAAGAAACAGCACACAGGACCAGATGCACCAGACGGAAAATGCCATGAGATTTTTGTTGCTGTAAATCCGGCTTTTAAGATAATAAAACATGCCCGATCCGATCACAAAGACTGTAAACAGGATCGATGCCCAGTACAAATCTTTATAGTCGCCCCGGAAGATAAAATGGACTCCCGGGTAGTTTTTTACCATTTCCGGATATGCCGTCGTCTGCTCAAAATAAATTCCGAGGATCTCTGTCACGGGCCGCCCCATGAAAACAGCCGGAAGACTCAAAATGAGATTCGGTATGGGGATAAGCAGAAAATACAGAAAATGAAATCGCTTTATCACCCAGCAGAGCACCAGCACCGGCAGGAAAAATACCGTCTGCAGCTTGAAGGCAAACCCGATGCCAAAGCAAAGGAACGTCAGGAACCATTTTTCTTTTATACAGAACAAAAGCGACAGTATCACAAAGGTCACATAAATGATGTCGCACTGCCCCCAAAAGGCGCTGTTTAAAAGAATGATCGGGTTCATCAGGATCGCTGCCGCGCCAAGAGCGGCGGTCCGGTCATCACGATATTTTCGCAGTACCAGCCAGACCAAAACAGCCAGGAAATAATCAAAGAAGGTTGAAAACAGCTTGACCATCAGCATTCTGTCCGCGTCAGCCCTCCAAAATGCGGCTATGATGGTCAACACCGTCATATAGGGCACATTATAGTTGCCTATGGGCTCTCTCAGCGAAGCAAGACCACCGTTATCCATAATCTCACGCATCCAGTCCAAAAGATACCAGTGCATATCCGGCGATTCAAACCGGAAGAATTTATACCGGATCAGCACAGAGAGGAGCAGTATCGCACCGATATATAGTTTGTCCATATTTTGGATGATAAAATCGATCAGCAGACTGTTTGCATCGGTCAGCCTCTTTTTCATATGCCTATTGCCTCCCGGTGTAGATTAACTTTCATCGTTTTCCATACACTTTGACAGAGCCAGCGTTCCCGTGCGGGCGACCTCCACAATGCTCACGCTCTGGAAAAGCTGGATCAGAAGCTTGACCCTCTCCGGCGTGTCACAGAGCTGGATCATCATATAATGTCTGGACATATCCACGATCTGCGCCTTCATGATATCGCACAGCTCCGTGATGTCCCTGCGGTTGTTCTTGTTGTATTTTACCTTGATGAGCATGAGCTCTCTGGTAATGCACTGCTGCTCCTCAAAGGTCTTTACTTTGATGACATCCAGCTTCTTGTTGAGCTGTTTTTCGATCTGCTCAAAGGTGCGCTCATCGCCGCTGGAGACAATGGTCATACAGGACACGGCATCCCCGTCCGTCTCCCCCACGGCGAGGGAATCAATATTAAAGCATCTTCTGGAGAACAGCCCTGCAACCTTGCAGAGCACGCCGGAACGGTTCTCCACCAGAACGGAATAAATCTGTTTTTTCATGGCAATTTCCTCTCTTTATCACTTTAGCGGATCCGTCACTTTACCAGATCCATGGGATCGATCAGGCACTCCAACAGTATGGATTCATCCTTCTCCAGAAACGCGTCAATGGTCTCCTGCGCCCTGTCCATATTCTCCAGCCGGAGAAAGGGCATGTCATAGGCGGAGGCAAGCTTTTCAAGATCCGGGCTGCCCGACAGATCCACCACAGAGTAGTGATCCTTGTAGGTATAATGCTGATATTCCCGCACCATGCCCAGATAATTGTTCTTCAGAACGATGATCTTGACGGGAACATTGTGCTGTCTCATGGTGGCAAGCTCCATCATGGACATCTGGAAAGAACCGTCCCCGCACACGGCAATCACCTGTCTGTGGGGCGCTGCCAGCTTCGCTCCCATGGCTGCGGGAATGGAGTAACCCATCGTTCCCATGCCGCCGGTGGTGAGAAACTGCCCCTTCTTTACAATGTGATAGCCGCAGGACCAGATCTGATTCTGCCCCACATCCGCCACATAGATGGCATCGTCCTCCATCTTCATGGAGAGCATGGTGATAAAGGTGCCGGGATCCACATAGTCGGCGTTTACCACCCGCATCTTTTCCATGGAGACGCGGTATTCCCCCAATGTCTCCAGCCATTCTTCGCTGCTGCAGGGAGTGGCCTCCGCACAGAGATCCTCAAAAATGGTTCTCGCGTCGCCCACAAGCGGGATCGTGGGACCGGCGTTCTTGCCGATCTCCGCAGGATCGACGTCAATATGCACCAGCACCTTATTGCGGGTGATCAGCTCAGGCTGGTTCACCGCTCTGTCCGCCACTCTTGCGCCCACCATGATCA
The DNA here is from genome assembly GCA_947581865.1 of uncultured Acetatifactor sp. Taxonomy (GTDB): domain Bacteria; phylum Bacillota; class Clostridia; order Lachnospirales; family Lachnospiraceae; genus Acetatifactor. The sequence continues at coordinate 4,597 of CANPWA010000006.1, read as the reverse complement.
GAAGATCCGATTCGTTCATGGCGCGGTTGGCATAGGCTTTGCCGTTGTTGCCCACCATGCCGAAATACAAAGGATGCTTCGTGGGCATGATCCCGATTCCCATCATGGTAGAAACCACGGGGATCCGATTGTCCTCCGCAAATCTGCGCAGCTGTTCCTGCGCCTGGGCAAGGATCACACCGCCGCCTGCACAGATCAAAGGGCGTTTCGCCTTCTCCAGCTCCTTTATCACCTTCTTAAGCTGTGCGGCGTTTCCCTTTACCGTGGGCTTGTAGGTGCGCAGAGATACCTCTTCAGGATATTTGAATTTATTGACGGGAGCATTCTGAATGTCGATGGGGACATCGATCAGGACCGGTCCCTTTCTTCCCGTGTTGGCAATATGAAACGCCTCTTTCATGATCCGGGGAATATCGTTTGCATTCTTCACCAGATAACTGTATTTTACAAAGGACTCCACCGCTCCGGTGATGTCCGCCTCCTGAAAGACGTCGCTTCCCAAAAGTTCGCTGTTTACCTGCCCGGTAATGCAGATCAAAGGAATGCTGTCGGCAAACGCCGTGGCAATTCCGGTGATCACATTGGTAGCCCCGGGACCGCTGGTCACCGCGCACACGCCGGGACGCCCCGTGATGCGCGCCATGCCGCTGGCCGCATGGGCAGCGTTCTGCTCCGTGCGGATCAAGATGGTCCGGATATCCGAATCCAGAATACTGTTATAAAATGGACAGATCGCAACGCCCGGATAGCCGAACACCGTAGTGACTCCCTCCGCCTCCAGACATTTTACAATGGCATCTGCTCCAATCATATCAATTCCTCCTCTTTCGGTTCTATTCTGTCTTGTGCGCCTGTGCGCTCCCTGTGATTTTCAGACCTGCTTATGACAGTTTACCACAGTTATACCTCTAAATTCAATCGCTTTGCTAATTTTACCGCCTCGGCGGCATCCCTGGAATAACCGTCCGCCCCGATCTCATCGGCGTACTCCTGGGTGATGACCGCTCCGCCGATCATGATCTTTGCCTGAAGCTTCTGGGCTCTGGCGTCGGCGACCACTTCCCTCATGCGCTGCATGGTAGTCGTCATCAATGCCGAGAGCGCGATGATCTGTGCATTATGCTCACGCGCCGCGGCAATGATCTTCTCCGAGGGAACATCTTTTCCCAGATCGATCACCTGGAAGCCATAATTTTTTAGCATTAACGCGACCAGATTCTTGCCGATGTCATGGATATCCCCTTCCACGGTGGCGATCACCACCACGGGCATCTCATCCCCTCCGGGCTTCTTTAACAGCAAAGGTTCCAAAATCTCAATGGAATTTTTCATAGCTTCCGCACTGGCAATGAGCTGGGGCAGGAAATATTTTCCCTTATCAAAATATTCCCCCACCTGATTGATCGCCGGAAGCAGAGCCTCATTGAGCAGCCTGTCGGGCGCTTCCCCCGCGTCCAGTGCAGCCCGGGTCAGCTTGGCGATCCCGTTCCGGTTTCCCTTTAACACCGCATGATAAAGCGTCTCCTGTGCGGTTTCGCCGGCTTTCTCCCCGGCAGCTTTTTCCTCCGCTGCAGGATGTTGCACAGCCGCCTGCGATTCTGCCGCCCGCGCCGCCTGTGCCTCTCGTTTTTCCTTCACCTCTCCCGCATATTCAATATAATGCCGAGCCGCGCCTTCTTTGTCCAAAAGCAGATCTGTTGCCAGCGCACAGCACATCAGAAGCTCCTGGGAGGGATTGGCGATCGCCATGGTGAGCCCTTCCCGGATGGCAAGGGTCAAAAAAGCGGTGTTGACAAAACTTCTCTCCGGCATGCCGAAGGAAATGTTGGACAGCCCGCAGATGGTGGCAAATCCCTGCTCCTTACAAAAGCGGATGGTTTCCAATGTTTCCAGCCCGGCTTTGGGGTTTGCGCCCACGGTGGTCACCAGCCCGTCCACGATGATGTCCTCCCGCCGCATTCCCAGCGCAAAAGCGCGCTCACTGATAGTGCGGATGATCTGTTTTTTCTCCTCCAGATTTTCGGGCAGCCCTTTGTCGGACAGGGGAAGCAGAATAAACATAGCCCCGTATTTTGCCGCGATGGGCAGAAGCCTCTCAAACTTCTCTTTTTCACAGGAGACAGAGTTGATCAGCGCCCGTCCCGGATAATGTCTGAGAGCCGCCTCCAAGACATCTACATGGCTGGAATCCAATGACAGGGGCAGATTGGTCACACCGCCGATCTCCTCGAGGACGCGCAGCATCATCGCTTTCTCGTCGATGCCGCTCATCCCCATATTGACATCCAGTATCTGTGCGCCGCAGGTCTCCTGTTCCTGGGCAAACTGCAGCACTTTGTCAGTATCCCCTTCTCTTAACGCTGCCTGCAGCGCTTTTTTCCCGGTGGGATTGATGCGCTCTCCCACCACCAGAAAGCAGCCGTCGAGCCCAAATTCCACCGTCATGCGCTCGCTGGACAGATAGCGTACTCCCTCCGGTCTGCGGGGAACTTTTGAACAGCTCTGTCTGCCGCAGTGTTCCCATAAGGCTTTGATGTGCTCCGGCGTGGTGCCGCAGCAGCCGCCCAAAAGAGTCGCCCCCTGCGCCGCCAGGAGTTCCATTCCGCTGCCGAACTCCTCTGCCCCCATATCATAAACCGTATTGCCGTCCCCGTCCAGGACAGGCAGCCCCGCATTGGGCTTGGCAATGACGGGAACCGTAGTCACTTCAGCGATGGCGCGGATGACCTCCTGCATTTTTTCCGGGCCGGTGGAACAATTCGCACCAATGGCGCATGCCCCCAGGCTCTCTGCCACCACGGCGGCGGTACGGGCATCCGTCCCATACAGCATCCGCCCATCCGGTTCAAACGTAAAACTCACCATCACAGGCAGTGTGCTGACTTCCTTCGCCGCGATGAGCGCCGCCCTGGTCTCCGCAAGGCTCATCATGGTCTCTACCACCAAAAGATCCACACCCGCCTCTTCCAGCATGCGTATCTGTTCCTGATATACCTCTATCAATGTTTCCAGTTCCATCCTGCCGCCCATGGAGGTGAGCTGCTCTCCTGTCATGGTGAGATCCCCCGCCACATAAACTTTCCGGTCTGCAGCGCTTCCGGCAGCTTCCGCAGAGATTGCCACCAGTTCATGGATCATGCGTTCCATCTCCCCTGCCAGCCCATACTCTGCCAGTTTAACACGGTTTGCCGTAAAGGTGGGGGCATAGAGGATGTCCGTACCCGAAGCCACATACTGCTTCTGCAGTCTGAGCATCACCTCCCGATTCTCTAGAATCCACTGTTCGGGGCAGACGCCGGAAGGCATTCCTGCGCGCACCAGATTGGAACCCGTCGCCCCATCCAGATAAATGTTTTTCTCACTGGTCAATTCCTCAAAATCCTGTCTTGTCATTGTGTTGAACTTCCCTTATTTCCGTATCATATTTTGATCTTTCAAACCGGATATATCATTTAATATAACACACCACGGTGTACTGCGCAAATAACTTCTTAAGATTTCTTATAATTGTTGCGGGCAGCTCCAAAATATGATAAATTTTCATTGTAGAGAACCGGCACTCTGTATCTGTGCCGGGAACATTTACAGCGGAGGAAACGGTCTTGAAAAAGAAAAAAATCACCTGTCTGCTCGGCTTCATGATTGCGGTTTCATTGACTGCCTGCGGAACAGACCCCGAAATTACACAGTTTAAGAGAGAAATGGATGAATTTTGTGCTTCCGTAGCCGAATTGAACGAATCGATCAACCATATTGACGCCGAAAAAGACAATGCCGCCGATCTCGCTTTGGATTATCTCGATCAGCTGGACAAAGAGTTCCAGGAGTTTGCGGAGATGGATTTCCCGGAACCGTTTGATTACCTGGAAAACCTGGCGGACGAGGCGGGGCAGTATATGACGGAGGCGGTAAGCAGCTATCATACTGCCTTTGCAGACGAAGAATTTAATCAGGAGACTGCCGAATATGCCCGGGAAAATTCCTCCAGGGCATTCAGGCGGGTTCAGGTGATACTGGATATCCTCCACGGAAAAGATCCCACAGCGGATACGCCGCCCGACCCGTCCACGGTCTCCTCTGACGATACACCAACAGCCTGAAATACATAATGATCATTTTAAATCATGCCGCAAAAAAGCTGCCACATTTCTGTGACAGCTTTTATATGCTATGTATAGCTGTTTTGTCTCAATTATTTCAGAATATGAATGTTGCCGATCAGAGGCAGGGGCTTCTCCTCATCCTTGCATGCGGATACAATACCCATGATCATAAATACCAATAAAACAATGTAGAGTACACAGTCCACAATAGCGCCGACGATAGGGATCAAAGCCAGAATGCCGCCAACCACACCAAAAATGATTCCGGCGATCGCCAGCACAAGACCCTGATTCAAATGGAACTTTGCGCCCTCCTTATCTCCTGCCAGAAAAGCGATAAGCCAAAACAAAATACCGAGATACGCAAAAACACCTGTAACTTTCTTATTCATAATTTCTCCTTTTCCGCCCTAAGGCTGTAAACGTATTATCCAATAATATCATACTCCATAAAACATCTTTCGTCAAGAGATTCCTTAATATCTCATAAAAGT
>CANPWA010000005.1 GCA_947581865.1 uncultured Acetatifactor sp. | reverse complement strand
GGCATGGCTCCGGGGATGGGCATGATGCCGAACATGGGAATGCAGGGCATGGCTCCGGGGATGGGCATGATGCCGAATATGGGTATGCAGATGCAGCCCGGCGTGAACGTACAGCCTGCCCAGTTCCAGAACTTTACCGGAGATATGGGCGGAATTGCCGGACAGGAAAATATAGGGCTGATCATGGATGTGCCCCTTGAGGTCACGGTGGAACTCGGACGGACCAGCAAATCCATTTCAGAGATCCTTGATTTTTCGCCGGGAACCATCATCGAACTGGACCGCATAGCAGGCGAGCCGATCGATGTCCTGGTGAACGGTAAGTTTGTAGCGAGGGGCGAAGTTGTGGTGATTGAGGAGAGCTTTGGCGTGAGGGTCACGGAAATTATCAAATAGTGGCTGACAAAGTGGTTTCATTCATGCTATAATGGAAAGTGTCATAAACCAATGGAGGAAAGAAGATGGCTAAAAATATTTTAATCTGTGACGACGCAGCTTTTATGAGAATGATGATCAAGGACATTCTCTCCAAGAATGGCTACAATGTTGCCGGAGAGGCAGAGAACGGGCTTAAGGCTGTTGAAAAGTACAAAGAGGTCAACCCCGATCTGGTGCTGATGGACATCACCATGCCGGAGATGGATGGCATTCAGGCGTTGAAAGAGATCAAGAAGATCGACTCGGGCGCGATGGTGATCATGTGTTCCGCCATGGGACAGCAGGCGATGGTTATTGAGTCCATTCAGGCAGGCGCCAAGGACTTTATCGTAAAGCCCTTTCAGGCGGATCGCGTGATCGAGGCGGTAAAGAAGGTCGTGGGCTGATGGGGCTGCTCCTTTCCGCAGGAAGTTACACGCAGTTTATCACTGTGCTGATCATCTTTGTTGTGGTGCTTGGCGTCACCGCAGGGGTGACCGGATGGCTGGCAAATTATCAGAGGGCGCAGAATGCCAACTGTAACATTGAGGTCGTGGAGACTGTCCGGATAGCCGCCAACAAGTATATTCAGCTTTTGAGAGTGGGGGAGACCTACAAGGTGATCGCGGTATGCAGGGACACGGTGACACTGTTAGGGGAAGTGCCTGCCGGGCAGCTCCGGCTTTCGGATGCCGGAAAGGGCGGGACAGGCTTTAAGGAATTGCTCATGAAATCTATCAGGAAAGATTCCGGTGACCAAAGTGAGTGAAGGACTGAGACGAATGAACAAGCGAGCGGCTGATGCACAGCGAGCCGGAAAAGATATAACGACAGAGCAAAAAGCGCCAAAGCGCTTTTTACTAAAGTGCTCTTTACTAAAGTGTTTTTTACTAAAGTGCTCTTTACTAAAGTGTTTTTTACTTTTGATATGCCTGCTGGTTACGGTGGGCATATTGTGTATTCACGGGGGATTGTCTGCCGGGATGGTGGTTTACGCATCGGAGGACAGACAGCTGACAGGGGACACCACCCGGTCTACGATCATCGATCCTCCGGGAACAGCCCAGACTCCCCAGGAGCTGAATCATTTGAATACGGTGAACAGCCTGACGCTGACGGTCAATGATGACAACGGGCAGTTAAACGGCACACTGCGCATCCTGATCACGTTGACCCTGATCGCGATTGCGCCGATCCTGATCATCATGATGACCTCTTTTACGAGGATCATCATCGTGCTGCATTTTACCAGATCGGCGCTGAACACGCAGACTGCGCCGCCCAACCAGATCCTGATCGGGCTGGCGCTCATCCTCACGTTTTTTATCATGGAGCCCACGATTACCCGGATCAATGAGGAGGCGATCCAGCCCTTCAACGAGGGAAAGATCGAGCAGGAGGAGGCGCTGGAGCTGGCGATGAAGCCGCTTAGGGATTTTATGTATCCGCAGACCCAGATCAAGGATGTGGAACTTTTTATGGATATATCGGGGCAGGAGTGGGACGGAGAGATTGACAGCATCCCCAACTCCGTGCTGGTGCCCAGTTTTATGATCAGCGAGCTGCGCGCGGCGTTCTGGATCGGCTTTATGATCTATATTCCCTTTATCGTGATCGATATGGTGGTGGCGTCCACCCTGATGAGCATGGGTATGATGATGCTGCCGCCCACAACGATCTCCATGCCTTTTAAGATCTTGTTGTTTGTAATGGCGGACGGATGGGCGCTGATCATCGGAGAGCTCGTCAGGACCTTTTACGTTTAGAAGGAGGAATTGCAGTGACGATAGATGCAGTGACGGAAATGACCAACAACGCCCTGTATTTGATCATTGAGGTATCGCTTCCCGTTCTGCTTGTGTCTTTGGCGGTCGGGCTGCTGATCAGTATTTTCCAGACCATGACATCCATTCAGGAACAGACGCTCACTTTTGTGCCCAAAATCATCTGTGTCTTTCTGACCATCGGGCTCATGGGCGGGTGGATGATGACGAAGATGACGGAGTTTACCACGCTGTTATGGCAGGATTTCAGTCTGTATATCCACCGATGAGTGCAATTGCCTGGCGTAGCCGGTGAGCGCGGCTGCCGGGCGGTCTCGCTTTGGGATGGGAAGGACGAGGACGGTATGATAGATTTATCCTTTTCCATATATGAATTAGAGTATTTTCTGCTGATCTTGGTGCGCGTGTCCTGTTTTGTCTTTATCGCCCCCTTTTTTTCCATGAACAACACCCCGGCAAGGGTGAGGGTGGCGCTGAGCGTCTTTGTGGCAGGGCTGTTGTATCATACCCTGACTCCCGCGGAGGCAATTATATTTGAAACAGTGACGGATTATGCCATTCTGGTGTTAAAAGAGGCTGTGGCAGGGCTGCTGATCGGCTTTGGCGCCAATATCTGTATGTCCATCCTCAACTTTGCCGGGCATATCGCGGATATGGAGACGGGGCTGTCCATGGTGACGCTGATGGATCCCAACAGCAGGGAGCAGGTGAGTATCACCGGTGTGCTCTACCAGTACGCCTTTACCATGATGCTGATCGCATCGGGAATGTACAGGTATCTGCTGGGGGCGCTGGCGGACACCTTTGAGCTGATCCCCGTGGGCGGGATCGTGTACCGGGGAGATGCCATGCTGCAGGTGATCATCCAGTTTTTGAGTGATTATGTGATCATCGGCTTCCGCATCGTGCTGCCGATCTTTTGTGTGATCCTTCTGCTGAATGCCATCCTGGGCGTGCTTGCCAAGGTATCCCCGCAGATGAATATGTTTGCGGTGGGCATGCAGCTTAAAATCCTCGTGGGGCTGAGTGTGCTGTTTTTTACAGCCCACATGATGCCGGAGGCGACGGATTTTATCTATAGCGAGATGCAGACGGTGACGGAGGCGTTTGTGGAAGCGATCAAACCTTAGGAGTTGAGCTATGTTGCTGGAATATGATCTGCAATTTTTTGCCCAGGAAGGACCGGGCGGTGAGAAGACAGAGCCCGCGACAGAGAAAAAGCTGAGTGATGCCCGCAAGGAGGGGCAGGTTGCCAAGAGCCGTGAGATTGCAAGCGGTCTGGGGCTTTTGGCGCTTTTTTTGGTATTGCGGTTCTGGGTCGGCGAGATAGGCACTCAGCTTATGGATTTTTTCTCCAATGTTTACGGCCGTATCGGCGACACGGTAGTGTTCTGGAGGGGATATATGCCCCAGAACGACATGCGGCTTATTTTCCGGGAGATGTTGATCCAGACAGTGATCATCGCCGCTCCCATTTTCATTGTGGGTGTTCTGGTAGCGTTTATCAGCGATGTCGCCCAGGTGGGGTGGAAGCCCACGGCGAAGCCCATGCAGCCCAAGCTGAACAAGATGAACCCGCTGTCCGGGCTGAAGAAGATTTTTTCTGTCAATTCGCTGGTAGAACTTGTAAAATCCCTTGCGAAGATTGGCTTGATCGTCTACATATGTTATAATTATCTGCAGGACAAATGGGCGCTTCTGTTTCTGCTCTATGATCTGCCCTTTTTGCAGGCGCTGCAGCTTGCGGCAACCACGGTGACAGATCTGGGTATCCGCATTGCGGTGGTGTATATGATCATCGCGGCGGGGGATTTCATTTATCAGAAGGTAAAGTTTTCGCGGGATATGCGTATGACGAAACAGGAGATCAAGGACGAGTATAAACAGTCCGAAGGAGATCCCCAGGTAAAGGGAAGGATCCGGCAGCGCATGAGGGAGGCTTCCCAGAGACGTATGATGCAGGATCTTCCCAGGGCGGATGTGGTCATCACCAACCCCACCCATTACGCTGTGGCGATCAAGTATGACCCGGAGGTTGCGGATGCCCCTCTGGTGCTTGCCAAGGGTGAGGATTATCTGGCTGCCCGGATCAAAGAGATCGCAAAGGAAAATCATATTGAGATCGTGGAAAACAAGCCTTTGGCGCGTATGCTTTACGCCAATGTGGACGTAGGGCAGGCGGTGCCGCCGGAACTCTATCAGGCGGTGGCGGAGGTGCTCGCATTTGTGTACCATCTGCAGGGCAAAGTATAGAAGATCCCACAGATCAACATTCATGACAGGATAAAAACGGGAGAGAGGAGGATACGAGCGTGCCTGTAAGACTGCAGAAGACAGACGCTATTGTGGCGATATATATTCTGATCGCTTTCATTATGTTCATCGTGCCCCTTCCCGCAGCTATGCTGGATGTGTTTATGGCGTTCAATATCGCCATGGGATTTACCATTCTGTTTGTGTGTATGTTTACCAAAGAGGTGCTGGACGTATCTTATTTCCCGACGATCCTGCTCTTTACCACCATCTTCCGGATCGCCATGAACGTGTCCTCCACCAGACTGATCCTCAGAACCGGAGATTCCGGCAATGTGGTGAAGACCTTCGGTGAATTTGTGGGCGGCGGCGATCTCATCATTGGCGCGATCATTTTTGTGATCCTGATCCTGATCCAGTTCCTTGTTATCAATAAAGGTTCCGAGCGTGTGGCAGAGGTGACGGCGAGATTTACCCTGGACGCGATGCCCGGTAAGCAGATGGCGATCGACGCGGACTTAAACACCGGCGCCATCGATGACAAGGAGGCGAAGATCCGGCGTGAGAAGATCCAGCTGGAGTCCAGCTTCTTCGGTTCCATGGACGGTGCGGTGAAGTATGTAAAGGGAGACGCGGTGGCAGGGCTGCTGCTCACGGCGATCAACCTGATCGGCGGCATCGCCATGGGAGTTTTGAGAAACGGTCAGGATATCGGCACCGCGCTGGACACTTACGGCATCCTGACCATCGGTGACGGTCTGGTGAGCCAGATCCCGTCCCTGCTGATCTCTTTGTCCACCGGTATCCTGGTGACGAAGGGCGGCAAGGAGGCGGACTTTGGACCGACTCTGGTCAGACAGCTCTTTGGTGTGCCCAAGGTGATGTATCTGACGGGGGCGACATTGGCGTTCCTGGGGCTGACTACGGAGCTCAACACCATTCTTTTCGTGGGGATGGGCATGCTGTTCGTGATGGGCGGCAGACTGATCGCCGGCAATCTGGAGGTGGCTGCGATCGAGCAGGAGGTGGACAGCGAGGAGATGGCTGCAGAGGAGATCAGGCAGCCGGAAAATGTCAACAGTCTGCTGCAGGTTGACCCCATCGAACTGGAATTTGGTTACGGAATCATTCCGCTTGCGGATGTGAATCAGGGCGGAGATCTGCTGGACCGCGTGGTCATGATCAGAAGGCAGATCGCCCTGGAGCTGGGCACTGTGGTGCCCATCATCCGTCTGCGGGACAATATACAGTTAAATCCAAATCAGTATATTATCAAGATCAAGGGCATACAGGTCAGTGAGGGGGAAATCCTCTTTGACCACTATATGGCGATGAATCCCGGCTATGTGGAGGAGGAGATCACGGGAATCCCCACCTTCGAGCCTTCCTTCCATCTGCCGGCAACCTGGATAACGGAAGGGCAGAGGGAGCGTGCGGAGAGCCTCGGCTACACGGTGGTGGATCCGCCGTCCATCATTGCCACCCACCTCACGGAGATCATCCGGAAGCATATTGCGGAGCTTTTGACCCGCCAGGATGTGCAGAATCTCATCAACAATATCAAGGAGACCAATCCTTCCCTGGTGGAGGAACTGGTTCCCAAGCTGCTGGGGCTGGGCGAGGTGCAGAAGGTTTTGCAGAATCTTTTGAAAGAAGGCATCTCCATCAGGGATCTGCTCACCATTCTGGAGACGCTGGCGGATTATGCGCCCACCACGAGGGATACGGATATCCTGACGGAATATGTGCGCCAGAGCCTGAAGCGGGCAATTTCCACCAAATTTTTCCCTGCCAATGAGGCTACCAGCGTCGTGACCCTTGACCCCAAGGTGGAACAGGAGATCATGGGCAGTGTGAAGCAGACGGAGAGCGGGGCATTCCTCAATCTGGATCCCGCGAGAGCCCGGGCGGTCATCGACTCCGTGGGAGCGGAGGTCAAGAAACTGGAGAATCTGGGGAAAGCCCCCATCATCATCACCTCCCCCATCGTGCGCATTTATTTCAAGCGTCTGACGGAGGATTATTACCCGGATCTGGTGGTGGTCTCTTACAATGAAGTGGAATCGAATGTTGAATTACAGTCAGTTGGGATGGTGACGGCATAATGGTTATCAAGAAATTTATCGGTAAAACGGAACAGGAAGCTGTGGAAGCGGCAAAGAAGGAGCTGGGCGAGAATATCGTCATCATGAGCGTGAGACAGATGAAGCCCAAGGGGCCTTTTGCCTTTTTTAAACCCAGACAGACGGAAGTGACGGCGGCGCTGGAAGAAGAGCGCGAGAGTGTGCGCAAGGAGCCGGAGAGGGAAGCCGTCCAGCAGGTGGCAAAGGTAGTCGCCGAGGCGGATAAGAATGTGCGTCTTGCGGGTCAGAGCGGTATTGAGAAAAAGCTGGACAGTCTGCAGACGCTTCTCGAGAGCCGCCTGAAAGAAGAGGACAAAAGCGAGCCGGGTGCGGAGGCGAAGGAGAAGAGCGGGGAGAGCGGCGCCGGTTCCGCGGAACCGGAGGACGAATCCCCAAAGGACAGCGAGCAGGAAAAATTTGTGCGGCTGCTCTACAATACCATGATCGACAATGAGGTTGCGGAGCAGTATGCCAATCAGATCCTTGAGGATCTCGATAAGAGCCGCAAGCCCAATATGCCCTTGGATTATGTCCTTGCCAATATTTACCAGAAGATCATTTTAAAATTTGGAAAGGGGGAGGGGATCCTTCCCGCTGCGCAGGGACCGAGAGTCGTGTTCTTCATCGGCCCTACGGGAGTGGGAAAGACCACTACCATCGCCAAGCTGGCCGGGAATTTTACCGTGGAAAAGAAGAAAAAAGTTGCCCTTCTCACTGCGGACACATACCGTATCGCAGCGGCGGAGCAGCTGAAAACCTATGCCTGTATCCTGGAAGTGCCTTTCCGTGTGATCTACAGCGCCGAGGAGATGAAGGAGGCGGTGGAGGCATTCCGGGATTATGACTATATCTTTGTGGATACGGCGGGGCATTCCCATCAGAACAAGGAACAGATGGAAAAGATGAGGGAATACTTAAGCGCCATGGATCAGGGCGTGGAGAGCCAGGTGTTTCTTGTCCTCAGCGCTACCACGAAGTATAAGGATCTGCTGAGGATAACGGATAATTATAGAGGAATATCCGATTATCAGCTGATCTTCACCAAACTGGATGAGACTACAACGCTGGGTAATCTTTTGAACCTGAGGCTCTATGTGGATACATCGATCGCTTATACGACTTCCGGGCAGAATGTGCCCAGCGATATTGAACAGTTCAATCCACAGAAGACAGTAAAGCAGATTTTGGGGGGGAAGGCTTGATGGATCAGGCGGAACAGTTAAGAATCATAAAGTCAAACAGACAGTCACAGCCCCTTGCCCGTGTGCTTGCGGTCACCAGTGGAAAGGGCGGCGTGGGGAAGTCCAACACAGCCATCAACTTAGCGATCCAGTTCCGGAAGATGGGAATGCGCGTGATCATCCTGGATGCGGATTTCGGTCTGGCGAACATCGAGATCATGTTTGGCACGGTACCCCGTCACAATCTCTGTGATCTGATATACCAGGGCAAAAGTATTCGGGATATCATCACCTGGGGACCTATGGATGTGGGGTTTATCTCCGGCGGGTCAGGGATCGCCGGAATGTTTAATCTGAGCTGGGACTATCTGAATTACATCATCAGAAACTTAAAAGAGCTGGATTCTCTGGCGGACATCATCATTGTGGACACGGGAGCGGGCATCTCGGAGGCGGTTCTGGAATTTTTGGTGGCGAGCGGGGAGATCCTCCTGGTCACCACGCCGGAGCCGACTTCCATCACGGATTCCTACTCTCTGTTAAAAGCGCTCTACCGGCATCCCCGTTTCCGGGAGGCAGATACGAAGGTCAAGATGGTGGCAAACCGGGTGGACCGGGAGGAGGAAGGCAGGGTATTATTCAACAAGCTTAACTCCGTGGTGACCAAATACCTGAAGATTCCCATGACTTATCTGGGGAGTATCCCTCAGGATATACAGCTTTCCCGGGCGGTAATGCAGCAGTCGCCGGTGTCGTTGGAAAATCCCGGAGCGAAATCCTCCAAGGCATATGAGCGTATCGCGGCGAGACTTCTGGGCAGGGAGGAGACGGAGCGGCAGCCCAGACGCGGCATGGCGGCATTCTTTTCACACATTATTTCTAAATCATAGAAGGGGAGAGACAGGAAATGCTATCAAAGTTTATATCTTTGGGAAACAGAATTGACCTGCAGTCGCTGGAGAGAAGTAAAAATCCGGATGAGGATACACAGAAGATCTATGCCAGCAAAGTCTATGAGATCTTGTCGGAGGATACCCTGGAGATCACTATGCCCATGGAACATACCAGACTGATCCTTTTGTCCGTGGACAGTGAGCTGGATCTGGTGTTCTACGGGGAGAGCGGGCTGTACCAGTGTTTTGCAAGGATTGTAGACCGCTATAAGACCAATAATGTATATCTCCTCAAGGTGGAGCTTACCAGCAATCTGAGGAAATATCAGCGCAGGGAATATTATCGTTTCAGCTGCGCGCTGGAGATGAAGTCCCGCAGCCTTCAGGAGGAGGAACAGCAGTCCACGGATGATCTGGCGCCGTATATGCTCAATCCGGACCTTCCCATGCGCCAGAGCGTCATTGTGGATATCAGCGGCGGCGGGCTGCGGTTTATGTCCGACTATAAGTATGAGGTGGGCAGTCTGATCTATTGCCGGTATCATCTGCTGAAGGGCGGTGTGAATAAGGAGTACGAGGTGATCGGAAAGGTGATCACCGTGCAGGAGGTGGAAAACCGTCCGGGAGTGTATGAGCACAGAGCCCAGTATTACAACATGGATGTGCTCACGAGAGAGGAGATCATCAAGTATATCTTTGAGGAGGAGCGCAGAAACCGTCAGCGGGAAAACCGGTTCTGACAAAGCGGAGGAATCGGGAGCGGCGGATGAAAAGTGAACGGAGTGGAAACGAGTGTAAATGGGAAATCAGTCAAAAGGGAAGAAAAAAATTCTGATAGTTGATGACTCTGCACTTATGAGAAGAGTGTTTTGTGATATAATCAATAACGATGAGAGATTTGAGGTGGCGGACCGCGCCATCAACGGCGTGGATGCGCTGGAATATTTGAAGCGCAAAAGCTATGATGCGGTCGTGCTCGACATTGTCATGCCGAAGATGGATGGTCTGGAGCTCATGAGACAGCTCAACAGGCTGAAAATTCCCGCCAGGATCATGGTGGTGAGTACTTATGTGGCAGACGGGGCTAAGATAACGCTGGAAGCGCTCTCTCTGGGGGCTTTGGATTTTATCAGGAAGCCGGAGGGGATCTCAGAGTGCTGCATGGATCCTTTCAAGGAGAAACTACTTTCCATATTGGAAGTGGTGACAGACGGGAAAATGCCTCCCCCGGAGACAGGGAAGACCGTGCAGGAGAAGAATCCCGCAGACTTCCGTGGAAAGGGCGGTGAGACCGCCGGGGAAAAGATCGTGGCGATCGCTACTTCCACAGGGGGACCCAGGGCGCTGCAGGCTGTCATTCCCTATCTCCCGGCCGCGCTGGATGCCCCGGTGCTGCTGGTGCAGCATATGCCCAAGGGCTTTACGGGGTCGCTGGCGGAGCGCTTAAATTCCCTGAGCAATCTGGAAGTGAGAGAGGCAAAGGAGGGCGACGAACTGCAGAAAGGGACAGTCTACGTTGCCATGGGCGGTCAGCATCTGACCATCCGGAAAGCGCGGTCGGGCAGGCATGTTGTCCATTATACGGACGAACCGCCCAGAGAAGGCGTAAAGCCCAGCGCCAATTACATGTATGAATCTCTTGCGGAGAGTGATTTCCAATATATTGTCTGTGTAGTGATGACCGGCATGGGGGCAGATGGAACGGCCGGTATACGGGCGCTTAAGAAGCACAAAAACCTGTCCGTGATCACTCAGAGCCAGGAGAGCTGTACCGTGTACGGAATGCCCGGAAGTGTGGCGAAAGCAGGGCTTTCGGACAAAGACATCCCGCTGGGACAGATCGCGCAGGAGATCCTCTGGTGCGTCGGAGTACAGAAATCATAAGCAATAAAGATAAGCAAAGGAAGCCGTTTGAGGCAGAATGGAGGAAAGTATGGACGTAAGTCAGTATCTTGAAATTTTCCTGGATGAGACGAAAGAACATTTGCAAAATCTGAACACCCAGATTTTGAATCTCGAGACGGATGCGGAGAACATGGACACCATCAATGAGATCTTTCGTGCGGCGCATTCCTTAAAGGGCATGGCGGGTACCATGGGCTATAAGCGGATGCAGACTTTGACCCATGACATGGAAAATGTGTTTTCCGAGGTGAGAAACGGCAATATCAAGGTTCAGCCGGAGATGATCGACGTGCTTTTCCAATGTCTGGACGCATTGGAAGAATACACAAACAATATCCAGTCTACCGCCGACGAGGGCACCAATGACAACGAGCCCCTGATCAAGCTTTTAAATGATATCCTGACGGGGGGAGGCAAGGCGGAGGAGCCGGAAGCCAAAAGCGGGAGCGCGCCTGCCGAAAGCGGCGCGTCAGGAGATAAAAAATGGAATGAGATCGCGCTCGACGACAGCCAGATTCATGTTATCACGGAGGCGGCGAAGATGGGAAAGGCTGCCTACGGCATCACCGTGACCGTGCAGGATAGCTGCATCCTGAAGGCAGCGAGGGCGTTTCTGGTGTTCAAGGCGGTGGAGGAGAAGGGGGATATCATAGTCTCAAACCCCAGCACACAGGATGTGGAAGATGAGAAGTTTGACAGGGATTTTACTCTGATCGTCCTCTCCGAGGCGCCGCTGGAGGATATTATCAAGGCGGCGTGCAATGTGTCTGAGATCGCTGATGTAACGGGTGCTCCTTTGGTGCTGGAGGAAACCAAAAATTACCGTCCCATGGAGGAGCCTGCGGCGGCTCCCGCAGCTGAGGCAGAGCCTGTGAAGGCGGAGAAGAAGCCCGCGGCGGAGGAGAAAACACAGGCTCCCGCGGCGAAGGCAAACGAGAAGAAGCCTGCCGTGAGCAAGCCTGTAGTCAACCGCACGGTGCGTGTGGACATTGAGAAGCTGGATGTCCTGATGAATCTGGTGAGTGAGCTGATCATCGCGAAGAACTCCCTGGTGTCTGCGTCCGGTCAGGAGCAGAATTCCAATTCCGGCTTCAATGAGCAGATAGAGTATCTCGAGAGCGTCACCACCAATCTTCATGAGTCCGTCATGAAGGTGAGGATGGTGCCTATTGAGAGTGTGGTCAATAAATTCCCCCGGATGATCCGGGATCTGTCCAAGACATTGAACAAAAAGATGGAGCTGTATATGAGCGGTGAGGAGACGGAACTGGACCGCACCGTGGTGGATGAGATCGGGGATCCTCTGATGCACCTGCTGCGCAATTCCGCGGACCATGGTCTTGAGGATGCGGAACTCCGTGCCCGGAGGGGCAAGCCTCCGGTCGGTTCCATTTTCCTGGATGCGTATCAGGATGGCAACAATGTGGTGATCGAGGTGCGCGACGACGGTAACGGCATCGATGTCGAGGCGGTCCGGAACAAGGCGATCGAGCGGGGCACGATCACGGCGGAACAGGGAGCCACCATGTCCGAAAAGGAGATCATCGATCTTTTGTTCCTGCCCAGCTTTTCCACTGCCAAGAAGGTGACGGACGTGTCGGGACGCGGCGTGGGGCTTGACGTGGTGAAGTCCAAGATCGAATCGCTTTCCGGCGAGGTGGAGGTGAAGTCCAGGCTCGGCGAGGGCAGTACATGGACGATCAGGCTGCCTTTGACCCTTGCGATCATCCAGGCGCTGATGGTGGTTGTGGGGAATGAGAAATATGCCATTTCCTTAGGGTCCATTCAGGCGATCGAGGATCTGCTCCCCAGCGACATCAAACTGGTGGAGAATAAGGAAGTGATCAATCTGAGGGGCGTGGTCATCCCTCTTATCCGTATGAACGAGCTTCTTGACATTGAGAGCAGCAGACAGGCGGACGAAAGTCTGATCGTGGTCATTGTGAAGAAAGGCGACAGGATGGCCGGCCTTGTGGTGGATGATCTGCTGGGACAGCAGGAGATCGTTATCAAGTCCCTGGGCGCATACATCAAACAGTGTAAATTTATCAGCGGCGCGACGATCCTGGGTGACGGTGAAGTTGCACTGATCCTGGATGCCAACGCGCTACTGTAAGAAAGGGGGACATAATCTATGGAACAGCAGACTGCCATGAACGAAGTAGTTAAGACCGATCAGGAAGGAAAGCGCATAGCAGAGCGCTTCCAGTATATTGTCATCCGGCTGGGTGACGAACAGTACGGAATCGATATACGATATATTGACAATATTGTCAGAATGCAGAATATCACCCGGGTGCCCAAGGTTCCCGCCTATTTAAAGGGAGTGATCAATCTGCGGGGGGAAGTGATCCCCATTGTGAGCATCCGGCTGAAGATGGGGCTGGCGGCAGACGAGTACGGACGCGCTACCAGGATCATCATTTTAAAGAGTGAGGTTTCGGGAAGTCTGGGGATCGTTGTGGACGAGGTGAGAGAGGTGGTCACCCTGAGCGAAGATGACATTGAGAGGCTGTCCCATGAGTCGAAAGACGGGCACTCAAGTTTTATCAACGGCGTGGGAAAGAATGGCGGCGAGCTGATCTCCCTGCTGGATCTGAATGCCATTACGCTTGATGAAAACTCATAAAAGCTGGCGAGGCCGGTCCCGGCAGGGGATATAAAGGAGAACTGACATGGGCAATATCACACTGGAAAAGGTATCTGAGTCCTATATGGACGTGTTGAAAGAGCTTGGCAATATCGGTGCGGGCAACGCCATGACAGCACTGTCACAAATGCTCGGGTGTAAGGTGGACATGAGGGTTCCCCAGGTAAAATTGCTGGATTTTCAGGAGGTCGGAGCCATGATGGGCGGCGAAGAGCAGATCATGGTGGGAGTTTTTTTGGGCGTTGAGGGGGATATCACCGGAAGCATGATGTTCCTTGTGGAAAAGGCGAGCGCCAAGCATCTGATCGCCAAACTCATGATGGGGATGGCACCCGAGGGGGATGACTTCTCGGAGATGGAGCTGTCCGCCATGAAAGAGGTGGGAAATATCATCACGGGAGCTTATCTGAATTCCCTGGCGACCATCACAAATCTAAAGATTTTCCCGACGCCTCCCGAGCTGGCAGTAGATATGGCGGGGGCGATCTTAAGCGTGCCTGCCATTCAGTTTGGTATCATAGGGGATAAGCTTTTGCTGATTCAGTCGCAGTTTTTTGACGAGGTGGAGATTGACGGATATTTTATCCTCATACCCGATCTGGATTCCTACGGAAAGATCCTCGGTTCTCTGGGAATACCTGTGGAATAAACTTAAAGAGGAATTAGTATGGGCGAAATAATCAAGGTGGGAATGGCGGATCTTAAGACCTGCGTCAGCCCGGACGGGCTGACTACCCTGGGGCTTGGGTCCTGCATCGGAATTGCCATCCGGGATCCTGTCACCAAAATTGGAGGTCTGGCACATATCATGCTGCCGGACAGTACGGCTATCCGGGGCAGCGGGCAGAATATTGCAAAGTTTGCAGATACGGGAATTGAGGAACTCGTCCGGCGCATGGTGGCTATGGGCGCAAACAAGAGCAGAATGACGGCAAAGCTGGCGGGAGGCGCTACCATGTTTGCCTTTCAGGGAAAATCCAACATGGTGCAGGTGGGGGTGCGCAACGCGGAAGCATCCGTGAAGAAACTTCAGGAGCTGCGGATCCCTGTACTGGCGCAGGATACCGGGGCTGATTACGGGCGCACGGTCATTTTTTATCCTGAGACGGGAGATTATGTCATTCGTGCGGTGGGCAGACCGGAACGCACGATATAAACGGGGGTTAGGTATGAATAGAAAAAATTTGCCCTTGATACTGATGCTTTCGGCGGGGGCAGTGACCTGTGTCATCAATCTGATCCGGCAGTATCCCCTGCTGGATCAGCTGACCGTACTGTTTGTCGTGCTGCTTGTGTTCTATTTTCTGGGGGAGATCATCAAATGGACTCTGGATCTGTTCGACAGGCAGAATGAGAACCGTGTGCCAAAAGAGGGCGAGGTCATAGAGAAGGACAGGGAGACGGACAAGGAGACAGACAAGGAGACAGACAGTCAGGGCTGACTTATGCCGCGCGATAAAGTACAGGGGAGGTGACGGTTCCGATGGATGAGGCGGACAAGAAAAAACTGCTGGAGCAATACGCGCAGTCCAAAAGCCCGGAACTGCGTGAAAAGATCATATTGGAATATGCGTCCCTGGTAAAGGTTGTGGCGGGCAGGCTGAGTATGTACCTTGGCTATAATGTGGAATACGAGGACCTGGTGAGTTACGGGATCTTTGGGCTGATCGATGCCATCGACAAATTTGACTACATGAAGGAAGTGAAGTTTGAGACCTATGCCAGCCTGCGTATCCGTGGGGCTATCCTGGACCAGATCCGCAAGATGGACTGGATCCCCCGCACTATACGGCAGAAACAAAAGAAGATCGACGCTGTCATCCGTCAGATCGAACAGGAGACGGGGCATACGGCGAGCGACGAAGAGATCGCACAGGCGCTGGGGATTTCCGATGACGAGTATGAGGACTGGCAGTCCCAGATGAAGATTACGGGGCTGGTGTCTTTAAATGAGTATATGGAGCAGGGGAGCGATGTGTCCCAGGACTATAGCAGGCATACCACATCCCAATTTGTCAGCCCCGAGGAAAATGTCGAGAAAGAGGAATTGACGAAAGTGCTGGGAGAGGCGCTGGAGCTTCTTACGGAAAAGGAACAGAAGGTGATAACCTTGTATTATTATGAGGAGTTGACATTGAAGGAGATCAGCAATGTCCTGGAGGTGTCTGAATCCCGGATTTCGCAGCTGCACACCAGGGCGCTGCAGAAGATGAAGACTAAAATGGGAAATTACATGGGTTTTTTGTCCGATTGACATAGACAAAGTTTGACGCGAAGTTATCTAAACCGGTCCAAAGGAGGATTGCGATCGTGCAAAATGGTTATTTTAGACTGATGACTGCGCCCGGCGGAGGCTTTGGAGTAAAATTTTTCCCTCCCCAGGAGGGCGGGGAAGCCGTACAGACCGGCGAAGTGGTCACCTGGCTTGACGCACAGGGGCTTGCTTATGATCTAAAGAGTCTGAGGCAGTTCTGTGAATCGGGAAGGGAGCTTACCTGCCTTCTCTCAAAGGGAGACTGCCCGGCAATAAACGAGACCTATCAGCTTACGGTCAGCGAGGATCATATGACCGCTACCGTGCGGTTTTATGCGCCTTCGGAGAATGGAAAACGGATGTCCTTCAATGAATTCCTGTCGGATCTCCGCTTTAAAAACATCACATCCGGAATTCAGATGACGCTTCTTCAGGATCATTTTCAGTCCGACGGGATTTACTGTACGGATTTTGTGGTGGCACAGGGAAAGCCCCCCAAGCCGGGTCGGGACGCGAGGATCGAGTATTGCTTCAACACAGATCTTCGGGTGCATCCCACCGTGCAGGAGGATGGCAGCGTGGACTATTTCAGCCTCAACATTATCAACCATTGCCACCAGGGGCAGGTGCTTGCGAAGATGATCCCCCAGGAGGACGGGGAGTACGGTATCGATGTCTATGGAAACCGGCTCAAGCCCAAGGAGGCGAAAAAAGCATATTTCAAGTACGGTAATCTTGTGGAACTCTCCGAGGATCAGATGGAGATCCGCTCTACGGTGGACGGGCATGTGATGCTCGTGGATGACAAGGTGTTTGTGTCCGATGTGTATGAGGTGGAGAATGTGGATGTTTCCACGGGAAATATTGAATTTACCGGCAGTGTCCAGGTCAATGGAAATGTGGCCTCCAATTATACGGTGCGCGCCAGCGGAAATGTGATCATCAACGGAGTAGTGGAGGGCGCCCATATCTATGCGGGCGGCAATATCATCATCTCCAAGGGGATGAACGGTATGGCGCGGGGCAGCCTTCATGCGGGCGGAAATATTGTTGCGCGGTTTATCGAGAGTGCGACGGTAGTGGCGGAGAACGGCTATGTGAATACGGGGTCCATTCTCCACAGTGATGTGTCTGCGGGCGATGAAGTGGTTGTAAACGGCAAGAAGGGATTCGTGACCGGCGGGCATGTGCAGGCATGCCACAAGGTGGAGGTGAAGACTCTGGGGGCGGAGATGGGCGCGCCGACTCTTGTGGAGGTGGGCGTCAATCCGAAGCTGAAGGAGGAGTACAGCGAGCTTCAGAAGGAAGTGGCGGAACTGAACAAGGCGCTGTTAAGTGCCCAGCCGATTCTGGTGAATTTTGCGCAGAAGAGGGGAATGGGAGTAAAATTTACGGCAGAACAGATTGATTATCTCAGACAAACTGCAAAAACTATGGAGGAGAACAAACAGCTCCTTCAGGAAAAAAATGAGCGTCTGATCGAGATGCAGAAGATCTTTGAGGCGCAGAGCAGGGCTGTGGTGGAGGTGCTCGGGGAAGTCTGGCCCGGCACGACCATTGTGATCGGCGACTCTACCATGGTGGTCCGCAGCAGTTATAAATACTGCAGATTTATGCGTATTGCCGGAGAGGTAAAGATGGCTCCCCTGTAGGGGGATCCGATCGGTATGCGCGCCAAAGCGCGCAGGGGGTATAAAGATGGCATTCGGAATCATGGAGATCGCGTCGGTGGGAAGAACGCAGGACTATACCACCATCAAACAAAATGAGGACAACAAGGCGATGCTGGATCAGAGCAATCTTGGACAGCAGGCCCAGCGCACCGAAGAACAGCGTGCAACGACTGTCACGGACAGCCACAATGCCGACTGGCACAATAAGAGACAGGATGCCAGGGACAAAGGCAGCAGTGAATATGCCGGAGACGGAGGCAGAAGGCGCAAAAAGAACGGCGGAGATACGGACCGCGTGGTGATAAAAGGACAGGGCGGTTTTGATATCAAAATATAAGGAGACAGACATGGGTGTTTTGGAGATCGTGCTGCTGCTTGCAGGTGGGATTTTGGCAGCACTGAGTTTTTTGCTGCCTGTGGCGAAGGAGGAAGTGCCTCAGGAGACAAAAAGCCTGGCGAAAGATGAAATAAAAAATCTGGTTTCCCAGGAGATGGACAGTGTCCGCAAACATGTGGACGATGTGGTGGATGAGGCTGTGGGATATGCGGTGGAGAAGACGGAGAGATCCTTGGAGCGGCTCACCAACGAAAAGATCATGGCAGTCAATGAATATTCCGACACCGTTTTGCAGGAGATTCATAAAAATCATGAGGAGGCAATGTTTCTGTACGATATGCTCAATCAGAAACATGCCAATCTGAAAAATACCGTGTCGGAGGTCAATAAGACGGTGCAGGAGGTTGAGGAGACCCGGCGGGAGGCGGAGGCGGTAGTCACCTCCTTCCAGCAGCTTAAGCCCGATGCGGATCCCGGGGAGCCGGCGCGGAAGGAATGGGATTTTTTGGAGGAGCGCAAGGCGGAGTTCGAGCGGGGCGGCGCAGAAAAGGAGCCGCAGGAAGCCCCAAAGAGCGCAGCGTCTTCCAAAAACGCGCGCAGGAAAACGGAGAGCGGCAAAAAGACCGGCCCGGAGGGAAAAGTGCCTTTGACAGAGAGCTCTTCCGGCGCGGATCTGAATTTTATGACGGAAGGGCAGCCGGACGGGACCAACAATAAAGAACAGATCCTTGCGCTGTACCGGCAGGGAAAATCCACGATCGCCATCGCCAGGGAACTGGGGCTTGGCGTAGGTGAGGTAAAGCTTGTGATCGATCTCAACAGAAATCTGTAGGGATCCGGACAGGCGGAAAGAAGATTTGAGACAGAGGACATTATGAAACTGAGATATTATTTGCGGGGACTTGCTGTGGGGATGATTCTCACGACGGTCATCCTTACGATAGCGAATGCGGGCAACAGACCGCTTACGGATGCCCAGATCAGACAGCGCGCCCAGGAACTCGGTATGGTGGATGGGGAATCGTCGAAGCTTTCTTCGCTGCAGGCGGATTTCTCATCCGGGACGGAAACCCAGACGGGATCCGGAAAGGAATCGGTGCCGGAACCGGAGACAGGATTCAAGACGGAAACTCAGACGGAAACCGGAAAGGAATCAGTGCCGGAACCGGGCAGTTCTCTGCCGTCCCAAAGCCGGCCGGCGGAGGAGACTGCCGGCACCATTTCTTTTCAGATTAAGAGCGGAGCCAATTCCTACACGGTGAGCAAGGATCTGGCGGCGCTGGGGCTGGTGGAGGATGCGGCGGCGTTTGACACCTATCTGTGCGACAAAGGCTATTCCAGGAGGATCCGTGTGGGTACCTATGAGATTCCCGTCGGAGCGAGTGAGGAAGAGATCGCGGAGATCATCGCAAGATGAAGATTTTCCCCCTGTGATCATCGCCGGATCTTCGTGAGATATTTCACATTATTTTTTCAGAAAACCCCTTGTCACAGGGGTTTTCTTATGTTATACTGTCACCGTTGTGACAAAAAACACGCGTTCCGATTTGGCGGTGGTGTTCTGGCAGACAAATGCGGGTTTGCACCGTATGATCTGCGGGAATGTCCGTCAGAGTCAACCGGGGGTAACGCAAAGCCGGCGGAAAAGGAATCGCGGAAGAATTTAACCAGACGGAGGGAAAGACATGAGCGTTATTTCAATGAAGCAGCTGCTTGAAGCGGGTGTTCATTTCGGACACCAGACCAGAAGATGGAACCCTAAGATGGCTCCCTATATCTTCACCGAGAGAAACGGTATCCACATCATCGACCTGCAGAAGTCGGTGGGCAAGGTGGACGAAGCTTACCGCGCGATCTCAGAGATCGCAGCACAGGGCGGCACCATCCTGTTTGTCGGCACTAAGAAGCAGGCGCAGGATGCGGTAAAGACCGAGGCGGAGCGCTGTGGTATGTACTATGTAAACGAGAGATGGCTGGGCGGTATGCTCACCAACTTCCGGACCATCCAGTCCCGTATCGAGAGACTGCACGCGATCGAGACCATGTCCCAGGACGGCACCTTTGATGTGCTTCCCAAGAAGGAGGTCATCGCCCTTAAGAAAGAGTGGGAGAAGCTGGAGAAGAACCTTGGCGGTATCAAGAACATGACCAGGATTCCCGACGCCATCTTTGTGGTAGATCCCAAGAAGGAGAGAATCTGCGTACAGGAGGCTCATTCCCTGGGCATTACCCTGATCGGTATCGGCGACACCAACTGTGATCCCGAGGAGCTGGACTATATCATTCCCGGCAACGATGACGCCATCAGGGCAGTCAAACTGATCGTCTCCAAAATGGCTGATGCCGTGATCGAGGCAAACCAGGGCGAGGCTGTATACACGGAGGCTGAGACCGCTTTGGAGAATGCGGAGGATATCGAGGAAGTGGCAGAACAGGCGGAGCAGGACGCCTGATCAGGAAGACATTTTATCCCAGTACAGGAGGAATAAATATATGGCAGAGATTACTGCGGCTATGGTGAAAGAGCTGCGCGAGATGACCGGCGCAGGCATGATGGATTGTAAGAAGGCTCTGAATGAGACCAATGGTGATATGGAGGCGGCAGTGGATTTCCTCAGAAAGAGCGGCGCTGCCAAGGCTGTCAAGAAGGAGAGCAGGATCGCGGCTGAGGGGATCTGCCGCATCGCTGCGGACTCAGACAGGACCGCGGCGATCGTGGAGGTGAACTCAGAGACCGACTTTGTCGCAAAGAACGAACAGTTCCAGACGTTTGTTGAGAATGTTGCAAAGCAGGCTGTAAAGTCATCCGCAAAAGATATGGAAGCGTTTCTGGCTGAGAACTGGATCGAGGATCCTTCCAAGACCGTGTCCGAGGCGCTGGTGGAGAAGATCGCCGTGATCGGTGAGAAACTTTCCATCCGGAGATTTGAGAAGGTGACTGCGGAGAACGGCTGCGTTGTGACTTATGTGCACGGCGGCGGCAGGATCGGCGTCCTGGTGGAGGCTGAGACCGATGTGGTGAACGATGCGGTGAAAGAGGCGCTGACCAATATCGCGATGCAGGTTGCCGCGCTCAATCCCAAGTATGTGGCTACCGCTGATGTTCCTGAGGAGTACAGGGAGCATGAGAAGGCGATCATCTCCGAGCAGTATGCCCAGGATCCCAAGATGGCCGGCAAGCCCGAGAAGGTGATCGAGGGTGCCATCATTGGCCGTCTGAACAAGGAACTCAAAGAGGTCTGCCTCTTAGAGCAGATTTATGTAAAGGCGGAGGACGGCAAGCAGACCGTTTCACAGTATCTGGATCAGGTGAGCAGGGAAGTTGGCACTTCCGTCAGTGTAAAGAGCTTTGTCCGCTATGAGACCGGTGAAGGGCTGGAGAAAAAGACCGAGAACTTTGCGGAAGAAGTTGCGGCACAGTTGAAATGATCTGCAGGGCAGTCCCGGGACAACGGCAATTTTTGGAGAAACAAGATCTGCGCGAAACACATCATACAAAACTTTAAAAGCGAAAAGCCTATTACCGCTGGAAACTGCCTGTTTCCGGCGGTTTTTCGTCAGGGGATACAGAATGAAAAGTTCATAAAATCTTAAGGTGCATTTCGATACAATATGTTGTATACTAGGCTTGTGATTCATAACAAGATTTGTGAGTATCCGGGTGCATTGCAGCACCAATACATCAGTCAGGAGGAGATTATGAAAAAATATAAAAAACAGATCGGTCTGCTGTTGGCGGCGGTTATGATGGCTGCGCTGACAGCCTGTGGAGGCAAAACGGATGCGGGACAGCCCCAGAACAATACCACCCAGGATCTGGCGAAGGACGGTATGGTCTGGAAGGCGGATTTCATCACGCTGGATTCGGACCTGGCCTTTTATAACGCTGTGGAACACGACGGAATGCTCTGGTTCCCGACGTACGACTATGACCCGGACGCACAGATGAGCGTCATGTCCCTGAAGTCATTTTCCCTGCAGGACGGAACGGCGGGAACCGAGATCCCTATCCTGAAGCCGGAGGCTGCCCAGGAACAGCCTGAGACGGACGGGCAGGACAGCCCGGAGACCCGGGAGGACAGGAGCGTCAACAATTTCATGTTTGACAGCGAGGGCAATGTCGTCACGATAGAGCGGATCTACCGCTATGACGAGACCGAGGGGAGTTCCAACAGTTATCTGTTCTGCAGATACGACATGGAGGGAAACCGCCTGCAGGAGACGGATTTTACGGACCAGCTCCCGGAGAAGGACGTCTATTTCCAGGAGGCTGCGCTTGACGCGCAGAACCGGGTCTATTTAAATGACGGGAACCAGATCTATCTGCTGGACGCGGAGGGCGCATACAGCGGAGTGATCTCCCCGGGAAGCGACTGGATCAACGCTCTGGGCTCCGGCCGGGACGGTAAGATGTACATTACCGTCCACGGAAGTTCCAACGACATGCAGTTAAAGGAGCTGGATTTTGACGGGAAAGCCATAGGCAGTGTCTATGAGAATTTTATCAACAGCTATACCAACGAACTGTCGGCCTCTTTTGACAAGGATTTCCTGGGAAGCGACGGCACGTCCCTGCTGGAATACGACTGCGCCTCCCAGACAGAGGAAAAACTGTTCGACTGGCTGGACTGCGATATCAACGGCTCCCAGGTGGCAGGTGTGTATGCCCTGGAGGACGGAAGGATCGCGGTGACGATGAACGACTGGACCGGGCTTAGAGAAAACGAATCGGAGTATGCCCTGCTGTCCAAAGTACCCGTGTCCGAAGTGCCGGAGAAGACCATCCTCACTCTGGGAGCGTTTTACCAGGATACCAATCTGCAGTCCGCCGTGGTGGCGTTCAACAAGAGCAATGACCAGTATCACATCTCGATCAAGACGTATTTTAATTACGACGATGTGGTCTATACGGACAATGACAGCAACTATGAGGAAGTAACCGCGGACGCGGTGAGCCGTATGAACAATGATATCACCTCCGGAAACGGCCCCGACCTGCTGGCGCTGCGGAATCTCAATGTGGATTCTCTGGCGGCGAAGGGCGTGTTCGAGGATCTGGGACCGTACCTTGAGAAGAGTACGGCGCTGGACCGGGACGATTATTTTGAGAATATTCTGGACGCATACACCTTTGACGGCAGACTGGTGGCTGTTCCCAAAAGTTTCCAGCTCATGACGCTGGCGGGCAGGGCGTCCCAGCTGGGGGAGGAACCGGGCTGGACCATTCCCGAGATGCTGGCCTACGGCGGGGAACATCCCGACGCGGCGCTTCTGGGCGGGCTGACCAAGGAATATGCGCTGTCCAGTATGTTACAGTACAGTCTGGGAAGTTATGTGGACTGGCAGACCGGAAAATGTGATTTTAACAAGGAGAGCTTTGAGGCGATCCTGGAATTTGCCAATGAGTTCCCGGAGAACTATGAATACAGCGAGGATACGCCTTCCGAACCGACTTTGATCCAGAGCGGGAAGCAGCTTCTGTACCGGGTGGATGTGTATGATTTCAACAGCCTGCAGTTGGCGGACGCGCTGTTTGAGAATGATGTGTGCTACATCGGCTATCCCAACGATAAGGGGGAGAGCGGCACTTATCTCCAGCCGTCGGAGATCGGTGTCGCCATCTTGTCCAAATCGGCGCACAAGGACGGCGCATGGGCGTTTCTGGAGAGTTATCTGGTCAAGGACGAGGGCGAGATGGGCTTCGGCTTCCCTGCCAGGAAGTCGGAATTTCAGAAAAAGCGCGAGGAAGCGATCAAGATCGAGTATATTTACGAGTGGGAGACGGACGAAAACGGCAATCTGGTGACGGATGAAAACGGTGAGCTGGTGCCCAAAAAGGATGAGGACGGCAATCCCATCCCCCAGCTTGACGAAAACGGGGAACCCTTGATCGCCAACGGCGGAGGCGGCATCGGATGGGGAGACTGGGAGTATCGTTATCATGTTCCCACCGAGGAAGAGGTGGAGGTGCTGGAGCATCTGATCTCCATCGCGAAACCTGCCACGGATTCGGATGTACAGATCATCAACTTTATCACGGAGGAGGCGCAGGCGTTCTTTGCGGGACAGAAATCCGCCCAGGATGTGGCAGGCGTCATCCAGAACCGTGTCCAGCTCTACCTGAATGAGAATCGCTGACCGAAAATAGAGACGGTCGGTGTGATCCGAGGTGCAGATCGTGAAAAAGATGAGGAAAAACGGAAAAATCATAAAAAGACGCAGGAGAAGCTCGGGGCTGTTTATCGCCCCCGGCTTTCTTGGCGTCCTTGTTTTTTTCCTGGTTCCTTTTGGCGTGGTCATTTTTTATTCCATGGTGGACAATCCCATCAGTGCAAACTTTGTCGGGCTGCAGAATTTCGGGCTGGTCCTCAACAATGTGGCCTTTCAGACAGCGGTGAAAAACACGGTGAGATTCTCGGCGATCGCCGTGCCCCTGTCGGTGGTATTGTCTCTGCTTTTAGCCATTGTGCTGGAGGCCAGGCTCCCCTTTCGCAGCCAGTTCCGCACATTCTTCTTAAGCCCCATGATGGTGCCGGTGGCATCCATCGTGCTCATCTGGCAGGTGCTGTTTCATTATAACGGCGCGGTGAACGATGTGCTGGGTGTGTTCGGGGTTTCCAAGATCGACTGGTTTAAGTCCGAGTATTCCACCATTGTCATTGTGGTTTTATTTCTCTGGAAAAATCTTGGCTACAATATGATCCTCTTTATGGCGGCGCTGGCGAGTGTCCCCAAGGATATTCTGGAGGTGGCGAGGCTGGAGAGCGCCACGCCTTTGCAGACCTTTTTTTACATTAAGATCCGGTATCTGTCCTCCACGATCCTGTTTGTGACGATCATGTCTCTCATCAGCTCTTTCAAGATCTTCCGGGAGATCTACCTGCTGACGACGGATTATCCCTATGATACGATCTATATGCTGCAGCATTACATGAATAATAAGTTTAAGAGTCTGGACTATCAGGCGCTTTCCGCGGCGGCGATTTTGATGTCGCTGGTGATGATCGTCATTATCGGCACGCTGTTTATCGTGGAGAATCATTTTGGGAAAGATGTGGAGGGATAGCGCTATGGCGGAGGAGAAAAGACCTGTTCCTTCCCGCATGGCGGGGAAGGGAAAACCTCTGAAAGGAAAGAAAATATGGGCGTTTGCAAAGATTGCCATCGCTACGGCGATAGCGGCATCGTTTGCCGTTCTGTTTCTGATGCCCATTGTGCTGACCATCACCAACTCTTTTATGTCTTCCTCGGAGATTTCTGCCAATTATGGTTCTGTGTTTGCGGTAAATGAAAATGGCGGCAAAGTGTATATCGCCGAAAAAGTGAATCTGAAATTCATACCGGATATGGTGTCCTTTTCTCAGTATATCACGGTTTTGTTTAAGAGCCCGGACTATCTGCTGAAGTTCTGGAATTCGGTGATCCTCGTGGGACCCATCGTGGTGTTCCAGCTTACGGTGGCGACCCTGGCGGCGTATGGTTTTTCCAGATATATGGGCAAGATCAGAAGTATCATCTTTTTTTCCTATGTGATCCTGATGCTGATGCCTTATCAGGTGACGCTGGTTCCCAACTTCCTGGTGGCAGACTGGCTGAACATCCTGGACAGCTACTGGTCCATCTGGCTGCCGGGAATTTTCTCGCCCTTTGCGGTGTATCTGCTGACCAAATTCATGCGGCGCATTCCCTCTTCCGTCATCGAGGCGGCGCAGATCGACGGCGCGGGAGAGTGGCAGATCTTCAGAAGGATCTGTCTGCCGCTGTGCAAGGGCGCGCTGTGCTCCGCGGCGATACTGGTGTTTATCGATTATTGGAATATGGTGGAACAGCCCCTGATCCTTTTATCGGATGCGGAGAGGCATCCGCTGTCCGTGTTCTTAAGCAAGATCAACGCGGGCGAGGTAGGGCTGGCGTTTGCGGTGGCGACGATCTATATGGTGCCCAGTCTTTTGGTGTTCCTCTACGGCGAGGAATATCTGGTGGACGGCATCACCTATCAGGGAGGCATCAAAGGCTGACGGGTATTGGGACAGTTTTTGGCGTATTTCATAGAGCAAGATGTTTTATGGAGGAGAGAGCAGCGATGAACGAGAACAGTAACAAGAGAAGAGAATGGGTCAAGACAGCGGCGATCGTATTTTTAAGCGTCCTTCTGGTACTCACTTTTTTCTCCAACACCATCATGAATTATTCCCTGCCGGAGGTGGCGACCCAGTATGTGGAGTCCGGGACCATCACGGCGAAGATCCGGGGATCAGGAATCGTGGAGAGCGGTGATCCGTACAGCGTCAAGCTAAAGACCACCAGCGACAGCACTGCTTCCGGCACCTATGACGTGGAGTCCGTGGAGGTCCGGAAAGGAGATACCGTGCAGAAGGGGGATGTACTCTGCCATATTTCCGCGGGAGGCAGCACGGCGCTGGAGGAGGCGAAGGATGCGCTTAACCGGCAGATCTTAGACTATGAGATTCAGATCCTGCAGGGGACGGTGTCCGATTCGGTGCTGGACAATGCCCAGAGCGGCAACACATCTTCCATGGCAGTCTATCAGAGCAGGGTGCTCGCCAAGGAGCAGGAGATCCAGACGCTTAAGGATGAGCTGAAAGAGGCGGAAGACACGCTGGCGGCATGGCAGGAGCAGTCCGGCTACGAGGTGAGCACGGACAAGGAGAAAAAGAAGCTGGATGCGGCGCAGTCGGCTTACGATGAGGTGGCTGACGTGGTGAATGCCGCCAAGAAGGAGATGGACAGCTGGCAGGAGGAGATCGACGCCAACAACAGAGCGATTCAGGACTATGAGGACAATAAGCTGAATGCGGACGGAACACCTGCGGTGACAAAGGAACAGTACGATGCCGCTATTGCCAACAATGAGATCCTGAAGAGACGTATCGAGGACAAGAAAGCGGAGATCGCGGACGATGAGGCGAAGCTGCCCGATTTGAAAAAGGCGCTGGACAAAGCGCAGAAGGCATACGACAATAAGGCGGACAACACCGCTGCGGATATAGAAGAGGAGATCAGCGACTGGACGAAGGAGGTTGAGCTGCGCAGGCAGAAAGTGGAGGATGCAGAGGAGGAAAAAACGCAGCTGGTGTCCGATATCGTGACGGAATTAAACTGGAGCGATACCCTGACCGAGTTGAAGGAAAATATTTCCGAACTGCAGGGGGAGAATGTAAACGGTGAAGTGACGGCGCCCATCCCGGGGACGATCATCACGGTCAATGTAAAGTCCGGGGAAGAGACGCCCGGCGATGGGATCCTGTTTGAGATACAGCCCGAAGGCAAGGGCTATACCATGCAGTTTACCGTGACCAATGACCAGGCAAAGCGCCTTGCCGTCGGGGATGTGGCAGAACTGGTAAACTCCTGGAGATATGACGATGTGAATGTTTCCCTTGCAAGCATCAAGCCGGATCCTTCCAATCCCAGTCAGAACAAGATGCTCACCTTCGATGTGGAGGGCAGTGTCACCGAGGGGCAGTCTCTGAGTGTGTCCGTGGGACAAAAGAGCGCCAATTATGACCTGATCGTGCCAAACAGCGCCATCCGGGAGGACAATAACGGGAAGTTCATCCTGATCGTGGAGACCAAGAGCACGCCGCTCAGCAACCGGTATATCGCCACCCGTGTGGACGTGGAGGTGCTTGCCAGTGACGACACCCGTTCCGCCGTCAGCGCCGCACTCAACGGATATGAGTATGTGATCACTACTTCCACGGCGCCCGTTGAGGCGGGAAAGCAGGTGCGGCTTGCCAATAATTAAGGGGTGAACGGGATATGAGGAGATTGATACTGGGTATCACCGGCGGCGTGTCTTTTCTGTTGTCACTCCTTCTCATGCTGGTGACGGGAAATATGGCAAAATCTCTGCCGGAACAGCAGATGGCGGCGCGGTGGAGCAGGGAAGGCAATGTGGCACAGATCAGTTGTTTTTTCTCCCGGGATGCCGATGTGACGGAAGATACACTTTTACAATTTGAACATTCTCTGGACGGTTATCTCAAGGAGTCCTCCATCGAGCAGGAGTCGGAGAATCCCAGCGCGAGACTCTGGGTGGACGCCTACAGCGCGGAGGGGAAAATCACTCTTTTGAGTGACAATGCCAGTCTGGAAGCGGATGCCATGGGAGTCGGAGGAGATTTTTTCCTGTTTCATCCACAGAAGCTTCTCTGCGGCGGGTACTTTTCCGGCAGTGACCTCAATCACGACTATTGTGTCATCGATCAGGATGCGGCATGGCAGTTGTTCGGCTCCAACAATGTGGCAGGGATGACGGTATCCATCGGGGGTGTGCCGCATATCGTGAGCGGAGTGATCGAGAGACCGGACAATGGGCTGGTGAAGGCGGCAGGGCTGGACTCTACCAGGGTGTACGTCTCTCTGAGTACGCTTCAGGATCACGGAACCGGCGGAGGGATCAGCCATTACGAGATCGTGATGCCCAATCCGGTGAAACAGTTTGCCTTAAAATATGTCCGGGAGCAGCTGGGGAAGGACGAGCTGGAGACAGAGATACTGGAGAATACCACCCGGTACAGTCTGCTAAACCGGCTGAAAGTCATCAAAGCCTTTGGAACCCGCTCCATGAACGGCAAGGCGATCGTCTATCCTTATTGGGAAAATATTGCCAGGGGCTATGAGGACAGGATTGCGCTCATCACACTGTTCATGCTTCTCTTTCTTTTATATGCCGTCATCCTGGCGCTGATATTTTTTATCCGTTGGTGGAAACGGAAAGGCTGGACATTTAAGAGTCTATGGCTTAAGATAATAGGTAAGCTGGAGGACTGGAAAGAAAAGCGTTATGCCGCAAAGGCAAAGAAAAGCAAAGAGGCGTGAAACGCTCTTCAAATACGGTCGAAGCAGCAGGGAGGATTTGGTATGAAAAAATGGAAGAAGATTTTGAGCGTTCTGCTCGCCGCATCCATGGTGACGGGGCTGGGGGCGTGCGGACAGAAAGGCAATGGGGATCCGGGAAAGAGTAACGCCAATGCCGCGCTGGCAAAGCAGTATGTGTACCGCATGGAGGCCTTTGATTTTTCGGGCATTCAGAAGAAGGGGGATGACACCTATGTGCAGCGAGTCTCCAGTGACGGGGAAAGGGTTTACCTGATCTCCCAAAGTTATGACTACAGCGGCAATTCCTCGGAAAGCGGTCCAATCTACCGGCTCCTGAGCATGAAGATGGACGGTACCGACGCCAGGGTGTGTGAGATCCAGACTGTCTTAAAGGACGGGGCATCCGATGCAGCCGGCGGCGGATCGGAGTCTGCAGGGAATGAACCCGGGGAGGGAACGGCCGCGGAGAGTACGGCTGCGGAGGACGGCGCGTCCGTGGGGGCTGAAGAAGGAGCCGCCGATGCGGTTGCAGAAGAGGAGCCCGACTATGGAAGTTCTGTGTATGAGAACATCAGTCTGGGGAATTTCCTGATTGACAAAAATATGATCTGGGGTACCAAGAACCATTATTTTGAGGACTATAGTGATCCTGAGAACTATGTGAGCAAAAATGACAATTATATCTGCGCGTGGGATATGGACGGCAATATGCTCTGGGAGACGCAGATTCAGAT
This sequence comes from uncultured Acetatifactor sp., assembly GCA_947581865.1. GTDB lineage: Bacteria > Bacillota > Clostridia > Lachnospirales > Lachnospiraceae > Acetatifactor. Next base: position 121,673 of record CANPWA010000005.1, on the reverse strand, counting down.
CGGGGATGAGAATGAGTGGTACAATATCAGCAACATGGCAGTCAAGGGAAACGGGAAGGCGGTAGCGCTGATCACAGGTAATGTGACCGGATTTATTGATATAGATGAAGAGGGAACCGTTTCCGAGCTAAAGTCTGCCGACGCGCTGGAGGAGATTCTGGAAAATCTGGCCGGCATTGCGGTTGCTGCCGATGGAAGATGGATGATCAGCTATTACGAAGACAACTGGACAGATATGTATGTGGTATATTATGATGTGAACAGGGGACAGCTGGGAGAGCGTTATCCGCTGCCTGCCTCTGTGGCAAACAGTATCGGCGGGATCGTTCTGGACAAAGACGGAGATCTTGTTTATTCCACCAATATCGGAGTCTTTCAATATCACCTTGGGGATGAGGACAGCACGCAGATCATGAGTTTTGTAAACTCTGATTTTGAAAGCAGCTATCTGAGTGCGGTCTGCCCTGTGGATGACGATCATTTTATCGGCATCTACAGTGAATACGACGAGGAAAATTATAACAGCGTTGTCTCGGGCGGGATCTTCACCCGGGTTCCCCCTGAGGAGATCCCCGACAAGACGGTATTGGTCCTGGGCGGCATTTATGTTCCCAGCGATCTGAAAAAAAGGGTGATTGACTTTAACAAGACGAGTACCACACACAGGATCGTTCTGAAGGACTACAGCACCTACAACACTTATGACGATTACAATGCGGGATCTACCCAGCTGAACAATGATATCATTGCCGGAAATATGCCGGATATCCTGGTGCTGGATTCGTCCAGCATGAAACTGGACAGCTATATCTCCAAGGGGCTGCTCGCAGACATCGGAGAGCTGATCAGCAAGGACGAGGAGCTTTCCGGCAAGGAGTTTATCGATAACGTATTTGAAGCGTGCAGGGTGAACGGAAAGCTCTATGAGATCATTCCTTCCTTCAGTGTCTACACTTTTGTCGGGAAGAAATCCCTGGTGGGAGAGCCTGAGGAGTGGACGATGGATGAAGCAGAGGCATGTCTGGAGAAGATGCCGGAAGGAGCGACACTGTTCAGTGAGATGACGCGCAGCTCATTCCTGCAGACCGCCATGCAGATCTGCGGCAGTGATTTCATTGATGTGTCCACGGGAAAATGTAATTTTAATTCGCCGGAATTTATTGCATTGATGGAGTTTGCGAAGGAACTTCCCGCAGAACTGGGTGAGGATTATTATACGGACGACTGGTATATGCTCTATGAGTCCCAGTACCGTGAGAACCGCACGCTTCTCAGCAATTGTTCCATTTATGATATTGCAAACATGGTCTATATGATCAACGGCAATTTTGGGGAAGAGGTGAGCTTTGTGGGATTCCCCGGCGGAAACGGTGCGGTGATCAACACGGATATCAGCTATGCCCTCTCCTCAAAAAGTGCGGATCTGGACGCGGCATGGGACTTTATGCGTTACTATCTGACAGACGAATATCAGGAGGCGCTTGAGTGGGCGATTCCTGTGAATAAGAACTGTTTTGAGGCAAAGGCACAGAAGGCGACCAAACGTCCCACTTATACGGATGAGAACGGCAAGGAAGTGGAGAGCGAATACAACTGGTGGATCAACGATGAGATGATCACCCTGGATCCTCTCACCGAGCAGCAGGTACAGGAAATAAAGGATTATATCTATTCCGTCGACAAGAGATCGTATTACAATGTGGATGTGAGCAATATTATCTCCGAGGAGATGGAGGCATTCTATCAGGGGCAGAAGAGTGCGGAGGAAGTGGCCGGGATCATCCAGAGCCGCGCCCAGCTTTTTGTGAATGAAAACCGTTAGAGTGCAGCAGAGCTCATCGGCGTGAGACGGTCAGCATTTGTCCACATCGATCGTGGTAAAAAATTCGGAATTGATGGATTTGATCTTGTAATGGATGATTTCCGTCAGCGCATTGTCAGAGAGTCTGTAATCATAGGGCACTGCCACATCAAAAATCAGATTGGTGTGGGCGGTGCCTTTTACAATGCGGAAATCGTGCATGCTGATGCAGGGGTCGATCTCTTTCAGCACGTCCTTGACCATGTCCCGCAGCCTGTTGGTCTCCGGGTCATTGACGCAGACGGGATCCATGTGGATGACCGCGCTGCAGTTCATTGCCTTGCGGAGCGTGTGCTCGATCAGATCGATCAGTTCGTGCAGTTCCATGAGATTGCCGTCGGAGGGCACCTCGGCATGGAGGGAAATATGGACGCGGCCGGGACCGTAATTATGTACCATCAGGTCATGGATGCCGATGATCCCGTCATAGGAGAGAACCAAGTCGGTGATGCGCTTCACAAAATCGGGGTCGGGCGCCTGACCCAGCAGAGGGCTGATGGTATCCCGCGCGGCGTTGATGCCTGCGATGCCGATGAAGACTGCCACGGCGATACCGCAGTATCCGTCGACCACGATCCCCGTGGCACGGGATATCAGCGCCGATGCGAGTACCAGCGAAGTGGCGCAGACATCGCTGAAGCTGTCCGTGGCAGTCGCCGCCATGGCGACGGAGTGGATGCGTCTGCCGATGCTGCGGTTATAAAACGACATATAAAATTTGACGGCGATGGATGCGGCCAGGATGGCGATGACCAGGGCAGAATACTCCGGTTTTTCGGGGTGCAGGATTTTGGACACGGAACTCTGCAGCAGTTCAAATGCCATGAGCAGTATCAGAAATGCCACGATCAGCCCGGAGATATATTCCAGTCTCCCGTGTCCGAAAGGATGGTCGGAGTCCGGCTTCTGGCTGGCGAGCTGAAAGCCGAGCAGGGTGACGATGGAAGAGCCGGCGTCGGAGAGATTGTTCAGCGCATCCGCCGTGATGGCGATGGAGCCGCTGATAAATCCTGCCAGCGCCTTGCCGCCAAAGAGCAAAAGATTCAGAAAGATCCCCACCGCGCCGCAGAGTATGCCATAGGCGCGGCGGACGCCGGGGGAGTCGGTATCGTCAGGGGTTTTGATAAATATTTTAGAAAGTAAAGTGATCATAAACAGCCTCGGTCTGTGTAAAGGAGATGGTTTACAGGTTTATAGCATATTGTATAGCATTTGCCGCAAAAATACAACAAGGTATCGCGGCACAAAAATTAAAACAAAATCCGGGCAAATGAGCGGAAACGGGTTGCGGTTCCGCTCATTTCATTGTATAATGCTTTGTGGCCGCAGAGGAAATCTCTGCCATTTGAAACAAGGGTTAATAATACAGGGCTGTCAAGTAAATATTATGGATAAACGGAGGAGAGCAGATGAGCAGGAAACCAGTAGTTTTGATGATCTTAGACGGATACGGACTCAATGAAAAGACTGAGGGAAATGCGGTTGCGCAGGCGAAGACGCCGGTGATGGATGAGCTGATGCAAAAATATCCCTTTGCACGGGGCAATGCCAGCGGTATGGCGGTGGGGCTGCCGGAGGGACAGATGGGCAATTCCGAGGTAGGGCATCTGAATATGGGGGCAGGACGTATCGTGTACCAGGAGCTCACCCGCATCACCAAGGAGATCCAGGACGGCACTTTTTTTGAGAATCCCGCGCTTGTCAGGGCGGTGGAGAATTGCAAGAAGAATGACTCTGCCCTGCATCTGATGGGGCTTTTGTCCGACGGCGGCGTACACAGCCACAATACGCATCTCTATGCCCTGCTGGAACTGGCAAAGAAAAACGGGCTGAAGAAAGTATATGTGCATTGTTTTCTGGACGGACGGGACACGCCTCCGACCAGCGGAAAAGAATTTGCCGAGGCGCTCAGGGATAAGATGGAAGAAATCGGCACCGGCTGCATCGCATCGGTGATGGGGCGGTATTATGCCATGGACAGAGACAATAACTGGGACAGGGTGAAACTTGCGTATGACGCTCTGACCAAGAGAGAGGGGCTGACCGCAAAATGTGGCATCTGCGGAATTCAGGAGTCCTATGACAGGGGAGAGACGGACGAGTTTGTAAAGCCCACCGTGACCGAGGACGGCGCGGCGGTCGAGGACGGTGACTCTGTGATCTTTTTCAACTTCCGCCCCGACAGGGCGAGAGAGATCACCCGGGCATTCTGCGACGACGAATTCAAAGGATTTGACAGAGGCGCGAGAAAGAATATCACCTATGTATGTTTCTCCGATTATGATCCCACCATCCCCAACAAGGATGTGGCGTTTCACAAGGTTGCCGTGACGAATACCTTCGGCGAGTGGCTTGCGGCAAATCACATGAGACAGGTGCGCATTGCCGAGACCGAGAAGTATGCCCATGTGACGTTCTTTTTCAACGGCGGTGTGGAGGAGCCCAACGAGGGGGAGGACAGAGTGCTGGTCAATTCCCCCAAGGATGTGGCTACTTATGACCTCAAGCCGCAGATGAGCGCTTATGAAGTGTGTGACAAGCTCATCGGCGCGATCCGCTCCGGAGAGTACGATGTGATCATCATCAACTTTGCAAACCCTGACATGGTAGGGCATACCGGAGTGCTGGATGCCGCCGTCAAGGCTGTGGAGACTGTGGATGAATGTGTGGGCAGAGCTGTGGAGGCGATCAGGGAGGTGGACGGCGTTCTGTTCATCTGTGCGGATCACGGCAATGCGGAGATGCTGATCGACCCTGAGACCGGGGAGCCCTTCACCGCGCATACCACCAACCAGGTGCCCTTTATACTTGTAAATTATGACGAGGCGTACGGGCTGAGAGAGAACGGCTGTCTGGCGGATATCGTGCCCACCCTGATCGAGATCATGGGAATGAAACAGCCTGCTGAGATGACCGGAAAGTCCCTCCTGGAGCGCAGAGCATAGACCGGGTGCGCAGCAAAAAAGTTTTTGTTGAAATTGTGCGGGTTGTATGGTATGATTATTTTTGCTTGACATTAGGAGGTGTGAGATGGGAGCATTTAAGATCGTAGTGACAGTTTTCTTTATATTAGTGTGTGTTGCGCTTGTCGTGTTGGTGCTGATGCAGGAAGGAAAATCAGCGGGGCTGGGAACCATCAGCGGTGCGGCTGAGACCTACTGGGGGAAGAATAAGGGACGTTCCATGGAGGGACGGCTGGTCACCTGGACAAAGGTTTTGGCGGTATTGTTCATCCTGCTTTCGGCAATACTTAATTTGAATATTTTTCAATAACACATAAGACAAACACTCTTTTACAAGAGTGTTTTCTTTTTGAAAAAAACAGAGCCGGAAAAAGATATGAGTGAAGAAAAAAGACGGGAGAGAAAAAAGAAAATATGTGAACTTGCGGAGTCGGATTTCTATACGCCCATGAAGGAAAAAGAGCTGGCTTCCTTCATGCAGGTGGACCGGGCGGAGAGAGAAGAACTTTCGGACATCCTGCGTGAGCTTGTGCAGGAGGGCAGACTGATGCTCACTCCGAAGGGAAAATATATCAAGGGCGACGGCAGCATCCTCACGGGGACCTTTATCAGCAATGCCAAGGGCTTTGGATTCGTGGAGATCGAGGGAAGAGCGGAGGATCTGTTTATCCCTGAGGGCAAGACGGGCGGAGCCTTCCACAAAGACATCGTGCAGGTGGCGCTCTTAAAGTCGTCAGACCGCGGAAGACGTCAGGAGGCGCAGGTGCTTCGCGTTCTCTCACACGGGATCACCACGCTGGTGGGAACCTTTGAGCGCGGCAGGGGAAATTACGGATTTGTCCTTCCCGACAACGGGAAACTGCCCTGTGATATTTTTGTGCCTCTGGAGCATTCCCAGGGGGCTGTGACCGGGCATAAGGTGGTCGTGGAGATAACGGATTACGGTTCGGACGCGGGGCAGCCCGCCAGCGGACCGGAGGAAAGGCGTTTAAACCCCGAGGGAAAAATTGTGGAGATCCTGGGGCATATCAATGACCCGGGCGTGGATGTTATGACCATTGTGCGGGCATATGAACTGCCGGTGGAATTTTCGGAAAAGATCATGAACCAGGCTGCGCGGGTGTCTCAGGAGGTCTCCGAGGCGGACTGCGCAGGGCGGCGGAATCTGCGGGATGTGACCATGGTGACCATCGACGGCGAAGATGCGAAGGACCTGGACGATGCCGTCAGCGTTTCCTTTGACGGTGCTCATTACCGTCTGGGTGTGCATATTGCCGATGTGGCAAACTATGTGCAGGAGAATTCTGCCCTTGACAGGGAGGCGCTCAAACGGGGAACCAGTGTGTATCTGGTGGACAGGGTGATCCCCATGCTTCCCCATGCGCTGTCCAACGGGATCTGTTCGCTGAATGCGGGAACGGACCGGCTGGCGCTCAGCTGTCTGATGGAGATCGACTTAAAGGGGGAGATCACGGACTATGAAATCTGCGAGTCCGTCATCCGGGTGGACAGGAGAATGTCCTACACGCAGGTGAAGGAACTGCTGGAGGAAGACGGAGGGGGAAACTGTGATCCGGGAGAATATGAGCCCCTCATGCCCATGCTCTGTCAGATGAGGGATCTGTCGGCAATCCTGCGGGAAAAGCGCCACAGGCGGGGAGCCGTGGGGTTCGACTTCCCGGAATGCAGAATTTTGCTGGATTCCAAAGGGCATCCTCTGGATATCAGACCCTATGAGAGGAATGTCGCAACGGATATGATAGAAGATTTTATGCTGGCGGCGAACGAGACGGTGGCACAGCATTTTTACTGGATGGATATGCCCTTTGTCTACCGTGTCCATGATGTGCCTGATCCGGACCGCATACAGAAGCTTTCTCTGTTTATCAACAACTTCGGGTATTATATGAAATCCATGAACAAACGGGGGAGCAAGGTGGGAAGTGAGGAAGTCCACCCCAAGGAAATCCAGAAACTCTTGGAGAAGGCGGCGGGGACTTTGGAGGAACCGATGATCGCAAGACTTGCCCTGCGCAGCATGAAGCAGGCGAAGTACAGTGTAGCCGCCAGCGGGCATTTCGGTCTTGCCTGCCGGTTTTACTGCCATTTTACTTCTCCTATCCGTCGCTATCCGGATTTACAGATACACCGTATCATTAAGGAACATCTGCGGGGAAGGTTAAGCGATGAACGCATCGCCCACTACCGGGAGATCCTTCCCGATGTGGCGAAGGAATCTTCCCGGCTGGAACGGCGCGCCGACGAGGCGGAACGGGAGACAGACAAGCTGAAGAAAGTGGAGTATATGGAAGGGCATATGGGAGAGGAGTTCGACGGGCTGGTCTCCGGAGTCACTTCCTGGGGCATCTATGTGGAGCTCCCCAACACTGTAGAGGGGCTGGTACATGTGTCCCGGCTGACAGGAGATTATTTTTATTACAATGAAAATTCCTGCGAGATGGTGGGGGAGAGTACGGGTCAGAGTTTCCGGCTTGGAATGCCGCTGCGTGTCCGGGTCATCGGCTGCGACAGATTTAACCGCACCATAGATTTTGAACTGGGAGGACGATGACATGGCACAAAAAGAGACACAGAAACTTGTCGCCAACAACAAGAAGGCATATCATGACTATTTTATCGATGAGACCTACGAGACCGGAGTGGCGCTTCACGGCACGGAAGTCAAATCGATCCGCATGGGGAAATGCAGTATCAAGGAGAGTTTTGTGCGCATTGAAAACGGGGAGGTCTTCGTCTATGGTATGCACGTTTCCCCTTATGAAAAAGGCAATCTGTTCAACAAGGACCCTCTGCGCGTAAAAAAGCTTCTGATGCACCGCTGTGAGATCAATAAGCTGGAAGGGAAGATCAAAGAGAAGGGTTATACTCTGGTTCCCCTCCAGGTATATTTTAAGGAGGGCAGGGTGAAACTGCAGATCGGGCTTGCCCGGGGCAAGAAGCTCTACGATAAGCGGGAGAGCATAGCCAGGAAAGATGCAAGACGGGAGACAGAGAGAGAATTCAAAGTAAAAAATCTATAGGCATTTAAGAGAAAATTAAGGAATGGGGGTGTTGACCCGGGCATAGATAACAACTATAATAGGATCAGAAAATCATATATGGGGTAGTAAAGGTTTCGACAGGGGTCCTGCAGCTGGAGAAGCTATCCGCAAGCGATGCGTTAAATGGCAGAATAAAAATAAACGCTGAAGATAATTTAGCATACGCAGCCTAAGGGCTGCTGTCCGCTCTAGGGCACTCACACTTTAGAATCCGGGCATCGACTATGTGAGAAACGACATGTGACGGGCTCCGGGCACATGGGCGTATCAGGAGCTACCGAATCCGGCCGGCTGTTCGTTTCCGGCAGGAGGAGGGAACAGGGCGGGGCAGGCCCGCCCGCAATAACGGACTATGATAGTAGAAGGACAGGGAATGGGCTTTTGGACACGGGTTCGACTCCCGTCTACTCCACTAAAAATGCCGTATTCATCGGCGTTTGCGGCGTTTTCAAAACGATGCGGCAATCAAATATCGTCTTTACAGGGAAAGGAAAAACATCCGAAGTGTGTTTTTCCTTGATTTTTTTGGATGTCAAGATTTACATGCTTATTTCAGGCATAAAATTCCTTTTTATAATTGACGTATATGGGCGCTGTTGCATTTTTGTGTTGTAAATTTAATTTTGTGGGTTTATAATTGACTAAATGTGGCATTTTGGATTGCTCAGAGGGGCAGGCACCGGAAGACGGCGAAACAACCGGGCATGGTCCCAAAAGAAATAAGAGGAAAAGAGGGCACAAAATATGGCAGTACCGTACAATCACCATGAGGTGGAACAGAAATGGCAGAAGATCTGGGACGACGAAAAGGCGTTCAAGACCTCCGATGACTATTCCAAACCCAAATATTATGCGCTGGTGGAGTTTCCCTATCCCTCCGGACAGGGGCTTCATGTGGGACATCCCCGTCCCTACACGGCGCTGGATATCGTGGCGAGAAAGCGCAGGATGCAGGGCTATAATGTGCTCTATCCCATGGGTTGGGACGCTTTCGGGCTGCCCACCGAGAATTATGCGATCAAGAATCACATCCATCCCAGGATCGTGACGGCAGAGAATGTGAAACGCTTCAAGGGACAGCTTCACGCGCTGGGATATTCCTTTGACTGGGACAGGGAGATCAATACCACGGATCCCGATTACTATAAATGGACCCAGTGGATTTTCTTAAAACTTTTCAAGGCGGGGCTGGCGTACAAATCCGAGATGCCCATCAACTGGTGTACTTCCTGTAAAGTGGGACTGGCCAATGAGGAAGTGGTAAACGGTGTGTGCGAGCGCTGCGGCTCCGAAGTGGTCAGAAGGGTCAAGAGCCAGTGGATGCTCAAGATCACGGAGTACGCGGACAAACTGATCCAGGGGCTGGACACCGTGGATTATATCGAGCGTGTCAAGGTCTCCCAGAAAAACTGGATCGGCAAGAGCCAGGGCGCGGAGGTGGACTTTGCGCTCACGGGCAAGGAGGAGAAGCTCAGGGTCTACACCACCCGGCCGGACACGCTCTTTGGAGCGACCTATATGGTCATTTCCCCGGAACATCCCCTGATCGAGCGCTATAAGGATGAGATCGGAAACTATGACGCGCTGGTGGCGTACCGGGAGCAGGCGGCGAAAAAATCCGATTTTGAGCGCACGGAGCTTGTCAAGGACAAGACAGGTGTGGAGATCGAAGGGCTGACTGCCACGAATCCTGTAAACGGCAAGGAGATTCCCATCTGGATCTCCGACTATGTGCTGATGACCTATGGGACCGGAGCCATCATGGCGGTTCCTGCCCACGACGAGAGAGACTGGGATTTTGCGAAGAAATTTAACCTTCCGATCATCGAGGTAGTGGCAGGCAGCCCGGTCAGCGTACAGGAGCAGGTCTACACGGATGTTGCCACCGGAACCCTTGTCAATTCCGAGTTCCTCAATGGGCTATCCGTGGCGGATGCCAAGAAAAAGATCATCGAATACCTGGAGGAGAAGGGGATTGGCAACAGCAAGACCAATTTCAAGCTCAGGGACTGGGTGTTCTCCAGACAGCGTTACTGGGGCGAGCCCATTCCCATCGTGCACTGTGACAAGTGCGGTTTTGTGCCTCTCGATGAGAGCGAGCTTCCGCTGATGCTCCCCGAGGTGGAATCCTATGAGCCCACCGACAACGGGGAATCCCCCCTGGCGGCCATGACGGACTGGGTGAACACCACCTGTCCCTGCTGCGGCGGTCCCGCAAAGCGGGAGACGGACACCATGCCTCAGTGGGCAGGTTCCTCCTGGTATTTCCTGCGCTACACCGATCCCGGCAACAAGGAAGCTTTGGCGAGTAAGGAGGCTTTGGAGTATTGGATGCCTGTGGACTGGTACAATGGCGGTATGGAGCACACCACACTGCATCTTCTCTACTCCAGGTTCTGGCACCGGTTTCTCTATGACCAGAAGGTGGTGCCCTGCCCCGAGCCCTATCAGAAGCGTACCAGCCATGGCATGATCCTGGGCTCCAACGGCGAGAAGATGTCCAAGTCCCGGGGAAATGTGGTCAATCCCGACGACATCGTGCAGGATTATGGCGCGGACACCCTGCGGACCTATGAGATGTTCATCGGTGCCTTCGATCTGTCCGCGGCATGGAGCGAGGACGGCGTGAAGGGCTGCAGGAGATTCCTGGAGAGGGTGTGGAAACTTCAGGATATTCTGACGGACGAAGACGGTTACAGCGCGGATCTGGAGACGAAGATGCACCAGACCATCAAAAAGGTGTCCGGCGACTACGAGAGTTTAAAATATAACACTGCCATTGCGGCGATGATGGCGCTGATCAATGAGTTTTACCGGAAAAATTCCGTGACCAGGGGAGAGTATAAAACCCTGCTCACCCTGCTCAATCCCGTGGCGCCCCATATCACGGAGGAGCTGTGGCAGACGGCAGGCTATGAGGGCAGGATCTACCAGACCGTCTGGCCGGAGTATGATGAGGCCAAGACCGTGGAGAGCACCGTGGAGGTGGGTGTCCAGGTGAACGGTAAGATGCGCGCTGCCATCATGGTGGAAAAGGATGCGGACAAGGATACTGTCATCGCCATGGCGAAGGAAGCGCTGGGCGATAAGCTCACCGGAGACATCGTGAAGGAAATTTATGTTCCGGGGCGCCTTGTCAATATTGTGGCAAAGTAAAAGATAACAGGAAGACAGGTCCAAAGCAGTGGATAACAGGGGAACAGTTCAGCCGGCGGCTGAACTGTTTTGCTGTAGAAGGCGGTCTTTGAGATATCGGAGCAGTTTTTTGGTTCGTTCTTTTCAGGGTTTTGGCTGGAAATTGTTATGCTGGCTGTAGAATTTGTCGATTTGCCTGAGTTCTTCGGCAGTACTGTATTTTCTGATCGCGGCAGCCGCCGCCTGAAGCTCCTGCGGCGTGAAGGAGAGATCTGCGGCTTTTGCCTGACGTATGAGCGGCATCATGAGCATCAGCATCTCTTTCTGGCTTCTGGGTCCCGAAGCGTCCGATCGCCGGGCATTGGTCTCGTTGAACAGTTTGTTCAGAAAATCCAGCTTTTCCCCGGGGATATCTTTTACCAGTTCATCGTCCATCCATGCGGGACGGGAGTTTGGCTCTGTCATATATAAATTCCCTCCTTGGCTTTTACATTCTGATCCGGCTGATTCCTTAACTATCGAACATTCCCTGCATCATCTGCATCATCTGTGACATATCCGCGCCTTCGCCGGAGAACATCTCCGGCGAGACTTCCCGGAGCATCTGTATGGTTTCCATCATTTCCTGCATGTTCTGGAAATTTTGGAGCGTATTCCGGATCGTTTCCAGGGTTTCTCTCTCCGAGGAGGAGCAGAAGGGGAGTATTTCATCCAAAATGGCAGTGTAGTCTGCGCCTCTGCCCTGCATATCTGCCCCCGGGCAGAGGGAGGCGCGGGGAGTACGGTGAAAGAACGTGAGCGTGTACTGAAGCTCCAGAAATTTGATATAGACGGCAAGTTTTCCCTGAAGGGGAGGCTCCAGATAACCTAAGAGCAGCTTCATCATCCGAATATGGTTGGTTGTAAAAAGGGCGTCAAACGCCATGATCTTATCCGGATGATCGCCGTCCATATTGACCTCCTGTAATTTACGATTTGTCAATGTATTTTATGCTTCCGGAAGGAAAAATATGGCAGGCAGATCTGTCATGCAAAACAGGCCCCCGAAGGAGCCTGCCTTACCTGTGCTGCAGATCAGCATCCGCAGCCGTTGTTGTAGGAATCACATCCGCAGCCGTTGTTGTAGCTGGCATTGCTGGTGCCGTTGCCGCATCCGCAGCCGTTGTTGTTGCCGCAGAAGGCGCTCAGAAGCAGCAGCCAGATCAATGACTCACAGCAGCCGTTGCCGTTGTTGTTAAAGAGACTGGTGCCGTTGCCGCAGCCACAGCCATTGTTGCCGCCGCAGAAAAGCAGTAACAGGATGATCCAGGTACAGCTATTGCCGCCGAAGATACTGCTGTTGCTGGTGCCACAGCCGCAGTTTCCAGAAGTCAGATTGCTCATAATATTTGCCTCCACAATAGAGTTTTTATTTATGGTGTATTGTATGCGGGGCGGCATGTCTATGTTTCTGTTTCCCGATAGATTTCTTGAAAGGAGTTTAACGGGAAGGTGTCGAATGCGGAGAAAAGACTTGCATAAATTGTGAGATATAGTAAAATAAAAGTAATAGACAGAATAGGTTTTGTATGGACAAAACAGGGATGATGATATGGCGCAGAAGGAATACATCGTTGAAGACCGCAGCTTTCGCACGGAGGCGGACTATAAGAGGGCGCTGCGGGATAAAGAGATCATGGACAGACTGCGAAAGGAGTCTGCATCTTATACCCTGGAAGAGCTTACCCGGCTGCTGGGCGAAGTGAAGAGTGGGAAATATAAATTTTATACGCTTTTAGGACAGGATTTTGAGGATGAGCTTGCGGAGCGGATCAAACAGATAAAATCCCGCTGCGCAGGGAAGGGCAAAGCCGCCGGCAAAACGGCAGGAAAGAGGAACGCCGGAGCCGGGCGTAAGGCAGAGAAAACAAAGGCGCGGGCGGCGGAGGGCAGTTCCCGTCCCGTCTCCGAAGAGGAGGTGCAGGAAGAGCTGCGCAGACAGGAGAAGCGCAGGAAATGGACCGTGGCGCTATGTGCCGCGGCGGCCGCCGTGTGTCTGGGATATTTCTGCGTTTATCTCTATTTTAACCAGCGCACCACCAATAATTACGATGAGCTTATTGCCCTGAAGGCGAAGGCGGATGCCGGCGCCATGCCGTCCCGGCAGACTACGGAGGAAGTGGTGATCCACTATACCGAAGAGGGGGAACAGGAGATTCCCGAAGTGCTGGACGAATATAAAAATTTGGTAAATAAGAATAAAAAGCTAATCGGATGGATCAAAATTGACGATACAAATATAGATTACCCTGTCATGCAGACAGACGACAATGAGTATTATCTTGACCACAATCTGAATCAGGAATATGACAAGAACGGTTCGATCTTTATGGATAAGGATTGCGATGTGTTAAAACCCAGCACCAATCTGATCCTCTACGGGCATCATATGAAGAGCGGGAAGATGTTCGGCAGTCTGGACAGATACAGTGATCAGAAGTATTTTGAGGAACACAGATACATAGATTTTGACACGATTTATGAGAAGGGTATTTATGAGGTGATGTATGTGTTCCGCTCCCGGGTTTACAGCGAGGGAGAAGTGGTCTTTAAATATTATCAGTTCATCGATGCTTTGAGTGAAAAAGAATTTGATTCCAATATGAACGAGATGGCAGCGGACTCCCTGTATGACACCGGAGTCACCGCAAGTTACGGGGACAGACTTTTGACGCTCTCCACCTGTGACTATCAGGAGAAAAACGGGCGTTTTGTAGTGGTTGCCAAAAAAGTGGCAGAAAAGGAGTAGGAAGATGGCAAAGGAGCTTACAACAAAAGAGCTTAAAACGAAAGAACCCAGAAAGAAGGGCAGGCGGCTGAAAAAGACAGTCAGAAAGACTTTGGGTACCATATGTCTGGTTTCCGCGATCCTGGTTGCGTCAATCCCCACAGAAGGGTTAAAGCATGTGGCGGCAGAAGACAGAATGCACGACAAGCTGACTGCGGAAAAGATGGAGGATTATTTTAAGATTCCTGAGCTGAAAGAGGATACCAAGATCTATACGACCGGCGACGGTAAATTCCAGTTTGCCTATGTGACGCCCGAAGGCAGCGAGACCGGTCCCCAGAAGATCGCTGTGATCCTGGGGTACAGTGATGTCGGAGCGTTGGAGAACGGGACCCTGATCATCCCGGATCAGGTGGACGCGTATTTGAATTACAGCACTACGGAGGGAACGGGAGAGGGCTATGTGGCTGTCGGCAGCAAAGGCAACTATCTGTTTTACAGGACCGAGACAGAGGTGCCGGCGGAGCCGGACATGTCGGAGGATGTGAGCGATCCGGATCCGAAAGTGGAAACAATCGTCAGTTACCATCCCTGTTTTTATAGCGATTACGATAAGTGGAGCGGGGAAGAGACGCTTTACTATTACGAGACTGCCGATTTCAAGCCTAACGGCACAAAAGACGAAGAGCCGAAGCCGGCTACGGCAGAAACCCATAGAAGGATTCAGAATATTACGGTGAGCTACATTGGCAACCAGTATCTCGCCACGGATAGCCAGGGCGGCTGGAAGATCGCAGGAGTCATCACAAATCCGCAAAACGGTATTTTTGCGGAAAAGGGCGCCATCCGCGAGCTGATCGTGGGCAATAATCTTTCTGGTATCGGCAACTATGCATTCTACGGCTGTACTGCCATGCGCAGCATTACTTTGAGCAATGCTTTGAATACCATTGGCAACTACGCCTTTGCGGGCTGCCTGAACATGAATACGGTAAATCTGAACTCCGCTTCCAACATCACTGCCATCGGCGCGCACGCCTTTGAGAAATGTGAGGCGCTGGCCAGCTTTACGGTGCCCATCAATGTGCAGGCGATAGGGGACGCGGCATTCATGGACTGCTGGGCGATGACCTCGATCGAGCTTTGCGGCGGACCGAACAGCAATGTGGCGCTGCAGACTTTGGGCTGCGATATGTTTGTGAACTGCAGACAGCTGCAGTCTGTGACTTTCCCCCGGAGTTTTACGGAGGATGTGGATATCAGCAACTTCCAGGGATGTCTGGCTCTCCAGTCCATCACGGTGGGCAATACCAACATGAATATCACGGAAGGTTTCGGCAGCGGAGCTGCGGCTGCGACGTTCGGATATGAAGCTTTCAGACAGCAGTATACGGACAGCACTATTATCCACGGCACATTTTATTTTGAGGGACCCACCAATGCGTCAAATCCCTCCACACTGCACAAGACGGCGAAGGAGCATTATTTTGCCTTCAGCTATCTTCATGAATCGAATCTGGAGAAACAGGATATTTATGAGCTGACTGTGAATGCGGGAACGGAGAGCGCCAAAAAGAAGGCAACTTACCGTGTAAACAGCAGTAATATGTTGATAGGGACCGAACTGGAGAACAATATCACGACCATCGATCTGCCGGAATTCATTGGACCGTATTACATCAGAACCATCGATTCGGATGTGTTCCAGGATTATTGTTTTGTGACGTCCCTCACGATACCTGCCACGGTGGAACAGATCCGCACAGACGCTTTCTCAGGCTGTCACAGACTCAAATATGTATGCTTTGAGAATCCGATCAACCTGACCATTGACAATGGGGCTTTCCGGACCCAGTACGTCCGGCGCCACAAATGCGGAAGTTCTGCATTGGATCCGAATCCTGAACTGACTTTTGTGGGACCGGTGTCTTTGAGTTCCCAGCCGTTCCTCTATGCGATGAATGAGGAAAATAAGATCAGTGTGGGGGATCAGCCGGATTCTTACATCACCTATTTCAGCGGCTGGCCCACGGGGCTCAAAGTGAGACGAAATCCGGATACCCATAAGAACGAGCTGAGGGATTATCCGACTCTGGGAGATCTGAAGAATCCCGTCTCCTCCGATCTGTATAAGATCTATAGTGACATCGATCCCGAAACAGCGGAAAAATATAAGGATGCGATGTCAGGAGCCCGCAGCAAGATGACAGCCCAGGCGGACAGCAGTTCGGTCACGGGCTATGAAAAGCAGATCTGGGATGCTGTCATGAATATCGATCTGCCTGCCGGCATTGAAGGAATTGAGGAAGGGCTGTTCAAGAAAAAAGAAGTGGACAGTCTTGAGGAGATGGACGATTTCTTTCAGCATAAGGTATACAAAACGCTGACGGCACACGGATTAAAGGAAGTGGCCGGGGATGATGATCCCGATGACGGCGTGGACAGCGGCTGTTTTGCCAACTGTACTACTTTTGGCAGCATTGCCCTGTATGGCGACACGGAGTCCATTGGAGACTATGCCTTCAAAAACTGCAAGAATCTGCAGAATGTGACGCTTCCTGACACCGTGACGGAAATGGGACGCATTCCTTTCACCGGCTGCAGTGAGTTATCCCATGTGGATTTCCAGGGCAGCACACATTTTAACTGTGACAATTCGATCATTTACCAGTTGGATTCTGCCGGACAGAAGTGGAAGATCATAGAGTATCTCGAGGGGCGTTCCTCGGGGAGCGTCACCGCCGCGGAAGTGGATGGTGTGCGGGCCATTGCTGAGGAAGCGTTTAAGGATACGAAAGTGTCCTTTGTGGATCTGAGCTCTTCTTCGGTGGAGCAGATTCCCGCGAAGGCATTTGAGAACTGCGAGAAGCTGATTCAGGTGATCCTTCCCGACTCTCTGAGGTCGGTAGAGGACCAGGCCTTCACAAAATGTCCGAATCTGCAGCGGATCCAGGTGCCCAATGTGTACACTGTGTTCCGCGTGGATGCGCTGGACACTTCGGGGGAATACAGACCGGATGATCTGGTCTTTGTCTGCAATGAGGAAAGTCTTGCCGCCGAGTATGCGAAGACATATCATTTTGAGATCGATCCCAATGGTATGGAAATCAAATACAAGGTAGAATGGAAAGACTGGGACGGCACGGAGCTGAAGACGGAGTATGTGATTCAGGGGCAGGATGCGGTGCCTCCCAAGGAGGAAGGCAAGGATCCCACTGTCCCCGGCCACAGACCCGGCTATGATTTCGTGGGCTGGTCTGAGGAATATACAGGGATCAGCAAGGACATGGTCATTTATGCCATGTATGAGACAGAGGATCCGGAAGCGAAAAAAGTGGATGTCATTTTCTATGACGATGACCAGACCACTGTGCTCTACACCCGCAGGGTCACCATCGGTCAGGTCGTGGAGCTTCCTGCCGATCCCGTGAAAGAGGGATATGTCTTTGTGGGATGGATCGGAGACGTGAAAGCCCCCATCACCCAGGCGACCAGTTTCTATGCAAAATGGGAGGAGATCGACGGCAGATTTGTGGTGCGCTTTATCGACTATGACGGCACGGTGTTAAACCAGCAGCTTGTGGAGCCCGGGGAGGATGCCTATGAGCCCAAGACTCCTGAGAGGCAGGGATATACGTTTGCGTCATGGGTGCCTTCCGATTTTACCAAGGTGAGCAAGGATTTGGATATCTATGCCACTTACGTCAAGGATGACGGTTCTTCCGGGGATGATGACAATCCGGGAGGAAGTGACGATGACAATAATTTTGGGAACGGCGACGAAAAGGGGAAATTCTATACGCTGACCGTTCAAAACGGCAGCGGTTCCGGAAGTTATCTGGCAGGTTCCCAGCCGGTGATCGTGGCAAATGATCCGCCCAGCGGTCAGGAGTTCAGCCATTGGACCATAGAACCCTCGACCACGAAGATAGCCAGTACGGCAGTCAGTGCGACGGTGGTCACCATGCCGGAGAGCAATGTGACCGTGACAGCGCACTATAAGGCAAAATCAGGAGGATCTTTAAATTCCAATGGATCCGTGAGCGGTAATTTACAGAACAATAATTCCAACCGCCCCAACAGCAATTCCGGTGCGGGAAGCACCGGTTCCACCGTGGTGATCGATAAGAACGGGCTGTCCAACACAGGCGTGGTATCTGCGACGGTAAAGGGTTCTTCCGACAACTTTACCATCAAGATCACGGAGAGTTCCTCAGCCTCCGAGGCGATCGTGAAAGCATTACAGGCAGAATACGGGGACATCAGTTCCATGAAATATTTCCCTATGGACATCAGTCTGTACGATTCAACGGGGACCAGGAAGATCAGTGATACGACAGGGCTTTCCATCAGTATCACCCTCCCTCTGCCGGACTCTCTGATCACTTATGCCGGCAACAATAAGGTGGGATGTGTCAACAGCAGCGGTAAGCTGGAGAAATTGTCTCCCCGCTTTACCACCATTGACGGGGTTGCCTGCGTGACCTTTACGGCAGAGCATTTCTCACCCTATGTGATCTATGTGGACACCGACAATCTGAGTGCCAGCGTGGTGGTGGACAATACTCCGAAAACCGGCGACGGCATCCATCCGAAGTGGTTTTTGTCCATCGGGCTCGCCTGTATGGCAGTCGTGCTGTTCATGAAGAGGGATAAGCGCAGCTTACAGGTGGCAAAAGCAGTGTAAAGAAAAGCGGTATCAAAAAGCAGTATCAAAAAGCAGTGTGGAGAAAAGTAGTTTAAAGGAAGAAAAGCATGAACAAGAGGCAGGTTATCGGAGCATTTTTGATCATAACGGCACTCATCATTATGCTGCTTCCGGCAGCGGAGGCAGATGCGGAGACGTCTGCCTCCGCCTTTACCGTAAAGAGCGGTGAGCTGGTAAAATATAACGGCACGGATAAGACGGTGTCCGTGCCCTCAACGGTCACTTCCATCGGGGAAAGTGCCTTTGAGGATAATCTGTATGTGGAGAAAGTGATCCTGCCGGATTCGGTGAAAATGATCGGAGCATACGCCTTCTGGGGCTGCGATAACCTTAAGACGGTCACCTTGGGCAAAAAACTTATTTCCATCGGCGATTTTTCCTTTATGAACTGTACCGGGCTGCAGACCATGCAGATCCCTTCCAACATCAGAAGCATCGGTATTCAGGCGTTTGCAGGCTGTGAGCGTCTGGAGGATATCACCGTTCCGCCGGAGGTGACGAGCATTCAGGACAATGCCTTCGACGGAGATTATCTCTTAAACATTCACTGCGAAGAGGGAAGCTATGCGGACAAATACGCCAAAGATTTCTATGAGCGGCAGAAAAATATGCCTGTATATGACAGGGATTCGGAGACGGACGACCAGTCGGACCGGGACAGACCGAAGAATCCCTCTCCCGATGGCGTGTACTCCGGTGCGGATGTCCAGGACAGTCAGCCTGAGCCGGAAACCGTTCAGGCAGATCCGGGAAGCGAACTGGGCAGTACAAAGGTAGTGGGCAATCGGGCGTTTGTGCTGATGCAGAATGCCGCACCTTTCGGGGGCGGTTCCGAGGGGCAGACCCCCGGGGAAGAATCCGGCAGGATTGCCGAGCGGAGTCATTATCGCGATGAGGATATTACAAGGGAAACCTTGGCAGAAGATGTGCGGGAAATAGGGCCGTTTGCCTATGCCAGGAGCGGGCTGCGCAGTATTGAACTGCCGGACGGGCTGGAAAGCATCGATTATGCGGCATTTTATCATTGTGACGCACTGACGGAGGTGGAGCTTCCCGAGAGTGTGGAGCGTGTTGCCTCCAAAGCCTTTGCCCATACCCCGTGGGTGGAAAATTTCCTGAACGGGGCGAAGAAGGAAGACGGAGATTTCCTGATAAGCGGAGGTGTTCTGGCAGCATACCGCGGGACGGATGAGGAGGTCATTGTGCCCGAGGGGGTGCGCGTGATTGCAGGAGATGTCTTTGAAGGGCATGAAGAGATCCGCAAAGTGGTGCTTCCCGCATCCCTGCAGGCGATAGATGAAAGCGCTTTTGCGGGCTGTGACCCGCAGGAGGTGGAGTACAGCGGCGGGCTGATGGATGAGGAGACGGTGCAGGAACGTGTCGTTATGCAAAGTCATATGGCGCCGGCGGATTCCCGGGCTTCTGCGCAGCGGTTCCCCTTTAACTGGATCGGCGCGATAATCTGTCTGACCGGCGGCGTGATGTGCATCCTGTGGCAGAAGGCATGAGGTGCCCTCAAGGAGTTTCTTTTGGGAATATTTCAGGAAAGGTATTGACAGGTCTTGCATAATTGTATACAATTATGCAAGACCTGTTTTTAATGTATTCCCGGGAATTTTTTAGGAGAAATGGCGTGATGCCATGGAAAGGGATGGTGCACATGAGAGAGTATGACACATTTCAGAATCGCCCGGTGACGATGAATCAAAAGAATAATCTTCTCGAGATAGAGGAGCACATGTATATTCTGGATGATGTGGAGAAACCCAATGTATTCCGGAATATGTTCCCCTATTCGGAGATTCCCAAAATCCCGTTCAATGACAGGATCGTGCCGCACAATATGCCGAAGGAGATCTGGATCACGGACACCACGTTCCGGGACGGACAGCAGTCGCGCGCACCTTACACCACAGAGCAGATCGTGACGATCTTTGACTATCTCCATAAGCTGGGAGGACCCAACGGGATGATCCGCGCCAGCGAATTTTTCCTCTACAGCAAGAAAGACAGGGATGCGGTCTACAAATGTATGGAACGCGGCTACCAATTCCCGGAAGTCACCAGCTGGATCCGGGCGAGCAAAGAGGATTTTAAGCTGGTAAAAGAGATCGGAATGAAGGAGACCGGTATTCTGGTGAGCTGTTCCGACTATCATATTTTCTTAAAACTCAAGATGACCAGAAGGCAGGCGATGGAGCATTACATAAGTGTCATCAAAGACTGCCTGGAGGAAGGCATCAGCCCCAGGTGTCATCTGGAGGATATCACCAGAGCGGATATTTACGGTTATGTAGTGCCTTTTTGTCTGGAACTGATGAAGCTGATGGAGGAGTACAAGATCCCCATTAAAATCAGGGCGTGCGATACCATGGGGTATGGTGTTAATTTCCCCGGCGCGGTCATCCCCAGAAGCGTGCAGGGTATCATCTACGCGATCCATACTCATGCGGGTGTGCCCCATGAGCTGATCGAATGGCATGGGCATAATGATTTTTACAAGGCGGTGGTCAATTCCACCACGGCGTGGCTTTACGGCTGTTCCGGTGTGAACACCTCACTCTTTGGCATCGGCGAGAGAACGGGGAATACGCCTTTGGAGGCAATGGTGTTCGAGTATGCCCAGCTGAAAGGTGATCTGAACGGTATGGATACTACGGTCATCACAGAACTGGCAGAGTATTATGAAAAAGAGATCGGTTACCGGATTCCTTCCAGGACACCTTTTGTGGGCAAGAACTTCAATGTGACCAGGGCGGGGATTCATGCCGACGGGCTGTTAAAGAACGAGGAGATTTACAATATATTTGATACGGAAAAATTCCTGAACAGACCTGTTTTATGTGCGATTTCCAACACTTCGGGGCTGGCGGGCATCGCCCATTGGATCAACACCTATTTCAAATTAAAAGACGATAAGCAGGTGGATAAGACCTCCGAGCTTGTGCGCGGGATCAAGGCGTGGGTGGACGAAGAGTACGCGGGAGGCCGTGTGACGGTGCTCACGGATGAGGAGATTCTGGCTTGTCTGAACAGAGTGTGCGAAGAAAAGGGTATCACGCTGGGATAGGAGTGTAAAGTGAGTAATTATGATGTGAAACGGGAAGTGACGGATAAGTTTTCTTTGAGAGGGCGCGTGTTTCACAAGCTCAGGGATGATATCCTGAGCGGCAAATATGAGGAGCATGAGGAACTCAAGGAGGTTGCCATCGGCGAGGAGCTGGGAGTCAGCCGTACTCCCGTGCGGGAGGCATTCAGACAGCTGGAGCTGGAGGGGCTGATCCAGATCATCCCCAACAAGGGAGCCTATGTCACGGGCATTACCGAGAAGGATGTGCGGGACATTTATCTGATCCGTTCGCTTTTGGAGGGGCTTTGCGCCCGCTGGGCGACGGAGCACATCACCAAAGAGCAGATGGAAGAAATGGAGGAGAATGTCTATCTTGCCAAGTTCCATGCTCAGAAAGGGCATTTAGACCAGCTTGCGGAATTGGACAACCGCTTTCATGATATCATGTATGAGGCGTGCGACAGCAAAATGCTGGAACATCAGCTGAAGGATTTTCACCAGTATGTGCTCCGTGTGAGGAAGAAGACTTTGAACAATGCCAATAGAGGGCCGAAGTCCAATGAGGAACACGAGCAGATCATGGAGGCGATCAAGGCAGGGGATGCGGACCTTGCGGAAAAACTGGCAAACCAGCATATGATCAACGCTTATGACAATATGGTGCAGAGCGGGCTGCACGAAGCCTTTGAGAAAGAAAAGCCGTGACGGCGGCTGTAGTCAAAGAAAATGTATTACACAAAACAACATGATCGAAAGGGAAAGGAAAATTTTATGGCAAAGATTCAGATGACCACTCCCCTTGTGGAGATGGACGGAGACGAGATGACCAGGGTTCTCTGGAAAATGATCAAGGAGGAACTGCTGCTTCCCTACATTGAGCTGAAGACGGAGTATTATGACCTGGGGCTGGAACATCGCAACGAGACCGACGATCAGGTGACGGTAGACTCGGCCAATGCGACTTTGAAGTACGGTGTGGCTGTAAAGTGCGCTACCATCACTCCCAATGCGGCGAGAATGACGGAGTATCATCTCAAAGAGATGTGGAAGAGCCCCAACGGCACTATCCGTGCGATCTTAGATGGCACGGTGTTCCGGGCGCCGATCCTCGTTCGCGGGATCGTACCCTATGTGGGCAACTGGACCAAACCCATCACCATCGCGCGTCACGCCTATGGCGATGTGTATAAAAATACGGAGATAAAGGTTCCCGGCCCGGGAAAGGCGGAGCTGGTGTTTACCGCTGAGGACGGCACCGAGACGAGAGAGCTGATCCACAATTTCACGGGAGCGGGCATCCTGCAGGGCATCCATAACACCGAGAAATCCATTTCCAGTTTCGCGAGAGCATGTTTTGGTTATGCGGTGGATACAAAGCAGGATCTGTGGTTTGCCACCAAGGATACCATTTCCAAGAAATATGATCACACGTTTAAGGATATTTTCCAGGAGATTTATGACACTGAATACAAGAAAAAGTTTGAAGAGCTGGGGATTACATATTTCTACACACTCATCGACGATGCGGTAGCCCGCGTCATCCGCTCCGAGGGAGGGTTTATCTGGGCGTGCAAGAATTATGACGGAGATGTGATGTCCGATATGGTAGCCACTGCCTACGGCGATCTGTCCATGATGACCTCCGTTTTGGTCTCCCCCAGCGGAGTCTATGAGTATGAGGCGGCTCACGGCACCGTGCAGCGTCATTATTACAAATATCTGAAGGGGGAGGAGACCTCCACCAATTCCATCGCCACGATCTTCGCGTGGACGGGAGCGCTGAGAAAGCGCGGTGAGCTGGACAATCTTCCCGAACTGGTGAACTTTGCCGACAAGCTGGAACAGGCATGTATCAAGACAGTGGAGGACGGCAAAATGACCAAGAGTCTGTCGCTGATCTCCACTTGTGAACACCCCGTGATCTTAAACAGTCTGGAGTTTATCCGGGCGATCCGGGAGACACTGGATACCTTGCTGTAGGCGGCAGGCTGGAAGACAGAGCGGAATCTGTTCCTCATTTTTTGACCCGGGAGTGTGCCCTGGCACATTTCCGGGCCGGGTGAGATCCGCTTTGCGACAGTTTCCTATTCTGCCAGCTTTTCCCATTCTTCATATAAATCTTCCAGTTCTGTGTTCAGGGCATTCCGCTCCCGGTCAAGCTCCTGAAGCCTTTGGACCTGTGTCCCGATTTCCGGGTCGGACAGCTCGGCATCGATTTGGGTCAGACGATTCTCCAGTTCGGCGATTCGCTGTTCACATTTTTTGAGATCGTTTTCTTTCTTGCGGAGACGCGCCTGTTCTTCTTTCCGGGATAGCCAGTCCTGTCTGCCCGCGGAGACATTTGCGGGGGAGTTTGGGGCGGAGGTGTTTTCGGAGGATGCGGTAAGATTTCCGCTGCCGCCTCCGGTCAGCCCGAGGGCATTCATCTGCGTCTCTTTTTTCTCCAGATAGTAGTCATAGTTGCCGATATAGCTTACAAATGTCCGGGCGGTCAGATCCAGGATGCGATGGGCTGTCCGGTTGATAAAATAGCGGTCATGGGAGACATAGAGCACCGTCCCTTCATAGCCGTTTAATGCGTCCTCCAGAATTTCTTTGGATAGAATGTCGAGATGGTTGGTGGGCTCGTCCAGGATCAGGAAATTTGCCTCGGAGAGCATGAGTTTGGCGAGGGAAATGCGCCCGCGTTCCCCGCCGCTTAAATCGCCTATCCGTTTCAGGACATCATCCCCCGTAAAGAGAAAGGCGGCAAGCACATTCCGGATCTCTGTGTTGGTGAGATAGGGGTAGTCATCCGAAATCTCGTCAAACAGGCTTTTATCACTGTGGAGCACATGATGTTCCTGGTCATAATAACCGATCTCCACATTGGTGCCCAGCCTGAAGGAGCCGCTATCCGATTCCTCCAGCCCGTTCAGTATCCTTAACAGTGTGGTCTTGCCCGTGCCATTGTCGCCGATGACAGCCACATGTTCCCCGCGCTTGATTTCAAAATTCACATCTTCAAACAAAGTGAGATCGCCGAAAGATTTGGACAGATGTTCCACGCTCAGCACATCGTTCCCGCTGGTGTGGAAGGGGGTGAGGGTAAGGCGCATGTCTGCCCGCGCCTCGGTGGGTTTTTCCAATACTTCTACCTTTTCCAGAGCCTTCATGCGGCTTTCCGCACGCCGGATCGATTTTTCCCGGTTGAAAGAGCGGAGTTTCTCAATGACTTCTTCCTGGTGCCGGATCTCGCGCTGTTGATTCACATAGGCGTTCCACGCCGCGGCGCGGAGCTGTTCTTTTTTGACGGCATAGTCGGAGTAATTTCCGGAAAAGACGCTCGCCTTTCCCCTGTCCAGCTCGATGACCTTGGAGACGATCCGGTCCAGAAAAAAGCGGTCATGGGAAACCACCAGGACGGAACCTCTGTAGTTTAACAGATAGGTTTCGAGCCATGCGATGGAATTTAAGTCAAGATGGTTGGTGGGCTCGTCCAAAATGATCAGATCCGGCTTCTGTAAGAGGAGCCTGCCCAGCGCCACCCGGGTCTTCTGCCCGCCGGAGAGGGTGGAGACGGGCTTGGTGAATTCTTCCTCCGAAAACCCCAGCCCTTTGAGCACGCCCACCAGTTCGCTGCGATAGGTGTAGCCGTCACCTGTCTCGAAGGCATGGGTCAGCTCGGTGTAGTGCTTCATCAGGGATTCCAGAGCCTCTCCTTCGGCATCGTGCATGGATTCTTCTGTCTGGCGAAGCTGATGTTCCAGCTCCACCAGATGGCGCTTCACGGAGAGAAGTTCCTCATAGATGGTGTGGGCGGTATCTACGGTGTCGTTTTGGGCAAGATATCCGAAGGTCTTGTCTTTTGCAAAAGCCACAACCCCCTCATCGGGCTGCATTTTGCCGGTGATGATCCGCAAAAGGGTGGTTTTTCCCGCACCGTTGATGCCGACAACGGCAGCCTTTTCCCCATTCTCAATGTGGAAACTGACATTCTGCAGGATCGTGTTTTCCGAAAAAGCTTTCGATATATTTTGACAGGAGAGTAGCATGAATTTATCCTCGTTATGTGTATTTTGTGCGTCACAAGATTCTAATAGTTTATTTTATCTGTAAGGCGCCTGCCTGTCAAATTTTTTGTTTGGGACTCACAATGATAGCTGCTCAGGACAAAACGCAGGGAATGTAAGCGGGACGATTCCGCGGCTCATGTAAGCAGGACAATTCCGCGGCTCAGGCATTGACAAGGTTTTAACAAAGTGGTATGATAAAATAAATGAGACAAAGAAGCAGACAAAAGCTTCAATGTGTTGAAACTTGGAGGTGTTTCCGTTGGAGACGAAAGAAATTTCACAGGCTGTTGTGGGACGGCTCCCGAGATATCTGCGGTATCTGGGAGAACTCAGGGATGAGGGAGTGGAGCGCATTTCCTCCCAGGAGCTCTCGGAGCGCATGCAGGTGACTGCTTCCCAGATCCGGCAGGATTTTAATAATTTTGGCGGGTTCGGTCAGCAGGGTTACGGTTATAATGTAGAATATCTGTATGAGGAGATCAGCAAGATCCTGGGGCTTGATCGAAAACATGATTTTGTCATTATCGGTGCGGGAAATCTGGGGCGGGCACTGGGAAACTATTTGAATTTTGAGCGCAGGGGATTTATTTTTAAGGGAATATTTGACATAGATCCACAGCTGGTGGGAGAAAAGGTGAGGGGCGTGGAAGTCATGCCCATAGAAGAACTGGAGAATTTTCTGGAGCAGAATCCGATCGACATAGCTGTTCTCACCATCCCCAAGACGAGTGCGGTGGACACTGTGGACATACTGGTCAAAAAAGGGATCCGTGCCATTTGGAATTTTGCCCATGTGGATCTGAATGTACCGGAGGGGATTCTGGTGGAGAATGTCCATCTCTCCGACAGTCTGATGAAGCTGTCCTACAATCTCAGCCGCAGGATGAAGGAGCAGACAAAGGGGTAGAGTGAATCTGCAGGAATTGCCAGGAGGAGGCTATGGCGGGAAAGAATAAGCAGGACGTTTTTGCGGAGGCTTTGAAGGGGAAGAAAATTCCGATGCTGACGCTGGACAACAAATGGTACCGCCTGCTCGACGAGTTGGGGAAAGAAACCGTCAAAGAGCTGGAAGGGCAGCTGAACACGCTCTTAAAGCGCCAGGGAAAGCTGACCACCCAGATGAAGGAGATCAGGAGGCTGAAGAAAAAACTCATCAATGAGATCATGCCCATGGTGGACGAGATGGAGTCAAACGGCAGCAGGAAACTGGAGAAGGAGATCCAGGAGCATAAGCGTCTGGTCGATGAGTGTAACGAGAAGCTTAAGAGCTATCAGGAGGAACTCATGGAGCTTCCCAGGGAGATCGATGCCATCAATTATAAACTGATGCTGCTGACGATGGAATACTGCTATGACACGATGCAGGAAAACACCGGTCAGATTCAGGAGATAACGGACTGGGTCACAAAAATCCGTATTGAACTGAAGAAAAACCTGATTCGCAAGCAGGAGATGGAACAGAAGAATCATGATATTTATGCTTATATGAATGCTATTTTCGGGGCAGATGTGGTGAATCTCTTTGATCTGCAGTATGATCCCGAACAACAGCATCCTAAGCTGCCCGGAGAAAAAAAGACGCCCGGGGACACACAGCCCGGCGGACAGTGAGGATTTTGCACTGTCCGCTGGGATTTTTGATGGAGGATGACAGGAGGCGGGTATGCGATATCTGGTGACGGCGGAGGAAATGCGCCGGTATGATGCGAATACAATAGAAAAGATCGGTATCCCGGGGATGGTGCTGATGGAGCGCGCGGCGCTGGCGGCCAGGGATGCGGTATTGGAAATGCTCCGCGGCAGGGCTTTTCCCCGGGTGCTGATCCTTGCGGGAATGGGAAATAACGGCGGGGATGGGCTGGCGCTGGCGAGGCTGCTCGACGAGTGCAAAGTGCCGGTGACGGTCTGGAGTGTGGGAAATGAGGATAAGGCGACTGCACAGTGGAACAAACAGCGGCATATACTAGAACATTCCGGCATAGAATTTGTGAGCGAACCGCCCCGGGAGCAATATGATGTCCTTGTGGACGCTCTCTTTGGCGTAGGGCTTTCCCGGAATGTGGAGGGGGATTTTGCCAGAGCGATAGAGCGGTTTAACCGGCTGGACGGCAGGAAACTTGCACTGGATGTGCCCAGCGGCATCTGCAGTGACACGGGAAGAGCCCTGGGGCAGGCGGTAAAGGCGGATGAGACAGTGACCTTCGCTTTTTGCAAGCGGGGATTGGTTCTCTATCCGGGCAGTCTTTATGCGGGAAAGATCCGGGTGGCAGACATCGGCATCACGCCGAAAAGTTTTCTGGGGGAGATTCCCGGAATGTTCTGTCTCGAGGGGGCGGAAGATCTTTGCGGACGGATCCCTGCCAGAGCAAAGGAGGGCAATAAGGGCACCTTCGGGAAGGTTTTGTTGATCGCAGGCAGCCCGGGTATGGCGGGGGCAGCGGTGCTTGCCGCAAAGGCGGCATACCGGGCAGGCGCAGGCATGGTGAAGGTGTTGACGGATAACGGCAGCCGCGAGATACTCCAGCAGACGGTTCCGGAAGTGTTGTACGGGAGTTATAAGGATTTGGAGGAGAGTCTTCCCTGGGCGGATGTGGTGGCTGTAGGACCGGGGCTCGGAAAGTCCGGGGAGGCGTGCCGTGTGCTGGAGAGGGTGATCGCCGGGAGCAGTCTGCCGCTCATCATTGATGCGGACGGGCTTAATCTGCTCGCCGCATCTCCCGAAATGAGAAAAGATCTCGCGGACAGGAACGGGGAAACCATCCTCACTCCCCATGTGGGAGAGCTTGCCCGGCTGACGGGGATTTTGCCGGCACAGCTCAAAGCAGGGCTATGGGAACACGGAGTTTCCCTTGCCGAAGAGCTGCATGCGGTCGTTGTGGCAAAGGATGCACGGTCATTTGTCTGTGCGCCGATGGAGCCGGTGTGTGTCAATCTTTTGGGCAACAGCGGTATGGCCACGGCGGGGAGCGGCGATGTGCTGACGGGTGTGCTCGCCGGGCTGTGGGCGCAGGACACAGGCAGCAGCGGTTTTGACACGGCATGCTTAGGCGTCCATATCCATGCGGCGGCGGGGGATCTTGCCGCAGAAGAGCAGGGGGAGTATGGCTGTATGGCGAAAGATATAGCGGATGCCGTGGGAAAAGTGATACACAAAGCCTTTGGATATACGGGCGGCACAAAGGGACGGCAGGATACGGAGACGGGAAAATGAATCTGACAGAACGGACAGAAAACTATAAGAGAGTCTGCGCGCGGATCGATCTGGATGCCATTGAGGAAAACGTGCGCAATATGAGGGCGCTCATCCGCCCGGAGAGCAAAATGATCGGAGTCATCAAAACGGACGGCTACGGTCATGGGAGTATCCCCATCGCAAAAGTGCTGGAGCCCCTTGAGCCTATCTCCGGCTTTGCGGTGGCAGCCCCGGAGGAGGCGTTTCTCCTGCGGGAGAAAGGGATCCGGAAACCGATACTGATCCTGGGATATACGTTTCCCTATGCCTATGAACGGATGGCGCGGGAAGAGATCCGCATCACGGTCTTCAGCGTGGAGATGCTGAAAGAGCTGGCCGAGACCGCCGGACGTGTCTACAGAGAGTGCGGGAAATCGATGAAGGTTCATATCAAGGTGGATACGGGTATGGGGCGTATCGGCGTTTCGCCGGATGCAGACGGGCTGGAATTTGTCAGACGGCTGATGGAGTGCACCCGGGACGGCAGTATGGAGATCGAAGGAATCTTTACGCATTTTGCGAGGGCGGATGAGAAGGATAAGACAAGCGCCCGAAGACAGCTTGAACTTTTTACCGGATTCCTCTCTCAGATCCGGGAGACGCTGGGGCTGGAAATCCCTGTAAAACATTGTGCCAACAGCGCGGGGATCCTGGAACTTCCGGAGGCAGATCTGGATGCGGTCCGGGCAGGCATCACCCTCTATGGGCTGCACCCTTCCGAGGAAGTGCCCGGGGAAAGAAGCTTTTTAAAACCTGCGCTGACGCTGGAGAGCCATGTGGTCTATGTGAAAACGCTGAGGGCAGGGCAGAGCATAAGCTACGGAGGGACATTTACCGCCGCGCAGGATATGAAGGTTGCCACGATCCCCGTGGGCTACGGCGACGGATATCCGCGCTCCTTGTCCGGAGGCAGGGGCTATGTGCTGATCCGCGGTCAGAGGGCACCCATTTTGGGAAGAGTCTGTATGGATCAGTTCATGGTGGACGTGACCCGGATCGCGGAGACTCAGACGGGAGACAGGGTGACGCTGATCGGGCAGGACGGGGAAGAGCGCATCACGGCGGAGGAACTGGGAGATCTGTCGGGACGGTTTAACTATGAACTGGTGTGCGATCTGGGGAAACGGGTGCCCAGGGTGTTCTGCCGCGCCGGAAGGATCATTGCTGCACAGGATCTGAGCGGATATTATGAGGACGATGGTTTTTAGGCAGAGACGGATCCGGTCAGGGAAAATGAGAAGCACGAATTAGAAAATTATGGAATACCTCCAGGAAAACGGGCAATACTATCGGTAGCCGTAAAAGGCAGAATGGAGGAAAAATGAGGAGAGGCGATGTATATTACGCGGATTTAAGACCTGTAGTCGGATCGGAACAGGGCGGCATACGCCCGGTGCTGATCGTCCAGAACGATGTGGGAAACCGACACAGCCCCACAGTGATCTGTGCGGCGATCACCTCAAAGATGAACAAGGCAAAACTCCCGACCCATATTGAGCTTCGCGCGGACAAATATGATATGGATAAGGATTCCGTGGTCCTTTTGGAGCAGCTTAGGACGATTGACAAAAAAAGACTTAAGGACAAGGTCTGTCACTTGGATGGAGAAATTATGCGCAGGGTCAACCGGGCGCTGATGATCAGTCTGGAGCTTGATACATAAGCGATTGGGCGAGGACGCGCACCCAGGATTGACCCCGGAAGAAAGGAGGGACGCAGACAAAAAAGCCCCTTCTTGACGAGAAACATACAAATGGTATATTATGATTGTATTAAGACAAAAAAGGAGATTTTTTACCCATGGAAGACCCCGGACCGACGTTCGGTTTTTTGATCATACTGCTATTGGATATTTTTTTATACGGGTTTGGCGCTGCCGTTTCCAACCTCAATGAAAAAGAGGTGGAGAGACGTGCCCGGGAAGAGAAACACGTTAAGAGCCTGCGCCTGTTAAAGATCATGGAACACCCGGATCGGTTTGTGAGTACCGTGCAGCTTACAGCGGCGCTCGTGAATATGATTGCCGGGGCGGTTTATCTGAACATCTGGACGAGGATCGCGGCGGGGACTCTGCGGCGTCTTACGGAGGCGAAGCTTTTGTCCATGAGTGTCCCGGAGGGGGCACTCACGGTGGGATTCAATGTTCTGGCTGCGGTTCTGGCTGCGGGGGTGCTGCTCTACATATTCCTGACTTTCGGTGTGATGCTTCCCAGAAGGATTGCATCGAGAATGCCGGAGAAATGGGCGTACGCCTGTATCGGTCCCGTGGCTGTGCTGATGAAGCTGCTGGCGGGATTCATCGCGCTGGAGAATCTCACCGTGCGCGGGCTGTTGTATTTGTTCGGGCTGCGCGGAGATGAAAACGAAAACGATGTCACAGAAGAAGAGATCATCAACATGGTGCAGGAGGGCTTCGAGCAGGGAGTCATCGAGGACAGCGAGGCGGAGATGATCTCCAATATTTTTGCCTATGGGGACAAGCAGGCAAAGGATATCATGACCAACCGCAGCAATGTGGTTGCCATCGACGGCAGTATGCATTTAAAGGAAGCCATTGATTTCATGCTCGCGGGCACCAACAGCCGCTATCCGGTCTATGAGGAGAATATCGACCATATCATCGGCGTGCTGCATTTGAAAGACGCCATGCGCTACCACAGACACGATGCGTCCGTGGATGGCTGTATCAAGGATCTGGAGGGGCTTTTGCGGGAGGCGCATTTTGTACCCAAGACAAAGAATCTGGATGAACTCTTTGAGGAGATGCAGTCCCAGAAGCTTCAGATGGTCATTGTGGTGGATGAGTACGGGCAGATGGACGGGCTGGTTGCCATGGAGGATATCCTCGAGGAGATCGTGGGTAATATTCTCGATGAGTACGACGAGGACACGGAATATATCGAAGATAAGGGAAACGACGAGTATATCATGGAGGGCAAGACCCCTCTGGAGGATCTTGCAGAGCGCTTCGGCATCAGCTTTGACGGAGAGGAGTTTGAGACGCTCAACGGTTTTATGATTTACCGGCTGGATCATATCCCCGAGCCGGGAGAGGAGTTTGACGTAGACTATCAGGGTTACAATTTCAAAATCCTCTCTGTGGAGAACAAGATGGTGCAGAGCGTTCTGGTGACCAAACTTCCGGAACCGGCGGAGGATAGCAGGGATGCAGGCGGAGCGGACGGAAGGCAGACCCCTGAAGACACCAGGGGGGAAGAAGGGGGAGCTGCCGCCCGGGAGGTTCCTTTGGAAGAATCTTCTCCCCCGAAACAGAATAATCCTTGAAGAAAAGATAAAATAATGGTATGATATGGGAAGTGTGCTTACAGATCAGACGGATAAAGGAGAAGAAACATGTCAGGACATTCCAAATTTGCAAATATAAAGCATAAAAAAGAGAAGAACGATGCCGCAAAGGGAAAGATCTTTACCATCATCGGACGTGAGATCGCGGTTGCGGTAAAAGAGGGAGGACCCGATCCCAACAACAATTTTAAGCTGGCAGGCGTCATTGCCAAGGCAAAGGCGAACAATATGCCCAACGACACCATCGAGCGCGGGATCAAGAAGGCGGCCGGGGATGTGGGAAATGTCAACTATGAGTATGTGACGTATGAGGGCTATGGACCCAACGGCATTGCCATCATCGTGGATGCCCTCACGGACAATAAGAACCGTACCGCCGCGGATGTGCGGAGCGCTTTTACCAAGGGGCAGGGCAATATCGGAACTCCCGGATGTGTGTCCTTTATGTTTGACAGGAGGGGACAGATCATCATTGACAAAGAGGAGTGCGGTCTGGAGGCGGACGATCTGATGATGACGGCTCTGGATGCGGGCGCGGAGGACTTTGCCGAGGAGGAGGACAGCTTTGAGATCCTCACAGATCCGGATGGGCTCGAGGAAGTGAGAAAAGCGCTGGAGGACGCGAAGATCCCCATGCTCAGCGCGGAGGTGACCATGATCCCCCAGAACTATGTGGAGCTCACCGACGAGAACGCGGTCAGAAATCTGCAGAAGATACTGGATCTTTTGGATGCCAGCGACGATGTGCAGGCTGTCTATCACAACTGGGATGAATGAGGCGTGATCCCCGCGGCGGACGCCGTGACAGGCAAAAGCGGAATAAGAATATCCGGCACCACCTGACAGGGTGGTGTTTGCTGTACTTATAAGACAGATACAGGAGGAACGAAAAATGGCAACAAACCCGGATTTCAAAAAAGAGACCATATGTGTGCAGTCGGGCTGGCAGCCGGTGAACGGGCAGCCCAGGGTGCTTCCCATCGTGCAGAGCACGACCTACAAATATGACACCTCGGAGCAGATGGGACGCTTGTTCGATCTGGAGGAGAGCGGTTATTTCTACACCAGACTGCAGAATCCCACCAACGATTATGTGGCGCAGAAGATCTGCGAGCTTGAGGGCGGCGCTGCGGCCATGCTCACCAGCTCCGGGCAGGCGGCCAACTACTACGCGGTGTTCAATATCTGTGAGGCGGGAGACCATGTGGTGATGTCCTCCACGGTCTATGGCGGAACCTTCAACCTGCTCACCGTGACCATGAAAAAGATGGGGATCGAGACCACGGTGGTGGATCCGGATGCCCCCGAGGAGGAGCTGGCAAAGGCATTCCGTTCCAATACCAAATGTGTCATGGCGGAGACCATTGCGAATCCCGCGCTGGTGGTGCTGGATATCGAAAAATTTGCCCGCCTGGCGCATTCCCACGGCGTGCCCCTGATCGTGGATAATACCTTCGCCACACCCATCAACTGCAATCCCTTTAAATGGGGAGCGGATATTATCACCCATTCCACCACAAAATATATGGACGGACATGCCATGTGCGTGGGCGGAGCCATTGTGGATTCCGGCAATTTTGACTGGGAGAAATATGCGGACAGATTCCCGGGGTTAACTACCCCCGATGAGTCCTATCACGGGGTGACTTACACAAAGAAATTCGGCAGGGCGGCCTACATCACCAAGGCGACCGCGCAGCTCATGCGGGATTTAGGCTCCATCCAGGCGCCCCAGAACGCGTTTCTTCTGAATGTGGGGCTGGAGACGCTGGCTCTGCGCATGGAGAGACACTGCTGTAACGCCCTGGCGGCTGCGGAGTTCCTGGAGGGGCATCCGGAGGTAGCCTGGGTGAATTATCCCGGGCTTAAGAGCAGCAAATATTATGCGCTGGCGCAAAAATACATGCCCAAGGGAAGCTGCGGCGTGATTTCTTTCGGCTTAAAGGGCGGCAGGGCTGCGGCGGAAAAGATGATGGACAGGCTGAAGCTGGCGGCGATCGTGACCCATGTGGCAGATGCGAGGACCTGCGTGCTGCATCCCGCGAGCCATACCCACAGACAGATGAATGACGAACAGCTTAAGGAAGCGGGAGTTGCGCCCGATCTGATCCGGCTTTCCGTGGGCATTGAACATGTGGATGATATTATTGCGGATTTAAAACAGGCGATCGAGGGATGAGCATCCCTACAGTGCAGAATGATAAAATGCGGGAGGTATCCATGGACAGACTGGCGATAGTGGTACCCTGCTACAATGAGGAGGAAGTGTTAAAGATCGCTTCCGCGGCGCTCAGGGAAGTGCTGAATGACCTTGTGGGCAAGGGAAAAATTGGAGCGGACAGTTTTATTTTGTTTGTCAATGACGGAAGTAAGGACAGGACCTGGGAGCTGATCGAAGAGGAGCACGGTGCGCATCCGAAACAGGTTTTCGGCGTGAAGCTGGCAGGCAATGTAGGGCATCAGTTTGCCCTCACGGCAGGCTTGATCACCGCCAAGGACATGAGTGATGTGACGGTGTCCATCGATGCGGATCTGCAGGATGATGTGACCGTTATTGAGGAGATGATAGACAAGTTCCACGCCGGAAATGACATCGTGTACGGCGTGCGCAGGGAGCGCAGGACGGATACCTTTTTCAAACGCACCACAGCCCAGGGGTTTTATAAGGTGATGGAGATGATGGGCGTTAAGACCGTTTACAATCATGCGGATTTCCGCCTGATGAGCAGGCGGGCGGTGGAGCAGTTTTCCCTGTATAAGGAAACCAATCTCTTCCTGCGCGGCATGATGCCCCTCATCGGGTATCAGACAGACTGTGTCTACTATGACCGCAAGGAGCGCGTGGCAGGGGAGTCAAAGTACCCGCTCAAGAAGATGCTCGCGCTGGCGTTTAACGGGATTTCCTCTTTCAGCGTAAAACCCATCAGCATGATCCTGGGGCTGGGGCTTGTCATCGTCATTTTTTGTGTGCTGGCGGCAATTTATGCTCTGATTTCTTATTTTACCGGGCATGTGGAGCCGGGCTGGACTTCCCTGATCTTATCCATCTGGTTTCTGGGCGGCGTACAGCTTCTGTCCGTGGGGCTGGTGGGACAGTATATCGGCAAGATATACATCGAGGTAAAACAGAGACCTCGTTACAATATTGAAAAGGTTTTGACGGATGAAGAAAAGTAGTATACCGACAATTTTGATATGGGTTCTCTACGGGCTGGTCTCGGGAATCTGTCTGTTTCTGCTGTCGATGTCCGTGAGCGCCG
Organism: uncultured Acetatifactor sp.; assembly: GCA_947581865.1. Taxonomy (GTDB): domain Bacteria; phylum Bacillota; class Clostridia; order Lachnospirales; family Lachnospiraceae; genus Acetatifactor. The sequence continues at coordinate 86,254 of CANPWA010000005.1, read as the reverse complement.
GGCTGGGGCTGGGCGCAGCAGCGGGGCTGGCGGCAGGGCTGGCGGTGATGTTTGCTTTAGGGTTATTGATGAGAGGGCTTTCCCGCCCGGTGCAGAGATTCACGGTCAGAGTCGGAAACCACCGGCTTATCCCGGTGATCGTGGAGAGCATTCTTTTTCTTCTCTGTCTGGTGGGAATGACTGCGTACAGGCTCTGGATGCCCTGGCAGATTTCGGATGACACCTTTTTTGAGTCGGCGGTGGTGACGGGAGAAACATTTTTCCCGCAGACGTATCACGGCGGTGCAAAGGTTTATCTCTGGCTTCTGCACGGCGCAATGGTGCTTTTGGGCAATAGGACGTTTGCAGCCATAGTGCTGCAGTTATTGCTGCTTTTTGGCGCCGTGGCGGCCGTTTACTATGGCGTGAAGAAATTATCGGGTGCCGTGGCGGCATTTGTGACGATTGCCTTTATCGGTTTTGCCCCCTTTATGATAGCACAGACGGAAAGGTTTACCCCGTTTCTGGTGTTTCTGATTTTCTATGGGCTTGGCGTGGGCTGCATCGCGGCTCTCCCGGATCGTATGAGCGGTGCGGCGGAGGGCTCCGGCGGTCTCACCGCCCTTTTGCTGCAATATTTTCTGACGGGGATTTTCATCGGAATCTGCTGTTATCTGGATGCCTCCGGGCTGACCCTTTTGATCCCGCTGACAGGCGTGGTCTGTTTTGGCGCAAATAATGATGCGCCGGAAGAACAGGTGAAAGTCTGGGGCAATGGTGTGACAGCCTTTGTCTGTTGTCTTTTGACGGCGGCTGCCGCCTATGTGGTCAGCCACGTCGCTTTCAAAGCGGGCGGCATTTCGCTGAGTCAGTCCGTCAACGGTCAGATGGATCTGTATCTGCCGGGAAGGTTCACGCTTCCCGTGACGGTGGAGATGGAGGCTGCCTCCTGGGATATACCGCTTCTGGTGGTACTGATGGCGGCAGGGGTGTTTGGTTTCTGGTACAGCCGCAGAATCCGGGACAGGGGGATATGGCTGTTTGCGGCGGCGCTTTTGCTGCTCATGCAGTGTCTGGGTATGAACAGCCCGGAGAATTTCAATGCCTGGGCGCTGTTGTATCTGATGTGTGCGATCATGGCAGGCTGCAGCGTCGCGGATTTGTTTGCGGCGGATCGGGGGGCAGAAGAAACCGAGGGCGCATCGCAGGCTTTTGTGATGAATGATCCGGAGGCTGCAAAGGACGGCATGCCTGTGGATGAGGATGAAACAAAGGACGGTACGTCGCTGGAAATGCTGGATCTGCAGTCCGGGGCTGCGCCTGCCATCCCCATCCATTACATAGAAAATCCGCTTCCGCTTCCTAAAAAAAGAGAACACAAGGTGCTCGACTATGACTATGAAGTCGCAGACGACGATGATTTTGATATTCCCTAGATAGGTTTTGGGCATAATATCCCGTAAAAATGAAATACTGAACAGTGAGAAAAGAGACTGTGCCGGTGAAACGGCATAGTCTCTTTGTGATGATAAGGAGGACATGATATGCCGGAGAATTCCAAATCGAAGGGACAACAAAGAAACCAGAGCGGGGAAGAACTGGACGGAAAGAATGACAAGATCGATCAGGAGGAGCACCGGGACGAGCGCATTGAGAAACTGGGACAGGTGACCCTTGACAGGAACGAGGAACAGCAGGACATTCATCTGTTATCCATCATCGGAGAGATCGAAGGGCATGACAATCTTTCGGGCAACTCTAAGACCACCAAGTATGAACATGTGCTTCCCCAGCTTGCCGCCATCGAGGACAGCAGGGATATTCAGGGGGTACTGGTCATCTTAAACACGATGGGCGGCGATGTGGAGGCAGGGCTTGCCATGGCGGAGATGCTTGCCTCTTTGAGCAAGCCGACGGTGTCTCTGGTGCTGGGGGGAAGCCATTCCATCGGTGTGCCCATCGCGGTCAGCACGGATTATTCCTATATTGTGCCCACCGGTACCATGGTCATCCATCCGGTGCGCATGAACGGGACTGTGATCGGGGTGCCGCAGACATTTGATTATTTTAAGTCCATTCAGGACAGGATCACGGGGTTTGTGTGCCGGCACTGCAGCATAGACCGGAACCGTTTTGAGGAGCTGATGATGGAGACGGGGGTGCTGACAAAGGATGTGGGGACGATTCTTGTGGGCGAGGAAGCGGTCAAATACGGGATCATAGACGAAGTGGGAGGCATTGACAAGGCGATCAGTAAACTGCACGAACTGATCACGGAAAGGAACAAAATTTCGGAATAATCCATGTTTATATGGTGACAAAAGAAGAGAAAAATGGTATACTTGTACTTTAAGATAAAAGAAGTAAGAGAGAAAACGAAAACAGAGAGGTAGGAAGAACATGGCTTCTTCATCAAATAAGACCCGACAGGGGCAAACACGGTCTGCCAAAACAGGTTCCAGGCGAAGCCCTTCCGCAAAAAAGACGGATGAGAGACAATTGGAGCAGGACAGGGCGCTTTTCAGGGAGATCGGGCTGATCGTACTGTTTCTGGTAATGCTGCTGTTATTCTGCTGTAATTTTGGTTTGATCGGTCCCGTGGGAAACAGTATCAGCAGTGTTTTATTTGGGATTTTCGGATTTCTGGCATATATCACCCCCGCGCTTTTGTTTGTGGCTGTGTCGTTTTGGTTTGCCAATGAGGGCAGCCCGACGGCGCTCCGGAAGTTAATTGCAGGTTTCGTCCTGTTCCTGATGGCGGGAGTGGTCTGTGAGCTGATCGCGGGATGCGTCACGGGGCTGGAGAGTTATGACATCAGAGAGATCTATGCCCACAGCAGCCAGAAAAAGGGTGGAGGAGGTGTGCTCTGCGGCAGCCTGGCCTATCTTCTGCACCATAATCTGGAGACGGTGGGCACCGTGCTGGTGGTCATTCTGTTCTCTGTCATCAGTTTTATCCTTTTGACAGAGCGTTCTTTGCTGGACAGTATGCGCCAGGGATCGGAGCGGTTTAAAGAACTCTCGGCGGTGGATCCCGAGAGGCGGCTGGAGGATGCAGAGCGCAGGAGGGAAGCTTCCCGGCTGCGCAGGGAGGAACAGGAGAGGATCCGTGCCGAGCGGGAGGAAGAACGGCGTCTGAGAGCCGAGGAAAAAGAAAATGAAAAAATTCTCCGCATGGAGAAAAAAGTCTCCGGTGTGACGGCTGACACAGCCCTGAAAAAAGAGAGTGAGATCAGACATACCGGAGATATCCATGAGATTACTTATCAGGAGGCGGACCGCCCGGAGGGCACGCCCCAGACCGGGCAGACGTTTGATTTTGATAAGATCCGTGTCCGCACGGCGCATCAGGTCAATCTGACGGAGGAAGAAAAACCCGCTTATGAAGAGCTCGCCGTGAACAAGGCTGCCCCTGTTATCCCCAAAGATACAGCGCAGGAACCCGGGCGGCAGGGCTCCCTGCTTACCCACGAGGCGGAGGCGATCCGGGTACACAAGGACGGCGTTACGGAGGGAATTTCAGAGAGTGCGGCGGACTTTGGACGGATCAGACCCGCGGCAGCGGCGCCCCAGGAGGACGGGGTGTCTGCGGCGGAGAGCCAGATACATAAAGACATCCGCAATGCGGAGAAGAAAACACCCAAAAAGTATATGTTCCCGCCGCTTTCCAGACTACAGAAAGGCGTGGCTTCTTCCGGGGATTCCACGAAGGAACTGAAGGAAACTGCCATGCGGCTGCAGCAGACCTTAAATACTTTTGGCGTCAAGGTTACCATTACGGACATCAGTCAGGGACCCAGTGTGACCCGCTATGAGCTCCAGCCGGAGCAGGGGGTGAAGGTGTCTAAGATCGTGGGGCTGACAGACGATATCAAACTTAATCTTGCGGCGACGGACATCCGCATCGAGGCTCCGATCCCCGGGAAAGCCGCCATTGGCATTGAGGTTCCCAACAAGGAAAATATGACGGTCGCCCTCAGGGATCTTTTGGAGAGCAGAGAATTCCGGGAATTTAATTCCAATATCGCCTTTGCGGTAGGGAAGGACATTGCGGGCAAGACCGTGGTTGCCGATATCGCCAAGATGCCTCATATGCTGATCGCCGGATCCACGGGCTCGGGGAAATCCGTCTGTATCAACACCCTCATCATGAGTATCTTGTACAAGGCGCATCCCGATGATGTGAAGCTGATCATGGTGGATCCTAAAGTGGTGGAGCTTTCCGTCTACAACGGGATCCCCCATCTTCTGATTCCCGTGGTGACGGATCCGAAGAAGGCGTCGGCGGCGCTGCACTGGGCCGTCTCTGAAATGGAGGACCGGTATCGTAAATTTGCGGATTACAATGTCCGCGACCTGAAAGGCTATAATCAGAAAATAGAGAATATGAGGGAGAACGGTGATGCAGAGGCGCCGGAAAAACTTCCTCAGATCGTCATCATTGTGGACGAGCTGGCGGATCTGATGATGGTGAGCCCGGGGGAGGTGGAAGAATCCATCTGCCGTCTGGCACAGCTGGCGAGAGCCTGCGGCATTCATCTGATCATTGCCACTCAAAGACCCAGTGTGGATGTCATCACCGGGCTGATCAAGGCAAATATGCCCAGCAGGGTTGCCTTTGCGGTGTCCAGCGGCGTGGACTCCCGTACCATTCTGGATATGGTGGGGGCGGAGAAGCTTCTCGGCAAGGGAGACATGCTCTTTTATCCCCAGGGGTATTCCAAGCCTGCCCGTATACAGGGCGCTTTTGTGTCGGACAAGGAAGTTTCGGACGTGGTGGACTTTTTGAAGAATCAGATGATCGGGAACACCTATGCCGAGGACATTGAAGAGAAGATCGCCAGTCTGGGGACGTCCGGTGGAAACGGCGGAAACGCTGCGGGAGGTCAGGGAACGGACAGCGGCAGGGATGAATACTTTGCGGAGGCGGGACGGTTTATCATCGACAAGGACAAGGCATCCATCGGTATGCTGCAGCGTGTGCTCAAAATCGGCTTTAACCGGGCGGCGCGCATCATGGACCAGTTGTGCGAATATGGCGTTGTGGGGGAGGAGGAGGGAACGAAACCCCGCAAGGTCCTGATGAGTATGGAGCAGTTTGAACAGCTGCTGGAGGAGATATGATGAAGACAGATATTGAAATTGCCCAGGAGGCAGTGCTCGAGCCGATCGTTAAGATCGCAGCCGGGCTGGGGATCCCTGAGGATGAGCTGGAACTCTATGGAAAATATAAGGCGAAGCTTTCCGACGCTTATCTGAAGCGGCTCGGCAGCAGACCGGACGGAAAACTGATCCTGGTGACGGCGATCAATCCCACTCCCGCGGGAGAGGGAAAGACTACCACCACGGTAGGGCTGGGACAGGCTTTTGGAAAACTGGGAAAGAAAGCGGTGATCGCCCTTCGCGAACCCTCCCTAGGACCGTGTTTTGGCATCAAGGGGGGAGCCGCCGGCGGCGGGTATGCCCAGGTGGTTCCCATGGAGGATCTGAATCTTCACTTTACCGGGGATTTTCATGCCATAACCTCTGCCAACAATCTGTTGGCGGCGATGCTGGACAATCATATTCAGCAGGGAAACGAGCTGGGGATCGACACCAGACAGATTGTCTGGAAACGCTGTGAGGATATGAATGACAGAGCCCTGCGCAATGTCGTGGTGGGGCTTGGCAGCAAGGCGGACGGTTTTGTGCGTGAGGACCACTTTGTCATCACCGTGGCGAGCGAGATCATGGCAATCCTCTGCCTGGCAGATGATATGCAGGACTTAAAACAGCGTCTTGCCAGAATGGTCGTGGCCTATAATCATAAAGGGGAACCTGTCACTGCAGGGGAACTCAAGGCGGTGGGCGCTATGGCGGCTCTTTTGAAAGATGCCATGAAGCCCAATCTGATCCAGACTCTGGAGCATACCCCTGCGCTGGTACACGGGGGACCCTTTGCCAATATCGCCCACGGATGCAATTCCGTGCGCGCCACAAAAGCCGCGTTGAAGATGGCAGATTATTGTATTACGGAGGCGGGATTCGGCGCGGACTTAGGCGCGGAGAAGTTTTTGGACATCAAGTGCCGCATGGCGGGGCTGCACCCTGACGCGGTGGTATTGGTGGCAACGGTGCGCGCACTTAAATACAACGGAGGCGTGGCGAAGGCAGATTTGAATACGGAAAATCTGGAAGCGCTGCGCAGGGGAATTGTCAATTTGGAAAAGCACATTGAAAATCTGCACAAATACGGTGTCCCTGTGGTGGTGACGCTGAATGCGTTCGTGTCCGACACGGAGGCGGAACTTGATTTTGTCAGGGAATTCTGCGAAAAGAAGGGATGCGAGTTTGCCCTGTCCGAGGTTTGGGCAAAGGGCGGGGAGGGCGGAATCGCCCTGGCAGAGAAAGTGCTTGAGACGCTGGAGAACAAAAAGAGTGATTTTAAGTTGCTCTACGGGGATAATGTAAGCCTTAAAGAGAAGATAGAGACCGTGGCAAAGGAAATCTATGGCGCGGGAAATGTGACCTTTGCCCCCGAGGCGGTCAAACAGATGCAGAGGCTCGAGATGCTTGGCTATGGCAGTCTCCCTGTCTGTATGGCAAAAAACCAGTATTCCCTGTCGGACGATCCTGAACTTCTGGGGAGACCGGAGGGGTTTGAGTTCCGGATCCGGGAGATGTATGTATCCGCGGGAGCGGGATTTGTGGTGGTGCTGACCGGGGCGGTGATGACCATGCCGGGGCTGCCCAGGGAGCCTGCGGCGTATCGCATAGATGTGGACGAGAGCGGCAGGATTACCGGGCTGTTTTAGATCATAATACATAGATGGGAGAGAAAACGATGGCAAAACGGATTGACGGCAAGGCAATTTCGGCACAGATCAAAGACGAGTGCAGGGAAAAGGTGGCAAAACTGAAGGCGGAGGGAACGGAAGTGACCCTGGCAGTGATCCAGGTGGGAAACGATCCTGCCTCCACGGTATATGTGGGCAACAAGAAAAAGGCATGTGAGTATACCGGCATCCGTTCTCTGGCGTATGAACTTCCGGAGGAGACCACGGAGGAGAAACTTCTCGGGCTGATCCGTGAGCTCAATGCCAGGAAAGATGTGAACGGCATTTTGGTTCAGCTTCCCCTGCCGGGGCATATCAATGAGGACAAGGTGCTGGACGCCATTGATCCTCTGAAGGATGTGGACGGATTCCATCCGCAGAATGTGGGTGCGCTGTGTATCGGCAAGCCGGGATTTGTGCCCTGTACCCCTGCGGGCATCATTCAGCTTTTAAAGCGCTCCGGCATTGAAATCGCAGGGAAGGAGTGTGTGGTGATCGGACGCAGCAACATTGTGGGCAAACCCATGGCGATTCTTCTGCTTCGGGAGAACGGAACGGTAACCGTTACCCACAGCCGCACCAAAGATCTGAAGGAAGTGACAAAGCGCGCGGATATCCTTGTGGCTGCCGTGGGCAAACCCAGGATGATCACGGCGGATTATGTGAAAGAGGGTGCGGTGGTGATCGATGTGGGTATACACCGCAATGAGAACAATAAGCTGTGCGGTGATGTGGATTTTGAGAGTGTCGAGCCGATCTGCAGCGCCATCACTCCGGTTCCCGGAGGTGTGGGACCCATGACCATCGCGATGCTGATGAATAACTGTGTGGAGTCAGTATCGCTGCAGCAATAAGAGAGGATGCGTTCTATGAAATGTCCGAATTGTGGGGCAGAGATGCAGGATAACCGCCTTTATTGTGAGAAATGCGGAGAGGACATACATATTGTTCCGGACTTTGAACCGGAGCTTGAGCGTAACATGGAACAGAGTCTGGAACGCATTTCGGAGGAGGTAGCCCAGGACGGCAAAGGAAACAGTGCCGGCGGAGAGAAGAAGACTCCCGCACCGCCGGACGGGGAGAAACGCAGCCGTCGGAAAGCCATGGCGGGATGGATCGGCATCGCAGTGCTGGTCGTCATACTGACCGTCACGGGTGTAGGGATCTTCCGATATTTTTCCCCGGATTATCAGACCAGACGGGCAAGACAGACGGCGGAACAGGGAAAGTATGACAGGGCGGTGCGCTATTATACCCGGGCGATGGAGCTGGACAGTTTTAACATAGATCTGAAACTGGAGCTCGCCGAGGTTTATTTTTTGAAAAATGACAAAGTTAATTACGAATACTGGCTGCGGGAGATCGTGGCAGACCCCAATACCAATGGGGAACAGCTGGAGAGTGCATACGGAAAGCTGATTGCGATCTACCGCGCCAGAGAGGAATATCAGGCGATCAGTGATATGCTGTTAACCTGTCAGAATGAGTCCATCCGTACCGCCTATCGGAATTACCTGGCGGAACCGCCGCAGTTTAGTGTTGCGGGGGGAGAATATGACGAGGTGCAGGCTCTGAAACTCACCGTTACCGGGAAAGGTACGATCTATTACACGCTGGATGGTACCCGCCCGGACGAAAGATCGTCGAAATATACGGCACCGATCCTTTTGGAAGACGGAAACTACCTGGTCAGGGCAGTCTATGTCAACGAAAACGGTGTTGTGAGCAAGATCGCGGAGGCGGATTACCAAATTACGGTAGAGGAGCTGGAGGCGCCGGAGATCAATGTGGACGACGGTGATTATGACACTCCCGTATATATCACGGTGACCAATGATATCGAGGGAGTCTATTATACGACGGACGGGACCACGCCTACCATGGACTCCGCGCACTATACCGAGCCTGTACCCATGCCTTTGGGCGTGAGCCATTTTAAATTTGCCAGACTGGAGATCGGGCGCAGCAGCGAGATCGTGGAGAGGCGGTTTGTCCTGGAACTGGACACGGATGTGACGCCGGAGACGGCGGTGGACACGGTGAGGAACAATGCTCTGGACACAGGCAAGATCACCGACTCCTCGGGGCATTTCGATGACACGGAAGCGCACTATCAATACCAATATCTGTGTGTTGTCAATTTCAGTGAAATAGGCGATAGTAGTATTGACAGCACAGACCGGTCCGGGATTTATTATCTGGTGGCGGAGGTGCTTGTGGACGCGCAGGGATTTGCCGGACGAACGGGAAATTATTATGCCATCAATGCGTATCAGGGTTCCTGTTTTAAACTTCAGACTCAGGACGGGATTTATACGCTGGTTGGAATATAGGCTGTAAATAATATAATACAAATTATCAATGGAGAGGTGAGCTTATGTACAAAATTTTGAAAAAACAAACCCTTGCCGCCAACATCTATCTGATGGATGTGGAGGCAAAACGTGTGGCAAAATCCTGTATGCCGGGGCAGTTTGTCATCGTGAGGATGGACGAGGAGGGAGAGAGGATCCCTCTGACCATCTGCGATTATGACAGGGCGGCGGGGACGGTTACCATCGTGTTCCAGACGGTGGGCGCCGGCACGAAGATGATGGCTGAGTTGAACGAGGGAGATTCGTTCCACGATTTTGTGGGTCCTTTGGGCTGTGCCTCCGAACTGGTAAAGGAAGATAAGGAGAGTCTGAAAAAGAAAAGGATTCTTTTTGTGGCAGGAGGTGTGGGAGCCGCCCCTGTGTATCCCCAGGTGAAATGGCTCCATGAAAACGGTGTGGATGCGGATGTCATCGTGGGAAGCAAGACCAAAGCCCTTTTGATCCTTGAAAAAGAGATGGAGGCGGTTGCCGGTAATCTCTATGTGACCACGGACGACGGCTCTTACGGCAGAAGCGGTATGGTGACCCAGACCATCAAGGATCTGGTGGAGGAGGGGAAACAGTACGATGTCTGCATCGCCATCGGCCCCATGATCATGATGAAATTCGTCTGCCTTCTGACGAAGGAGCTGGGGATTCCCACCGTGGTCAGCCTCAATCCCATCATGGTGGACGGAACCGGTATGTGCGGCGCCTGCCGCGTGACGGTGGACGGCAAGGTGAGATTTGCCTGTGTGGACGGTCCCGAGTTTGACGGGCATGCGGTGAATTTTGACGAGGCGATGAGAAGACAGCAGATATATAAGACCCAGGAGGGCAGGGCAATGCTTGCGTTAGAGGAAGGCGACACTCATCACGGCGGCTGCGGAAACTGCCGGTAGGAAAGGAGAAAAAGGATGGACGTTTTGAAAAAGGTTCCTGTGAGAGAGCAGGATGCAAAAGAGCGTGCGACAAACTTTGCGGAGGTTTGTCTCGGATATAACATGGAGGAAGCCGTGGAGGAGGCTGCCCGCTGTATCAACTGTAAAAACGCGCAGTGTATCAAGGGGTGCCCCGTGGCGATCAATATCCCGGGCTTTATCGAGCAGGTCAAAAACGGCGATGTAAAGGCCGCGTATCAGGTGATCAGCGAATCCAGCGCGCTGCCGGCAGTCTGCGGGCGTGTGTGCCCCCAGGAGAGCCAGTGTGAGGGCAGATGTATCCGGGGCATCAAGGGAGAACCCATCTCCATCGGCAAACTGGAGAGATTCGTGGCGGACTGGGCCAGGGAAAGGGGCATCCGCCCCGAGGGCGCCAAAGAGAAAAAAGGTAAAAAAGTGGCAGTGATCGGTTCCGGTCCCGCAGGGCTTACCTGTGCGGGAGATCTGGCGAAGATGGGGTACGATGTGACCATCTTTGAGGCGCTCCACGAGGCAGGCGGCGTGCTGGTGTATGGCATTCCGGAGTTCCGTCTCCCCAAACAGGATGTGGTGGCAAAAGAGATCGAAAATGTAAAGTCGCTGGGCGTAAAGATTGAGACCAATGTGGTCATCGGCAAATCCATCACCATCGATGAGCTGATGGAGGAGGAAGGCTTCGCAGCGGTCTTCATCGGTTCCGGCGCGGGTCTTCCCAAGTTCATGGGAATCCCCGGGGAGAATGCCAACGGCGTGTTCTCCGCCAACGAGTATCTGACCAGGAGCAATCTGATGAAGGCCTTCGACGAGACCTCCAATACCCCTATCATGCGCGGCAGAAAAGTCGCCGTGGTGGGCGGCGGAAACGTGGCGATGGATGCCGCGAGAACTGCTCTGCGGCTGGGCGCGGAAGTGCATATCGTGTACCGCAGAAGCGAGGAGGAGCTTCCTGCCAGAGTGGAGGAGGTTCATCACGCGAAAGAGGAGGGAATCATATTCGACCTGCTCACCAATCCTACGGAGATCCTCTCCGATGACAAGGGATGGGTGACCGGTATGAAATGTATCAAAATGGAATTGGGCGAGCCCGACGAATCCGGCAGAAGAAGACCTGTGGAGATTCCCGGTTCCGAATATACCATGGAGGTGGATACGGTGATCATGTCCCTGGGGACATCCCCCAATCCGCTGATCTCTTCCACCACGGAGGGGTTAGAGACCAATAAGTGGAAATGTATCATTGCCGACGAGGCGGACGGCAAAACGACCAAGGAAGGCGTATATGCCGGCGGGGACGCCGTGACAGGCGCAGCCACCGTTATTCTTGCCATGGGTGCGGGAAAGGCGGCAGCAAAGGGAATCGACGAATATCTCAGCGGAAAATAAGATTTTATGTAATGTTTTTACGGTCATTCTGATCCGGGAGCTTTTGCAAAACGGCGCGGACGCCATCGGGAAGTGTCTGCTTTGCCAGAGAACAGCTTTTGACCAATGCGGCTTATGTGCATTCCCTGAATGTGCTGCATAACAATGAGCTGGGGATGCTCGACCACAATATCCTGAAGCTGATGGAGAGGGGGCTTACATGAGGATTATCCTGCTCTGCGTGGGAAAGATCAAGGAGAGCTTTTATCGGGACGCTGTCGCCGAATACGCGAAGCGGCTGGGAAGATACTGTACGTTTGAGATCATTGAGGTGGCGGACGAACAGACACCGGAGGGGGCGGGCGCTGCCCTGGAGGAGCAGATCAAGGCGAGGGAAGCCCGGCGGCTGCTGGCTAAAATCCGGGACAATATGCTGGTATGCACGCTGGAGATCGCGGGCAGACGTCTCTCTTCCGAACAGTTTGCCGCGTGGATGGAGCAGGCGGCAGTCTCAGGAAAGAGTCAGATCTGTTTCGTGATCGGCGGATCCCTCGGGCTGCACGTTTCTGTGACGGAGCGGGCAGATTTTCACCTGAGTTTTTCGGACATGACGTTCCCTCATCAGCTGATGAGGGTGATCTTAAGCGAACAGATCTACAGGGCATTCCGCATCAACAGCAAAGAGCCGTACCACAAATGATCACAAATGTTCAAAATACGATCACAGTACCATCCTCTGATCGAAATATTAAACAGAGGAGGCGGATGCCCACAATGACCGGCAGTATCCCATAGAAAGCCTCAGAGAGTATCATTGACTGTAAAAGGGAGGACAAGATGGCATTTTGTATCATAACGGATTCGGCGTCAGACATACCAAAGAGTGTGATAGAAGAATACGGACTTCATGTGATCCCCACACCGGTGACGCTTGACGGTGAGGATTATTTTGACGGCGCTACCTTACAGCCCGATGAATTTTACCGGATTCAGAGGGAAAACAAGGTGGATATCAAGACATACCATATCAGCCAGTATATGTTTTACGAACATTTCAGACCCTATGCGGAGCGCGGAGACGAAGTGCTTTACATTTGTTTTTCCACCGGTATCGCGGGAACTTTCCAGGCGGCGAATCTGGCAAAGGAAGATCTGCTGGGGGAGTATCCGGATTTTCAGATCACCATCGTGGACTCCAAATGCGCCTCTCTGGGTTTTGGGCTGGTCGTATATAAGCTGCTGCGGATGCAGCAGAACGGGGCGCCCAGGGAACTTCTCCTGGAGGCGGCAGAGCATTTTTGCGCACACATGGAGCATGTGGTGACCGTCAATACCCTGGAATATCTGGTGAGAGGCGGAAGGCTGAGCAGAACTTCCGCTGCGGTGGGCGGCGTGCTGGATATCAAGCCCATCATTATCGTGAATGAACAGGGAGCGCTCGAGTCCGTGGAGAAGGTGCGCGGCATGAAAAAAACTATCAGGCGCTGCATTGAGATGGTGAGAGAAAAGGGCGTCTGTCTTGAGAAACAGATCGTGGGGGTAGTGTACGGCGCGGATCCTGCGGATGCAGAGCCTTTTCTTACTGCACTGAAGGAAGAGATCGGCGTAAAAGAGATTCTGCTGGGGCAGGTGGGCTGCGCCATTGGAGCCCATACCGGGCCGGGGATCATCGGCGTGGTGTTTGAGAATGCCCTGGAGGATCGGTTTGAGGTTTATCTTTGATCATATCGGGAAAAGAGGATTACCAATGACGAAAAAACAGCTTGCGCTTGAGATCATAAAGAGGCTGAAAGAAGAATATCCCCAGTCGGACTGTACGCTGGACTATGACCAGGCATGGAAACTTCTGGTCAGCGTGAGGCTTGCCGCCCAGTGTACGGACGCCCGCGTCAATGTAGTGACGGAGGGGCTTTACGAAAAATATCCCGACATCAATGCGCTGGCTGAGGCTCCGGTGGAGGAGATCGAAAAGATCGTGCATCCCTGCGGGCTGGGCAACAGCAAGGCGAGGGACATCAGCGCCTGCATGAAGATGCTGCGGGACGTCTATGGCGGACAGGTTCCGGACACCATGGAGGAGCTGTTAAAGCTGCCCGGCGTGGGGAGAAAGAGCGCCAATCTCATCCTGGGGGATGTGTTTGGAAAGCCGGCCATCGTGACGGACACCCACTGCATCCGGCTGGCGAACCGCATGGGGCTGGTGGACCGGGTCAGAGAGCCTGCGAAGGTGGAGAAAGAGCTGTGGAAACTGATCCCGCCCGAGGAGGGGAACGCGTTCTGCCACAGGCTGGTGGACCACGGACGGGCGGTCTGCACGGCGCGAACCGAACCGTTTTGTGACAAATGCTGTCTGCAGGATATCTGTAAAAAGAGGATATAGACGGTACGCGGCATCGCGGGATGGGATAGAAGGGGACCGGCAGAGAGAACCAACAGAGAGGACCAACAGGATAAGACAGAACAAAATAAACAGAATATAACAGTTGACAACAGTTATATTCTGTTGTATACTGTTTATTGCAAGACGGATGTGTCGACGCATCCGTCTTGTTTATGACAATGGAAAGATTCCGGAGTATTTGCGGTAGTCATTTCCATTGTGTGAATAAAGGAGAAGTTCGCGGACATGAAACTGATCATCAACAATTCATCCATGGTGCCCATCTATGAACAGCTTGTGGAACAGATCAAGGGAATGCTTGTGCAGGGAGAGCTGGCGGCGGATACGCCTCTCCCTTCCGTGCGGGGGCTTTCCGGCGAGCTCAAGATCAGCGCGCTGACAGTGAAGAAGGCATATGACGCGCTGGAGGCGGAGGGGCTGGTAAAGACAGTACACGGCAAGGGAACCTATGTGGTGGGAATCAACCGGAATCTGATGCTGGAGGAGCAGCTAAGAGAAGTGGAGGGCATGCTGGAGAATGCCCTGCAGCGGGGAAGATTCTACGGGCTCGAGGCTTCGGAAATCCGGGAGCTGTTTGAGATCCTGATGCAGGGCTATGGATGATGGAGCAGACGGAGGAAGAGAGGACTATGCTTAAAATCGATCATTTGCAGAAGCATTACGGCGATTTTCATCTGAACTGCACCATGGAGGTGCAGAACGGTCGGATCACCGGGCTGGTGGGACCCAACGGCGCCGGGAAAAGTACTGTTTTCAAGGCGGTTTTGGGGCTGATCCGGCCGGAGGGCGGCTCGGTCAGCCTTTCAGGCAGGGATGTGAGGGAATTTTCCGTGGAGGATAAAAGACTTTATGGGGCGGTGCTGACGGATTCCGGTTTTTCCGGTTGGCTTTCCATCAAAGAAATCATCCCGATGCTCAAAGGGCTGTATCCGGGCTTTGACAGGCGGGATTTTGAGGAGCAGTGCCGGCGTTTCGGATTGCCTCTGAACAAGAAGATCAAGGATTTTTCCATGGGAATGAAGGCAAAGCTTAAGGTGCTTACGGCGCTTTCCCACGGGGCAGAGTTCCTGGTCCTGGATGAGCCCACGGCAGGGCTGGATGTGATGGCGCGGGACGAGATTTTGAGCCTGTTGCGTGATTTTATGGAGACCGAGGGGAGAGCGATCTTTATCAGCTCCCATATCTCCACGGATCTGGAGGGGCTGTGTGACGATATCTATATGATCCATGAGGGAGAGATCATACTGCATGAGGATACGGATGTGCTCCTGGGGCAGTATGCCATTCTGAAAGTAGAGGAAGAGCAGTATGCAAAACTGGATCAGAGGTATCTTTTGCGGAAACAGCGACAGCCCTACGGATACCGCTGCCTGACCAGCCAGCGGCAGTTTTACCGGGACAATTATCCCGGGATCGTGATAGAGAAGAGCGGAATTGACGAACTGATCTATATGATGATCAAGGGGGAGAAAATATGACAGGATTGTTGATCAAAGATTTTCAGTTTATGAAGAAGAACTGGATGGTACTGCTGTTTCTTGTGGGAATGGGGGGGATCTTGTTTGCTTCATCGAGCAGATATGTTTACTTTTTTGTGTCATACTGTACGATGTTCGGCGGTCTTATGATGCTCAATACCATCAGCTATGACAGCTTTGACAACGGCTATGCCTATCTTTTTTCACTGCCTGTGACGCCCAGACTCTATGTGGCTGAAAAATATTTATTTGTCATCCTGACTTCGGCGGCAGGATGCGTTTTTTCCGGTACAATGGCGGCGTTTATGACAGACAGGGAAGGGCTGATGCCGGGAGAGCATCTGATGGTCTGTCTAATGCTCTGGATGGTGCTTTTGTGGGTGGCATGTCTGATGATCCCTCTTAACCTGAAATTTGGGACGGAGAAAAGCCGGAGTATTCTGCTTGGGATCTGGGTAGTTGTGGTTGTGATCATCGGCTCTCTGGCTCTCCATGGAGGCGTCAACATCCAAGGGCAGCTCTCGAGGAGCATGGAGCGTCTGGGGGCGGTCGGAGACCTTGCAGTGACAGGGGGATTCACTGCGGTTGTGTTGTGCCTCTCCATGGCGGTCAGCACTCATATCATGAACAGGAAGGAGTACTGACATTTTTGGCGGACGGGAAGATCTGCCGGGTACAGGAGCGCTGCGGGAAAAGACCGGGGATGAGCGCCTGTACCTGGGCGGGAACCTTTGAGGGTTCTGGCGCGTATACTGTAGCAAGGTGTACGGCGGACGGAAACTTTTATGCAGATATATGTGGTACAGCCGGGAGACAATGTGGATATGATCGCGGAGGAGACGGGCATATCTGTCGAGCGGCTTGTGACGGACAATCAGTTGATCTATCCGTATGAGCTTGCCGTGGGGCAGGCTCTTTTGATTGCGGCGGGGGAGAGGGCACCGTCCCGGAGCATATCCGTGAGCGGCTATGCCTATCCCTTCATCAGCAGATGGGTGCTGGAACAGACCCTTCCCTATCTTTCGGAACTTCCCATATTTTCTTACGGATTTACTTATGACGGGGAACTGCTTGCCCCGTATCTGAATGAGGACTGGATGATCACGGCGGCGCTGGGGCAGGGCGTGCAGCCCATCCTCACACTGACACCCTTCGGCGTGGACGGGAACTTCAACAACAATCTCATCAGCTCCGTGGTCAACAACTCTGTCTACACGGAAAACCTGATACAGAGTATGCTCACGCTCATGGGGGAGAAGGGGTATCGGGGAGTGGACATTGATTTCGAGTATATCCTGGCCTCGGACCGGGACGCCTTTACGGCGTTTGTGAGGCGGGTGGCAGAGGTCATGCGGGCAAACGGCTATCACACCTCTGTGGCGCTGGCGCCCAAGACCAGCGCGGATCAGCAGGGGCTGCTTTATGAGGGAAAGGACTACCGGGCGCTGGGCGAGGCGGCGGATCATGTGCTTTTGATGACCTATGAGTGGGGCTATACCTATGGGCCGCCCATGGCGGTGGCGCCCATCAATCAGGTGCGGCGGGTGGTGGAGTATGCGCTCACTGAGATTCCTGCCGGTAAGATCGATCTGGGCATCCCCAATTACGGCTATGACTGGCCTCTGCCCTATGAGAGAGGGGTGACGCGGGCTGCCACCATCAACAATGTGCAGGCGGTGCGCATTGCCATTGCCCAGGGGGCAGAGATCTTGTTTGACGAGCTCGCCCAGAGCCCCTATTTCCTGTATCGGGATCAGAGTACCGGAGTGGAGCATGAGGTGTGGTTTGAGGATGTGCGCAGCCTCCAGCAGAAGTTTAACCTCATCAAAGAGTATAACCTGAGGGGCTGCGGCTACTGGCAGATCATGCAGTGGTTCCGCGCAAACTGGCTGCTTTTGGCAGATAATTTTTATATTGACAGATAAAAATCCGATGGCATCCGCGAAAAAGGTGTGATACAATCAATGCAGGAAACGGGGAAGTGAAAGGCGGTGTCTCTATGCGGATGTACGATATCATCATGAAAAAGAGAAACGGCGGTGAGCTGTCTGACGATGAGATCCGTTTCTTTGTGGACGGCTATACCCGGGGAGAGATTCCGGACTATCAGGTCTCGGCGCTGATGATGGCTGTTTTCTTCCAGAAGATGTCGAAGGCGGAGACCCACGCGCTCACCATGGCGATGGCGCACAGCGGGGAGATGCTCGACCTCTCGGCGATACGGGGTGTCAAGGTAGACAAACACAGCACGGGAGGGGTGGGGGATAAAACTTCCCTCGCGCTGACGCCCATGGTGGCGGCATGCGGTGTTCCTGTGGCAAAGATGAGCGGCAGAGGGTTAGGGCACACCGGCGGGACCATCGACAAGCTGGAGAGTTTTCCGGGATTTTCCACGGCGATTTCCAAGGACAGATTCATCGCACAGGTCAATGACATCGGCATTGCCATCATGGGACAGACGGCGCAGCTCGCTCCGGCAGACAAAAAGCTGTATGCCCTGCGTGATGTGACGGCCACGGTGGACGATCTCTCTCTGATCGCCAGTTCCATCATGAGCAAAAAACTGGCGGCGGGGGCGGACGCCATTGTGCTGGATGTCAAAACCGGCAGCGGGGCTTTTATGAAGAAAGAAGAGGACGCCCTTGCCCTGGCGCGGGAGATGGTGGATATCGGCACCGCGGCAGGACGCCGTACCGTTGCCGTCATCTCGGATATGGACCAGCCTCTGGGCAGGGCTGTGGGCAACGCGCTGGAGGTAAAGGAAGCGATTGCCACATTAAACGGGCAGGGCCCGGAGGACTTCACAGAGCTTTGCCTGACGCTGGGCAGCCGGATGCTGCTTGTGGGAGAGAAGGCAGAGAGTGTGGAGAGCGCGAGGGAAAGATTAAAACAGGTTATCTCGGACGGCAGTGCGCTGAAAAAGCTGGCTGAGTTTGTGGGGGCGCAGGGAGGCGACCGCGAGGCGGTCTATCACCCCGAACTTCTGCCTGCGGCGTCTGTTGTGCGGCCGGTTGTGGCTTGCAGGAGCGGCTATGTGCAGCACATTGCCTGTGATGAGATCGGGATCTGTTCCCTGATCCTGGGAGGCGGCCGGGAGACCAAGGAGAGCGCCATCGACTTGGCAGTGGGGCTGATACTGGAAAAAAAGGTGGGGGATCATGTGGAGGAGGGAGAACCCCTTGCCTATCTTCACGCGAATGATGAGGACAAATGCGCTGCGGCCGGGGAACGGTTCTTACAGGCGTATACCATCGGGGATGAGCAGCCCGGGAGGGATGAACGCGGGATCATAAAGGGCGTGATATAAAAACGTGATATAAAAACGTGATATATAAAACGGAGGATTCCAGTGTCGAAACAGACATAGCTTTCTGATCTGCCTCATACACTGTTATTACAGATACCGGGCATTACGGTTTGGATGAGTGATCCGTGGCTTGCCTGCGCGGATAGTCATCGGCTGTTTCCTGCCCGGAGTAAGGTCAGGATATCATGAGAGGCGTTTCAAAATTTACGACACAGAACCAGAACAGAGAAGGGGTGGAACAAAAGAGCCGGCGTCCCAGGGAGGACGGTAAAGGGCAGTCTGATGTGAAAAAAGCAAAGCTTTTGGAGTCCCTGCAGCTTCCCAGGGATGTGTGCATGGGGGCATTAAGGGTGACGCTCACGGGCTGCACAGAGGCGTGGGTGGAAAACTACCGCGGGCTTTTGGAGTATTCGGAGGAGACGATCCTTCTTCAGGGGAAGACCTGTCAGGTCTGTTTTGAGGGAAACGGGCTGACCATCGACTATTACACCAATGAAGATATGAAGATCAGCGGCTATATACGGAATGTGCGATATCTGTAGACCGTAAAAGGAGCGTGTCAGATGCTTGATATAATAAAATATCTCAGGGGTTATCTGCGCATTCGCGTCAGCGGGTTTTCTCCGGAGCGTTTTATGAATCTATGCAGCAACAAGGATATTCTGCTGTGGGATATTGTGCAGGAGGGCGACAGTTATTGTATGTGTATCAGCCTGCAGAGTGTCTATAAATTAAAATCCATAGCGAGGAAAACAAGGACCAAGGTAGTCATTCTGGAAAGATGTGGACTACCTTTTTTGGTGCCGGTCATGCGGAGGCGGAAGATTTTTTTTGCGGGTTTTTTGCTTGCCATCGGTTTCTGGTATCTCTCCGGGCAGTTTGTGTGGGATATTGACATCGAGGGCAACAGCCGGATCACCAAAGACCAGCTTGAAACTTTCCTGCAGGCGCAGAATGTGCGGGAAGGGATGCGCAAGGATCATCTGGACATCGAATCTTTGGAAAAGGAGATCCGGAGGAATTTTTCTCTGGTGACCTGGACTTCCGCTAAACTCGACGGCACCAGACTTAGGATTTCCATAAAGGAAAATGACGCTCCGATCCTGAATGCGGACATTGCCGATAAGGAGACGGAGGGGACGGATCTGGTGTCGGAATTTGCGGGCACGGTGGTGTCGATGGTGGTGAGAAAAGGCGTGCCGCAGGTGCGCATCGGGACTGTGGTGGAGGAGAAAGATGTGCTGGTGGACGGCAAAGTGCCCGTATATAACGAGGACGGTACTGCCAGGGAATATCTGTTTACGGATGCGGACGCAGATATCGTCATAGAACATACGACGCTCTATCAGGACGAACTTCCCTTTGACTATATTGCAAAGGAATACACGGGGCGGGAGACGACACAGCCCTTTGTGCGGCTGGGAGAAGGCTTTGAGGGGAAGCTGCCCGGGGACAATTCCTATCTGAACTATGACAGGGTGATGAGACAGGGCAGACCGGTCCTGTTTGAGAAGCTGAGGATCCCGGTTTATATTGGCACTTATACCTACAGAGAGTATCAGAATGTGGAGCACGAATACACTCAGGAGGCGGCAGAAGGGATTCTTAAGGAAAATTTAATGCAATTTCTTACAAGTTTAGAGGAAAAAGGGGTACAAATTATTGAAAAAGATGTTACAATAGATACAAGTGGTAGTATGTGGGTACTGCACGGTGAATTTCTGGTGCAGGAGCCCGCGGGAAAGAGAGCTGCCACGGTTAAGGAAGAAACAGCGGTTGAGGAGAGTCAGGATGGAGGATAAGCCCTTTTCCATGAATGTTGAGATACCCACACAACATATGCAGAAAATCTTTGGCATGCAGGACGCATTTCTCAAAAAGCTGGAGAGGGATTTCCAGGTGGCTGTGGTGGACAGAAACGGGCATGTGGCAGTTTCCGGCAGGGAGGAGAACGTGAGGCAGACCGTCGCGGTGCTCAAGCAGCTTGCGATCCTCTCGGACAGGGGCAATGACATTGAGGAACAGAATGTGGACTACGCCATCACCCTGGGCAGGGAATCCCATGCGGAGGCGATCACGGAAATCGACGGGGACTGTATCTGCCACACGGTAAACGGCAAGCCTGTCAAGCCTAAAACAATGGGACAAAAAAACTATGTGGATGCCATCCGGAACAACATGATCGTCTTCGGTCTGGGACCGGCGGGGACCGGCAAGACCTATCTTGCCATGGCGATGGCGATCACGGCGTTTAAAAATGAGGAAGTGGGCAGGATCATCCTCACCAGACCCGCCATCGAGGCGGGGGAAAAACTCGGCTTTCTCCCCGGAGATCTGCAGAGCAAAGTGGACCCCTATCTGCGTCCTTTGTACGACGCGCTCTACCAGATCATGGGGGCAGAGAGTTTTGCGAAAAATATGGAAAAGGGGCTGATAGAGGTGGCGCCTCTGGCGTATATGCGCGGCAGAACACTGGACAATGCCTACATCATACTGGACGAGGCCCAGAACACCACGCCCGCCCAGATGAAGATGTTTCTGACCCGTATCGGCTTTGGCTCCAAAGTGGTCGTCACCGGCGACTCTACGCAGAAGGATCTGCCTGCGGGCAGCCGGTCAGGGCTGGATATCGCGGAGAGGGTGCTGGGGAAGATAGACGGGATCGCCTTTTGTAATCTCACCAGCAAGGATGTGGTCCGTCATCCTCTGGTACAGAAGATCGTGAAGGCTTATGAAGATTATGAGGCAAAAGAGAAATGTAAGGGGCGGGAGAAACATGGCAGGAAATAAATTCAAAATTACCGCCGCCGTACTTCTGCCGGAGGGAATCTGCATGCTGCTTGCATCGCTGTGCATCCTGGCGGTAAATTTAACGGATATGACGAAGCATCTGTTTCCCGATATCCTCAGCCGGATCGTCCTTGCGGTGCTTGGCATCGCCGCGTTGGGGTTTTGTCTGCGCAAAGAAAGTCTGGACGAGTCTGTAAGCGATGACAGCGTAAAGCATGGGAGAAGGTTCTGGATCTGTTTTGCACTGGGGCTGTGTGTCGCCTGTGTGTGCATATTCCTGCCGGAGGCGGCATGGCCTTTCCTGCCGGTCTATATCATGCTGGAGCTGTTCGGAAGCGCGCGTCTGGGGGTTGTGGGAGCCACGCTGCTTCTGGGGATCACCGTGTCCCAGACGGGGGCGGACAACGCCGTGTTTATGATGTATCTGGTCAGCGGGCTGATCGGGGTCACTTTATTCGGGAAATTAAAGAGCGGGTTTCAGGCGGGGCTGCCGCTTTTGCTGTCACTTCTCGGCCTTTTGGTCTGTGAGACGGCGGGAACGGTGCTCGTGGCAAATGCCCGCCCGAGTGTGGAATCCTTTGTGCTGCCGGCCGCGAACCTATTTGTCTGCGGCATTATGATCCTGGCGCTCCTGAAATATTTTTCGGACAAGATTCTGTACCGGTACCGCGAAAATTACCTGGATTTAAACGATCCGGAAAACGAGATCCTGGGTGCTTTGCGGGAGCAGGACCGGCGCGCCTATATGAAAAGCATACATACGGCGTACTTTTGCGAGCGGATTGCGGCGAGGCTGGGGCTGGATACCGATGCGCTGAAATGCGCGGGATATTATCACGGCATGGGTGAGCGCCTTGCGCTGCTGAGGGAGACCTATTCCTTTCCGCCAAAGGCGGCTGCGATCCTTGAGGAGTACGGCGACAAAAAAAGCCCCGTGCGGCATAAGGAGACGGCAGTGTTGATGGCGTCGGAGAACATCATCAGCGCCATTATGCTGCTGCTGGAGAGATCCCCCGGCAGGGAGGGAGACTATGACAGGGTGATCGACGCGGTCTTTGCGCGGTATCAGGAGACGGAGATCTTCCGTGAGTGTGACATTACCGTGAGACAGCTTACGACCATGCGCGACATCTTTAAGGAGGAAAAGCTCTACTATGACTTTTTACATTGAGTTTGATGAAAATGTGGAAAACGATTATCCTTTTGAGGTGGAACCGCTCGTGGAGGCGCTTGCCCGGGCTGTGCTGGAGGAGGAGAACTGCCCCTATGAGGTCTGCGTCAATGTGTTGGTGACGGATAATGAGCGGATAAGGGAATACAATTGCAGATACCGCGGGATTGACAGGGAGACGGATGTGTTGTCTTTCCCCAATCTGGATTACGGGACACCCGGCAGTTTTGCGTTTGTGGAGGAGAACGCGGCGGATTACTTTGACCCGGACACGGGAGAGCTGGTGCTGGGAGATATCATCCTCTCTTCGGACAAGGTAAAGTCCCAGGCGCAAGAGTATGGAAACAGCCTGAAAAGAGAGTTTGCGTTCCTGGTTACGCACAGTCTGCTGCATTTGTGCGGATATGACCACATGGAGGCGGAAGATGCGGAAGTGATGGAGAAAAAACAGGAGCGGATACTCACCGCTCTGGGGATTGCCAGAGGTTAACCCGACCGTGGATTTAAGGATTCAGAGATGAGAAAGCAATGAGGATGAACGAATGAATCAGGTGGAGATAAAGAAACGGCAGATGGAAACAGCATCTCATGTGCTGGAAATGATCACCTTCCTTGTACTGGGAAATATACTGGGGGACAATGGGATTGCCTATCTGGCTGTGGCCGTGGAGTGCTTTGTTTTATTCTGGACGATAGCGGGAAGTAAAACGGCGGATGTGCTGGGGAGACTTCTGAGGGCAAGGAGCGTGAGGGGGCAGTATAAAAATGCCGGGAAACTGCGGAGAAATATCATGTTCCTGGAGGGCATTACAGGGCTTTTGGGCAGTGTGCTTCTCTTTGCCGGATCCGGTTTGCTGGGAGAGAAGGTTTTCGGGTTAAGTTACAGTGTGGTCATGATCAGGATCCTGGCGCCGGCTGTATTCCTGCGTGCCCTGGTGTCCGTGCTGCTGGGGTATTTCCAGGGGGAGGGGACGGAGCTGCCCTCGGTGATCTCTTATGTGATGAGGCAGGTGTGCATTCTTGGTTTTTCCGTTTTGTTCGCCAATCTTTTTGAGGGATACGGGCATAAAGTCAGCGCTCTTTTGAGACAGGAGAATTTTACGGCGATGTACGGAGGGATGGGAGTGTCGGCCGCGGTTCTGATATCGGAGCTTTTTGTGTTTATCTTTCTGTTCTTAGTATATCGCGGAAGCCGCGGGAAAGAGAAAAGATCCGGTTCGGAGGGCATGAGGGCTACGGATACCTTTGCCAGCCAGGCGAGTGTTTTTTACGGCAGCATGCTGCCGTTGATTCTGATCTCCGTTTTGAAGCTGGTGCCTGTCTTGCTGGGGTTATTTTTCTTTCGGAAAAGTGTGAAGGATATAGCGGGGATGAACGATTACGGCGTGCTCTGCGGGAAATATCTGCCTGTGATGGGCATTCTCCTTCTGCCGGCGTGCGCGCTGCTTTTGGAGAGTGCCTGCAGGACGGCAGGCTGTATCCGCAAAGAAGAAAAACGCTATGCCCGGGGAAATTTTTCCGGAGGGCTGCACATGGCGGTCATTTACGGAATGTTTTTCTCTGTCTTTCCCGCCGTATTTGCGCCGCAGCTTTCCGAGGCATTCTGCGGAGGGAATGCGCTGGCGGCGGGCATGTTCCGGTTTGGCTCCTTTCTTATCCTTTTTGGGGCGGCAGGATTTTATTTCTCGGAAATACAGATGCTTTTGGGCGGCAGGATCCAGATTTTCGGAACGCTTGTGGTGTTTGACCTGGTGTATGGGGCGGCGCTTGTGTTGTTCTTAAAGAGCGGCGCAGGGATCCTTTCCCTGATATATGCAGGGCTGATCGCCGGGGCAGTGTATGTCCTGGCGGCGGGGGCGCTGCTTCTGTATCAGCGCCGGCTGGATGCTGACTGGCTGCAGGGGGTTGGGATCCCTGCAGGTGCCGCCTGTGTGACAGGGCTGCTTCTGTTTCTGACGGGCAGGCTGTTCACGCCGCATCTGGGAGCTTTGGTGACGATAGTGATCGGGTTTGTTCTGGGGCAGGGATGCTATTGGATCCTGCTTTTGCTGCTGCACAACTTCAAAGAGCAGGAACTTAATTATATACCCTGCGGGGGACTGATCCGCAGGCTGGGCAGACTGCTGCGGGTATTATAGACCGGCGGATATTATGGTATAATTTTCAAGAAAAAAGCTGATACTTTATTCCAAACAGGCGGGAGCGGGTGAGGAAGATGAAAGTTTTAAAAGGTATCGGCTTATTCTTTGTATATCCGGCCGTGATGGCGGCTCTGGGATTCTGGGGAGGCATATATGCCTCGGACTATTTTTATCCGGGTCAGAGCGGGGAGCCCTATCTGGACGGGACGACCTGTCGGGAAGCGGGTCAGAAGGGGAACGTGGAGCCTGAGCCGCAGACGGCAGAGCCTCAAAGAGAGGTCCAGCCCGTGAGCGCGGGGAAGGAGACGCTGGCGGCAGATACGGAGTATGTGCTTCTGGAGACGGACATCCTGCGCAGTACGGAGGTGGAGACCTGCTGGAAGCTTCCGGGTCAGTATATCGGTATGGACAGGGAGACCTTTCTTGCCGCTGTGGAAAATTATTCCAGCTTTCCGCCCCTCTCCGAGAAGGAAAGAGGCTTTGTCAATGCAGAGGTGGTCTCCTTTGCGCGGAAACGTGTTGTGATACGGATGAACTATCGGTATGTCCAGCCCGGAACCTGTTTTTATCTTGCGGCGTTAAATCATGAAGTGGTGGTTTACCTGGAGGATAAGAAGACGGTTTATATCAACACGGGAATCCCGCTGGACAGTCTCCCGGAGGAACTGCAGCTTGAAATCATGGAAATGCGCTTTGTGGAGGACGAGGGCGCACTCTATAATTTCCTGGAGACTTATTCCAGTTAACGCAGGGCGGAATAGGTATGAATTGATACAGGAAAACAGAACACGGGGTATAAAAGATGAAACACATGAGAATCGGTGTGATCGGCGGAGGCGCTGCGGGCATGATGGCGGCGATCACCGCCGCCTGGGAAGGCGGGGAAGTGACGCTGCTGGAGGGCGGAGAGCGGGTGGGCAAAAAGCTTCTCTCCACCGGAAACGGCAAATGCAATCTGGGAAATCTGCGTCTGGGACCGGAGGATTATTGCGGAGCGGACAGGGAATGGCTGGGGGAGTGTTTAAGTCAGTTCGGGACCCGGGACGCTATTTTGTTTTTTCGTAAGATCGGTCTGCTCATAAAGGACAGGAACGGGTATCTGTATCCCGCGGCGGAGCAGGCGGCAGTGGTGCTGGATGTGCTGCGTACAGAATTGCGCGCAAGCAGGGTAGAATTGGTCACAGGCTGCAAAGTCGAGAGTGTCTGTCCGACAGGTGGGAAAAATGCGAAAACGGGGTTTGAAGTGCGGGCAGGAAGCCAAAGCTTTCATTTTGACAGAGTGGTACTCGCCTGCGGGAGCAAGGCGGCGCCCAAAACCGGCTCCGACGGGAGCGGCTACAGAATTGCGGAGGCGATGGGGCACAGGATCGTGCCCGTGGTGCCGGCGCTGGTACAGCTTCGATGTGAGGAGAGCTGTCTAAAGGAAGTCGCCGGGGTGCGTGCCGACGCGCAAGTCAATGTGCTCTCCCGGGAAAACGGGGAAAAACTCTATGGGGAGAGAGGGGAACTGCAGCTTGTGGATTATGGGATTTCTGGAATCCCTGTTTTTCAGCTCAGCCGCAGGGTGAATTATCTGCTGCGGGAGCAGGGGGGACATCCCAAAGTGGAGATTTCCGTCAATCTGATGCCCGACTATGACGATGAGGAGTTTGAACGGCTGTGTGCTTTGAGAACCCTTTTGCTGACGGACCGGACAGTGGAAGAATTTTTTGCCGGGATACTGAACAAGAAGCTGATGTACCTTTTTATCAAGCTGGCAGGTCTGAAACGTGAGACGCCCGTGGCGAAGGCGGATGAGGCAAAGATGGCAAAGGTGTATCGTCTGTGCAGGGACTGGAGGCTTTGGGTCACGGGGAGCAATTCCTTTGACAATGCACAGGTCTGTGCGGGAGGCGTTGACACGGGGGAAGTGGGAAGGAATATGGAATCGCTGGTGGTCCCGGGGCTGTATTTTGCAGGGGAGATCCTGGATGTGGACGGCAGATGCGGAGGGTATAATCTGCACTGGGCATGGTGCAGCGGGTATCTGGCAGGGAAGAATGCAGCGGGAAATGCGGAGTGTGAGGAAGTACATAGGGTATGATACGGATCAGTCAGCTTAAGATAAACAGCAGAAGCGTGCACCAGGCAAAAGCGGACGGTGGAGAACAGTTCCGGGAGCTTGTCCGGGAGAGAGCGGCAAAGACGCTTGGAATTCCTAAGTGTTCGCTCAAGCGGTTAACGATCGTCCGGGAGTCCATCGACGCCCGCAGAAAACCGGAGATATATTATATTTATACGCTGGATGTGGAGGCGGAAAACGAAGCGGGGATTCTGCGAAAGCCGGCATCCCGCAGAGGGAAAAAAACGGTGGGGATCGAATCGGTCGAAGAGAGTCGCTATTGTTTCCCGAAGGGAGGAAAGCGGGTTCTCCGCCATCCCATTGTGATTGTCGGCGCGGGCCCGGCAGGGTTGTTCTGCGCTTATTTCCTGGCGCTTTATGGGTATCGCCCAATCCTTCTGGAGCGGGGACGCCGTGTGGAGGAACGCCAAAGAGACGTGGAGAAATTCTGGGAGACAGGGCATTTGAATCCCGCTTCCAATGTACAGTTCGGCGAGGGAGGAGCAGGTACCTTTTCCGATGGCAAGCTCAACACTCTTGTAAAGGATAAATACGGGCGCAACCAGGCGGTGCTGCAGGTGTTTGTGGACTGCGGGGCAAGGGAAGAGATTCTGTATGAGGCAAAGCCGCATATCGGCACGGATGTACTTTGCGGCGTGGTGAGAAAAATGCGGGAGAACATCCTCTCTCATGGCGGTGAGATACGCTTTGAAAGCTGTGTGACGGATGTGGATATCCAAAACGGCGCAGTCTGCGGCGTGTGGGTGAACAAAGAGGAATATCTAGCGTGCGACAGTCTTGTGCTCGCCGTAGGGCACAGTGCGCGGGACACCTTTGAGATGTTGTATGAGAGACAGATCCCCATGGAGGCGAAAGCATTTGCCGTGGGGCTCAGGGTGGAACATTCCCAGAGTTTTATCAACAAGAATCAGTATGGCTTGGAGGATGCGGGAGAATTTGGTGCGGCTTCCTATAAGGCGGCGGCACAGGCGCAGAACGGAAGAGGGGTTTATTCCTTCTGTATGTGCCCGGGCGGTTATGTGGTAAACGCCTCCTCGGAGGAAGGGCTGCTTGCGGTAAACGGCATGAGTTACAGCGCAAGGGACGGGGAGAATGCGAATGCGGCAGTGATCGTCTCCGTGACCCCCGAAGATTACGGTTCGACGCATCCGCTGGCGGGCGTGGAGTTCCAGCGGCGGCTGGAGAGACGCGCGTACAGCCTGGCCCGGGGGAAGATTCCCATGCAGAGGTACGCCGTATTTAAGAGCTGTGTGGAGCAAAATCTTGCCCAGGAGGCGTTGGAGCGGCGGGTTGATGTTGACACGGGAATGTTTTTGGGGGATAATGCAAGCTATGGGGTTTCTCCCCGGCACAGAGGGCTCAGTGCGTGGGCAGATGTAAGCCGGATTCTGCCTTTGGAGTGCAATCAGGCATTTGTGCAGGGAATGGAGAGCTTCGGGCATCAGATCCCGGGATTTGACAGCGGGGACGTGATCTTGTCCGGCGTGGAGAGCCGCACGTCTTCCCCTCTGCGGATCCTCCGGGACGATACCCTGCAATCCCGGGTGCGGGGAATATATCCCTGCGGCGAGGGAGCGGGGTATGCGGGAGGCATCACCTCGGCGGCGATGGACGGGCTGAAAGTCGCGGAGAGACTTGCCGCAGAGTATGTATCCGCAGGTCAGGAAGAATAAGGCATGAACCGGATATAAATGCGGGGGCATGCGGAAATGAGGAAGAATTGATTTATGTATAACGATCTTTTGGATATCGGACCCATCCACATCCACAGCTATGGGGTGCTGATCGCCATCGGCATTCTGACGGCGCTGTTTATCGGTGAAGCAAGGGCGAAAAAGAGAAATCTGAACGGGGATGAGATCTATAATCTCACTCTGTGCTGCGCGGTCTTTGGGTTTCTGGGCGCGAAACTCCTGTTCTGTATCGTGGAGTGGGAGAGCTTCCTGAAAGATCCGCTGAGCCTGCTGAAATCCAACGGCTTTGTGGTATACGGCGGGATCATAGCCGGCGTGGCTGCGGGATACGGGTGGTGCCGTCTGCGCAGGCTCGAATTCTGGCATTATTTTGATATTGTGCTGCCCTCCGTGGCAGTGGCGCAGGGCTTCGGGCGGCTGGGATGTTTTATGGCCGGCTGCTGTTACGGCAGGGAGACGGATTCTGTCTTTGGCATCGCCTTCCGCAATTCCCGGTTTGCGCCCAACAATGTGAAACTGATCCCAGTACAGCTCATCTCCTCCCTGGGGATGTTTCTGATCGCGGGATTTTTATTCTGGTATGCTTCGAAACCGCGCAGGAAGGGCTGTGTTGGTTTCCTTTATCTGATCCTCTACAGTGTGGGGAGATTCGGGGTGGAGTTTTTAAGAAACGACCACCGGGGAGAGATCGGCATCTTTTCCACGGCGCAGTTTATTTCGATCTTTGTCGTGCTGGCAGGCGTGGCGGGATTTTTTTGGGCAAACCGGAAGGAAGAGACTGTACCGGAGGCGGGAAGCGCAGCTGGAGAGGGACAAAAGACCAAGGACAAAAGTCCGACAGAGGAAAAAGAATGACAGGGGGCGCCGGGCAGGCGCGGGAGCGGGATCATGAATGAATTGAGAGAGCGGATCAGAGAGAAAAAAAGGATTGTGATCAAGATAGGCTCCTCCTCTCTGCAGCATGCGGAGACGGGGGATATGGACTATATCCGCATAGAAAAGCTGGTGAGGGAGCTGTGCGATATCCGCAATCAGGGCAAGGAAGTGGTGCTGGTGACATCCGGGGCGATCGCTGCGGGAAAGAAAGCGGTTCACATCAAAGACATACAGGCACAGACCGCGGCGGAGGCGATGGCGATCAAGCAGGCGTGTTCCGCGGTGGGGCAGGCAAGGCTGATGATGACCTATCAGAAACTGTTTGCGGAGTACAATCAGGTGGCGGCGCAGATTTTGATGACCAAGAATACGATCGTGGACAGCCTCAACCGCTATAACGCTCAGAATACTTTCCGGGAACTTCTGAAGATGGGGGTGATCCCCGTGGTAAACGAGAATGACACGGTGGCGACCTATGAGATCGAGATCGGTGACAATGATACGCTGTCCGCCGTGGTGGCGGCGCTGGTGGAGGCAGATCTTCTGATCCTGTTGTCCGATATCGACGGGCTGTATACGGACGATCCCCGCCAGAACCCGCAGGCGGACTTCATCGAGCAGGTGGATGAGCTGACGGAGGAGCTGATGGGCATGGGAAAGGGCAGCACCGGAAGCGATGTGGGGACCGGGGGAATGAACACCAAGATGATCGCTGCGAAGATCGCCACCAGATCCGGCGTGGATATGATCATCGCCAACAGCAGGGACATCGGGATCCTCCATGATCTTTTAAGGGGCGAAAACAAGGGGACCCTGTTCGTGGCGCACGAGGACGAGGGGTTTGACCTGCCAAGCTTTGTGGATCATCTGCACAGGGACTGAGGACGAAGAAGCGCAGATAGAAGGAGAAAGCCGTATGAATATGGAGGAGCGCATAAGGCGCATCAATGAGCTGTATCACAAGTCCCAGAGGGAGGGGCTTACGGATGCGGAAAAGGAAGAACAGGCAAAGCTGCGCAGGGAATATGTGGAGAGCGTGCGGGGCAATCTGAGGGCCCAGCTTGACAATATCAGCATTCAGCATGAGGACGGCACCGTCGAAAAGCTCCGTGACAGGCGCCGGGCAGAGAATCTGCAGGAGGCGAAGGAAAAGCTTCGCAGACAGGTTTTGCGCTGCAGGGAGGCGCTGGATGAGCAGGAGAGAAAACTTGCCTCCGTGGCGCTTTCGGAGCGCATTCTGGGGCATCAGTGGTTTTATCTGTCCGACACGGTGCTGGGGTTTGCAGGGTATGGCAGCGAGATCGACACCGACGAGATCCTCCGGGAGTGCATCCGGCAGGGCAAACGCCTGTACCTTCCGAAGGTGGAGGGGGAAGAGATGCGGTTTTACCGGGTGTATGATCTGGAGAAACTCTGCGCGGGCTATAAAGGCATCCGGGAGCCCGCGGGGGATACGGAGCAATATGTGTATGCGCCTGCGCAGACCGGGCGGACGCTGATGCTCATGCCCGGTGTGGCTTTCGATCCGCGGAAGGGACGTATGGGTTACGGACGGGGATTTTACGATCGGTTTCTGCAGGATAAGGAGGATCTGCGGCTTCGCACCATCGGGATCGGCTTTGCGTGCCAGATGGTGGAGGAGGTGCCCTGCGGGGAGCGGGATGTGAGACCTTATCAGGTGATCTGTATCTGACGGACAGCGGGACCGGCAGACGGACGAAGGAATGGGAGGAAGAGCAATGACGGATCTGACGGATATGGGGCGGAGAGCCTCTGAGGCAAAATATGAGCTGCAAAAGCTCTCCACTGATAAGAAGAACGAAGTGCTCCGGGCAGCGGCAGAACTGCTTACGCAGCGCCGGGAGGAACTGTTGGAGGCGAATGCGAAGGATATCGCCGCGGCGGAGGCGGGCGGGATGCGCTCCGGGATGCTGGACAGACTTCGCCTGTCCGGGGAACGGATCGAAGGCATGGCGGAGGGGCTGATGCAGATCGCAGAGCTTCCCGACTGTGTGGGAGAAGTGATGGAGCGTTTTGACAGACCCAACGGTCTGCACATCGAAAAGCGCCGGGTGCCGCTGGGAGTGATCGGCATCATTTATGAGTCCCGTCCCAATGTCACTGCGGACGCTTTCGGGCTGTGCTTCAAGGCGGGAAACGCGGTGATCCTAAAAGGAGGGAGCGACGCGCTGCAATCCAATATCGCCGTCACGGCAGTTTTGCGGGAGGCATTGCGCGCCTGCGGCGTCACGGAGGATGCGGTACAGCTGATCGAGAGTACCGACAGGAGTGTCACTGAGGAATTCATGCGCATGAACCGGTATGTGGACGTTCTCATTCCCAGAGGCAGCGCGGGGCTGATCAGCAATGTGGTGACAAACAGTACCATTCCCGTCATCGAGACCGGGACGGGAAACTGTCATGTATATGTGGATAAGGCGGCGGATGTGGACATGGCGGTGGAGATCATCTACAATGCCAAGACACAGAGGATCGGCGTGTGCAACGCCTGCGAGAGTCTGGTGATCCACAGAGACATCCGGGATGCGCTTCTCCCAAAACTTGCAAAGCGGCTTGGAGAAAAGAATGTGGAGATGCGCGGAGACGACAGGGTGCGGGAGGTCTTAAAGGGCTGTGTGCCCGCCACCGAGGAGGATTACGGAAAGGAATATCTGGATTATATCATCTCCATGAAGACGGTGGACAGCGTGGAGGAAGCCATCGAACATATCAACCGCTATAACACGAAGCATTCCGACTGTATCGTTACGGCAGACGCGGAGGCGGCGGAGAAATTTTTAAACGAGGTGGATTCCGCCTGTGTATATGTGAACGCTTCCACCCGGTTCACGGACGGGTTTGAGTTCGGCTTCGGCGCAGAGATCGGCATCAGCACCCAAAAACTGCACGCCAGAGGTCCCATGGGCTTAAAGGAGCTGACTTCCTACAAATATACCGTGGAGGGAAACGGGCAGGTGCGGGGGTGATGACCGTAGAACGGACCGCAGGGTATGACACCGGGGAGGCGTCATATCGGAAAGCGGCAGAGAAAGACGCTGCCGCCGCCGGGAGCGTCCGTAACCTCAATGCTGCCGCCGTGCAGCCGCATGATCTCCGCGGCGATGGATAAGCCGAGACCAAAATGGTTCTTGGAATGATGGGCGCTGTCTACTCTGTAGAAGCGCTCAAATATTTTGTCCTGAAATTCCTTCGGAATGCCGATGCCATTGTCCTGTACCCGAAGGAGCAGTTCTCTGGCTGACCGGTATTCCAGGGAAAGCGAGATCACGCCGTTTTCCTGTGTGTAGGAGAGGGCATTTTCCACCAAAATCTCCACAAGCTGGCGCAGTTTGTCGGCATCGCCCTTCATGCGGGGGAGGGGATTTTCGGGCAGGGTAAGCCGCAGGGTTTTGCTCTGGGCATGCGCCAGGGGCTCCAGCGCCTCAAAGACGTCCAAAAGAATTGTGTCCGGTTCGATGAGCTGCAGGGAGGCGGCGGGATATTCCCCGGGACGGAGACGGCGGGCGTCCAGGCGGCTTAACAGGAGCAGCTCCTCCACCAGCCTGCCCATGCGCAGGGCTTCCGTCCGGATGATGTCCTCGAAATGGGGCGGACGCGCTTCCACGGAGGAGAGGATCACCGCCAGGGGCGTGCGCAGCTCGTGGGACGCCCCGTGGATGAAATCAAGCTGCTTTTTTTGATTTTCCTGCAGAGGGATGAGCAGCCTTCCCGTAAAAAGATAGGCAAAGAGGGTGAGAGCCCCAAAGCCTCCCAGGGCGAGCAGCAAAAACCATATCCGCTGGCGCCAGAGTCTTTCCCGATAGGCATCGTTGGGGGAGAGCAAAAGAAACGTAAGCCCCTCCCCCTTCTGAAGGGCGATGGCTTTTTCCAAGGCGCTCATCTGCCCTGTGTAGATATTTCCGATGCCCGAGTTGAGCTGTCTGGTGCAGGAGATCAGGTACAGATCGGCGGTTCTGACATTATCGGGGGTGGTGGTGAGCGCGCGGTACTCCGAATAGAGACGCTGTGCCTGTTCCAGATAGGGAGTATGGCTTTCCAGGCGGTTGAAGGAGAGGGGGATTCCGTTGTCCCACAGAAAGATCATATATCCGCCTGTCTGTTCCATGCGCAGAAGAAAGGAATGGGTGAGGGCAGGCTGTTGTTCCAGACTTGTGCGGAGCGTGTCAAAGTCGTGCTGGAAGGACAGGGTGTGCTTTTCCCAGAGCGTCCGCTCGGAGACGGACAGATACAGAACGGAGAACAGGGCGAGGATCGCCATGGTGATCAGGGCGCACAGCCCGGTAAACTG
This sequence comes from uncultured Acetatifactor sp., assembly GCA_947581865.1. Lineage (GTDB taxonomy): Bacteria > Bacillota > Clostridia > Lachnospirales > Lachnospiraceae > Acetatifactor. The sequence goes on along the minus strand of CANPWA010000005.1, from coordinate 52,535 downwards.
ATAGTGGAGCCGTTTAAAAAGCATTCTCCCCGCCTCCTTCCAGACGATACCCGACGCCCCGCAGGGTGGTGATGACCACTGTAGATCGGAGGGATTTCAGACGGCGGCGGAGAAAGAAGATGTAATTGTCCAGATTGCCGTCCTCCACCTCGCCCTCCGCGCCCCAGACCTTCAGAAGGAGACTGGCGCGGCTTAAGGTCTGCCCGCCGTTTCTCATAAAATATTCCATGAGGGCGCATTCTCTGCCGGAGAGCGTGACCGTTTCACCGGGACCTTCCAGCTCGTGCAGCGGGGGAGTGAGGATCAGATCTCCAAAGCGCAGCTTCAGGGCGCGGGAGCCGTCGGAGGCGGACCCGGCAGGAAGACTTCTGCGGCAGAGGCTGCGGATGCGCGCCAGCAGCTCCTCCATGGCAAAGGGCTTGACGAGATAGTCGTCCGCTCCAAAGTCCAGTCCGCTCACACGGTCGGAGAGGGTGCCCAGAGCGGTGAGCATCAGCACCGGGGTGTGGTCGCCGTCCTCCCGCCTGGCTCTCAAGAGGTCCATGCCGTCCAGGGAGGGGAGCATGCGGTCTAACAGGACCAGATCCGGTTCCCCTTCCCGCCAGAAATAGAGGGCGTCCTCGCCGCCCGCGCAGGCGTCCACCTGATACCCTTCCCGTTCCAGAAAAAATTTCAGATTTCTGCTCAGATTTTCATCGTCCTCCACAAGCAATATCCTCAAGTTTATTCCCCCCAAGTGTCAAGATCTCTTTGATCGATGATGTGTTTTATCAAAAGTATAACACAGTTTTCTCTAATTTACCTCTAAAAACGGAGAGAGAAATTGGAGGCGGCTTAGAGGCTGTTTAGAGATTGCCGTGATAAGATCATTCTGATGCAGGAGACAACAAGTGTGTCTGCGCTGCAGCACAACATTGTGTTATGCACACAAATGCGGCACGCATGTATGCGTGTGCAGAAAGAGGTGAAAGATGAGATCATATCAGAGAGGAAAGGGAAAAACCGCGCTCGTTTTGTTCCTGGCGGCGGTGTTATTCACAGGCACTCTTGCGGGTTGCGGAGGCGGAACGTCCGACGGGGCAGGCACGGATGGACCAGAGCAGGAGCCTGTCTTTGGGGACGGGACAGCGCAGACTGCCATGGGACGTTATACGGAGACGGAGCTTTCCCTGACGGAGAACGGACAGTATCAGGATTTCTGCCAGCTTCTCGCGGGGGAAGGAGAGCTCTATATTCCGGCATACAACAGCGCCGGAGTGAGGGTGGGGCTGGAGGATTTTGCCCTGAAGGAGGAGCCGGATGAGGAACTGTATCCGGAGGCTTTGAAGACACGCAGCGAGGAGCAGGATTATCTGATGGATATGGCGGTGGCGGATAACAACGCCAGAATGTACACCGTTTTTGTGAGCGAGGGAGAGAGCGGTCAGGAGAGCTTTTACTATGATAAGTATTTTCTTTCCGCGGACAAAACGGAGCGGCTCTGGGCGGACGCGGTGGACAAAGATACCAGCGTGGATTTCCGGTACGGCGGAGACGGATGGTTTTATGTGTCGGACTCCTGGGGTAAGGAGGATACCCGTTTCTACAGGGTGAGCGCGCAGAGCGGGGAGACGGAATATCTGTGCGAACTGGAGGGCAGCGTGATATATTTCACGATATGCGGCAATATTCTCTTTGCGGACATGGGCGACGGCATACATATGTATGACCTGGAACAGAAGCAGGAGATGGAGAAAGATACCGTGCTCTGCGATTTTATCGGGTCCGATTCCCGATACAGCAACGGCAGTATGGCCTTTTCTTATCTGCTATGCTCCGGAAAGGATGACAGTATCTATGTGGTGTCGCAAAAAGGGCTGTACCGTCATGTACTTTACGGCGGGGTGATGGAGCAGCTGATCGACGGCTCTTTGTGCAGTTTAGGCGACATCTCCAAAATGTTCATAGACATGTATGTGGAGGAGAGCGAAAACGGAATGCCCGTCTTTTATCTTCTGTACGATACGGCAGAGCTGATGCGTTTTGCCTATGATCCGGATATGCCCTCTGTCCCTGACACGGTGGTCACAGTCTACAGTCTCTATGAGTGCGACAATGTCCGCAGGGTCATCAGCGGCTGGCAGAAAAAGAGACCGGATGTCTATGTGAGCTATGAGGTGGGACTGAGCGGATCGGACGGAGTCACAAAGGACGATGCCCTGAAAAATCTTGCCACGAGACTGGCGGCAGGGGAAGGACCGGATATCCTGATACTGGATGACCTGCCCTATGCCTCTTATAAAGAGAAGGGTGTGCTTGCGGACCTTGGCGATGTCTATGAAAAGCTGCAGGCGGAGCACGGCTATTTTGACAATATCATCAGCGCTCTGAGGGATTCCGGAAAGCTCTACTGCCTGCCCATGAGCTTTGTCGTGCCGGTGCTTACGGGTGAGGCGGAGGACCTCAAAAAGATCGACAGCGTGGAGTCGATGATCCAGGCGATCCGAAAAAAGGAGGTTCCGGCAGGCACATTCAAGGCCGGACTGAGGGATGAGGAGAGTGTACTGCAATGTCTGAGCTTTTCCATGGGGCAGAGCCTTGTGCGGGAGGACGGCACGCTGGATCGGGAGAAGCTGGAGCGGTTTCTGGAGCTTGCAAAGGAGCTTTATGAGGCGGACAGGGAAAACATGAGCCCGGAGCAGCTTGAGAACCAGCAGCTGATTTTGCAATCCTTCGGAAGTCTGGACGCGCAGATGCGCAATCGACAGGGATATTATATGTCAAAGAAAGCGGGAACGCTTCTGCAGGTGAATTTATCATTCGGCAGGAAGAGTGGTTTTACCATGGGAAATCTGGAAGGCGATATCCGTTACGGCTTCAATGATTTTTATACCCTGGTACAGATGCAGGGGCATGATTACACGGTGCTTCCCGGGGAGGGAAAAACCTGTCTGCCCATCAGCATGTTCGGCTTAAGTTCTGCCTCTGCGTCGCCGGAGGCGGCAAAAGAATTCCTCCAATACGCTCTCTCCGATTATCTGATGGAGACCGAGCATATAGACGGCATTTCCATCAACCGGGACGCGCTCCTAAAGAACGAGGAGAATCCGGAGAGGGATGAGGCGGGCAATCCGTCCTATGAGCCCTACAGCTATCAGGCGTTCTCCATTCAGGACGGCGGACGGTTTGAGTTTGAGGTGGCATGGTGCCAGCCCGAGGTATATGAAAGCTTCAACGCTCTGCTGGATGGGCTGGACAACGTAAATCTGTGCGATCAGATGGTGATCGGAACGGTGCTGGAGGAAGGAGTGGCAGCGGTGAACGGCTCAAAGAGCATAGAGGAGACGGCGGATGCGATCGAGAAAAAAATGCAGCTTTATCTCGCGGAATAAGGAGAGGAAAGGGCGTCGTCTGACGGGAGGAAGGCTGGTTTATCTGACCTTCCTCCTGCCCAGTCTGGGAGGTGTCTGCTTTTTTGTCCTGCTTCCCTTCGGGGATGTGGTGCGGCGTTCTTTTGTCACGGCCATGACCGGGGAATTTAACGGGCTGGAGAATTACAAGACAGTGCTGGTCAATCAGGCGTTTCTGCTGGCGGTGGGCAACACCCTGCGCTTTGTCGCGGTGTGTATCCCTCTGCTTTTAGCGGGAGGGCTCCTTTTGGCGCTGGCGATGAATAAGATACCGGTGCTGGCATACGCCAAATCCGGTTTTTTGCTTCCCCAGGCGATCCCGGCGGCGACGATCGTGCTGGTGTGGAAGCTGATATTTGAAAAACAGGGCTTTTTGAACGGAATGCTGCATACCGGGATTGACTTTATGGACGGCAGGGCGGCTTTCTGGGTGCTTGTGGGCACCTATCTGTGGAAGAATCTGGGTTATACCATGGTGCTGTGGATGGCGGCGCTCAAGACGGTGCCGGAGGATGTGCTGGAGGCGGCGAGGGTGGACGGAGCGGGGAGCGTGACCTGTTTTGTCCGGGTGACGCTCCCCTGCCTTAAGGGAGCGGCATACACCATCGGGCTGTTGTCCCTGTTAAACGCCATGAAGGTTTTCCGGGAGGTATATCTGATAGGCGGCGCGTATCCCGCGAAGGAAATCTATCTTTTACAGCATGTGTTCAACAACTGGTATACCCGGCTGGATTTTGACAAGATGGCTGCCGGGGCAGTGCTTGCGGCGGCAGTGCTGGGAACAGGGGCTTTCCTCATGGAAAGACGTCTCTGGGCAGAGGAGTAGCCCCAAAAGACCGCTGCGGCAAAAGCGGAAAGAGAGACGGCGGATGCGGAAGAGAGACGGCAGATGCGGAAGAGAGACGGCAAAAGCGGAAAGAAGAGGACAGGGAGCAGACCGGGAGAAGAAGGGGGAAGGGGAATGGAAATCAGAATGGGAAACAGGGGAAAACGTGCAGCGGCAGTTTGCGGGAGGATGCTGATAACCGCGGGGGTCCTTTTTTTGGTTTTTCTTTTCTTGCTGCCCGTCCTTTTGCTGATCTCGGGCTCTCTGGCGGACACCATGGAATGGCGGGACAGACTGGCGCCCCTTCTGACGGACGGAGAGGGATTTATCAGCTGGCGCTGGATCCCGGACTACCCCACAGGAGAACATTTTAAGCAGCTGCTTTTTTATTCACCCGGTTTCCTGAAGCTGTTCTGGAACTCCGTTGGGATGGTGACGGTGATCCTGTTGGGAGAGCTGGCGGTGGGAGTACCCGCGGCATGGGCGTTCGCCGCCTTCCCCTTCCGGGGGAGACGTGTTTTGTTTTTTCTGTATGTAGTGCTTTTGCTCCTGCCTTTTCAGGTGACGCAGCTCTCCCAGTATCTGGCGCTGAGAGAACTGCATCTGTTGAATACGAGGCTTGCGGTGATCCTCCCGGCAGTCTTTTCCACCTATCCGGTCTTTCTGATCTACCGCAGCTTTGCCGGCATTCCCAGAGAGCTCTTGGAGGCGGCGCGGATCGACGGCGCGGGAGAGTGGCGGATCTTTGCGCAGATCGGGCTTCCGCTGGCAAAGGGAGGCATTCTGGCGGCGTTTGTGCTGAGCTTTCTGGAAAACTGGAACCGGATGGAGGAGCCGTTGGCGTTTCTGGAAGATAAATCGCTTTGGCCCCTGTCTTTGTATCTGCCGGAAATTTCCCTGAATCAGGCGGGGACAGCGGCATGCGCCTCCCTGATCACGCTGACGGTTTCACTCTTTGTGTTCGGGCTGTTTCGGGATTCTCTGGAGCAGGGAATCATCGCCGGGGCGGTCAAGGGATGAAAAAAGAAGGATGCGGAAGACCGCGGCAATGCGCGCGTGGACGAACGCGTCAAAAAACGTGACGAGAGAAGGATGAGAGTATGACCGGAAACAAAAAGCGTGCGGTGTTGGCAGGATTTTTGATCTTTCTGGGATTTATGGCAGTCTGCACCGTGATCGCGAAGGGAATCTACAAAAACGCGCTGCCCCGGGTACAGACGGGCACTGCGGAGAAAAAGAGCCTCCACTATGAGATCGAAGGAAACGGAACTGTGATGCCCGGGGAAATCTATGGCGTGTATGTACCCCAGGGACTCCGGGTGGAGACGGTCTATGCCCGTGTGGGAGCACGGGTGGAGGAAGAGGAAGTTCTCTTTCTGGTGGACCGGGAGGATCTGGAGGAGCAGATCCGGGCTTTAAAGGACCAGAAAAGCTATCTGAGCGCTCAGATAAGCGATCTGGACAGAGAGGCGGACGCTCAGGGCAAAGAGAAGAAAAAGCTGGAGGAGAGACTTCTGGAGGATCATGACGCCCTGGCGGCAGAGCTGGATCTGCAGGTGGACAATGCCAAAATTGCCATGGAGAGCGCAAAACTGCGGATGGAGATCGCGGAGGAAAATGTGTCGGATGATGTCTCGGGTTCCGACCTTCAATATGAACTTCTGAAAAAGGAGTATGAGGCGGCAGAAAACGCCGTGGAGGAGGCGAGGCTGCATCGACAGAACGCTCTGACGGAATGGGAACGGAATCTGACGGATTCCAGGGAAGAAGCCGCCGCGCAGACCGCCGCCAAGGTGCGTCTTTCGGGGGAGCTTTCCCAGTGCGGGAGGACGCTGGAGAAATTGGAGGAGATTTTAAAGCTGGAGTGCGAGATCCGCGCGCCGCAGGAAGGAACCGTCCTGGATTGTGCTGCGGAGGCGGGCAGCCGCACGGGGGACGGCGCGTGTCTGCTCTATGCCAGAGCGGGGGACGGTGTGGAGGTGACGGTCTCCGCGCAGGACGGGGCGCTTTTATCCATCGGGGATACAGTGGAACTAAGCTGCAGATCGGCTTTGGGAGACCGTCGCTCCTTTGACGGGCGCATCCGGTACCGGGAAAACAGGGAGGGGTCAAGCGTCCTGTATCTTGAGGCAGATGTGTCGGGGCTGCCCTCCGGACAGGCAGTGCAGATGTCTTTCCGCTTTGACAGCGAGACTTATGATCTGGTGATCCCACAGAGGGCTCTGTATCAGACCGACTCCGGGAGTTTTGTGTATGTGCTGGAGCAGACGGAAGGAATCCTGGGCATGGAGTACAGACCGCGCAGAGAATATGTGACCGTTGCGGAACAGAACGGGGAGTATGCGGCGATCCGAAGCTTTGCCATAGACGCTCTGACCCCCATCATTATCAGCAGCAACAAGGAGCTTTCGGAGGATACGGCGGTGCGCCCGGTCAGTGAGTAGGAGATGCAGGCAACTCAAAAGTGCGCGCAGGGCACCGGGAAGGTGGTTGAAAGCAGGGGACGGGTATGGTATAATGCTTCGTATGCTTCGAATGCGAAGCATACGAAGCAGGAAAAACAGGGCGGGAGGGTGACGGATCATGGAGGAGTTTCATCTGGAGTTTGCGGATCAGTTCCATCTGGCGGTGTCCATGACAGACGGGCAGGCTGACGAGAGGTATTTTTTGTGGGTGCCGGACTGGTCCGAGGATGCGCAGGACAAAGATTATCTGGTCCTCTTAAATACAGGCGGCAGGCTCGAAAAGAAATTTCAGATCCTATATCATTTTAAGGCGGAATTTGTCAGTAAAAAGTGCTGCTTTGCGATATCAAAGGACGGCAGGACCGCTCTGGCGGGGTATGCCGCCAAAAAGGGCGTGATCTGTTATAATTGTGAGAGCGGAAAGGTTTTGTGGAACAATCCAAAGATCAAGAAGATCGCCCGGATCCGGTTTAACAATTTTGACGAGGACATTATAGAGGTATCGAACGATAAGCTGGAGTTTACCTATCTGGACAGGCGCTCCGGTCAGGTTTTGGAGCCGGAAAGAGTGCAAAAGATACGGCAGACGATCAACTGGATGTGCGCGTCCGGGAACGGGAAATTTCTGATGACGGCAGATCCGCTGGCTGGCAGTGGCAGGGCAAATTATACGGTTTATGATACGCAGACAAAGAAGGTCAAAGGACGGTTTGTGGCTCAATGCCATCTCAATCCCCATACCTTTGATGTGACGGATGACGGTGAGCTGGCTGTCTGCTCGGCATATTACAGACAGGGGGTTTCCCTGATCAAGACATCTACCGGTGAAGTCTTATGGACCAAATTAAGCTACAAAAAAATTTCCGGGGTTTCCATTGATAAAACAGAGGAAAAGGTGATCGTCTGCTGTGACGGCGACGGGATTTATTTTCTGGATATGGGCAGCGGAGAGACCGTGGATCATATCCTGGGGGAAGAATACTTCTCAAATGTCTACGGCGGGGATATTTTGTTTTTAAACAGTAAAACTGCCCGGATCGGCGGCCGTTACATTCCGAGCCCGGGTTTTGCATGGAAAAAGCGCGGTGGGCGCAAAAGACGGCGTGATCTTGACCCTGCCGGGCATCAAGGGCCTGCTGTTTTATGATCACGACGGAAATCTGTTGTGGGAAAGCAGCGAGCTGGGAGGCAGGGCGGCCTATTTGGAGGAAGATGATCTGATATGCGCATTTGGGGTCGAATCCTACGAAGGAAAGGTGGCAGACGGGACATTGGTTACGGGACAGATCCTTCTCGCCTCCCCGAAGGACGGACAGATCATAGCCCGGGCAGAGATATCGGACAGCGCCCGAGAATTTATCCGTCACAATAGCACGGTGGTGTGCAGTACGGGAAAAATGTATGACGTTTCCCATGGCTCCATTCAGGAGCGGGAGGAGATTTTTGAGTTCGTGACTGGAATGAAAAGATAAAAATCTTTCGCATCCGATTTTTATTGCATATTTTGGCAAAACAGTCTAAAATAGAACCATCTCATTCAGAAAGTCAGAAAGGAAGTTTTGCCATGACAAAGATCAGGACCAGATACGCGCCAAGCCCCACGGGACGCATGCATGTGGGGAATCTGCGCTCTGCATTATATGAATTTTTGATCGCGAAGCACGACGGCGGAGAGTTTATCCTGCGCATCGAGGACACGGACCAGGAGCGTTTTGTGGAGGGCGCGGTGGATATCATTTACCGCACGCTGGAAAAGACCGGGCTGGTTCACGACGAAGGTCCCGACAGGGACGGCGGCGTGGGACCTTATGTGCAGAGTGAGCGCATGAAGACCGGGATTTACATGAAATATGCAAAGGAGCTGATCGACAAGGGGGAGGCCTATTACTGTTTCTGCGATAAGGAGAGACTTGCCGGGTTAAAGACCGAAGTGGTGGAGGGCAAGGAGATCACCGTCTATGACAAGCACTGCCTGTCCCTTTCCCGGGAGGAGGTGGAGGCCAATCTCGCCGCCGGAAAGCCCTTTGTCATCCGACAGAATATCCCCAACGAGGGGACGACCACGTTCCGGGACGAGCTCTATGGAGATATCACCGTGGAGAACGCCGAGCTCGATGATATGATCCTGATCAAATCCGACGGCTATCCCACCTACAATTTTGCCAATGTGGTGGACGACCATACCATGAACATCACCCATGTGGTGCGGGGGAATGAATATCTCTCCTCCTCGCCCAAGTACCAGAGGCTATACGACGCATTCGGCTGGCAGAGCCCCGTATACATCCACCTTCCGCTCATCACCGACGAAAACCACAAGAAGCTTTCCAAGAGAAGCGGGCATTCCTCCTTTGAGGATCTTCTGGAGCAGGGATTTGTGACCGAGGCGGTGGTGAATTATATCGCCCTTCTGGGATGGAGCCCCGAGGACAACCGGGAGATCTTCTCTTTGGAGGAGCTGATCCGGGAGTTCGACTATCACCGCATCAGCAAGTCGCCCGCCGTGTTCGATATCCAGAAACTGCGCTGGATGAACGGCGAGTATATCAAGGCGATGGACTTTGACACGTTCTATGAGATGGCCGAGCCTTACTTAAAGCAGACGCTGAAGAAGAGCTTTGACCTGAAGAAGATCGCCAATATGGTAAAGACCCGCATCGAGGTTTTCCCGGATATCGCGTCCCATGTGGATTTCTTCGAGGAACTGCCGGAGTATGACGTGGAGATGTATACTCACAAGAAGATGAAGACCAGCGCGGAATCTTCGCTCAAGGTATTAAAGGATCTGCTTCCTGTTCTGGAGGCGCAGGAGGACTACAGTAATGACGGGCTGTATCAGACTCTTGTAAAGTATGTGGAGGAGCAGGGCGTGAAGAACGGTTATGTGATGTGGCCGATCCGCACCGCGCTCTCCGGAAAGCAGATGACTCCCGCAGGCGCCACCGAGATCATGGAGGTGCTGGGGAAGGAGGAGAGCCTCATCCGCATACGGAAAGGCATTGAGCTTCTGGAGCATGCAGGATAACGGGCTTTTAAACGGACTAAACGACGCGCAGCGGGAAGCTGTGACGCACGGAGAGGGTCCCGCGCTGGTGCTGGCGGGACCCGGCTCCGGCAAGACGACCGTCATCGTCAGACGCATCCTGTACCTGATCCGGGCAGGAAGGATCCCGCCGGAACAGATTCTGGTGGTGACCTTCACAAAGGACGCCGCATTGTCCATGCAGCAGAGATTTCTCGACCGGGTCAAGGTCGATCATCCGGTGGTATTTGGCACCTTTCATTCTGTTTTCTATCGTATTCTTCTGGAATCCGGCTATTTTGGAGGTCAGCCGGTCATTTTATCCCCATCCCAAAAACTCAATATCATGACAGAAGTTTTAAGGAAATATGCGGGGGTAGAGGGCGCATCCTGCGACCCGGAGCCGTTAAAGAGCGATGCCAGATGCTTTCTGGATGCCGTGGCACTGTATAAAAACACCCGGGATGAAGCCTCTGCCCTAAAAAGGCTGCCCGGGAACCGGAGACAAAGTTTCCGGGAAATCTTTCATTGTTATCAGAACCGGTGCAGACAACTGAAGGCGCTGGATTTTGATGATATGGTGTATCAGTGCAGAGAACTTCTTTTGGAAGATGCAAAAAAACGCGACGACTGGCAGAGGAGATTTCGCTATATTCTGATCGACGAGTTCCAGGACAGCAGCCCGCTGCAGTATGAAGTCGTAAAGATTTTGGGAGAACGGCACAAAAATCTCTTTGTCGTGGGGGACGACGATCAGGCGATCTATGGTTTCCGGGGAGCGGATCCGTCGTGCTTAAGGTTATTTGCCCGGGAGTTTGATGCCAGACAGATCATTTTAAATGCCAACTACCGCAGCACAGAGAAGATCGTGGGGGCGGCGGAGAAGGTCATCGCCGTAAACCGGGACAGATTTCCCAAGGAGTGTTATGCGGCGGGGGCCCGTGCTGGGGACTGTGCCGAAGTGGATATACGGAGCTTTCCTGACAGAACACAGGAATACGAATACCTTGTGACACAGTTAAAAACGCTGGAGCAGGGGGAGACTTGCGGAGTCCTTTTCCGCACGAACGGCGATATGCGCTTTCTCGCCTCAATGCTTTCGCGGGAAGGGATCCCTTTTTGTATGAAAGAGCGGACGGGAGGGCTGCGGGAACACTTTGTCACGAAAGATATTGTGGCGTACTTAAAGCTTGCCGGGGGAGAGAGGGACAGGGAACTGTTTCTGCGCATTATGAACAGACCTGATAGAAATCTTGACCGGGAATGCCTCGAGGGAGCGGGAAAACCTGCCGGGCTGGGGCAGCTGGAGAGACAGCTTGCGGCGATCCGGAAGTTGTCTCCCGGGCTGGCTGTCCAATATATCATCCGTGCGGTGGGATACGGACGGTATTTGGAGAGCCGCAGAGAGGCGGATAAACATCTGGAGGAATGGCTGGATGTGGCGGAGGAGCTCAGGGAGAGCATGCAGGGCTATGAGTCTGTGGAAGCGTGGGAGCGCGGCATGGACCGCATACCGGCAGTATCCTCCCCAAGGGAAGAGACAGGGATTCATCTGATGACGGTACATGCCTCTAAGGGGCTGGAATTTGATATAGTACGGATGCCGGATTGCAACGAAAAGGTATATCCCCATGGGAATATGCCGGATGCGGCAGCCGTGGAGGAGGAACGGAGAATCTTTTATGTGGGCATGACCAGGGCAAGAAAATACCTGGAACTTCTCTGTACCACAGGCACAAAAGAACGTCCCAGGATGATGTCGCGGTTTTTAAATCCACTGCTTATGCCGAAGAAGAAAACTTGAGCGGGGGATATCATTCGTCCAGCAGTTCGTCAAACTCACAGTTGTCGAGATATTCGTCAAAGGCATCCGCTACTTTTTCATATTCCTCATCGTCTTCAATAAAGCCCAGCTCCGGTTCCTCGTTGGGATCATCGGGATTTTCGCTGTAACTGTAGAACCACACTTCCCCGTCCGCATTTTCCCCTTTTTCGTCCAAAGGGAGTAAAACGATGTAATCCTTTTTATCCACCGTGAGTATGGTGATCACGGCACAGTTGACATTGGTGCCGTCCTCCAGCTCCAGTTCTACGGTCATTTCCTCATCCTCATAATCCTTATTTTCAGCCATTCAAACTTCTCCTTTCCGTGTGTTTTGGATATTTCAATTATAATTGCTTGTTATTTTTTGCGCAATACTATATAATAAAATTGTTTTTAGTATAAACTGTCGGAATTTTGGAGGCGCTGATGGCTGAAAGTTTGAAGGCACAAATGAATCCATATCCTCTTGGCGCGCATGTGGAAAATGGAGCGGTCCGCTTTTCTTTTGTATCCAGGGAAGAGGACTGCGGCGTTCTCATTTATGATAGAAAGACCGGACGAAAGCTCAAAAAGATCGCGTTTGATCCCCGGGAACGCATTGGAAATGTACATTGCAAATATCTTACGGGTTTTGCCCCGGAGGATATTGCGTATCAGTTTTATGAGGGGGAGCGGATCGTACCTGACAGATTTGCCCGGAGATTCTGCGGGCAGTTCGTCTATGGAAAAGAGCATCGGATCGCAGAGTGGAAGGCGGTTTTTGCCGATCAAAAGTTTGACTGGGAGGGGGATGTCTGCCCCCGGATCCCTTACAGTGAGTGTGTCTGTTACTGCGCCCATGTGAGGGGATTTACCAGACATGTTTCCTCCGGGGTGGAACACCGGGGAACTTTCCTGGGGATGGCAGAGAAGCTGGATTATCTGAAGGAGAGCGGAATCACCACGGTGGAGCTTCAGCCGGCATACGAGTTTGCGGAGATCCCCGGCAATGAGGAGCGGGGAGCGTTCCCCGGCATACGGAAAGCCGATTACAGGGCGGCGGTGGCAGACCCGGACATGCCCTTTCCGAAGAGATGCAATTACTGGGGATACAAGGAGGGGTATTATTATGCCCCGAAATCCGCCTATGCCGCGGGCGAGGACTGCTGTACGGAATTTAAAGAGATGGTGAAGGCTTTTCACAAAAGGGGCATGGAAGTGATCATGCAGTTTTATTTTCCCAGGACAGTGAAAGTGCTTGAGATCACGGACATTCTCAAATTCTGGGTACTGGAATACCATGTGGACGGTTTTCATCTCATGGGGGAGAATCTTCCGGTGGATCTGATCGCCGCGGATGAGCTTCTGGCGGACACGAAGCTCTGGTATTATTATTTTAACACGGAGCAGATTTATGGGGCGCAGGAGCAGCCGGTCCGGTGCAATCTCGCCGTCTACGGGGATGATTATCTCTATGCCATGAGAAAATACCTGAAAGGCGATGAAAATATGCTTGATACCGTCCTGGAGCAGATGCGGCGGATCCCGCAGAAGATGGGGCGTATCCATTACATGAGCAACTATTACGGGTTCACGCTGATGGATATGGTATCCTATGACAGAAAGCATAATGAGGCAAACGGAGAGGAAAACCGGGACGGGAATGACTTTAACTATAGCTGGAACTGTGGTGAGGAGGGAACGAGCCGGAGGAAGAAGGTTCTTTCGCTGCGGCATAAACAGATCAAAAATGCCATGGTGCTTCTGCTCTTTTCGCAGTCCACTCCCCTGATCTTTATGGGGGACGAATTCGGCAATTCCCAAAAGGGCAACAATAATCCCTACTGTCAGGACAATCCTATTACCTGGCTCGACTGGAATGACCTGCACAAAAACAGCGACCTGTACGAGTTCTGGAAGAAGCTGACGGCTCTGCGCAGGGAGCATCCCATCCTGCATCCGGAGTATGCCTTAAAGATCATGGACTATATCTCCTGCGGATACCCCGACTTATCCTACCACGGGCAGAGCGCCTGGAGAGCGCGCATGGACAGTTATAACCGCCATATCGGCATTATGTACTGTGGAAAATATGCAAAACGCGGCAGAGACAGGGAAGACGATTTCTTTTACCTGGCGTTAAACATGTACTGGGAGCCTAATAAACTGGCAATGCCCAAACTTCCCGCAGGGCTGAAGTGGCAGCCGGTTCTTTCCACCTGGGAGGAGCCTGTGCTGCGGCATGCCGCGCCGCCTGCCGGGGAAGTGCCGCGGGGGATGACTGAGAATACGGAGAATTCTTCGGAGAAAGAGATCGTGATCCCGGGCAGGAGCTGTGCGGTTTATGTCAGTGTTCCCGACGGACATGCGAAAAAGAAGGGAAAGGATAAAGGTGCGGCAAAACTGGGTGCCGAGCGTTACAGCGACAGGAGTATGTTTTAGGTATGATGGGGACGATGGTCAGAAACGCATGGAGCCATTTCAGAACGATCACTTATCATAAATATCTTGTGGCTAAGGGATGTTTTCGGGTGGGGCTGTACAGGCAGGGAATCCTGCATGACCTGTCTAAGTATGGTCCCACAGAATTTATGGTGGGCGTGCGCAATTATCAGGGAAACAGAAGCCCGAACGATGCGGAGAGGGAGGTCCTGGGTTATTCCACCGCCTGGCTGCATCACAAGGGCAGAAACAGGCATCACTTTGAATATTGGCTTGATTACAGCAAGCAGGCGCCGCCGGGACAGATGGTACCGATTCCCATGCCGGACAGATATATTGCGGAGATGATCATGGACCGCATTGCCGCCTGCAAGGTGTATAAGGGAAAAGATTACACAGACTCGTCTCCCTATGAGTATTTCCAAAAGGGGGCGAAGCATCATGCCATGCACCCCTACACCAGTCAGACCCTGGAGCGTATGTTAAAAATGCTTGCCGAGGAGGGTGAGGAGAAGACGTTTTGCTGTATCCGGGAGGAGCTTGTCAGAAAAAAGAAAAAATGATCCCGCCCGGATACCGGCAAAGAGTGCAATTCTGTAGTTGTACAGGCAAAATTTCCCGCCTGTTGAATACAATACAGTAAATCATTCAATGCAGGTAAGCGAAAATGAATTGTTGGATTATTTTGCTGTGGCTTCTGTGCCGGAATAACTCATGCGGCTGCAACAATGGAAACGGAAGTGTTGCGTCCCAAACGGGATGTGGGTGTCAGGACAGCGAGTCTGCGTGCGGCTGTGAGCAGCGCCGTGCGGCCCAGGCTGTATGGAATGCAAAAGAGGCGGCAATGGATGCCAGAGAGGCGATCCGCGATGCGAGGGAAGCCGTTATGGATGCGAGAGAGGCATGCTGTGATTCCGCCGTCCCCGGCTCGATCCCGCCTCCGCCCAGAGCGGATTTTAGCTATAATTACAACGATGAGGGCTGTGGCTGCCAAAATTGATGCCTGCCGCTTAAAGCCCGGGAGATCAGACGGGTCAGCGGCAAGGGAGAGGAATGGTTTTTCCTCTCCTTTATTTTTGGAAAAAGTATTTTAAAAACGATGTGATTGTGCTATATTGAAGGAAATACAGACTGAGGGTTTAAAGGAGGATGATCGTATCATGGCGAAGGAAAAAGAGCAGTATGTGGCATACGTTTCCACCTATACACAGGGGGACAGCCATGGGATCAGGATATATGATGTGGATATGGAGAAAGGGCGTTTCCGGGAAAAGAGCAAGGTGGAGATCACCAATTCCTCCTATCTTACCGTTTCTCATAACTGCAAATATTTATACTCCATCACGGATTTCGGTGTGGAGGCATATGATATCCTTCCGGACGGGAATCTGTCGCTCATCAATTTTGCCCCCATCAATGGCATGAGAGGCTGTTATTTATCCACGGATTACACCAACCGGTATCTCTTTGTGGCAGGGTATCACGATGGGAAACTGACGGTGTTAAAGCTGCAGGAGGACGGCTCGGTGGGCGAGATCACGGATGAGGTGTTTCACAAAGGGCTGGGCAGCATCGCGGAACGCAATTCCAGACCGCATATTAACTGTGCCCGCATGACGCATGACAACAAATATCTTCTGGTGGCGGATTCGGGAATGGACCATGTGAAAGTTTATCGTTTAAACCAGGAGTGGGGAAAGGTGGAACTGGCAGATATACTCCACTCGGAGCTGGATTCCGAGCCCAGGCATATCAAAATTTCCAAGGACGGGCGGTTTATCTATGTGGTGCATGAGTGGAGCTGCACCATCGATGTGTATTCTTACGAAGAGAAGAAAGGAGTGCCTGTGTTTGAAAAGATTCAGAGCGTCTACACCGTCAAACAGGAACACGGCAGCACTAACGCGGCCAGCGCGCTGAGTTTTTCCGTGGACTATCGATATCTGCTCTCCTCCAATGCGGGGGATAATTCCGTGGTGGTGTATGATGTGGATACCCAGACAGGGCTTTTGACCAGGAAATTTTGTCTGCCGGTGAGCGGGGAGTATCCCAAAGACGCGGAGTTTTTCCCTAACAACAAATTTCTGGTGTCTTTAAACCACGAGAGTAATGATATGACCTTTTTCCATCTGGATCTGGAGGCGGGGAATATGGTCATGAACGGTGCGCCCATCCGGGTAGACGCACCCAACTGTATCACGTTCTTTAAGCTGGGCAGCACCGGCAGAAGCTGACAGATCTTCCCCTATCTGTAAAAATCAACCATGCGGTCCAGACGGGCGGACATGTTTATCATCAGGGCGTCCAGCACGGTCAGGGCAGTCATACATTCCATGACCACTACCGCGCGGGGGACGATGACCGGGTCGTGTCTGCCGCGGATTTCCAAGGTGATCTCTTCCCCGTCCCGGCAGACTGTCTGCTGAGGCTGGTAGATGGAGGGAGTGGGCTTTACATGGGCGCGTATCAACAGAGTGTCGCCGTCACTGATGCCGCCCAGGACACCTCCGGCGTGGTTGCTGGACTTTACCACGGCGCCGTCCTTTTGGCGGAAGGCATCGTTGTTCTCGCTGCCAAAGCGTGAGGAGACGGCACATCCGTCGCCGATCTCGACTGCTTTTACGGCGCCGATGGACATGATGGCCTTGGCCAGGTTGGCATCCAGTTTTTCAAAGACGGGGTCGCCGATGCCTGCGGGCAGCCCTGTTACACGGCATTCCATACATCCCCCCACCGAGTCCGAACGGTTTCTGGCATCTGCCAGAAACGCGAGGGCTTTTTCATTTGCAGTCGGATCCGGCATCGCGGTGGGCGTTGTCAGGATCAGCCCGGGATCGAAGCGGTCCATATCGGCTTCCACGGGACCGATGGAGCGGGTATATGCCATGACGGTAATGCCCATCTGGGAGAGCAGCTTGGCGGCGATTGCGCCGGCGGCTGTCCTTCCCACCGTTTCGCGTCCGGAGGAGCGTCCGCCGCCGCGGTAGTCCCGGAATCCGTACTTCTGGTCAAAGGTATAGTCTGCGTGTCCCGGGCGGTAGGCAGCCGCGAGGTTGCCGTAGTCCCCGGAAATCTGGGAGGTATTGCGCACCATAAGCGAGATAGGGGTGCCGGTGGTCCTGCCCTCAAAGACACCGGAGAGAATCTCCACGAGATCATCCTCCCGGCGCTGGGTGGTGACATTGCTTGTGCCGGGTTTGCGCCGGTCCAGGTATTTCTGTATATCTTCTTCGCATAACGCAAGCCCGGCGGGACAGCCGTCCACCACCACGCCCAGCGCCTTTCCGTGGGATTCCCCCCAGGTAGTTATCCTGAATATCGTACCGAATGATGAGCCTGCCATACTGTGCCCTCCTTGTGTGTTCTGTATGACCGCGGGCGGATCGATCTGCCGCCCGGCAGCGTTTTATATAAATCTGATACATTGGCATTGTGAAATATATTCAAATATATAAAGTCAAGTATATCGGTAAAATATAAAAAAGGCAAGAAAAAGAGTGCATTTGTGTAAAATCTGTGGTACGATAACATTATATCTCTTGACTATGAAGATGTTGGGGAGTCGTTTACAAATGAAGATCACTCGGTGGGAGCGGGTGCGGAAAGGTCTGCTCCGCTTTGGACGAAAAAATATAATATGCAGATTCCTGGTGATGCCCCTTTTGGTCATCGTCATGTTTTTTTTTCACACGGCGGCATATCTGAGGGCAAACAGCAAGAGACTGGCCACACTCGCAATGACCTTCTGTCTCTTTGTGATTTACAGCAGTTTTTCTTTCCCCCTGTTTATCTCGGGGGACGGAAAGGGAATACGGCAGATCGTCAGGGAGACCGACAGCGATGTGGAACTGGCGCCGGAATCCGAACTCAGCGCCGAAGATATGGCAATATTGGCGGATGAGGATGTGCTGGAGCAGGAGGAGCTTGCGGAAGGCTACGGATCCCACGGTGCGGACGGCGGAGAACAATATGATGCGGATGAGATCCTCGCCTCTTTGGAGGGCAGGGGAAGGACCGGAGGGGCAAAGGAGCGGGAAGATGTCAGTGAGAGCGTTGTGGAGAGTCCCCGGGAAACCTTTGACAGGAGCGACTGGCGGCTGGTGCTGATCAACAAGCAGCATGCGATACCAAAGGATTATACTTTTAATCTTGCGACCATTGTAGACAGACTCAAATGTGATGAGAGGATCCTTGACGATGTGGTGGATATGCTCCAGGCGGCTGAGAATGACGGCATCCATCTGACGATACGTTCTCCCTACAGAACGCATGACTATCAGGTCATGCTCTTTCAGCGAAAGATTGACAGATATATGAAACGCGGGATGTCTTACATGGAGGCATATCAGCTTTCCAGTCAGGCGGTGACGCTGCCCGGCTACAGTGAGCATGAGGTGGGGCTGGCTCTGGATATCGTGTGTGACAGCTACACTCTTCTGGAGGAAGGGTTCGGGGATACGGAGGCAGGAAAGTGGCTTGCGGCGAACAGTTACCGCTACGGCTTTATTCTCCGCTACCCCAAGGGAAAGGAATATTACACGGGAATCGAATATGAGCCATGGCATTTCCGCTATGTGGGCGTGGAAGCCGCCACTTATATTACCGGGCATGGGATCACCCTGGAGGAATTTTGGGAGGAGCTCTGAATATGGAGCAAAACAATATCAAGGCAAGATACCGCGTGCTTTCCACTCAGGGGCGGGCAAAGCGGGGCGAATTGGTCACAGTGCACGGCGTGATCCAGACGCCGGTGTTTATGAATGTAGGGACGGCTGCCGCTATCAAGGGGGCGGTGTCCACGGAAGATCTGGAACAGATCAATACGCAGGTGGTGTTGTCAAATACCTATCATCTGCATGTGCGTCCGGGGGATGAATTGATCCGCCGGCTGGGTGGATTGCACAGATTTATGTCCTGGGACAGACCGATCCTTACGGATTCCGGAGGGTTTCAGGTGTTTTCCTTAGCGGGGCTCCGCAGGATCAAAGAGGAGGGAGTTTATTTTAACTCCCACATTGACGGCAGGAAGATTTTCATGGGACCTGAGGAGAGCATGCGGATACAGTCCAATCTGGCCTCTACCATTGCCATGGCGTTTGACGAGTGCGCTCCCAGCAGGGCGGACAGGGCTTATGTCCGTGCATCGGTAGACCGCACGACCAGATGGCTGGAGCGGTGTATCCGGGAGATGGACAGACTCAATGCCATGGAAGGCACCCTCAATCCCAAACAACTGCTTTTTGGCATCAATCAGGGGGCTGTGTACGACGATATCCGGATAGAGCATGCCTGCCGGATTGCGCAGATGGATCTGGACGGATATGCCATCGGCGGGCTGGCCGTGGGGGAGAGCCACCAGGAGATGTATCATATCCTGGAGGAGGTGGTGCCCAGGCTGCCCAGGGAGAAGCCCACTTATCTGATGGGGGTGGGTACGCCGGCAAATATTCTGGAGGCAGTGGAGCGCGGGGTGGATTTTTTTGACTGTGTGTACCCCACCAGAAACGGCAGACACGGTCATCTCTATACCAATTACGGCAAGATAAATCTGTTTAACGCAAAGTATGAGACGGATGACCGACCCATCGAGACCGGGTGTCAGTGCCCGGCGTGCAGACGCTACAGCAGAGCGTACATCCGACATCTTCTGAAGGCGAAGGAAATGCTGGGAATGAGGCTGTGTGTGCTCCACAATCTCTACTTCTATAACACGATGATGGAAGAGATAAGGCGCGCATTGGACTTGGGAGAGTTTTTCGCCTATAAGAAGAAAAAGCTGGAAGGAATGGAGATGTCCGGAAAATAACAGAACAAAACGCTTTGCCAGGGTATGGAAATTTTGAAAAGGGGCTTGCCCCCATGTATATTTTTGTGTATTATTAACGATGTGTATTTTATTTTAGGTGCAAGAGCGTCAGAATGGAGGAAGAAAATGGGAGTTTTGTTGACAGGAATGACAGAGGCGGATGCGGCGGCGGCAGGCAATACCGCCGGAATAGGGATCACGATCATCTTTTATATATTGTTTTTTGTGGTGATCTATTTTATTTTGTTCCGGCCGCAGAGAAAGGAACAGAAACGGGTGGCAGCTATGATCGCGTCTTTGGAGTGCGGGGACTGTATCCTGACAACCTCCGGATTTTATGGGATCGTCATTGACATTGACGATGAGCAGGACATGGTGATCGTGGAATTCGGCAACAACAAAAACTGCCGTATTCCCATGGATAAATCTGCCATCAGCAGGGTGGAGAAGCCCGATGCCAAATAAATCATAACAGAGCAGTCAGACCGGAGCAGTTCCTTTGGGGACTGCTTTTCATTCAAATTGTCTCAACAGGAGGTTGCGAAAGGACGATGAAGTTAAACATTACTTGTATACCCGGCGACGGGATCGGACCGGAGATCGTGCGGGAGGCGAAAAAGGTACTGGACAGAGTGGGGGAGGTCTACGGACATCAGATGGTCTACACGGATATCCTGATGGGCGGCGCGTCCATCGATGTGCACGGAGTCCCTCTGACGGAGGAGGCGATCGCCACTGCCAAGGCGGCAGACGCGGTGCTGATGGGATCCATCGGCGGTGACACCACCACTTCCCCCTGGTATAAGCTGCCCCCTGCTCTGCGCCCGGAGGCGGGGCTGCTTGCCATCCGGAAGGCGTTGAATCTGTTCGCAAACCTTCGCCCTGCAGTTCTGTATGATGAGCTCGCGGCGGCATGCCCTCTGAAGGAGGAGATCAGCGCGGCAGGCTTCGACATGCTGATCATGAGGGAGCTGACCGGAGGGCTGTATTTCGGAGAGCGGAAGACCGTTGAGGAGCACGGAGTGCTTACGGCGACAGACACCCTCACCTACAATGAGAATGAGATCCGCCGCATTGCCGTAAAGGGCTTTGACATCGCCAGGAAACGGCGGGGGAAGGTGACCAGTGTGGACAAGGCGAATGTGCTGGATTCCTCCAGACTCTGGCGAAAGGTGGTGGAGGAGGTGGCAAAGGATTATCCCGATGTCACCCTGGAACATATGCTGGTGGACAACTGTGCCATGCAGCTTGTGAAGGATCCGGCGCAGTTTGATGTGATCCTGACGGAGAACATGTTCGGAGATATTCTTTCCGACGAGGCGAGCATGGTGACGGGCTCCATCGGGATGCTGGCGAGCGCAAGCTTAAACGACTCAAAATTCGGGCTCTATGAGCCCAGCCACGGTTCTGCCCCCGACATTGCGGGACAGGATATCGCCAATCCCATTGCCACGGTGCTCAGCGCGTCCATGATGCTGCGTTACAGTTTTGACCTGGACAGGGAGGCGGATGCCGTTGACGCGGCAGTAAAACAGGTGTTAAAGGACGGCTTCCGCACCGGGGACATCATGTCGGAGGGCTGCACGAAAGTAGGATGCAGCAGAATGGGCGATCTATTGGCGGAGCGGATACGATAGAAAACAGAAAACGAGTTAATGGATGATAAAGCTGCGGACTGCGGGAAAACATTCCGCGGCGGATGGGAGGACGACAAGTATGAGAAGTGATTCCGTAAAGACAGGAAATGCGCAGGCACCCCACAGAAGCCTGTTTAACGCGCTGGGGTATACCGAGGAGGAGCGGCAGCGTCCCATGATCGGTATCGTGAGCTCCTACAATGAGATCGTGCCCGGGCATATGAACCTGGACAAGATCGTGGAGGCCGTGAAGATGGGCGTCGCCATGGCGGGGGGAATGCCGGTGGTATTTCCGGCCATCGCGGTGTGCGACGGAATAGCCATGGGGCATGTGGGCATGAAATATTCCCTGGTGACCAGGGATCTGATCGCGGACAGCACCGAGTGCATGGCAATGGCGCACGGTTTTGACGGGCTGGTGTGCGTGCCCAACTGTGACAAGAATGTGCCAGGACTTTTGATGGCTGCGGCGCGGCTGAATATTCCCACGGTGTTTGTCTCCGGCGGTCCCATGCTGGCGGGGCATGTGAAGGGGCAGAAGAGAAGCCTCTCCTCCATGTTCGAGGCGGTGGGAAGCGTGGCTGCGGGAACCATGACACAGGAAGAACTCTGCGAGTTTGAGGAGAAGGTCTGCCCTACCTGCGGTTCCTGCTCCGGCATGTACACCGCCAACTCCATGAACTGTCTGACCGAGGCGATCGGCATGGGGCTGAAGGGCAACGGCACCATTCCCGCGGTCTATTCCGAGAGGATCCGCCTGGCAAAGCATGCGGGCATGAAGATCATGGAGCTTGTGGAGAAGGACATCAAACCCAGGGATATTATGACGAGGGATGCCTTCATGAATGCGCTGACCGTGGATATGGCGCTGGGCTGTTCCACCAACTCTATGCTGCATCTTCCGGCCATCGCCAGAGAGGCGGGAGTGGAGCTGAATGTGGATATCGCGAACGAGCTCTCCGCAAAGACGCCGAACCTCTGTCATCTGGCTCCCGCAGGGCCCACTTATATCGAGGATCTGAATGAGGCGGGCGGCGTGTACGCAGTGATGAATGAACTGGCAAAGAAGGATCTTCTGCATCTGGACTGCATGACCGTAAACGGAACTACGATCGGAGAAAATATAAAGAATTGTGTCAATCAGAATCCCGAAGTGATCCGCCCGGTGGATCATCCCTATTCCGAGACCGGAGGAATCGCTATCCTGAAAGGCAATCTGGCGCCTGACAGCGGTGTCGTAAAACGCTCCGCAGTGGTACCCGAGATGATGGTGCATGAGGGCCCGGCGAGGGTGTTCGACTGCGAGGAAGACGCCATTGACGCGATCAAAGGCGGAAGGATCGTGGCGGGAGACGTGGTTGTCATCCGTTATGAGGGACCCAAGGGCGGTCCCGGCATGAGAGAGATGCTCAACCCCACATCCGCGATCGCGGGGATGGGGCTCGGTTCCAGTGTGGCGCTGATCACGGACGGGCGGTTTTCCGGCGCGTCCCGGGGCGCTTCGATCGGGCATGTGTCCCCCGAGGCTGCGGTGGGAGGCCCCATCGCCCTGGTGGAGGAGGGGGATATCATCCGTATCGATATACCTGCCAACAGGCTGGATGTGCTGGTGCCGGATGAGGTTCTAAAGGAGCGCCGCGCGAAATGGCAGCCCAGGGAGCCGAAGGTGACCACAGGGTATCTTTCCAGATACCGGGAGCTGGTGACCAGCGGAAACAGGGGAGCGGTGCTGGAAGTGCCGTCAAAGCAGTAAGGAAAGAGAAATAATTGGAGGAGACAGCAATGCAGCTCAACGGTTCGGAAATAGTAGTGGAATGTCTGAAGGAGCAGGGAGTTGACACCGTGTTCGGCTACCCGGGAGGAGCCATCTTAAACATTTATGACGCCCTGTATCAGCACAGCGATGAGATCCGCCATATCCTGACCTCCCATGAACAGGGGGCAGCGCATGCGGCGGACGGATATGCCCGCGCCACGGGCAAAGTCGGGGTGTGTATGGCGACCAGCGGTCCCGGCGCCACCAATCTGGTGACGGGGATCGCCACCGCGTATATGGATTCCGTGCCCATGGTGGCGATCACGGCAAATGTGACGCTGCCCATGCTGGGAAAGGACAGCTTTCAGGAGGTGGACATCGCGGGTGTGACCATGCCCATCACCAAGCATGGATTTATTGTGAAGAATGTGGAGAAACTTGCGGACACCATGCGCAAGGCATTTGAGATCGCAAGGAGCGGGCGCCCGGGACCTGTTTTAGTGGATATCACCAAGGATGTGACGGCAGCGGTGTGCGAGTTTACCCCGAAGAAGATTGAAATGCCTGTGCGGGGAACTTCCTACAGCGAAAGTGAGCTGGAGAAGGTGCTGGAATATATTGCGCAGGCGCAGCGTCCCTATATTTATCTGGGCGGCGGCGCGATCATCTCAGAGGCATACGACGAGGTGGCAAAGTTTGCGGAGCTGATCGACGCGCCCGTCTGCGATACTCTGATGGGCAAGGGCGCCTTTGACGGGCGCAGCCCCCGCTATACAGGCATGATCGGTATGCACGGCACCAAGACTTCCAATCTGGGAGTGAGCCAGTGTGATCTTCTGATCGCCATGGGAGCGAGATTTTCCGACCGTGTCATCGGCAATCCCAAAAAGTTTGCGGAGGGAGCCAAGATCGTCCACATTGACATCGACCCCGCGGAGATCAATAAGAATATCCGGGTGGACGCATCCCTCACGGGGGATCTGAAGCTGGTGCTTGCCGATCTGAATGCCCGCGTGGAAAAAATGGGAGCGCAGAGACATCCGGAGTGGATGCAGAAGATAGCCGGGCTGCAGGAGAGCTATCCGCTCAAATATGACAAAGAAAAGCTCTCCTGTCCCTATGTGATGGAGGAGCTCTACCGCATCACGGGCGGCGAGGCTCTGATCACCACGGACGTTGGGCAGCATCAGATGTGGGCGGCACAGTATTACCGATACAAGGAGCCCAGGACCTTCCTTTCGTCGGGCGGGCTGGGAACCATGGGATACGGTCTGGGCGCGTGCATCGGCGCGCAGGTCGGACAGCCCGACAGACTCTGTGTCAATATCGCGGGAGACGGATGCTTCCGCATGAATATGAATGAACTGGCGACGGCGAGCCGTTACAATATTCCCATCATTCAGATCGTCATCAACAATCATGTGCTGGGCATGGTGCGCCAGTGGCAGACATTGTTTTACGGGAAACGCTATTCCCAGACGGTCTTAAATGACAGCGTGGACTTCTGCAAG
This sequence comes from uncultured Acetatifactor sp., assembly GCA_947581865.1. Classification (GTDB taxonomy): domain Bacteria; phylum Bacillota; class Clostridia; order Lachnospirales; family Lachnospiraceae; genus Acetatifactor. The sequence goes on along the minus strand of CANPWA010000005.1, from coordinate 27,877 downwards.
GTTGCGGAGGGGCTGGGCTGCGCTGCGATCCGCGTGGCCACAAAGGAGGAGGTTGCCCCTGCCATTGAAAAGGCGATCGCTCTGAAGAAACCGGTGCTGATCGAGTGCATCATCCCTGAGGATGACAAGGTGTTCCCCATGGTGCCCGCGGGCGCGCCCATCGATGAAGTGTTTGACGGAGACGATCTGGCACAAAAAGGGGAGTAATCACTGCTACAGGATAAACCTATGAAAAGACGAAGGAAATGGCTGGTTTTTGCCCTGACGGTCCCGGCGCTGCTTGCGGCAGGTCATATCGGTCTGGCTATCTATTATCAGGACGGCTTTGCCGCAAACACCTGGATCAACGGTGTGTACTGCACCGGCAGGACCGTGGAGGAAGTCAATGGGCTTTTGATGGAGCAGACTTCTGTTCCCGCAAAGTTCACCGTGGTGGGATATGACGGTCCGGGCAGCCTGGCAAAAGAATGCGAGTGGACGCTGGAAACAGAAAAGATTCACCTGACGATGGATTACAGCGATCAGCTTCAGAAGTTCCTTGCAGAGCAGGATCCCTGGATGTGGCTGGGCAATCTGACCCTGCACCGTGACCATGATCTGGAGGCGGACATCCATATAGACGAAGCTGCGCTGGAGAGCTGGTGGGAGCATATTGCATCGGTCTTTGAAGGCAGGGAAGATTACCGCGTAGTATACAGCGAGGCGGAAGGCTATGTGTTGTACGACGGGCTGCACAACAGGCTGGATGCCCCCAAAGCTTACCGGGAGATCAAAAACGCCATCCTTGCGGGGCAGGGCAGCGTCGATTTGATCGAGCTGGGATGTTATTATGATGTACCGCCGGACGAAGAAGAGCGGCGGCAGGAAGTGCTCTGGAATAAAATCGAAAGTTTTCAGGGAAGGGGACCGGTTTATGATTTCGGGGAGGGAGCAGAACCCATAGACAGGGCGCAGATGAGCCTCTTTTTGGAGAAGGATGAGCTGACCCGGATGCCCCTTGAGGATGAGAACGGTCATTTTATCCTGGTGGAAGGCTGCGCCGCAGACTGGGTGGGGCGGATGGCACAGCGATACGATACTTACCAAAAGGAATGGCAGTTTTGCAGCACCAGGGGCGAGGCGCTCACTGTGAAGGGTGTGACATACGGCACCACGATCAACCAAAAACAGGAGACCGTCTGGCTTTCGGAATATCTGGAAAACCTGGTTCATCCGCCGCAGGAAAGTGAAAATACCGCCGGTGCGCCGGATTCGGATTATGAAGATGTCCCGGGGGTGGAGATCCATATCCCTGTTTACACCAGAGATGCGTTCAACCGCAGCAGTACGGAGATCGGGGACACCTACATAGAAGTGGATATGGGAGCCCAGAAGCTCTATTATTACAAAAAAGGAGAATTGAAGCTGGAGACGGACATCGTCACCGGCAATGCCCGCAGACGGATGGATACGCCGGAGGGCGTCAATTTCATTTACAATAAGCAGAAAAACCGTATCCTGCGGGGGCAGGGATATGCCTCCCCAGTGAAATTCTGGATGCCCGTAAAGGGGGCGATCGGTCTGCATGATGCCACCTGGCGGGATGAGTTCGGAGGCGATATCTACAAGACCAACGGTTCTCACGGATGTGTCAATCTTCCTCTGGAGGCGATGAGCAGGCTCTATGAAATGGCAGAGATCGGAACTCCGGTGATCATGTTTTACGGATCGGATGCCTATGCGGAGGAAAAGGGCGGAGAATGAAAAAATTGAACAATTAGGTTGACGAAAACAAAAAGAAAGATTATGCTATTATTTAATGGATTTTGATATACAACTTTAGGAGGAAATCACAATGGCAAGAGTTTATAATTTTTCCGCAGGTCCCGCGGTTCTGCCGGAGGAGGTTTTAAAGGAAGCGGCGGACGAGATGCTCGACTATAAGGGGACGGGCATGTCCGTTATGGAGATGAGCCACCGCTCCAAGGCATACGATACCATCATCAAGGAGGCAGAGGCAGATCTGCGCGAACTGATGAACATTCCCGACAACTACAAGGTCCTTTTCCTGCAGGGCGGAGCAAGCCAGCAGTTTGCGATGATTCCCATGAACCTGATGAAGAATAGGGTTGCGGATTATATCGTGACCGGTCAGTGGGCAAAAAAGGCATATCAGGAGGCACAGATTTTCGGCAGGGCGAACAAGATCGCAAGTTCCGAGGATCAGAACTTCTCCTACATACCGGACTGCTCCGATCTGCCCATCAGCGAGGATGCGGACTATGTGTATATCTGTGAGAACAACACCATCTACGGAACCAAGTTCAAGACCCTGCCCAACACCAAGGGCAAGATTCTGGTTTCCGACGTGTCCAGCTGTTTTCTGTCCGAGCCCGTGGATGTGACAAAGTACGGTGTGATCTACGGCGGTGTACAGAAGAATGTCGGCCCGGCGGGCGTGGTGATCGTGATCATCCGCGAGGATCTGATCACGGAGGATGTGCTTCCCGGCACGCCGACCATGCTGAAATACAAGACCCATGCTGACAATGATTCCCTTTACAACACTCCGCCCGCATACGGCATCTATATCTGCGGGAAGGTCTTTAAGTGGATCAAGAAGATGGGCGGTCTGCAGGCAATGAAGGAGCGCAATGAGAAGAAGGCTAAGATCCTCTATGATTTTCTGGACCAGAGCAGACTCTTCAAGGGAACCGTGCGCAGGGAGGACCGCTCCCTGATGAATGTTCCTTTTGTCACCGGCAGCGAGGAGCTGGACGCAAAGTTTGTCAAGGAAGCGAAGGCGGCAGGCTTTGAGAATCTGAAAGGGCACAGGACCGTGGGCGGCATGCGTGCCAGCATCTATAATGCGATGCCCATCGAAGGCGTGGAGAAGCTGGTGGAGTTCATGAAGAAATTTGAGGAGGAAAATCTGTAATGTTTCAGTTAAACTGCTTAAATCCCATCTCTCAGGTGGGTTTGAAGAATCTGTCCGCAGACTATCAGGTCACGGACAATGTGAAGGATGCGGACGGGATCCTGGTGCGCAGCGCGGCCATGCACGACATGGAACTGCCCGGAAAGCTTCTGGCAGTGGCGAGAGCCGGAGCGGGCACAAACAACATCCCCTTGGACAAATGTGCCGAGAAGGGCATCGTGGTGTTCAATACGCCCGGTGCTAATGCCAACGGCGTCAAGGAGCTGGTGATCGCCGGCATGCTGCTTGCGGCGAGAGATGTGGTGGGCGGCATCGAGTGGGTGAAAAATTCCAAAGATGACGAGAATATCAGCAAGACCGCGGAGAAAGAGAAAAAGAACTTTGCCGGGACCGAGATCCTGGGGAAGAAACTGGGAGTCATCGGTCTGGGCGCCATCGGAGTGAAGGTCGCAAACGCGGCGGTTCATCTGGGCATGGAAGTCTATGGCTACGACCCCTATCTGTCCGTGAACGCCGCATGGGAGCTCTCCAGAAACGTGAAACATGTGTTTAATGTGGATGATATCTATGCGGAGTGCGACTATATCACCGTTCATGTTCCCCTCTTGGATTCTACTAAGGGAATGATCGACAGGGAGGCTGTCGCCAAGATGAAGGACGGAGTCGTGATCCTGAATTTTGCAAGGGACCTTCTCGCAAATGAGAAGGATGTGCTGGAGGGCATCGAGAGCGGAAAGGTGGCGCGCTATGTGTCCGATTTCCCCAATCCCACCACAGCCGGGAAGAAGGGTTGTATCGTCATTCCTCATCTGGGTGCCAGCACGGAGGAGAGTGAGGACAACTGTGCCGTGATGGCGGTTCAGGAGATGATGGACTATCTTGAGAACGGCAATATCAGGAACAGTGTGAATTATCCTGCCTGCGATATGGGTGTCTGCACCCAGGCGGGACGTGTGGCGATCTTCCACAAAAATACCGCCAATATGATCACAAAATTCACCGCCGAGTTCGGAGACAGAGGGATCAACATTACCGATATGACCAACAAATCCCGGGGCGAATACGCCTACACCATGCTGGACATTGAGGCGCCTGCATCGGAGGAAGTTGTAAAAGCCCTGGAGGCAATCGAGGGAGTCTTCCGGGTGAGGATCGTAAAATAAGGGAATTCTTCCCGATCCGGTCAGAGATCGTAAGATGCAAAAGGCTATGGCAGCAATGTTATAGCCTTTTTTCATCCGTAAAGCAAAAAGAGTGATCTGACAATTTGGAGATAAAAGGGCACCGGAAAATAACAGATGATGGAGAAGAGGCGTCGGGAACAAACTGCATATGAACATGTCACACACACTTTTGAACCGGTGTTTGACAAAGATTCCGAGATCCTGATCCTGGGCTCTCTGCCCTCCGTTAAATCGAGGGAGCAGAATTTCTATTACGGGCATCCGCAGAACCGGTTCTGGAAGATGATGGCGGAAATTTACCGGGAACCTGTGCCGGAGACGATGGAGGAGAAACGCCGGATACTGCTCAGACGGCATGTGGCGCTCTGGGACGTGATTTCATCCTGCGACATTGTCGGCTCCTCGGACAGCACCATCAAAAACGTGGTGCCCAACGATATCCGGGGGATTTTGGAAAAGAGTGCCGTAGGAAAAATCTGTTTTAACGGTAAGAAAGCATATGAACTATTTATGAGATATTGCGGGCTGCCTGAAAGTGCCGCCCCAAAAGCATATGAGCTGGTGCCCCTTCCCTCCACAAGCCCTGCGAACGCAGCTTTCGGAATGGAACGTCTGGTGCGGGCGTGGAGGGTTCACATGCCGGGAGTATAAGACCGGGCATCGGAGGCGGTGAAGCCTACCGGTACAACAGAGGCATGTCGCCGTCGCTGTTTAAGTCTTTTAAATCTTCCCGCAGTTTGGCATCTGACGCACAGCTTGCCTCACTCTGGATATCCATATAGAGAATGAATACCTCCTCAAGGCTCATGCCCTTTTCCTCAGCAATCTCCAAAAAGACGGGACGCAGCCTGTCAAGCTGGACGGAGACGGGAACCTTCTGCGGGTCGATGTCCCCCATCACTTTTTCCCCATAGTCATTGATGCGTTTTAAAAGATTTCTGTGTTCTTCTGTCATGTCAAAAGCCTCCTTTGCTCCCCAGGATCCAGTATTCCTCACAATAAATATTTTATCATTGGACGCTTGTTATGTATAGCTTTTTTTGGTAAAATAAATAAATACAATTATTTTTTATCAACAGATCGGATTGCCGCGCAAAACAGTGTGGCAGAAAGGACGGAATAATGGCAATTATCAGACCATTTCGCGCTTATCGGCCGGCAAAGGGGATGGAGGAGAAGATAGCGGCGCTTCCCTATGATGTCTACAACAGGGAGGAAGCATGTGCCGCAGTACGGAAAAACCCTTATTCGTTTCTGGCGATCGACAGGGCAGAGACACAGTTTGGGGCAGAGGTGGACACTTATGCTGCCGAGGTCTATGAGAAGGCGCGCAGGATGCTTGAGGAACAGATTGCCGAGGGACGTTTTGTACAGGAGGAGCAGCCCTGTTTTTATCTCTATGAACTGACAATGGACGGACGCAGCCAGACGGGGATTGTCGCCTGCGCCTCCATTGACGATTATTGCAGTAATGTGATCAAAAAGCATGAGAATACAAGAGCGGACAAGGAGCAGGACCGCATCAGGCATGTGGATGTCTGCAATATGCAGACGGGACCGATCTTTCTGGCATATCGCAGCAACGGGGTGCTCCGGCAGCTGATCCGCAAGGTGAAGGAGAAACCTGCCGTATATGATTTCGTCTCCGAGGACAATGTGCGGCACCGGGGCTGGGTGATCGGCGACGAGGAGAGCATTCGTACTATCAGTGACACTTTTATGCAGATTCCGGAGATCTATATCGCTGACGGGCATCATCGCTGTGCATCCGCCGTGAAGGTGGGGCAAAAGCGCAGACAGCAAAATCCGGGCTACAGCGGCAGTGAGGAGTTTAACTATTTTTTGTCGGTTCTGTTCCCGGACGAAGAGTTGAAAATCCTGGACTACAATCGTGTGGTGAAAGATTTGAACGGGCTGACCGCGGCAGAATTTCTTGAGCGCATCCGGGTTGATTTTGAAGTGAGAAAGGAGCCCGCCTCCCTGAAGGGAAAAGGGTACGCGCCTGCAGGAAAGGGAGAGTTTGGCATGTATCTGGACGGAGAGTGGTACTGCCTGAAGGCGAAGCCTGAAATCCGCAGCGAGGATGTGGTCGCAGGGCTGGATGTGTCCGTCCTGCAGGATCACCTTCTGCATCCGATCCTTGGCATCGCAGAGCCCAAGACCGATAAACGGATAGATTTTGTGGGCGGTATCAGGGGGCTTTCGGAACTAGAGCGCAGATGTACGTCTGAAAAACCGGGGGAAGAACCCGAGATGCGTGTGGCGTTTTCCCTGTATCCTACTTCCATAGAGGAATTGTTTGCCGTGGCGGACGCGGGAAGGCTGATGCCTCCCAAATCCACATGGTTTGAGCCGAAACTGAGAAGCGGGCTGTTTTTGCATGAAATATAAATCACAGAGAGGAGTTCCCTATGACTAACAAATTATACAAACTGATGAACTGGCCTCAAATCGAAGAGATCATTTACTCTGAATGTGACAATCCCCACGCGCTGCTGGGACCGCACAAACATGGTTCCCAGACGCTGATACAGGCGTATTTCCCCGGGGCGGCGGCTGTGGAGATCAAATGGATGGAAAAGGGGAAAAAGAATGTGGCGATGGAACTTGCGGACGAGGACGGCTATTTTGCCGTGCTGATCGCGGCGAAGGATCTTCCTGCCTACAGCTATCTGGTGACGGACGCCGGGGGAAATCAGAGGGAATGGGGAGAGCCCTACCGGTATGCTCCCGTGATCACAAAAGCGGACACGGACAAGTTTAACAACGGGATTCACTATACCATCTATGAGAAGCTGGGAGCCCATGTGATGGAGATTGACGGTGTGAGAGGCGTGCTGTTCGGGGTCTGGGCGCCTTCAGCGCTGCGGGTCAGCGTGGTAGGTGATTTTAACGGCTGGGACGGCAGGGTGCATCAGATGCGGCGGCTTTGGGACTCCGGGATCTTTGAGCTTTTTATCCCCGGCGTACAGACGGGGGAAAATTATAAATTTGAGTTAAAGACGAAGGGCGGGGTCACCTATCTGAAGGCAGATCCCTACTGTAATGCGGCGCAGCTGCGCCCCGAGACGGCATCCGTGGTGACGGATCTGAATCAGTTCATCTGGGAGGACAGTCAGTTTATCCAGAACCGGGCAGGGTTCCAGAACGGTAATGTGCCCATGAGCGTGTACGAGGTTTATCTCGGCTCGCTGGCAGAGCCCGGGGAAGGCGAGGTCTTTGCCAACTATCGTCAGATCGCCCCCAAATTGATAGAATATGTGAAAAAGATGAATTACACTCATGTGGAGCTGATGCCGGTGATGGAGCATCCCTTCGATGGCTCCTGGGGATATCAGGTGATCGGATATTATGCCCCCACGGCGCGCTATGGAAGCCCCGAGGACTTTATGTATCTTGTGAATGAGCTGCACAAGGCGGGGATCGGAGTGATCCTGGACTGGGTGCCGGCGCACTTCCCGAGGGATGTATATGGGCTGTCCAATTTTGACGGCACCTGTCTTTACGAGCATCAGGATCCCCGCCAGGGTTTTCATCCTCACTGGGGTACTTTGATCTATAACTACGGACGCCCCGAAGTGAGCAATTATCTGATCGCCAACGCGCTTTTCTGGGTGGAAAAGTACCATGCGGACGCTATCCGTATGGATGCCGTGGCAAGTATGCTCTATCTGGATTACGGAAAACAGGACGGCGGCTGGGTCGCCAATATGTATGGCGGCAACGAAAATCTGGAAGCCATCGAGATGATCAAGCATCTCAATTCCATCATGAAAAAGAGGAACCCCGGCGTTTTGACCATCGCGGAGGAGAGTACGGCATTTCCCAAGATCACGGGAGATTTGGAGGACGGCGGGCTGGGTTTTGACCTGAAATGGAATATGGGATTTATGAATGATTATCTGGACTATATCAAATATGATCCTTACTTTAGAAGTCATCATCACGGGGAGCTGACCTTCAGCATGATCTATGCTTACAGCGAGAAATTTATGCTGGTATTTTCCCACGACGAGGTAGTCCACGGCAAGGCGACCATGATCGGCAAGATGCCCGGAGACCGGGAAGCAAAGTTTGCGGCGCTCCGGCTTACCTATGGCTATATGATGACCCATCCCGGCAAGAAGACATTGTTCATGGGACAGGATTTTGCGGAATTTGATGAGTGGAATGAAAACCGCAGATTACAGTGGGATTTGCTGCAGTATCCGGAACATGCCGGGGTGGCGGAGCTTGTAAAAGACCTGAACCATCTGTACAGGACGTACCCTGCACTGTATGCGCTCGACGATTCGTCCGAGGGATTTGAATGGATCAATAATATCTCCGCGGACAATTGTTATTTAAGTTTCCTCAGGAAGACAGACGATCCGGAGGAACTGTTGTTGGTGGTGGCAAATTTTGCCGGAGTGCAGCAGGAGATCACCACGGGAGTCCCCTACGAGGGAAAGTACAAAGAAATCCTGAATACAGATGCCAAAAAATACGGTGGAAGCGGTATTGTGAACAGCCGGGCAAAGGCGACCGTTGACCGGGAGTGGGATGACAGGAGACAGTCTGTCACGGTGAAACTGGCGGCACAGTCTCTCAGTATATTCAAGTTTGAGCCCTATACGGAAGAGGAACTGGCAAAAGTCATCGAGGAGCGCATCCGCAGGAATACGCCGGTAAAGAAGAGCAGTGCCAAAGGCACTGCGGCTTTGGGATCCGGGGGAAAAAGCCCTGCGGGGAAAAAGACCGTGGGCAGACGAACCGTGGGGAAAAAGACTTCCGGGGAGGATAAAGGATCATGAATCTTATAAACTGGAAGATCAATTCCGTTCTGGGAACCGCTGCACTGGAAAGACTGGGAGAAAAAATCCTGGATTTGGGCGGGCGGATTCTCTTTGCCATCATCTGCTTTTTGATCGGTGCGCAGCTGATCAAATTTGTGCGAAAACTGACTGCCCGGGGGATGGAAAAGGCGAAGGCGGATGTCGGGGTGAGACAGTTTGTGGATTCCTTCCTCAAAGTTGCGCTTTATGTGGTGCTCGGCTTTCTTTTGGCGTCCTCCTTTGGAGTGGATGCGGCAGGGATCGTGGCACTGCTGGGCAGCGCCGGTGTGGCGATCGGTCTGGCAGTGCAGGGCAGTCTGTCCAATCTGGCAGGCGGTGTGCTGATTCTCGTGCTGAAACCCTTCAAAGTGGGGGATTATATTGTGGAAGGAGCCGGTGGAAAGGAAGGTGAGGTCGCTGAGATTCAGATTTTTTACACCAGACTTGTGACACCGGATAACCGGGTGGTGATCCTGCCCAACGGGAATCTTGCCAATAACAGTATCGTCAATGTGACGGCAGGGAAATGCCGTCGGGTGGATGTGCCTGTAAGCGTGTCGTACAATGCGGATCTAAAGAAGGCGAAGGATGCCCTGACCAGGATGCTGCAGCAGGATGAGCACACGCTCAAAGACAGGGAACTGCGGGTGTTTGTGGATGAACTTGCGGATTCTGGCATCCGTTTGAACGTGCGGTGCTGGTTTGCCAATGAAGATTACTGGGAGGGAAAATGGCGCATCACCGAGAACTGTAAGCTTGTGCTGGATGAGGCAGGGATTGAGATTCCTTTCAATCAACTGGATGTGCATATGAGGGGATAGGGTTCAGAAGATGAAAATGTGCCCATAAAAGTTTTTCGTTAAGTTTTCGGTAAAGTTTTCAAAATTCTGTATTGCAAAATGATCGCATAACCTTTATAATGTACTTTGTCGGCTGTAGTCCGATATGCAGCCGTGTGCTGAAATAGCTCAGTTGGTAGAGCACTTCACTCGTAATGAAGGGGTCGTGGGTTCGAGTCCCATTTTCAGCTTTCTGTTTATGTATCTTCCCGCGGACGGATCGGTCAGCGGGAATTTTTTTACAGCTGCATTTCCTTTCTGATATAGTGTTCGATCATCTGTATTCCCTTATAGAATCCCATGGCGATACCGCACAAAAGCAGGATGTTTAAGATGACCAGATTGAGTCTGAACACCTGGGAGCCGTAGATGATCAGGTATCCCAGCCCTTTCCGCGCCGCAAGGAATTCACCGATGATAACGCCGACTAATGCGAGACCGATATTTACTTTGATGGTGCTCAAAAGAAGCGGGATGGAAGAGGGCAGCACAACCTTGCAAAACACATCTTTTTTGCTGCCTCCCAATGTGTAGATCAGGGTGATCTTTTCCGGATCGCATTGTCGGAAGGCGGCGTAAAAACTGATGATGGAGCCAAAGACCGCCACGGAGATGCCCGCCACGATGATCGTGGTGGTGCCCGTGCCAAGCCATACGATAAAGAGAGGCGCAAGAGCCGATTTCGGCAGGCTGTTCAACATCACCAGGTAGGGCTCCAGGATTTCCGATAGCCTGGTGGAATACCATAGAAGCGTTGCCGTGACAAGGCTGATCAGAAATACCAGAAGAAAGCTTGCCAGTGTCTCAAAGAGCGTGATCCCAAGATGCCCGAAAATGCTATAGTCCCGGCACATGTCCCAGAGAAGTTCCAGCACCATGCTCGGACTGGAGAAGAAAAAGCTGTCAATGACTCCGGTGCGTGAGCAGATCTCCCATAAAATCAAAAAAAGCACCAGCAGAAGCAGGCGCATAACGGCAATCTGGTGATGGTGTCTATGATGCTGCCGCATGAACAGTTCCTGTCTGGTCGGCTCTGCCGGATCATTATTGAATGGTTTCTTCATTTCGGATCTCCTCCCATAATTTATTGAAATAAGCGCTGAATTCCGGCGCGTTCCTGGCTGCCAGCGGGGAATTGTCCGCGAGGCTTAAATGGATGGGAAGCTCGCATTTTACGGTGGAGGGGCGTCTGCTGAGGACGATCACGCGGTCAGCCAGGGAAATTGCCTCGGACAGATCGTGGGTGATGAGGATCACGGTTTTGCCGGTACGCCGGATGAGACGGCAGATATCGGCGGATACGGACAGCCGCGTCTGATAGTCCAGCGCACTGAAGGGTTCGTCGAGAAGCAGAAGCTGCGGATCCAGAGCCAATGTGCGGATCAGGGCTGCGCGCTGTTTCATTCCGCCGGAGAGTTCGCTGGGACGTTTGTCGCGGAATTGTTCCAGACCGTAATCCGCCAGCAGTTGATTGACGTAAGCCAGACGTTCTTCGGTGAGCATATGGCTGATCTCCAGACCGAGGATGACGTTTTTATATATACTTCGCCATTCAAAGAGATGATCATGCTGCAGCATATAGCCCACTCTCGGGTAGTGCAGGGAACCGTCGGGATTGTTGACGGCGATGGTCCCGTCCTCGGGGGAGAGCAGCCCGGCTATGATGGATAACAGCGTGGACTTCCCGCATCCGCTGGGACCTACCACGGCTACAAATTCTCCTGCCGTTACGTCAAAGGAGATATTGTCCAGAACATTCGTCTCCCCGTAAAGAGTATGGTAGGCATAACAGATATTACGGAGTCGGAGCATATAGTTGGTTGTCATACACGACCCTTTCTATACTTCATGAATAATTTATTTTATTGTATGAACCGGCAGACAAAAGGGTGAAGAAAAGAAAGGTATTTGTCTTGCAATCATGGGCTGTTTATGTTAAGATTAAGTTTAATTATTTGTAATTATTCAATTCGGTTGTGTTGAAGAAGGAGAATGCTATGGCACAGTTATGGGGCGGGCGCTTCACCAAGGAGACGGACCGGCAGGTCTATGAATTTAACGCCTCCATCGGTTTTGACAAAAGACTCTACCGCCAGGACATTGCGGGCAGCATCGCCCATGTGACGATGCTTGCAAAGCAGGGCATCCTCACGGAGGACGAAAGAAAGGCAATTATTGACGGATTGATCTCCATACAGGAGGATGTGGAGAACGGAAAGCTGGTCATCGACGATACCTGCGAGGACATTCACAGTTTTGTGGAGACGCATCTGACCTCCCGCATCGGTGAGGCGGGCAAGAAGCTGCACACCGGGAGAAGCAGAAACGACCAGGTGGCGTTGGACATGCGGCTCTACACCAGGGAACAGGTCTGTATGACGGACGCTCTGTTGAAACAGCTGTTGGAGACCATCCTTCATGTGATGGAGGAGAACGTGGAGACCTATATGCCGGGCTTTACCCATCTGCAGAAGGCGCAGCCGACCACACTTGCCCATCACTATGGAGCTTATTTTGAGATGTTTAAGCGGGACAGGCTCCGCATGAGGGATATTTTTCAGCGTATGAATTACTGCCCTCTGGGAGCGGGGGCGCTGGCGGGCACCACTTATCCGCTGGACCGGGACTATACCGCAAAGCTTCTGGGCTTTTACGGTCCCACTTTGAACAGCATGGATTCCGTGTCGGACAGGGACTATCTGATCGAGTTTCTGGCGGCGCTTTCCATGGTGATGATGCATCTGAGCCGTTTCTGCGAGGAGATCATCCTCTGGAACTCCAATGAGTACAGGTTTGTGGAGATCGACGACGCCTTTTCCACCGGAAGCAGCATCATGCCCCAGAAAAAGAATCCCGACATCGCTGAACTCGTGAGGGGAAAGACCGGGCGGGTATACGGCGCCCTGATGGGGCTGCTGACTACCATGAAGGGGCTGCCGCTTGCCTACAACAAGGATATGCAGGAGGACAAGGAGACAACCTTCGATGCCTTTGACACGGCACAGGGCTGTATCCAGCTCTTTAACGGTATGCTCTCCACCATGAAGTTTCATAAGGAGCGCATGGCTGTGTCCGCCATGAACGGCTTTACCAACGCCACGGACGCGGCGGATTATCTGGTGAACAAGGGAGTGCCTTTCAGGGACGCCCACGGCATCATCGGGAGACTGGTGCTGTACTGTATTGAGAAGGATACCTCCATCGACGCCCTGTCTCTGGAGGAGATGCAGGGCATCAGCGATAAATTTGAGAGCGATATTTATGACGCGGTCTCCTTAAAGACCTGTGTGGAGAAGCGTCTGACTGTCGGCGCCCCGGGACCGGAGGCGATGAAAAAGGTGATAGCGCTGCACAGAGAATATCTGGCGCAGGAAGAGGACTGGTTTCAAAAACAGGATGAAAATATCTGAGGAGGAAAAGAGTATGAATGAGAAACTTAAAGTTGGTATCTTAGGCGGCACGGGCATGGTGGGACAGCGCTTTATCACGCTTTTGGAGAACCATCCCTGGTTCGAGGTGACCACCATCGCGGCGAGTCCCCGGTCTGCCCAAAAGACATATGAGGATGCCGTGGGAGACCGCTGGAAAATGGACACTCCCATGCCCGAGGCAGTCAAAAAAATCACCGTCATGAACGTCAATGAGGTGGAGAAGGTAGCCGCCGGGGTGGACTTTGTGTTCAGCGCGGTGGACATGACCAAGGAGGAGATCCGGAAGATCGAGGAGGATTATGCAAGGACCGAGACTCCCGTTGTCTCCAACAACAGCGCCCACCGCTGGACGCCCGACGTGCCCATGGTGGTGCCCGAGATCAATCCGGAGCATATGAAGGTCATCGATTTCCAGAAGAAGCGTCTGGGGACCACCAGAGGTTTTGTGGCGGTAAAGCCCAACTGCTCCATTCAGAGCTATGCCCCCGTGCTCACCGCATGGAAGGAATTTGAGCCCTTCGAGGTGGTCGCCACCACTTATCAGGCGATCTCCGGCGCGGGCAAGACCTTTAAGGACTGGCCCGAGATGGTGGGCAATATCATCCCCTATATCGGAGGCGAGGAGGAGAAGAGCGAGAAGGAGCCCCTGCGCATCTGGGGAAAGATCGAGGACGGCGTGATCAAACCCGCCGACGGACCTCTGATCACCTGCCAGTGCATCCGTGTCCCCGTGCTGAACGGTCACACGGCTGCGGTGTTTGTGAAGTTTAAAAAGAAACCGACGAAGGAGCAGCTCATCGAAAAGCTCAGGCAGTTTTCCGGCGAGCCTCAGAGACTGGGGCTTCCCAGCGCTCCCAAACAGTTCATCCAGTATCTCGAGGAGGACAACAGACCGCAGGTGGCGCTGGATGTGGATTATGAGAACGGCATGGGGATCAGCGTGGGCAGACTGCGCGAAGACACAGTGTACGACTGGAAGTTTGTGGGGCTTTCCCATAATACCGTCCGGGGTGCGGCAGGCGGCGCGGTGCTCTGCGCGGAGCTGTTAAAAGCGATGGGGTATATAGAAAAAAAGTGATGTTGTCAGCGACTGACATGATGTGACGACCTGAGGAAGATAGGAAAACAATATGAATGAATTACACTACCAATTGGATCTGCTCAAGGCGATGAATCAAAAGCTTACGGCAAAGGAAAAGATGTACCAGATGATCTGTGATGCGTCAGACTGCGCGTATCTCTACTTTTCCTTTGAAAAAAATGAGCTGATCACCATGGGAAAGTGGCGGGAATTTTTCGGTTTTGACATCCGGGATTTAAAAGACATTCCTCAGGTGTTTGACATGGTGGAGGAATCAGGCATTATGCCGCTGCGGGATGTGTTCTTCCTGGAAAAGAAGGGGGAAGAATCCACTGTACTGGAGTGCAGGCACCGCAGTGAGAAGCGCTGGTACGCGTTCCGGGCTATGGTGGATTACGACAGTCTGGGCAATCCTCTCGACAAGCTGGTCGTGGTGGAGAATGTCACCAAGATGAAGCTGCAGAGGGACGAGCTGGTCTATATGGCGCACTATGATTTCATGACCGGGCTGTATAACCGCAATTATTTTATCACCATCCTGGGCGAATATATAAACCGTGCCCGGGAGGAGAACAGTATTGTCAGTGTCATGGTCATTGACATCGATGATTTTAAGAAGATCAATGACGGTATGGGGATGGTTGCGGGAGACGAAGTCATTCAGGGTTTCGGCATGTTTCTGAAAGAGTTTGAAGACGGGAATGTGATCGTCTGCCATCTGAATCATGATGTGTATTGTATCGCGGTCTATAATCCTTCCGGCGCCCGGAGCGTAGAACAGATCCACAAGGCAATCCAGGGCCGTACAAAAGAACCTTTCTTTTTAAGCGGCGGGCTGCAGGCGGGGATCACGGTCAGCATTGGTGTCGCGGAGTATCCGGAGGCGGCCTCCACGGCTCTGGAGCTGATCAACTGTGCGGAGATTGTCATGTTCCGCTGCAAGAGTATGGGCAAGAACTCCATTCAATATTTTGACACGCCGATCCTCCATGATTTCCTGAACAATATCGAGATGGAAAATAAACTCAAGGAGGCTGTGTTTAACAGTAATTTTATTCTCTATTTCCAGCCCCAGTATTATACGGACACGAAGAAACTGCGGGGAGTGGAAGCGCTGATCCGCTGGCGGGATGACAATGGACATATGATCAGCCCCGATGTGTTCATTCCTGTCGCGGAGAAGAATGGCTGTATCGTCCCCATCGGGAGCTGGGTGGTGGAACAGAGCATCCGGTCTTATTCCCTGTGGCGCCAAAAATACGGTATCCCGTTTACCGTATCCATCAATATCTCGGCGGTGCAGTACGGGAGAGATGAGTTTGTGGACGAGCTGCTTCAGGCAATCCACAAATATCAGGTAGAACCGCGGGAAATAGAGATTGAGATCACCGAGAGCATCCTGATAGATGATTTTGACAGAGTGACGGCGAAACTCAAACGACTCCGGGAGATCGGCATACGCGTCTCTCTGGATGATTTTGGGACAGGATTTTCTTCCCTGGCGTATTTAAAGAGACTGCCGATTGACACATTAAAGATCGACAAAAGCTTTATCGATACGGTCCTTACGGACGGGGCGACCCGTATCATCACAGAAGCCATCATCAATATGGTGAAATCCCTGGGCATCAAATCCATCGCAGAGGGCGTGGAGGAGGAAGATCAATTCCGTTATCTTCAAAGCGTCGGCTGCGACATTATCCAGGGATATCTTCTCGGCCACCCTCAGCCTTCAGACAAAATAGAGGAATTATTACAGGAAATGTTAAGAGGATAGATTTATGACTTTTGTTGGACGGGATACAGAGCTTCAGTATTTACAACAGTATTATGACAGCCAAGACAGCCATATCCTGGTGGCTTACGGACAAAAGGGCGTGGGAAAGACGGCGCTCATCAAAAATTTTGCAAAGGACAAGACCTGTATATATTATATGGCGCGTTCCTGCTCGGACCGGGAACAGCGCTACCAGTGGGCAAAAGAACTGAGAAACGACAAAAACAAAGAGGATGGGGATCCCTATCCGGAGTATGAGGAGATTTTTGAGCGGGCGCTCCAAAGACAAAACGGGAAAAAAATGATTTTCATTGTGGATGAGTTTCACTGCCTGATCAAAGGGGAAGCAAGCTTTTTCTCCCGCCTGAACCGTTTTGTGCAAAAGAGCGGCGCGCCATTGATGGTCATTCTCTGCACCTCTGCGTCAGGCTGGGTGGAGAACAGCATGGTCGCCAAGATCGGCGGGGAGGTGACTGCCATCGCCGGTTTTTTAAAGGTGCGCGAGCTGAGTCTTGTCAAGATGCAGGAACTTTACCCCTCCTACAGCAAAGATGACTGCATCCAGCTCTATGCCGCTTTGGGAGGCGTGCCGGGGCTGTGGAAGAGGACGGATCAGGAGTTGTCCGCAACGGACAACATCATTCACAAAATGATCAACAAATACAGCAGTCTCCACGGAGAGATGACCGTGTGTCTGACGGAAGATCTGAGGGAGACGGCTGTGTACAACACGATCCTTTCCACCATGGCTGCGGGATACAATAAATTGAATGACATCTACCACCACACGGATTTTTCCAGGGCAAAGATCAGTGTTTATCTGAAGAATCTGATGGAGATCGACCTGGTGGAAAAGGTGGGGGCGGGAACTTATCGGATCTCCCGACCTCATGTGCGCTTTTATTTCCGTTTTATCTACCCCTGCCAGAGCATGCTGGAGGAGCTCACCCCGGAGCAGTTTTACCGGGAGATCGTGGAAGATGCGTACCCGGGGTTTGTGCGGGAGGCGTTTAGAAAGACCAATATTGTATGAGTAAAAAATTATTTATTGCTGAGAAACCCAGCGTTGCACGGGAATTTGCCAACGCTCTGAAATTAAACATGCGCAAATTTGACGGTTATCTGGAGGCGGACGAGGCGGTGGTGACCTGGTGTGTGGGACATCTTGTCACCATGAGTTATCCGGAGGTTTACGATGAGAAGTACCGCCGGTGGAGTTTTGACACCATTCCCTTCATCCCGGATCAGTTCCGCTATGAGGTCATTGAGAATGCGGCAAAGCAGTACCGTATTGTGAGCGGGCTGATGAACCGACAGGATGTGGATACGATTTATGTCTGCACCGACTCGGGGCGCGAGGGAGAATACATATACCGTCTGGTGGAGCAGATGTCCGGCGTTCAGGGCAAGAAGCGGCTCCGGGTCTGGATCGATTCTCAGACGGAGGAAGAGATCCTGCGGGGCATCCGCGAGGCAAAAGATCTGTCGGAGTATGATGCGCTGAGCGACGCGGCATATCTGCGCGCCAAGGAAGATTATCTGATGGGGATCAATTTCTCCAGGGCGCTGACGCTAAAATATGGCCGGGCGGTAAAGGATTATCTCAAACGGGACAGGGCAGTGATCTCCGTGGGGCGTGTCATGACCTGTGTGCTGGGGATGATCGTCAACCGGGAACGGGAGATCCGGGCATTTGTGAAAACCCCTTTCTACCGCGTGACGGGAGAATTCCGATTGCAGGACAGGGTTTTTAACGGAGAATGGAGAGCGGTGGAAGGCTCCCCTTATTTTATGTCTCCCGCCCTTTACAGGGAAAATGGTTTTAAGGAGAAAGAGAGCGCGGAAAAACTCATTTCGGAGCTGACCCGGGAGCCTGTGGGGGAAGTGACCGTGGAGCAGATCGAACGCAAAAAGGAGAATAAAAATCCGCCGCTTCTCTACAATCTGGCGGAGCTGCAGAACGACTGCTCCAAATTTTTTAAGATCAGCCCGGACGAGACATTGCGCATTGTGCAGGAACTCTATGAGCACAAGATGGTGACTTATCCGCGTACCGATGCGAGAGTGCTCTCTGCGGCGGTGGCAAAGGAGATCCATAAAAACATCGGCGGTCTGCGCGGCTATGCCCAGGCGGGAGCCTTTGCCGCGGAAATAATAGAGCGGAAAAGTTATCAGAATCTCGCAAAAACCAGGTATGTCAACGATAAGCAGATCACCGACCACTACGCCATCATCCCCACCGGGCAGGGGCTGGGTCATTTAAACGGGCTGCATATTTTGTCGGCAAAGGTGTTTGAGCTGATCACAAGGAGATTCTTAAGCATTTTTTATCCCCCGGCAGTGTATCAGAAATACTCTCTTGTCATAAAAGTAAAAGAGGAGAAATTTTTTGCCGGTTTCAAGGTGCTCTCACAGGAAGGATATCTGAAGCTGACCGAATATTCCTTCAAAAAGGACGAGAAAAGCGCCAAAAGCGGGAGAAATGCCGCGGAAGGCGACGCTTCGGACGAAACCGCAGGGGAAGAGACGGAAAGTGAAAATGAAACGAAATGCGATGAGCGCCTGGTGGAACTCTTAAACGGGCTGCGCAAGGGAACCCGGCTTTCGGCGGAACGGTATGAGATCAAAGAAGGCGAGACATCCCCGCCGAAGCGTTACACTTCCGGAAGTATCATTCTCACCATGGAGAACGCAGGGCAGTTTATCGAGGACGAGGAGCTGCGCGCGCAGATCAAGGGAAGCGGCATCGGCACCAGTGCCACCCGCGCGGAGATTTTGAAGAAGCTGGTCAGCATTGAGTATCTGAAACTCAATAAAAAGACGCAGGTGCTCACCCCTACCCTCATGGGGGAAATGATCTATGATGTTGTGGATTCTGCCATCAGACCGCTCTTAAACCCTGCGCTGACGGCCAGCTGGGAGAAAGGGCTTACCCAGGTGGCGGAGGGGAAGATCACATCCGATGAGTATATGGGGAAACTGAGTGACTTTGTGTCAAGGCGGACCAATATCGTCAAGCAGCTGAATAATCAGGGCAGTCTGTATGAGCGCTTCCGTGCGGCGGAGGCAAACTATACGAAAAAGTGACGGAAGAAGACGGATCAAATTAAACGGATTGAACCGGGAAGGGAGAGTTCGGACGGATATGGAAGCAGACACGGTGATAGAACAGATTACGGTGAGGGAACTGTACGATCTAAGAGAGACCATCGCAGAGGGGTTGTTTGAGGGCATTACCTATCCATGGGAGGTCCTGCCGGTCATTCATGATTTTATTCTCAGACTGGGGGAAACGCTTCCCGCTGACAGATTCGAGAAACGCGGAGAGGATATCTGGGTGGCAAAAAGCGCAAAGATTGCGCCCACAGCCTGCCTGAACGGACCCCTGATCGTGGATGAGGACGCGGAGATCCGGCATTGTGCTTTTGTGCGGGGAAATGCCATCGTCGGTAAAGGCGCCGTGGTGGGAAATTCCACCGAACTGAAAAATGTTGTGCTTTTCAATAAGGTGCAGGTGCCTCATTATAATTATGTGGGAGACAGTGTGCTGGGGTATCGGGCGCACATGGGCGCAGGTTCCATCACTTCCAACGTAAAAAGCGACAAGACCCCGGTCGCGGTGAAGGGCAGGATCCCTGCGGCGGACATTGGCGGCGGGGAAATGGGAAAAGACACATTTGTCATCAAAACGGGGCTGAAAAAGATGGGCGCCATGCTGGGAGACTGCGTGGAGGTAGGCTGTAACAGCGTGTTGAATCCCGGGACAGTCATCGGCAGGAACAGCAATATTTATCCCACGTCCTGTGTGAGAGGCTATGTTCCTTCCGACAGTATCTACAAGACGGGGGCGCAGATCGTGAAAAAGACCGATACCGGGACGCCTTAAAAGCCGGAGGCTGACCGGCGGTAAGGTGCGCAGAGCGGAAAACATTGACTTTATACAGAATTTGTTGTATATTTTACAATGGTTTATATGGGAAATGAAATCTTTCCCCAAAACACAAGGAGGATACATATTATGAAAAAGAAAGTTTTGGCACTGGTACTTGTCACAGCCATGGCTGTGACTGCGTTGACAGGCTGTGGACAGAGCGGTACGGATTCCGCAAACGGCAGTTCTGCCGAGCCTTCTTCAGAAACCGGAACCGAAGTTTCCGGGAGCACAGCTTCCGGCACCTCAGAAACCGGAAAAGTTTACAATGTAGGAATCTGCCAGCTTGTGGAGCATGCGGCTCTGGACGCGGCAACAAAGGGATTTCAGGATGCGCTCACGGAGAAGCTGGGGGACAACGTAAAGTTTGACCTTCAGAACGCGCAGGGCGAGCAGACCACCGCGGCGACGATCTGCAACGGTTTTGTGTCCGACGGCGTGGATCTGATCCTGGCAAACGCGACCGCTCCTCTGCAGTCCGCGGCTGCCGCCACCACCAGTATTCCCATTCTGGGAACTTCCGTGACGGATTACGCGACGGCTCTGGAGATCGAGGGCTGGAACGGCACCACCGGAAGAAACATTTCCGGTACTTCCGATCTTGCACCCATCGACCAGCAGGAGGATATGCTGGTTGAGCTGTTCCCGGATGCAAAACAGGTAGGGCTTTTGTATTGTTCTGCAGAGGCAAATTCTCTGTACCAGGTCGAGCTGTTCTCCGATGCTCTGGACAAGGACGGCATTGCTTACAAGACCTATCCCATCGCTGATACCAACGAGGTGCAGTCTGTTGTGACCGCTGCGGCAGGAGAGTGCGACGTTTTGTATATCCCCACGGACAACACTCTGGCTTCCGTGACCGAGACCGTATACAATGTGGTCGCTCCCGCGAAGATTCCCGTGATCGCAGGAGAGGAGGGAATCTGTGCAGGCTGCGGTGTGGCAACACTGTCCATCGATTATTACGATCTTGGCTATACCACCGGTGAGATGGCATATGAGATTCTGGCAGAGGGCGCTGACGTGTCCGCGATGGATGTCCGTTTTGCTCCCAATGTGACCAAGAAATACAACGCAAAGATCTGTGAGGAGCTCAATATCACGATTCCGGAAGGGTACGAGGCGATCGCTGCAGAGTAACGCCGGAATGTTTCGACCCCCGCGGCGGAGATGATCCGCGGCAGACCGGTCAGTCATGTCTGTCATCTGACGGGCAGAAACTATAGAAGAAAATCACTTGGGAGATGGGGATGGCGCCAGATGCGGCATCCCCATCTTGGAATATGGAAAAGGAGAGAAACCAATGGAATACTTTTTGGCTCTGAATCCCATGGCGCTTCTGCGGGCATGGCCGGGCTCCATCGCCCAGGGACTGATCTGGGGAATTATGGCGCTGGGCGTTTATATCACTTTCCGGCTGCTTGATTTCGCGGATCTGACAGTGGACGGCTCCATCGCCACAGGCGCAGCCGTGTCAGTCATGCTCATCCGGGGCGGGATGTCGCCCGTGGCAACGCTGCCGTTAGCTTTCCTGGCCGGAATGGCCGCGGGGCTGGTGACGGGGCTTTTGAATACGGCGCTGGGGATCCCGGGGATCCTGGCAAGTATTCTGACACAGCTGTCACTCTATTCCATCAATCTGGTGATCCTGGGCAAGGCAAACCAGCCCGTCAGTGTGGATAATTATCCTCTGGTGGCATCCCTGCGCTATGTGACGGCGGGCAGCGTGAGTTCCAGACTTCTGTTTTTTGCGGGGCTGACCCTGTTTTTGCTGGCGCTGGTGGCGATCCTCTACTGGTATTTCGGAACGGAGATCGGACATGCCATCCGTGCCACGGGATGCAATCCCAATATGGCGAGGGCCCAGGGCATCAACACCAACTTCATCAAGGTTTTGGCGCTCATGCTCTCCAACGGTCTGGTGGGGCTGTGCGGCGCTTTCTATGCGCAGTTTCAGGGCGCGGCGGACATCCAGATGGGACGGGGAGCCATCGTCATCGGTCTGGCGGCGGTCATCATCGGGGAGGTATTGCTGGGAAAATTTGCTGCCAAAAGGAAATTTGCCTTTGCTTATACCCTGCTCTCCGTCGTCCTTGGCTCCATCCTGTATTATATGGTCTATCAGTTCGTGCTGTGGCTGAAAATGCCTTCGGACTACATGAAGCTGTTCTCTGCCTGCGTGGTGGCGGTCTTCCTCGCGATTCCCTATCTGAGAGAGAAGAATGCGCAGAAAAAGGCGCAGAAGAAAGGGGTGGTACAGGGATGAGCAAAGACAGTCAGTACGCTTTGGAAATCAGGAATCTCTATAAGATCTTCAACCGTGGTACGATCAACGAGAAGATCGCCCTAAACGGCGTGAATCTGAAGCTGAATCCCGGAGATTTCGTCACCATCATCGGCGGAAACGGCGCGGGCAAGTCCACCACTTTAAACGCCATCGCGGGAGTGTGGCCCATAGACGGCGGACAGATCATCATCGACGGCACGGACATCACGGGGCTTGCGGAACACAAGCGCGCGCCTTATCTGGGCAGGGTGTTCCAGGATCCCATGACCGGAACCGCAGCCACCATGGACATCGAGGAAAATATGGCGATCGCGTACCGCAGGGGACAGCACAGAGGGCTCCGCTGGGGAGTCACCCGCTCGGACAGAGAGTTGTTTCGCGAGAAACTCAAAACCCTTGGGCTTGGTCTGGAGGACCGCATGACCAGCAAGGTCGGGCTTTTGTCCGGCGGACAGAGACAGGCGATCACCCTGCTCATGGCGGCGTTAAAGCAGCCCAAGCTGCTTCTTCTGGATGAGCATACGGCGGCGCTGGATCCCAAGACGGCGGCAAAGGTGCTCGAGATCAGCGACCAGATCATTTCCGAGAATCATCTGACCGCCATGATGGTCACCCACAACATGAAGGACGCCATCGCCCACGGCAACCGCCTGGTGATGATGCACGAGGGCAAGGTCATCTACGACGTGAGCGGTGAGGAAAAGAAAAACCTTCATGTGAAAGACCTGCTGGCGAAGTTCGAGGAAGTGAGCGGCGGAGAGTTCGCCAACGACAGGATGATCTTAGCGTAGCGACCTGTCGTTTGAGACAGGATGATCTTAGCGTAGCGGTGAAACATTTTTGTCAAAACCACTGGATTTTTTCTGTCAGATATGAGAAAATATGGAAGAATGTTATGGTAGTCTGCGGATGACTGCGGGCAATTATCATACACAAGAGATTTGAAAGGAGATTTCACATGATTTATTCAAAAGAAGTTGAAGAAATGTGTCCCGTGGCACAGGGTGTGAATCACGGCTGTGCGCCCATTCCCGAAGAGGCAAAATGGGTAAAGGCAAAAGATGTCAGTGACATTTCCGGGCTGACTCACGGCGTGGGGTGGTGTGCTCCCCAGCAGGGCGCCTGCAAGCTGACCCTGAACGTCAAGGAAGGCATCATCCAGGAGGCTTTGGTGGAGACCATCGGCTGTTCCGGTATGACCCATTCCGCAGCCATGGCGGCAGAGATCCTGCCCGGAAGAACCGTGATGGAGGCTCTGAATACCGACCTTGTGTGCGATGCCATCAACACTGCTATGAGAGAATTGTTCTTACAGATCGTTTACGGACGTACCCAGAGTGCGTTCTCCGAGGACGGGCTGCCCGTCGGAGCGGGTCTGGAGGATCTGGGCAAGGGTCTGAGAAGCCAGGTCGGCACCATGTATGGCACCTTAAAGAAAGGTCCCCGTTATCTGGAGATGGCGGAAGGCTATGTGACCGGCATCGCTCTGGACGCGGAAGATCAGATCATCGGCTATCAGTTTGTGAGCCTTGGCAAGATGACCGACTTCATCAAGAAGGGCGATGATCCCAACACTGCCTATGAGAAGGCAAAGGGTCAGTACGGCCGTGTAGCCGACGCTGTGAAGATCATCGATCCCAGACAGGAATAAGAGAAGGAGGACACACAAGATGGCTTTATTTGAATCATATGAAAGAAGAATCGACAAGATCAATTCCGTACTGAACAGTTACGGAATCGCTTCCCTGGAAGAGGCGGAAAAGATCACCAAGGATGCCGGGCTGGATGTGTATAACCAGATTAAAGGGATCCAGCCCATCTGCTTTGAGAACGCATGCTGGGCATACATCGTGGGCGCTGCGATCGCCATCAAGAAGGGCTGCAGAAGGGCTGCCGACGCCGCTGCGGCGATCGGGGAAGGGCTCCAGGCATTCTGTATCCCCGGTTCCGTTGCGGACACCCGCAAGGTGGGTCTGGGACACGGCAATCTGGGCAAGATGCTTTTGGAGGAGGAGACCGAGTGCTTCTGCTTCCTGGCAGGGCATGAGTCCTTTGCCGCTGCGGAGGGCGCTATCGGTATCGCAGAGAAGGCCAACAAGGTCCGCAAGAAACCTTTGAGAGTCATCCTCAACGGTCTGGGCAAAGATGCGGCGCAGATCATTTCCCGTATCAACGGATTCACTTTCGTTGAGACCGAGTATGACCCCTACACCAACACGGTGAAGGAAGTCTTCCGCAAGTCCTATTCCGACGGTCTGCGCGCGAAGGTAAACTGCTACGGCGCCAACGATGTCTGCGAGGGTGTTGCCATCATGCACAAGGAGGGCGTGGACGTTTCCATCACCGGCAACTCCACCAATCCCACCAGATTCCAGCATCCCGTTGCGGGCACCTACAAGAAAGAGTGTATCGAGCAGGGCAAGAAATACTTCTCCGTTGCTTCCGGCGGCGGTACCGGACGTACCCTGCATCCCGATAACATGGCCGCAGGTCCCGCATCCTATGGCATGACCGACACCATGGGTCGTATGCACTCCGACGCGCAGTTCGCGGGTTCTTCTTCCGTGCCTGCCCATGTGGAGATGATGGGTCTGATCGGCGCGGGCAACAACCCCATGGTGGGTATGACCGTGGCTGTGGCCGTCAGCATCGAAGAAGCGGCAAAGGCGGGAAAATTCTAAGAAATAGTGTAAGATCAAGGGCTTCCGTTGACGTGGATGGTCAGCGGGAGCCTTAATTTTTGCCGCGCAGCATACAAGTTGCACACAAGGTAGTACACAAATATTCTTTACCTTGATATTGATGAGTGAAAAAATGACATCGGATCTCTTTTTTATAAACAAGAGGGCACATTTTCTGACTGTACAATCTTGTCAGAAAATGCTATAATAAGCTCAATAAATTTTTGTTGAGTGGAGGTTGGCAATGAAAATCAATCTTAAAGCAAAATTGATGTCGCTGGCACTGCTTCCGATGATTATTTTATGTATCATTGTGGGGCTGATCGCTGTATCTGTGGCAAAACAGGCTTTACAGCAGGCAAACGAGATACAGTTAAAGATCGCGGTGGAAGGTTATCAGGCGATGGAGATGTCCGAGTATAAAGATCATGTGGATGAATATCAGCCCCAGGGGGTAGATATCACCATCTTCGAGGGCGATACCCGTGTGGCGAGTTCCATCGATGGTGTCATCGGCACAAAGGCTTCGGAAGCGGTTATCGAGACTGTGCTGAAAGGGGGCAGTGATTACTTCAGCCCGGATGCGGATGTAAACGGAGAGAGCTATTACGGTTACTATATCCCCATAGAAGGAGGAATGCTCTTTGCGGGGAAGCCCAGAGCAGACGTGCAGAGGACAATGGACGCCCTGCTTTTGACAATTTTTGGACTTGGAGCAGGCTTTTTGGCGGCGGCAGCGGTGATCACCTATATCATTGCGGGACGCATTTCCAAGACCATCCTTACGGTGAGCGAGACAGTTTCACAGGTGGCAAACGGCGATCTGACGGGAAGTACGGTTCCCATGAAAGGATTTGATGAAGTCGCGAAGATGGACGGCTCGGTGAAGAGGATGCTGGGGAATCTCAACGGCGTGGTGAGCAACATCAACACCGTGGGAGGCAGTGTCCACGGCACGGCGGAGAATCTGAAGGATACGGCAAGCTCCACACTTCTCGCCTCAAAAGATATCGCAAAGGCAATTGAGGAAGTTGCGATGGGCAGCACGCAGATGGCGCAGGTTGTGAGCGACGTCAACGCGTCCGTCACTCTGGTACAGGAGAGCAGCGGGGACATTCAGCGTTCTATTTTGAACATTGTGGACTGTTCCGGACGCCTGACCACAAACTGCAACAGCATGAAGGAGAAAATTGAATCCGTCAACCTCAGCAGCGAGAATATGACGGAAAGCGTAAAAAACATTGCCAGCAAGATCAAGTCGACCAATGAGGTCATTGCCCAGATGGTGGATATCGTAAAGAGTATTGATGAGATCGCGTCCCAGACGAAGCTTCTGAGTCTGAACGCTTCCATTGAGGCATCCAGAGCGGGTGAATCCGGCAGAGGCTTCTCCGTTGTGGCAGGGAGCATCCGGGACTTGAGTGAGAAGACCAGCGAAGATCTGGCGAGCATCAAGATGATCATCGATGATATCACTGCGGATTTCAAAGAATGCGCAGACAGTATCGAGGAAGTGGTGAACAATAATGACAGCAATATCCGGGGAATCGCCGATGTCATCCAATCTTTCGAGAGTGTAAATGAGGACATTATGGAGACCGGTCAGCGTGTCGCTGAGATTGACAGGTCGATCGAAAATACGGTTAGGGAAATTGATAATATCACCGCTGAGGTCATGAAGCTGGAGGACACTTCCGAATCCAATGCTGCGGCTACCGAGGAAGTCAATGCGGCAGTGGAGGAATTGACCGCATTGATGCATGATGTGGAATCCAACGCGATTTCCATGACCGAGCAGGCAGAGAACCTCAAACACTGTATCCAGTCTTTCAAAATTTAATGCTTGCAATTCACCGTGATATCATGTATATTATACGTTGTATGGTTTTTTTCGGCATATCCTGCATTAAGAGATGAACCACAAAAACAAAAGAAACAAATGTTTAAAGGAGAAGAAGAATGGACGGACAGAATTTTGAGAACGGTCAGAATCCACAGCCTGCGGCCTCAGAGACGACGGCACAGGTCAATGCAGAAGGCAGTTATCAGGGAAGCTATCAGAGTAATGATACTTACACCACCGGTAGTTATCAGGATAGTACGGCATATTCAAGTGCATACAGCAGCACGCCTGTAGACAATACTTCCGGAGGGACTCCCGGAGTGTCGATTGCCGGTCTGATCGTTGGTATTGTTGGTATCCTTCTGAGCTGTTGCTCCGGATGCCCCGGGCTCATCTGCGGTATTGTCGGGCTGATCCTGGCGATCATCGGGCTAAAGCAGAAGAACAACGGTGTTGGTATTGCTGCATTGATCTGCTCTATCATTGCCATATTGGCCGGTTTGATCATGTTTGTCGCAGCCGTGTTGATTTACGTTGCAGGTGTATAAGCCGGGATATGTATGATGGATCCGGAAAATGAATTCCATGACGACTCTCGTAAGGAGCTGAGCACGGAAGAATTTTTGTACCGCACAGGCTGGGTCATGCTTCCGGTCATGATCCTTATGGGTTATGTCACACTCAGATGGATCGTGCCTAATCTGCCGGACACGGAATGTATCGTATTTAAGTTTTTCGGTGTTTATTGTCCGGGCTGTGGTGGCACAAGAGCCGTTATTGCGCTGCTCCACGGGGATCTGCTCAAATCGGCGTGGTATCATCCGTTTGTGCCCTACACGGTTCTGATGTATGTATTATATATGCTCAGCCACACGATGGAGAAACTTCATGTGCCGCATGTCAAGGGAATGCTGTTCAAAGAGTGGATCATGTACGGAATGCTGGTCATGATCGGAATAAGCTTTGTCATGAAAAATGTTCTGAAGTTTGGGTTCGGTATACTTTTATGAGATATGGTAAAGTGTAGAATTTAATGCGAAAAGGTTGAAAAATCAACCTTCTCGCATTTTTTTTTTGAAAAATTTAGATTCA
>CANPWA010000004.1 GCA_947581865.1 uncultured Acetatifactor sp. | reverse complement strand
TTTTCAAGGCTTTTGGAGGATTTTATTAAAACACTGTAACCTCTGTTGAGAGGTCATAATTTGCTGATATTCAAATTCGGATTTGTCGAACGAACAGTATTTATAATCACAACTAAATAGCAACACAGGTCTCTCTTCAGAATTGCAGCCAGTAGGGACTAAAAAGAAAGGTAACACTGGCATGACAGGCAGGGATTAGGAGAAATAAAAGAACGGCAGAGTAGATGATCGACGGCAAGAACCTGTTTGACGAGGATGAAAGTCTAGGGCTCTTGATCTGCGGGGAGCCAAGTTTAATAGTAGAAAGAGTGTAAAGCATTTTAAGGAGGCTTATCAACATGACTGAAAACATCGAGGTGTTTACCCAGAGCAGCATCCGCATCAAGGATGGGGACAAGACGATTTACATAGATCCGTTTCAAATGAAAATAGAACCGCATGATGCGGACTATATCCTGATCACGCATGACCACCACGATCATTTTTCCCCGGAGGATATCGGGAAAGCGGCCAATCGTGAGACAGTTCTTGTGGCGCCGGAGAAGATGCTGGACAAGGCGCAGGAGACTTCCGGTCTGGTAAGGCAGATTATAACGGTAAAACCGGATATCTGCCGGGAGATAGAGGGGCTGGAGATTGAGACGGTTCCCGCGTATAATGTTTTAAAGCCGTTTCACCCAAGGAGCGCCGGGTGGGTAGGCTATATTCTGCAGATCGGCGGGAAACGGATCTATATCGCAGGGGATACGGATGTCACCAAAGAAGCAAAGGCGGTCAAGTGTGACATTGCGCTGATACCTGTTGGCGGAACTTATACAATGGATGCGAAAAAAGCGGCGGAGCTGGTGGACGCCATCCGTCCGGCTGTAGCAATCCCTACGCATTACGGCAGCATTGTGGGGAAACCCTCTGACGGGGAGGCATTTGCCGGATATGTGCAGACCCCTGTCAGAGTGGAGTTAAAAATACACTTTTAACGTAAGAGGGGGCGGTCTGCATGCAGAAGATCCGCTGTGTAGTTGAGAGGATTACATATCAGAATCCGGAGAACGGGTACTCTGTCCTGAAGTGCCGGGTAAAGGGTTACAGCGACCTGGTGCCGGTGATCGGGAACATGATCGATGCCAATGTGGGCTCCGTCCTTTCGGTCGAGGGAGAGTGGAAGGTGGATGCCAAGTATGGAAGACAGTTCGTGGCACAGAACTGGGAGGAAACTCTCCCGGCCACCGTGTACGGCATGGAGAAATACTTAGGCTCCGGTCTGATCAGGGGCGTGGGACCCAAATACGCAAAAAAGATCGTCCAAAAATTCGGCGTGGATACCTTTGCGGTGATTGAGGATAATGTGGAGCTGTTGATTGGGGTCGAGGGCATCGGCAGGAAACGGGTGCAGATGATCGCTGAGTCCTGGCAGAAGCAGAAAGAGGTCAAGAATATCATGCTCTTTCTGCAGGCGCATCAGGTATCGACCTCCTATGCGGCGAAGATCTACAAGCAGTATGAAAGCAGAAGCATTGCCGTGATGAAAGAAAATCCCTATAAGCTGGCGGACGATATCTGGGGAATCGGTTTTAAGACGGCGGACCAGATCGCCATGAAACTGGGATTTGGCAAGGAGTCCTATGTCCGGCTGCGCAGCGGTCTGATGTACACGCTTTCGGAACTGTCAAACGACGGCCATGTGTATGCGGAGAAACAGCAGCTGATAGAGAAAGCGTCGGAACTTCTGGAGGCGTCACCGGAGACGGTCATCATGACCATGGACGAGATGCTGAAGACACAGGAACTGATTTTGGAGAAGGATATTGTCCGCGTGGACGAAAAGGGGAATGCGCTGGTGGCAATCTATCTGCCGCCCTTTTACTATGCGGAGGTGGGTGTCGCAGGAAAGCTGAAAAAGCTGGTTTCTTCTCCTGCGGAGGACAGGCTCTATGAGCGGCTGACAGAAGCGCGGAAAAGCACAGGGAACGAAACGCTTTCCGTGGATGTGAATGCCGTCCGGGAAAAGACCGGCATGGAATATGATGAGATTCAGGCGGAGGCTATCCGTCTGGCAGCCACAGCCAAGGTCATGGTCTTAACAGGCGGTCCCGGAACCGGAAAGACTACCACGACCCACGGGATCATAGCCGCATACCGGGCATACGGACTAAGGATCCTGCTGGCAGCTCCCACGGGGCGGGCGGCTAAGCGGATGAGCGAAGCCACCGGGATGGAGGCAAAGACCATTCACAGGCTGCTGGAGTGCAAACCGCCGGATGGATATCAGAAAAATGAGGAGAATCCGCTGGAGGGAGATGTGCTGATCGTGGACGAATGCTCCATGATAGACATTATCCTGATGAATTCCCTGTTAAAGGCGATCCCGCCTGCCATGCGGCTGATCCTGGTGGGGGATATCGACCAGCTCCCCTCGGTGGGACCGGGGAATGTGCTGCGGGATATGATCGATTCCGGCGCTTTCCCGGTGGTACGCCTGACAAGGATCTTCCGTCAGGCGCAGGAGAGCCGCATTGTTATGAACGCCCACCGGATCAATGAGGGGAAGATGCCGGACATCAGCGGCGGCAGGAACACGGACTTCTTTTTTATGGAAAATGAGGAAGCGGAGGCAGTGGCTTCGCAGATCGTGGAGCTGGTCAAAAAGAAGCTGCCGGGATATTATCATGTGGAACCGTCTCAGACACAGGTGCTTACGCCGATGCAGAGGGGCGTGGTGGGCGCGACGAACTTAAACCTTGCCCTGCAGGAGGCGCTCAATCCCCCGGAGCATGAGGTTTTTATGCGGGGCAGGGGAAAGGTGACACTGCCGAAAGAGTGCCTGCGCCGGAGCGGATATGCGTACCGGGCAGATGACAAAGTGATGCAGGTCAGGAACAATTATGATAAGGAAGTTTACAACGGCGATATCGGCATCATCGAAGCGGTAAACGAGACGGACCGGACACTTACCGTAAACTTTGACGGGCGCAGCGTGTCTTATGACGTGACGGAGCTGGACGAGCTGGTACACGCCTATGCCACGACGATCCATAAGGCCCAGGGGTCGGAGTACCCGATCGTGGTCATGCCGGTTTTGATGAATCATTATGTCATGCTTCAGAGGAATCTGATCTATACCGGCATTACGCGGGCAAAGAAAGCGCTTGTGATCGTTGGCACGAAAAAGGCTCTGGCTTATGCGGTCAAAAACGTGACAGTAACACAGAGGAACACGCTGCTTCGGGAGAGGCTGGAAAGGCAGAAAGGCTGAAAAGCGGTTTTAAGGCATCGGAGAGGAAAGCAGGTTTGCGCACAGGAAACCTGCACAAAAACAAAATAAAAAATGCTTTCAGTTAATTCATTTTCGGAAGGATTCTAATTGCTCAATTATATCCATATGAATAGGACTACAAAATACTGATTTAAAAAATGGAATTGCAGACATGACACAATTTGAACATATGGCAATGGAAATCAGGGAGTGGCTGAAAAATGAATGTTAAAGTAAAAAGATTTATAGACTGCTATGTTCCCACGGAGGCATGTAATTTTAAATGTACCTATTGTTATGCAGGGCAGCGGAACGGGTTTACAGGAAAGGTGATTCCCATTGAGAAAACGGCGGATGAGATAAGGCGGGCATTAAGTCGGAAAAGGTTCGGAGGCACAATGTTCTTGAATTTTTATGCCGGTGGTGAGACATTGCTGAATCAGGAGATTTTAGCGATTGTTCATGCACTTCTGCAAGAAGGGCATATTGTGCAGATTGTCACTAATGGAAGCATCAAGGAACGTTTTATAAAAATTGCTGAATGGGAGCGCGATTTGTTACAGCATTTATTGATTAAGTTTTCATTTCATTATCTGGAATTAAAACGATTAAACATGTTGGATCAATGGTTTGAAAACATAAACCTTGTAAGAAATGCTGGTGTATCTATATCACTTGAAATAACACCTTGTGATGAAATGATTCCCTATATAGAAGAAATAAAGGAAATTTCGTTGAAAAAGGCAGGCGCATTGCCGCATATAAATGTTGCAGGAAATGATCAGACGGAAGAATCAAGGATTTTATCTTCTCTTGATAAAGAAGAATATAAAGAGATATGGGGGCAGTTTCATTCACCCATGTTTTCTTTGAAGATGAATTTGCTTTCTCAAAAAAGAAATGAATATTGTTATGGCGGAGAATGGACTTTTTATTTGAATATTAAGACAGGAGAATTAAAGCAGTGTTACAAAGGAGATGTAATAGATAATATATATACAAACATAGAAAAGCCGATTCATTTTTTGCCTATTGGAAAAAAATGCAGAGAGTCATGTTGCTTTAATGGACATGTATGGCTGACATTGGGCGCGATTCCAAATATGAATTTGCCGACATATGCGGAAATGAGAAATCGGATTTTATTGGATGGAAGTGAATGGCTTTCAAAAGATGTAAAGGAAGCTTTTTCTGGGAAATTGGAGAATGTCAATATAGTTTATGAAAATATTGATGCTGTAGCTAAAATTTTCATGATTGGAGACTCTATATTACGAGGTTATATAGATAAGGTGAAACAAGAAGTTGGAAAAAGCTATTACATATATGATACTGGAGAAATTGCAAAAACTTCCTTTAATATTCGAAGGTATTTACATGAATGGGCATTTGACATGAAAATCGGTTCAAATATTGATGTAGTGTTTTTCAATGCTGGATTATGGGATGTACTGAGATTGAATGGCGATGAACCGATGGTTGTATTAGATGAGTATAATGACAATTTGAAAAAGATAATTTGGCAGATGAAATATTTATTCCCAAATGCAAAAATAGTTTTTGCAACTACAACTCCTGTTATAAAAGAGGAATGGTATCATAAAGCATATAGATTTGGCAGATTGAATCAAGATATAGAAGATTATAATAAGAATGCTGTGAAGATCATGGAAGATGAGCAGGTGTATATATGTGACTTAAATAAACTTGCAAAAAGATTTGTTCCGAATGACTATGTGGATTCAACGCATTTTACAGAAGAAGCATATCATAAATTAGGAGTATATGTTTCTGATTTTATAGCAAACATTTTGCGTGAAAATGATAGAGAAAACAAAGCTATATGTGAATTGAATTTAAAAGACGAGATTTATACTAAAAATAAAATTGGTAAGCATAGAGTAATTGTATATGGAGCTGGAACTTATGGCAAAATGTGTGTTTCAAAATTAGACGATATGAACATAAGACCTGAATTTATTTTAGATAAAGATACTGCGCTGCAACAGACAAAATATCAAAATATTCCAATTATTGCTCCAGTGGAATATGTGACCCAAAACGTCCAAGAAGGAGATTTAATCATAATAGGCATACATAATATGGGTATTTGGAACAATGTTATAGCTCTTTTTACAAGCTGCAAGAATGTCGATATCTGTTCATATAAAATATTAGATGGCATTTCGTGATTATATATGGTAACGGATTTGATTTTTTTCATATCTTAAAATGAAGTTGGAAATGGAAGAATTAGTATCTGCTCATAGTTTTCCAAACTTTACAAATGAAAAAAGTCACCTATCTGTCCGCGATAGGACCCGTCAGGCAATGCGCCCTGAGAGCAGTCTTTCACCCAGCGTCTGCCTCTTTCAGAATGTTCGAGAGTATCTCCAGCAGCTTTTCCACGTTGATCGGTTTGGCGATATGCGCGTTCATGCCGCACTCCAGTGCCTGCCTGCGGTCTTCCTCAAAAGCGTTGGCCGTCATGGCCACGATGGGAATGCCGGCAAGGAGCGGATCATCCAGTGCCCGGATTGCCCGGGTGGCGTCGTAGCCGTCCATTTTCGGCATCTGGATATCCATGAGGACGAGGGAATAGTATCCCGGAGCGGAGTTCTTCACTTTCTCTACCGCAATGGTGCCGTCCTCGGCCGTCTCCACGATAAATCCGTTGTTTGTGAGAATCTCCTCCGCGATTTCCCGGTTCAGCTCATTGTCCTCGGTCAGCAAAAGGCGTGCGCCCTTGAAGTGTATGGACAGATCGGGAATGGGATCCGGCTGCGGCGCACTGTGTGTTTTGCCGGTGGACGTGATCAGAATATCCCTGAGTTCGGAGAGGAAGATCGGTTTGTTGCAGAAAGCGGTCACGCCTGCCGCGCGGGCCTCCTCCTCAAAAGTGGTCCAGTCATAGGCAGTGACGATAATGATCGGTGCGCTGTCTCCTACAATGGAGCGGATCTGACGCACCACCTCCAGACCGCTCAGATCCGGGAGCAGCCAGTCTATAATGTAGGCGTGGTACTCATCGCCCAGTTCATACGCCTGTCTGGCGTGGAGAACAGCCTCTTTGCCGTGCAGGACCCACTCGGAGCGCATGCCGATCTGGCGGAGCATTTTGGTGACGCTGTCACAAGTGGTAAAGCTGTCGTCCACCACAAGGGCATGCAGCCCCTGAAGCTCCTGAACGATCTCCGCCTTCTGCGGCTCTGCCTGGAGGCGGAGATCAAGGTTGATGATAAATTCCGTGCCTTTGCCCTGCTCGGAGTGCAGTTCGATCGTGCCGCCCATGGTATCTATGATATTCTTGGCGATGGCCATGCCCAGCCCCGTGCCCTGGGTGCCGCTGACCGTGGAGGTGCGCTCCCGCTCAAAAGGCTCAAAGATGTGTTCGATGAACTCCGGGCTCATGCCGATGCCCGTGTCCTTGACCCGGATCTCATAGGAGCCGTAGCCTTTGGGGGCGCGCGGCTTCTGCCGGATCGTCAGCGCCACGGTGCCGCCCGCAGGGGTGAACTTGATGGCGTTGGAGAGGAGGTTCAAAAGCACCTGGTTTACATGCAGTTTGTCGCAGTAGATTTCCTCGTCGACGACATCCACCGTGTCCATGAAGAAGTTGAGCTGCTTGGAGTCCATCTGCGTCTGTATGATATTGCGCATATCCCGGAAAATATCCGAGATGGAGTAAGGCTTTTCCTCGATGTTGAGCTTGCCGGATTCGATGCGGCTCATGTCCAGGATATCGTTGATCAGGGACAGCAGATGGTTGCTGGAGGAGAGAATTTTCTTCAGGTATTCCTGCATCCGCTCCCGGTTGTCCAGGCTGGTCTGGGCCAGTGTCGTAAAGCCGATGATGGCGTTCATCGGAGTCCGTATATCGTGGGACATGTTGGAGAGGAAAGCGCTCTTGGCCCGGTCTGCCGCCTCAGCCTTATGCAGCTTCTCGGTGAGCGTTGCGTGTTCCACCGCCTGCTCCGTCACCTGTTTCGCGTTGCGCCGCATCCACAGATAGTACAGGATGACCGTGATGGCCATCAGGATTCCGAGCCAGATATATACATTCTGAACCGCGAAGACGCTGGCGAAAGCCTCTTTCTCCGGCACATCCACCGCGATCGACCATTTGTTGACCCCGATGGGAGCGTAATACATGTACTCCCAGCTGTCTGTGTCCGGTGTGCGGTAGATGACGAAACCGGAATTCATGTTGAGCAGATCGGCTGTGTATTCCTCCCAGGTTTTGTCACCCTTGGTCTCCCGGCTGCCGCTGGAAGCGGAAAAATCGGAGATGTTCCCCAGCGTGTCATGCCAGGTATCCATGAGGAAATCTCCGGATCTGGTGTCGATAATGTAAATGTAGGCGCTGGAGTTGTAGAGGTAGTCCACATTGAGGCTGCCGGGCAGACTGGCCAGATCGGTGATGCCGTAAAGCAGGGCGACGGTCTCCCCGTCCTGAATGATCGGGACAAAATGCCGCAGGATCGGCTGGCCGGTGGAGAGATTGTATGTGCGGTTTGAGATATGCTCACCCAGCGGAGCCTCCTCCGCAAAGGAGATATGGCTGATTTCCGAGGTGTCGAGAATCTTGCCGTCCCCGGTGAGGATGCGGTCGTCCGGCAGCAGGACCCTCACGTTCATGGTTTCGAGCAGGGGATTCACACTCTGTATGATCTCCAGCGTGGCATCGATGTCAAGATTGTCCGTCTGGGAGATGATGTCGGCCGCTGCATTCAGGATACGGCTGTCGCGCTCAAGCTTTGATACGACCTCTTCGATCGCAGTGTTGGCGCTCTCTTCCAGCCGATCTAAAGAACGCTGGCGGAGTACCGAGTTAATCCTGAAATATGTGGAAAGCAGAAGGATTACGATAATGGAGATCACAATGCCTGTAGCCGTCAGGCTTTTGTCTTTTTGGGCAGATTCCTCCTGCGCTGCATTACGACTCATGGGAACGGTTCCTCCTTTTGCGGATAGACGGTTTTCTACAACTGATTTATAAAAAACATGTAATTCTTCCAAATATTATAATATTATAGCAGATTAGGGAAGAAATGTCTAGAAAAGACATATTTCGGGTTCCCTCCGTTTAATTTTTGGGTTTACAGAAATAGGGCAATAGGAAATACAACAAAACACAACGCCAGCTTCTGCTTTTTGAAATTATTTTTAAATGTCATGAGATTGTGATGCCGGAGGTGATGAAACGTCTGTCGGCGAGCAGGAAGACGATTCAGCGCGATATAGACGATCTTACCGACGCAGGGCTGACGGAACTGAAATATGTAAAAAAGGGAAACGCATACATAAAGAAGCAAAGGATAGGCATAGCCGGCTCCCGGGTCAATGAACCCGAAGGTACGCTGAGATATATGCACTTAAAAAACTCAGGCGGCTGGCTCGCTTTATGATCGGGCTGTCTGACCTGGAGGATGTCAGTGATCTTACCAGAGAAGCTTTTAGTCCCAGGGAACACTATTTTGAAATGAGAAACTATGCCAATAAGATGCCCCTGTACCCCCTAAGCATTGTGCTATCATGGCTATAGATGAAAGAGCCGGAAGGGGGAAGGAAAATGTTTGCTGTGATCGCTGCCGCAATCCTGATCATGCTGTTTCCGCTGCAATTTCATTCCAGCCTGAAGAAGCGGACCGGGGAAGGGTGTCTGAATTATCTGCTGACGGCGCTGGAAACGATTTGTCTGATTGTGGCTTTGGATACAGATTCTCCGAGGTTTGAAGGGAATCTTGGGATGTTTGTGATCATGGCGGTAATTGCCGGAGTTTCTGCCCGAAAGAAGGCGAAAAAGAGAAACTTAAATGGGTAGGATACGGTTGGCGCCGTAGCCGCGCAGGTATTGTCGCCGTTAAGCGTTCTGTTTATTATTCTGGTGGTATCCGGAATCATGAATGATATCGCCGAAAAAAGGAAAAGGAAGAAATAATATTCTTGTGACGGAAAGGAGAGGGAGGCATAATGTCACACTGGATGCCGCGAAGCTGGTGGATCGTATCTGTATTGCGCCGCACAGGACAATGCGTGAAAAACGGGAAGAATTAAAAAGACTGTATGGAAATACAGAGGATGAATCCGGGCAGGAGCAACTCTTTCGCACAGAGATTTATTATATGGGGCAGAAGGAGGAATTGCTGCCGGATATGTTTTTTTCATACGCAGAAGGCGGCGATAGAGGCTTTTTGGGAGTACATAAAAAAGAATGTCAGGGAAAAAGAAGATATGGCTGGGCTGTACTATGCGGCGGTCAGCGCGCTGTCGCTGGAAACAACAAAACAGCAGTATCAACGGTTAGAACAGTTTATAGTGCGGTCTGACGGAGAGACTATCTGCAGCAGGGAAACGATGGGCGATGAATTCAGTTGTCAGATATTTCTCTATCCGTCAGGAACGATCCTGTCAAGTGGGCTTTCCCCTTTTCTGCCGCCGATCAAAGGAGTGCTTTTCAATCAGGCGGAGCCGGAGGAAAGCAGTTTTGCAGAAAACGATTACGGACAGTGGCTTGCGCAGTTAAGCCAAATGGTGCGCGAGGATAAGTCGATCCTGAATAAAATGCTGTGCGGCGGGCTGCCGGAGCACCAGGACGATTTTCACCCCATTTTGTGAGTCAGGAAACGATATGTAAAATGGAGAACTGAAGATGAAGGAGATTGCGCAAATGCGTAAAATGGATGCGGATGACAACAGGTATAATTGTTCCATAGAAAATTATATTATGGATGAATATTCCATATGCAGGGAGGAACGGCAATATGCGGTATTCCTCTATAATATCCTGCGGAAGTATGGAAAGAGGAAATTTCGTGAAAAGCTGACCGGTAAGGAAAAAAAGGATATTCCGGCAATATTCAAAGCCTGCGGAATCGAGGCGGATAGCGATATAGAGTATGTCTTTTATGAAGCTGCCTTCATGCGGGATTTTTTTAAGAGGGAGCGGCGGTATTATGCCGTTACAGGCAGCGGTAAGGTTGCCACGGCGCTGTTACAGCAGAGCTATGAAAAGGAGAAAAAAACAAAAACAGACTTTAACCGCAGACTGATCGAGTATGTATTTCATACATGGGAAGGCAAGGATCCGCCGGAAATGGATATGGCGGATGATCAGGAGAAGGATGCGTATCTGCAATATAATTTAGGGGGAAATATTCCGAAAGAGTGTGCGGATCTGGGGAAAATAGAAGAAGTAAGAGAAAAAGTCAGAGCTATGATGAATTCAAAACCTGACATAGCAGTCATATATAAAAAGGGCGGTCAGCGATACCTTTTATTTATAGAATGTAAGTTTGAATCTTATGAGGATACGGTTGAATGTGAAAAATCTTTGTTATCACAAAGGATGGTGCAGTATCATATTGCAGAATTTATCTGCGGATATTTAAATGAACGCAATGGTCAAGAGTATATCAATGTGTCGGAACAAATGAAATCGGGGCAGTCACGGATGGTCAGGTTCCGACGGAGTGACAGTGGCAGGCAGGGACCGTATCTTCCTGAGGACGGAAACATTTTGATCAAATTGCTGACAGAGTATAACGATAAGATCTTTGACGATCTGTGAGAAAACCATTTGCCGGGAAATCGGAAGCATGGTAAGGCTTATAGTGGAGGGAACGGATCCTGAATTTGTGGCGGAATGGATGACGCTTCGATTTTTGAGTGAAGACTATCAGGGATTGGAAGGGCTTCTGTATTTTCTGTACGCGAGAGGAATCCTCATAATTGAAACTGTTGCTAAACGAAATGCGCACAAAGCCGGAATATAGGGGTATATTGTCCGAGACCCTGCAGAGAAGGGATGAGGAAATGCAGGCGCTGATCGCGCAGCCGGATGTGCAGACGATCGCGCTTGCGTTAATAGGGAATCCCAAGAGGTTTCCGAGAGTTTCTTTCGGAATATGCCGCCGGGATTCAAATACGAGATACAGAATGCAATGGAAGGTATGGGTCCGGTGCGTAGATGTGACGCGGAGGAGACCCAGAGAAAAATCCGCCGGCTGGCAGAAGAAAAATAAAACGACGGCCGCAATACAAAAGCAGAGAAGGGAAGCGCGGGAAGGACACAAGGACGTATTCATCATTTTTTCCCTGACTGCCCCGTTTCCCATGCGAACAAGGTTCGCATTGCGCTAAGTCATGGAGAATGACACGTTTCAGCCTGGGCTCCACACTCTGGGCGTTGGTGGCTGAAAAGTGTACCTCTATCAAATATCTTGTCTTTTCGATCTGATGCTGTAAGCAGGGTGGTGTCTGCCCTGCGGTATTGGTCTGGATATTGTCGCTCATTGCCTCCTCCTTCAAAATAAAAAAGGCAAGAAGCGTTTAATTTCCTGCTTTCTTGCCTTTTGACCTGTTATGAAAATTTTTATATGCAGATGGGCTGAAATGATGCGAAAAATGCCCTATTATAAAAAGCTGGATGTAGACGGCAGAACCTGTATCATTGTACATGCCGGATATCCGGAGGGGGATGAGAAAGCAGTCGAGGGCTATGAAAGCCGCAAACAATTTTACCTTTATGCAAGAGAAGAAAGCATCCGGTCAGGCGGATTGAAAAACGGAATGGTCATTGCCGGACATACGCCCACGATATTGAAAGCTGAATTTGCGTATAATGAGGGAAAGGTATTCCGCATTTACGATGCAAAAAAGGGCTGCGTTTTCTACGATATTGACTGCGGCTGCGTATTCCGGAGTATCCGGCCGGATGAAAGACTGACCTGTCTGCGGCTGGAAGATGAGAAAATTTTTTATGGATAAGTGTCGATTGAGATATGCCAATAAGATGCCCCTCATAGAGACTGCCCCATGCTAAGATGTGTCTATAAGATCTACAGCTCCTTGAAAACTGCATATAGGGAAACGGAAAGACACAGCAAAATTTAATGAAAAGGAGACCTATGAGGACTGGGGCGGTTACAACTTCTATCAGGTGGTGGCCCTTTGAGGGAAAACCCAGGTGGAGGTGAGGGAAATCGGGAGCAGAATGGTTGCGTTTGACGGGCATTATGAGGAGATCGTTCCTGTTCCGGATGCGTGGATATCGGAGAAAAGTCTTGTCCGGAAAGTATAAGAGGGAGGGGAAAACTATAGAGCGTACATCAGAATTTCGTCCGGCTGGTATTGCAGCGGCGCTTATTTATGGGAAGAGGAGCTGTATCTGACCCGGTCGAGCGGTCCGAATATGGCGTATTATTTCCGCGAATATAATCCGGAACTTGCAGAGCAGCTCGATCTGGAGGAGGGTTCAGGAGTGTATGCGGTGGAGAAACCGTTTGTAAGCATGGGCGATGACTGCCCGGCGCTGATCCGGTATCCGGACGGACGGGAGGAGAGGGTGATCTTAAGGGAACTGCTTCATTATGAAGAACAGATGCGGCTTTATAAGAAGCTTAATGCCAAAGAGTGATTGGAGGAATGGCAGAGAGTGAGGCTGCATGCTGATGAGAAGAGCGGCGGTGACAGGGAGACCGGGCTGATCACCAGACCGTCACCGCCGGCTCGATCCCTGACACGCTCATCGCGCTGCGGTCGGACCGCCATATCAGGGAGATGAAATTCGCAAGGATCCTGCCCATCCGTTTTACAGACGAGATCGTTTGGAATAAAAACTGAAACGAGCGCGTCGTCAGGGAGAGCGGACTGTATCTGCCGGAGACGGCTGTCCGATTCAATCTGTTCTGCAGAAAGAGGGCTGTCTCAACAACGGCAGATGGAAGGCTTCGTCATCAGATAATCCGGAATTAGAGCCGCTTAATCCAACAATCCGGTTGCCTCCCATAATTTACTGCAATATCCATTGCACTTTTGCATATATTTCATTTACGGCTTCAATATAGCAATTATAAGACGGATGATTGATCATATCCTGCCTGGAAAGATACATATTTTTTTTCTGCAGATACGATGTTCTGACATCCATCCAATAGTCAGGTTTCAAAACTTCTTCTTTATGCTCTAAATCTCTTATTGATGGACCTCGTTCCCAAATATACAAATCGGAACATTCAAATCCTGTTTTACGATGAATTAGTCGATACCAGTTTCCAAAATTATCTTCTCTTACGATGCAGATATCAATATCAAATGGTGTCGGATTGCCATTCTTAAATACCCTTTTTTTCGTAGTAATAACTGATGTAGAATCGTCACAAGTTTCCCAGCCATTCCGATCCAATACTTCATTGAATGCCTTAATGATCGTACTTTTTAATTGCTTTGGATCATGCAATACATTTATATTTTCTGCCGATTTTATCCACAGATTAAAATCATAATCTATAGGCTCTTTTTCATTTTGTGTTACAAGACCGTTTTTCATACTGCCAACTACAGACATTCTCGATTGTATCCCATAACCTTTAAGTTTCTGTACCAGTTGATTGACCATATCAGCGCAGATACGGTATGATTTTTTGAGATATACTTTGTCGGTTACATACTTATACATAATGTTCTCCTTTCAACGCCCACACCTGCCAGATAGCTTCATTGCTAAATCATTATAGTGTATCAGAGTGATTGCTATAATGCAAGAGTTTTTTACAGTTCCACTGCTTAAATTGTTTTATAAAATTGTTATATCTATTGCAGAAAACAAACACGGGTAATATAATAATATACAACGACGGTTATGGAAAGCGTGGCACATGAAAACATTATATAAAATAGTTCTGACATTCAACGCGACGGCATCCATGCTCTTTATCTATCTTGTCAAAGAAGAATGCTGGATCCCACATCTGGGAAGCTGGTCCATTGCGGTGTATATCATTTGTTTACTGCTTGGTACAAAAATCTGCATGGCTCTGCGGTTCGTGTTGGAAAGTGCAAGTATCGAACAGGGG
The DNA here is from genome assembly GCA_947581865.1 of uncultured Acetatifactor sp. Taxonomy (GTDB): domain Bacteria; phylum Bacillota; class Clostridia; order Lachnospirales; family Lachnospiraceae; genus Acetatifactor. The sequence goes on along the minus strand of CANPWA010000004.1, from coordinate 182,389 downwards.
ATACGCGAGATATCGATTACGACAGACGGGCAGATCACGGTATTTCTGGGATATTTTTTTGTGGCGCTGAGTATACCGGATGATTGGAGAACCTTTGTCGTGGTGTATATAATGGTCACTCTTTTTATATACAACTCCCAGACGATATATTTTAATCCCCTTTTATGTCTGATGGGATACAATTTTTATGAGGTATACACTCAGAAAGGCACCAGGATCTATGTGATAACGCAGGAAAAAAATATCAAAGGGACAGAGGGGCTTGCGTTTCCACGACTGAGAAAGATCAATGAATTTACTTTTATAGATGAGGAGAAGACAAATGGATTATTTGCTGGCAAAAGTAAAAGACAAAAGAAATCCGTATAGAATCCTGATGGCCGACAAGGCGGTCTACATAAAGCCGGATACCCTGGAGGATTGTATCAGATATGAGCCGGCCAATAAGCTGGAAGACGACCAATGGTTTTATGTGGATGAATTTTCCCAAAAGGATTACTGCATGGATCTGTTGACCGATGACGGGTTCAATTCCGCGGACTTTATTGAGATCAACAGGATGTGCCCGGAGAAGATGGATTATCTGATATCCTATCAGAGCGGCATGTATTTTTACTTCCAGAGGATCTTTAAATACACAGTCATCCAAAACAAAAAATTCATACATATTGGCGATGATGTAGAGATCAAAGAGGAAAAAAATGCGATCGAACTCAAAGAGATACCGGATGCCGTATATTCGAGGAGGGAGGACAGATTATACTTTCGGAAGCTGGAGACCATAATGCCTATTTTTCGGGGAATTGATGAACTGTACCGGGAAGCCACGGAGGATGAGGTGGAGGAATTCCTGGAGAATGATTTTGTCTGTCTCCGGAATGAGTTTTCGCCGGAGCAGGTAAAGAAGGCAAACAGAAAGAGGATCGCCCTGGCTATGGATACATTGGAAAAGCTGGATCAGAAACAGAAGAAAAAACTGTTTGAATATACCAACGAATATTTCCCCGGTTTAAAATTCAACGGACAGACGTTTGAAATATCGGGTGAGGATGATCTGAAGAATTTATTATATGGCATCGAGCAGCGGTTTTATACCACTCCGGTGACGAATGAAAAACGCTGCGCCAGCGCGGTGTATACATTGTAGGCGGGCATGTCAGACGGAAAAGCGGTCTGAGTGCAGACATGATTAAAACCGTTTAAGCAGGCGGCGGATAGGGTCGGAAAGAGATTTGAAAGATATGTCAGGTAAGAGGATCGAAGTCGTTGCCGCGATCATAACAGACGGCAGCAAAATATTTGCCACTCAGAGAGGTTACGGCGCGTTCAAGGGTGGCTGGGAATTTCCCGGAGGAAAAATGGAACCGGGGGAGACTCCCGTGCAGGCGCTGGTGCGCGAGGTTTGGGAGGAACTTGACACAAAGATCAATGTGGGGGAGCTGTTTGCTACGGTGGAATACGATTATCCCGATTTTCACCTCACCATGCACTGTTTCCTCTGCACGGTCAGATCCGGGAAACTGGTCTTGAAGGAACATGAGGCGGCAAGGTGGCTGACGAAAGAGACTCTTTACAGTGTGAGCTGGCTTCCGGCGGACGTGGAAGTACTGGAAAAGCTGAAGAATATTTTATAATGATCTATAGACAGTCGTTATCTTATACCATTGCGGGGGACCGGATCGAGATCGTTGCAAAGCCCCATACGGATCCGTTGTGCGATACCCGTCCGTGATCCCCCTCGATGTTCATAATTCAGATCGTCCGGGCAGCAGCCGTGTCGCCGGCTCTGCCCCTGAAAATCTTATGGTATCTTCTCAGTCATCTTACTGGAACAATCTGGTCACCATGGCCTGCTGATTCATCCTGTTCCTCAGCATCAGATTTTTGTACTGTGTGAGAAGATCCTGTTTCTTTTTTTCTGAGATTGCCATGGGCATATCCAGATCCTCTATGCGGCTCCGGGATCTTGTCATCTCCTCCGATGCGCCCAGATTGTAATTGTAGGTGTGCGTCAGTCGGTTGGTGTATGCACCCACGCTGCCTCTGGCACCGGATATCATATCCATGGCTTTGGTGATGGAGGACAGATCAAAGTCTCCCGTCACGTCAAAATCCGCAATGCCGAGAGCTTCCAAAGTAGTGTTGTCAATGCCGATGTCGAGCCCGCCGCCACTGGGATTGGTTGCAAGATGTATATCAGCCATGCTTCCGTCCAATAATGTCTGTTCGTTGAAGGTGGTATTTTTGGCAAGAGACTGGATCCCTTCCTTCAGAGAATCAATTTCTGTCTGGATGGACTCTCTGTCAGACGCGGAATACAGACCGTTGGAAGCGCGCAGACCAAGTTCATGGATTCTCTGCAGATAATCCATGATGCCGTCCATGGCGCCGTCCGCCACGTTCAGGGCTCCCATGCCATCCCGGGCATTCTGGGCGCCCACGGTGAGCCCGTTTTCCTCCCGGAGCATTTTCTGACCAATGGCAAGCCCGGATGCGTCATCTGCGGCAGTGTTGATCCTTCTTCCGCTGGAAAGATGGGAGTATATGTCGTAATTGCTGCGGTTACTGATAGCATAAACGCTCATAAGCACCTCTCCTTTATCATACAAGACAAATCCTCTATTTTTACATTTATATTATACAGCGACCGGATGGTTTTGGCAAGTATTTCCCGTAATCATCCGCGTGATCATCCGGTGTTCGGCATCGAACGCTAATTCTCTTTGGGCAGCTCTATCCGGATCCGGAATCCGTTGTCGTTTTCCGCAGTAAAGCTTCCGCCGTGGACCTGTATGATCCGGTATGCCATGGGCAGCCCCATGCCGTGAGTGGATCTGGGGATTTGCCGGATGTTTTCAAGCACTTCCGGGGGGACGCCGCATCCGTCATCCTGTATCTCTATACAGACCAGGTTGTTTCGCTCGTACTGCGCGACACGGATGCGGCAGCCTTCGGGATTGTGCAGGATGCTGTTGCTCAGCAGGTTAAAGAGAGCGCGTTCCAGAAGCGCCTCGTCCGCCCGGATTTCGGAGCCTTCGTTGTGCAGATCCAGGGAGATCTCATATTGTGCGGTCAGCCCGCTGTTGATCAGATCTGCGGTCACCTGCCGCAGCAGGGGGCAAAGGGCAGTTTTTTTCTTCCGGGAAGGCTGCATATCATACTCCAGGGAGGAGATCAGGTTAAAGTCTGACACCAGTTTCCGGATCTTAATGCTCTGGGCAGTGATCGTTTCCGCTTTTTTTCTGTCCTCAGGGCTTAGGGCGGCGCAGGAGGCAAGCTCTTCGGAGCAGCCTGTGATCACCGAGAGAGGTGTGCGGATGTCATGGGAGATTCCGGAGATCCAGCGGGCTCTCGCATTGTCCCGCACTGCCAGGGCAGCGTTTTTGTGTGCCAGGGTGTTGGAGGTTTCGTTAATGCTGTGGTAGAGCTCGTGAAAAATGCCCCGCTCAGAAATATAAACCTGTTTTTCCCGGCGCAGGCTGTTCATTCCATTGATGAGGATGCGCAGTTTCCGGTAGAGATTCGCGCCGAGGATCAAAGCGAGGATTACCGCCATACAGAGATTGACCAGGAAGACGGCAAGGATTCTCCGGGGAAGGGTTTCAAACCATTCCATGTAATAGATAAGCTGGTATTTTCCTACCGCTTTTTTGGGCTCTCCGAGGATGAGGATCCCGTAATCCTCCAAAGAAATATAGACGGGATAATCGTTTAAGAACCATCGCGTTATTCTTGCCATATCCTGAAGGGAGTAGTGGCCGGGAATGTCGTCCGGCATGTTTTGGGACCAGATGACATCTCCTCCGTCATTTACAAGGATGCACCAGTATTGCTGCGGCAGAATGCCGTCCCCAAGAACATAGCCTTCCTGTGTCGGCGTAAGGTTTTGGGAGACGAGGCGCAGCGCGCGCTGGGGGGTCATGTCATGGAGGCTGGTGGTGTCCGCGATGATGCAGGCAAAGCCAATGCAGTTGAACACCAGAAGGATCATGGAGATGGCGGTGGCGGTCAGCGTGAAGCGTATAAAAAGTCGGAGTGTTGTTTTTCCTGTCATATCAGCAGCTTGTATCCCAATCCTTTCACAGTGATCAGATGGCGGGGGGAGGAGGGGCAGAGCTCCATTTTCTTTCTCAGCCTGCGGATGTGGACCATGAGCGTGTTTTCACAGCCGTAATAATCCTCGCCCCATGCGGCAAGGCAGAGCGCGTCATTGGTCACGATCTTGTTTTTGTTTTCCCAGAGTTTTTTGAGGAGAAGGTATTCCTTGGCGGTCAGGGAAGTCTCTCTGCCGTTTCTGCTGACGGTGGCATTCTCCAGATTGACGATGACGCCCGACAGGGAAAAGATGGGGGCTTCGCTGTCGATGGCGTAGACTCTGCGCAGAACGGACCGGACGCGCAGGATGAGCTCCTCTGCGAGGAAGGGTTTGACGATGTAGTCGTCAGCGTCCAGCCCCAGCCCCCGGATCTTGTCGTCGCTCTGGTCGCAGGCGGTGAGAAAGATCGCAGGAGTCCGCGGAAGCCGGGAGATTTTCCTCAGATTTTCCAGAAGGGAAAATCCATCCCCGTCGGGCAGCCGCACATCGAGAAGGTACAGCGCAATGGGCTGTTCGCCCGCGGTCTTAAGGGCACAGGCGCAGTCAGCCGCGGTGTGGAGATTGTAGAAGCCCTCCCGGTAGAGGATGTGGGAGACCATGTCCAACAGCGCCGGTTCGTCGTCCACAATGAGTATTTTTTTGTTGTAAAGTTCCGATAACATTTCCTGCATATTCATCACCGTTTTCATTGTATACCAAAACGAAGGAAAGCAAAAGCCCTCCGACGCTTTTTGCGGATGCCGCGAGGAAGATTTAAGGTTTTTGTAAGGATGCTTTAAGCGGGGCGACAGAAGGGTATGTCATAATCCGGGTATGGCATGGCGCCCGCCCGGTGCGAAAACCGGGGCGGTGCGAATGTCAAATCAGATCGAGGAGGTTTGGAACAGTGGAAGAAATCGTAAGAACGGAGAGGCTCACCAAACGGTATCGGGACATGGTCTCGGTAGACGGGCTGGACCTGCGGGTGAGGGAAGGGCGTATCTATGGGTTCCTGGGACCCAATGGGGCAGGAAAAAGCACCACGCTGAAAATGCTTTTGAGCCTGGTAAGACCTACCGAAGGGGAAATTAGTATTTTCGGAAAAAGGCTTGAGTCGTCCACAAGACGGGAGATCTTAAGAGAAATCGGTTCCCTGATCGAGTCGCCCTCCTATTACGGGCATCTCACAGGGATGGAAAATTTAAGGATCCTGCAGACGCTTTTGGATGTCCCGGAGAAAAATATCCACAAGGCGCTGGAGATCGTGCGGCTGGACAGACAGAAAAGTAAGAAGGTGTCCGCGTATTCGCTGGGAATGAAGCAGCGGCTGGGGCTTGCCGGGGCGCTGTTGTCCTTTCCGCGGCTGCTCATACTCGATGAGCCCACCAATGGGTTGGATCCCGCGGGGATCCAGGAGATGAGGGAGCTGATCTGTTCCCTGCCGGGGCAGTACGGGATGACCGTGATCGTGTCCAGCCATCTGCTCTCGGAGATGGACTGTATGGCGGAGGATGTAGGGATCATTGCCCGGGGAAAGATGATGTATCAGGGGGAGCTGGAGAGGCTGCATGACAGGGACAGATCCAAGAGTCTGGAGGAGATCTTTCTGGATCTCACGGGGAGGGAGACAAGCTTATGAGAAGGCTGTTGAAGTGTGAGTTTCTAAAGACGAGACGCAGGTATATCCTGCTCACCACTCTGGCGATGACGGCAATGCTGTGCGTGTGGATCGCTCCCGAAAGATACAGCGAGGATATGCTGCGGGTAGGCTGGATGAATTATCTCTATCAGCTTCCGCTGGCAAACACCATATTCATGTCTCTTCTGGGAATGGTGGTTTCCTCCCGGTTCTGCGACATCGAGCACAGGGGAAATATGCTCAGGGTTCTGGCCACCGTGACGGAACGGGGACATCTCTATGATGCGAAGCTGCTGGCAGGGCTGGCACATATGACGCTGAGCGTGCTGCTCAGTTTTGGCGCCACCATTCTTTTGGGCCGCGCGGCGGGGTTTGCGGGAGATGTTCCCGTCAGGCTGTATCTGTTGTATCTGCTGTTTACGCTGACGCCCACGGCCGCGATATATATGTTACAGCATGCGCTGGCATTGTGTTTTCCCAATCAGGCGGTGGCGTTTTTTGTGGGGATCATCGGCACCTTCGGCGGTGTGTTCTCCCTGTTTTTGCAACAGTTTCCGTGGCTTAGGAGGATACTGGTCTGGGGATATTACGGGGGTCTGCAGTTTGTGGGAATGTTTGGCTATACGCCTGAGACCAGATATCAGAAGGTCTGGTTCGACGTGATGGAGATCGACTGGACGGGCTTTGCCGCCCTCTGCGGACTCAGTGTGGTCCTGTATCTGGCAGGAAGGGCATTTTTTGTGAGAAAGGAGCTGTGAGCTATGTTGTGGAAACTGTTAAAAGCGGAAAGGATGAAACTGAAGCGTTCCCCGGTGTGGATCGCGTTTCTGATCATACCGGTGCTTCCGGCGGTCCTGGGAACGGCAAATTTCCTCGCCAATCAGGGAATCCTGCAGATGAAATGGGATAGTCTGTGGACACAGCATACGTTGTTCACCGATTATTTCTTCCTGCCCATCATGCTGGGAGTATACTGCGGGTATCTGATGAGACTGGAACATCTGAATCACAACTGGAACCGGATGTTTTCCATGCCGGTACCCCGGGGGATGATTTTTGCCGCCAAATTCCTGACGGCATCGTTCATGCTTTTTGTGAGTGAGGTATGGATCTGTGTTCTGTTTGTGCTGGCGGGGAGGTATGCGGGGCTGACGCAGCCGCCCTGGAACCGGATCTTTTTGTGGTGTCTGTTCGGGACGCTGGGGGGAATGGTGATGACGGCAGTCCAGACGGTGCTGTCCATGCTGGTCAAAAGCTTTGCCCTGCCCGTGGGAGTCGCCCTGGGAGGAGGGCTGTCCGGGCTGTTCTTTCTCGCCAAAGATCTGGGGCATATCTGGCCTTATTCCCTCATGGCGTACGGCATGAATTCCAACGCGCCCCAGCAGCTTTCCCCCGGCGGGTATTTACAGTTTGCGCTGATCTGTGTCTTTTATATCGCGGTGTCTCTGGGAGCGGGGAGTTTTCTGGCGGGAAGGCGGGATGTGTAGGGGGAGCGAATCGGGAGCAAAACGGCATAAAAGAAACAGTTGCATTTTTTGGCTCTCCTTGTTAAAATAAAAAAAGAGGCAACTGTTGACAGTGGGAATGTGCAGACCGGAGAGGTTTGCACATTTTTGTATACGGCGAATATCCTGCGGCATAGGCTGGTATCAGGAGGGTGCCTTGGAACGGAGGGTAAAAATGGCGGATACCGAGTTGGAACTTCAAAATAAACAGTACATAAAGATGACGGAGACACCTGTGGAGAAGCTGGTGGCGACCCTGGCGGTGCCCACCGTGATCAGTATGATGGTGACGAATATCTATAATCTGGTGGACACGGCGTTTGTGGGGACTCTGGGAAACAGCGCCAGCGGCGCGGTGGGCGTGGTGTTCGGTTTCATGTCTATCCTGCAGGCGGTGGCGTTCATGTGCGGACAGGGCGCGGGAAGCATTATGTCCCGCAGTCTGGGGCATAAGAATATTGACACGGCTACGCGCTATACCTCCACGGGATTTTTCATGTCCCTGATACTGGGGGCTCTGATCGGGGCGGTAAGTTTTCTGTTTCTGGATCCTTTGGTCTATGCCCTGGGAAGCACCGACACCATTGCTCCCTATGCCAAGACTTATATCTTCTGGATCATTTTGGCGGCGCCTTTTATGTCCTCCAGCCTGACCATGAACAATCTCCTGCGTTATGAGGGGCGGGCGAAGCTGGGGATGCTGGGGCTGATGACAGGAGGCATATTGAACATTGCGGGGGATGCCATCCTGATCTTCGGGTTTGACATGGGAGTCATGGGCGCGGGAATCTCCACGGCGGTGTCCCAGATCATCAGCTTTCTGATCCTGCTGTCCATGTTCCTGTGCGGAAGGACGGAGACCAAGATCCGGATCTCCTGTGTGGACTGGCATCTTGCGACCATGGGAAATGTGGCAGCCACCGGGTTCCCCAGTCTGCTGCGGCAGGCGCTGAACAGTGTGGCGACGATCCTGTTAAATTCCAGCGCCGCTGTGTACGGAGACGCCGCGGTGTCCGCCATGAGCATCGTGTCCCGGATCTGTTTCTTTGTGATGGCCACAGCCATCGGCATCGGTCAGGGCTTCCAGCCGGTGAGCAGCTTTAACTACGGCGCGGGCAAATATGACCGGGTCAAAAAGGCATTCTGGTTCACCGCGGGGATGTCGGAGGTTGTGCTGATCTTTATGGTGATTCCCGTGTATATTTTTGCCGAACCCCTGATCAGGATCTTCCGTGACGATGCGCAGGTGGCAGAGTATGCCCTGCGGGCGCTGAGGCTTCAGGCGCTGACGCTCGTCACGCTGCCCCTGACCATGGTGACGGAGATGGGGTTCCAGAGTACGGGGCAGAGAGCCCTTGCCTCGGTGGCGTCCTCCATGAGAAGCGGCATCGTATTTATTCCCATGCTGCTGGTCCTGGCTCATTTCCGGGGGATGGCAGGGATACAGGAGGCACAGCCGGCAGCGTTTGTATTCTCCTTCTTTATCGCCCTGTATTTAAGCTCCGTGTTCCTGAGACATGTGGGCGCGCGGGAGAAGGCGGAGGAGTGCGGAAACAGACAGGAGGAAGCGGGAGGCAGGGCGGCTGCCGAATAGAGGGGGCGTGTGAGCGCGCAGACGCAGCGGACGGATATATCGCATCGGGCAGGGCAGTGCCCGGTGCGTTTTTTTGTAGTGGACCAAAGGACGCAGATTCGGCAGGTATGTCTATGACACAAGTATGACACAAGTAACGGGTATAATAAAACATATTCGTGGCAGGAAACGGGAGAATAAGTCTGTGGAGGAGTCGTGATGCAGAAAGTATTGATCGTGGAGGACGATGATGCGATTTTGAATTTGATCCGAGTCAATCTGGCGGCGGAAGGGTATCTGTGCGCCTGCGCGGCGGACGGCAAAACCGCGGCGGACAGACTGGAGAACGAGACCTTCGACCTGATCCTGCTGGATATCATGCTGCCCGAGATCAATGGCTATGAGCTGTTGGAGTACATCCGCCCCACGGGAACTCCGGTCATTTTTCTGTCGGCAAAAAGCGGTGTGGACGACCGCATCAGGGGACTGAAGCTGGGAGCGGACGATTATATCGCCAAGCCTTTTCAGATCGGAGAACTGCTGGCCCGGGTGGAGGCGCTTCTCAGGAGATGCGGCAGACACAGCAGAAGGCTTATCTTTGCGGATGTGGAGATCGATCTGCCCTCCCGGACGGTCCGAAAAGCCGGGCAGGAGGTGGAGCTGACCGTCAAAGAATTTGATCTGCTGGTGGAACTGATACAGAACAAAAATGTTGCATTGTATAGGGAGAGGCTGTACGAAAAGGTGTGGGGGGAGCCCTATATGGGGGACACCCGCACCCTGGACTCCCATATTCAGCGGCTCAGGAGAAAACTGGACTGGGATAGATATATCCGGACGGTGTTTCGGATCGGATATCGGCTGGAGGAGGGGAAATGAAACTCTTTCACAAGATATTTTTGTGTTTTGTGATCATCTTTGGCATTACCTTCCAGGTGGCAGGGTATCTTCTGATCAATTACGCTTATGAAAACGCGCTCGCGCAGAGCAAGACGCTGGCGTTTCAGGATTTCCAGTACAACCGGTATATCCTGCAGTCCATCCTGTATTCCGAGCCGAATTTTTTGGATGACGGTGAGGCACAGCTTAAGGGCATCTCGACAAGCTTTACCGTGCCTGCAGCCGTGTGCGACGGGGAGGGAAAGTGTATTTTCTCTAATATGGCATTGTCCGCGGGCGAACTGGAGCTTGGGGAAGGGAAAAAGGACGGGCTGGCATATCGGCTTTTTGAAAAAGATGGGGAAGGTCATATTTATGTATGGGATTATGTCACGCAGGACGAAAAGGGGATGTATCTGATCACTCAGACCGACATCGGTTCCGTGCTCGAGGGACAAAAGAATATGATCTCTTATTTTCAGAGGATTTATCTGGTCATCCTGTGTATCTGTTTTCCCGTGGTCTTTCTTCTGACGCAGGCAGTCACAGCGCCCATCAAAAGAGTGGGGAAGGCGGCCAGGAGGATCGCGGGGGGAAAGTATTCCGGGAGGATACGCGCAAAAGGGAGGGATGAGATCAGCGAACTTGCCAGGGATTTTAACCGGATGGCGCAGCAGGTGGAAGAAAAAATCGAGGAACTGTCGGATGTGGCGAGGCAGAAGGAGGATTTCGCGGCCAATTTTGCCCATGAACTGAAGACGCCGCTGACATCCGTGATCGGATATGCGGATATGCTCTATCAGCGGGATCTGCCGAGGGAAGAGGTAAAGAGCGCGGCGGAATATATTTTGAATGAGGGTATGAGGCTGGAAACGCTCTCTCTGAAGCTGATGGATCTGTTTGTGCTGGACAAGCAGGATTTTCTGCTGGAGAGGATGTCCGTGCGGGAAATGTTCCGCAATCTGGAGCAGGGAATGGAGGCTGTATGCGGCAGGAGGAATGCCGCGCTACACTTGGAGATCGAAGAAGGGTATGTGGAGGCGGATTATGATTTCTTTAAAACCATGATCCTTAATCTCATCGACAATTCCGTCAAGGCGGACAGCAGGGATGTCTGGGTGAGCGGAGAGAACTATGGGGATTCTTATATGGTGAGTGTGACGGACAATGGGAAGGGGATACCGCCGGGGGAACTGGGAAGGATCACGGAGGCATTTTACATGGTGGATAAATCCAGATCCAGAAAGCAGCACGGGGCAGGGCTGGGCATGGCGCTGGTTGCCAGGATCGTGGAGCTCCACCGGGCAAAGATGAAGATAGAAAGCGACGGAAAGACGGGGACGAGAGTCAGGATTGTGTTTGCGTCCGGGGAGGAAAATGGAGATGAATAAATCGTATCCGTATACGGTTCTCACGCTGCTGCTTGCCCTTGCCATTGTCTTTGGCAGTATGCAGGGCATGCGTCTGATCCTGCGGATCCGGGAGAAGCAGCTGCTCTCGGAAAAGGGGAGAGCGGAAGTGGAGATGCCCGTCCGGGCATGGCAGGAGAGGGAAAATGCGAAACAGGAGCCGTCGGAAGACCCGGATGAAGAAGGCAGTGTTCTGACGAGGGAACAGTTGGAGGAGGTCATAGGTTCCTGGAACAAACGGACATATATACTGGTGCACAGCCCGGTGGAAGGTCAGATCGACATGGCGGAGGCGATTCAGACGGGGGTGGAATGGCTGGTCCGGATGGGGGGGCAGGACCTCACCAAATACCAGGAGAGAGATGAGTATTCCGTGAGTGCGACGCTCGGCGTCAGCAGGGATATCGTGCCCGATCAGGGGCAGCTCGAACCCTATTACAGCTTCTGGATCGTACAGTGTTCAAGCCCGTCCATGTGTTCGACCCTATATATCAACGCGGTCACGGGAAAGGTGTGGAGTGCGGAGATCACCATGTTTGACAGGCTGCCGGAGGAAATTCCCTATGAGAATCTCGGTCTTTTTGTGGAGCTGTCCGGTCTGGAGGTATATGAGAATGCCATCTTTCTAAATACGGAAGGGACCCAGGCGATATGGAAGGTGGAGGGCGGGCGCATTTACGCCCATATGCAGTACCAGAAGGGCAGCCGTTACAGCGGGAATGTGGGGGAGGAGTATGTGCGGATCGTATATGACCTGACGGTGGATGACTGGCAGCAGGGAAGTCAGGCCGCTGCGGGATAAAAACATTTTACAAAAATGACACAACTTTTTGAAAAGTATGTCGCGTGTCCTCTGTATGATATGTCTGTACAGAGGAGTGGAGAAGATGGGAAACGACGGAAGATACGCCAGAAGACGCAATGGAAGGGGCAGAGCAGGAAGTGGTGCAAAGAGACGCAGGGCGGGTAAAAAGCTGTTTTTTGTGATTGAGCTGATCCTCCTTGCGGCGATGATATTCTCTTTGATCCGGCTGTATGTACGGATGGAGGAAATGCAGAAGAAGCTGGACCGGAGGGAGGTAGTATGGGAGGAGAGCGCCGGCGCCGGCGGACGGGCAAAGGAGACGTCCGGTTACGGGTATGTGGTCCGCGCAGAGGGTGCGGAGGCAGACAGACCTGTGGAGCGCAGTCATGAAGAGGTTTTACAGCGTCTCGACGAGCTGGGGCGTCATGATGAAACCATCATGAAAATCCGGGAAAATGCTTCCCGGTATCCCGATGAACTTTTGGCGGCACTGGCCAATAATCCGGAAATGGCTGATTTTGCCGCGGGGTATTTGGACGGTGGGACAAATGTTGCGGGAGGGCTGACGGAAACGGAGAAAGAGCAGGAATTTCCGCTGTTTTTGCAGTGGGATCCCCGGTGGGGTTATCAGCCCTATGGGGAGAAAAGCTGCATAGGGCTGTCGGGCTGTGGTCCCACATGTCTGTCCATGGTGCTGTATTATCTGACCGGTAATGAGGAACTCACTCCGGATGTGACCGCAGCGTACAGCATGGAAAACGGGTATTATGTGGAGGGAAGCGGAACGGCGTGGCTTTTGATGGAGGATCTGCCCAAGCGGTATGGTGTCACTGTCCAAAGTGTCAGCCTGTCTTTCAATAATATGATCGCGTCGCTGGACAATGGCGGGATCATCATATGTGCCATGGGGAGAGGGGATTTCACCACAGCCGGTCATTTTATTGTCATTTACGGATATGACAGCGAGGGCTTTCTGGTCAACGATCCTAACTGTGTGGCGCGAAGCAGCAGAAAATGGTCTTACAGTGAGATCGATCAACAGATTAAAAACATCTGGGTATATACAATGTGATGACAAATCCTGCGAAACAGACAGGGAGATTGTGGAAAATTCACAATTCTCCCTGTTTCTTTTTGGAAAATTTATCTATTTCCTTGTAAAACTGTATGTGATATTATTACAATCGGAGGAAGATTTTTGTGAATATGACGAATTTCTTCCAGGGGGAACAAAAAACTATAATGTATTGGGAGGGTAATCATGCTGAAAAGAGCAAAAAAATTTCTATCCGCTGCGGTCGCGGCAGTCATGCTGTGTGTAACTCTGTCTCCTTCGCTTGGTTCGGAGGCGGCATCATCCACTTCGTGGAATTTTAAAAACAGCAATTTTAAGAATCTGGGAACGATTTCTTCCAGCAAGACGGTTGACGGTCTTGGGCTGATCGCGACCGGATCGAAGACCATGTCCGTAAAGGCTGAGTCTGTCAGGGTGAACGGAACAAGCTATACATATGCGTTGGCGCTGGGGGGCGCCGGCAGCACATCGTATCGTGCGGTGAAGGTTCCCGTGCAGGGCAATTCCACCATCAAGGTCGTTCTCAGAAGCAGCGGGAGCGATACCCGTAAACTTGTGGTTGCCAACTCCGGTGGAAAACAGCTTGGAACGATGAGTGCGGCTTCTTCCGCCTCCCAGGGAACATACAGCTACTCCGGTTCGGCAGGTTCCTTATATCTGTACTCTGCGGGAAGCGGTATCAATATTTATAAGATCCAGGTTGATTTTAACGAAACCTCAGGCTCCGGCAGTTCCTCAGGCTCCGGCAGTTCCTCAGGCTCCGGCAGTTCTTCCGGCTCCGGCAGTTCCTCCTCCGGCGGTTCTTCTTCCGGCGGCAGCTCCTCCGGTAATACCATCACGGTGAAGAACGGAGGGACCTCCCTTGCGGATGCCGTCAAGAAGGCGAAATCCGGAGATACCATTGTGATCGACGGAACTGTTAAGTCCGGCGCCGTTGCGCTTCCGGCAGGGGTGAACATCTCCGGTAAGAACAATGCGGTCATTGATTTTTCCCAGACCAGCGGAAGCTCCGGAAGGGGTATCACGCTCAAGGGCAACGGAAGCATCCTTCAGAATATCACGGTAAAGAATGCCTCCGATAACGGTATTTATATCACCGGCTCCAGCAATGTGTTTAAGTATGTGACATGCTGCTATAACAATGATGCTGGTTTCCAGGTGTCCGACGGCGGCGCAAACAATAAATTCTATAATTGTAATTCCCATCACAATGCGGACGCAAAGGGCGAGAACGCGGACGGTTTTGCGGTGAAGCTCCACAGCGGTGAGGGCAATTATTTCGAGAACTGTGTGGCGGAATACAACAGCGATGACGGCTGGGACTGCTATGCGGCGCACGGAGCAGTGACGCTGGTAAACTGCCAGGCAAATTACAACGGTCTCTGCAATGGCATCCGGGGAGACGGAAACGGCTTTAAGATGGGCGGTGTGGATAATAAGACTTCCGGTGTGGCGGCACATCTCGATCCTCTCAACCACACGCTGACAGGCTGTATTGCCAAAGGAAATTATGCAAGCGGTTTTGACCGCAACAACCAGAGCGGTGTGGTGACCATGAAGAAATGCACCGGTGACTCCAACAAGAAGTATAACTACAACTGGCCCGCAAGCGGGACTCCGTCCGCGCTGGGCTACAAGGTGACTTTCGGCAAGGCAGTCATTCAGGACTGTATTTCCAAAAACGGAAAGAACAATATTGGCGGCGCGACACTGAAGGGCACCAACAGCGGGTTCTAAGGCAAAGAGAAAGAAAGACCGCTTCCTATCGGGTAATCCGGGGAAGCGGTCTCTTTGTCTGCAGGAACAGGGCGCCCTCTTATTTTCCGGTGGGAATGAAGGGACGGATCGCTCCGGCAAGCTGTGCCACCGGCATGCTCTGGAGATACACCTTGCCGGGACCGGTGATGACGGTATTGAACAGCCCCTCGCCGCCGAAGAGCATGTTCTTTACGCCGGGCACGGTCTGGATATCCACGGAGCAGGAGGAGCTCATGGCAGCCAGGTATCCGGTGTCGATGATCATTTTCTGACCCTGGGTGAGCTCGTATTCTTTTACATAGCCGTCAAACTCCAGGAACACAATACCGTTTCCGGAAAGTTTCTGCATGATGAAGCCTTCGCCGCCGAACAATGCGCTGCCCACACGCTTCTGGAAGAAGGTGGAGAGTTCAACGCCTGTGGTGGAAGCAAGAAACGCGGATTTCTGTGCCACGATGTCCTGACCGGGAGCAACCATGAATGCCCGGATGGAACCGGGGAAGCTGGACGCAAATGCAATCTGTCCCGGACCGCCCTGAGGGGTATAGTGGTTTACGAACAGGCTCTCGCCGGAGAAAGCACGACCGATCATTTTGCCGATGCCGCCGCCGGAGGAAGTCTCCATCTTCATGTTGGGGCTCATCCAAGACATTGCTCCGCTTTCGGTGATCATTGTCTCGCCGTCCTCAAGGTCACAGATGACCACGGGAAGGGGCTCGCCTTCAATAGAGTATTTCATAACAGGATCCTCCTTAGTATTTTCTGATAAATCTATATTAAAATACAAAATTTCGTTTGTAAAGATACGGTTTTATTTTTAGAAGGTTTTTTAGAAGGAAAAGTCTGCTTTTAAACTTTTGCTTTTCAGTTTTCGCATTTAAGAGTATAATATCTGTAAACGGCGCTTAAGCCCTGTATGGAGCGCGGCTGCGGACTGTTTGAGCGGCTGCGGGAAAAGTGGGAGTGAGGGAGCAAAGAGAGGAACAAAGACGGATATGAAGAGTGCAAATGAGTTGGACAGACAGCTGAAGGCGATCGATCACAGGGGGTATCCCGCATATAAGGATTTGAAGGGCGCGTATGATTTTGGAGATTACGTTTTGTCCGTCGATCATGTGCAGGGAGACCCCTTTGCGGCGCCCTCCCGGGTTTCGGTTCAGGTACCCATGGTGAAAGCCGGATTTCCCGCGGAGTATTATGAGGAAAAAGAGAAGCGGATCACTCTGCAGGACTGGCTGACCAGGCAGTTTGGCGCCTGCCTCAGGGAGGGGAGCTTTCAGGCGAAGGGCTCCGGCAAGAGCGGGCTGCTTGCAGTATCCCACTGCGGTCAGGAGGTGCTGGAGCGGACGGCATGCCGGGTGGACGATCGGGCGGTGATCATGCGGTTCGAGGTGGGCTTTCCCGCCAACGGACGCTCCGTGAATGCGGGGGAGCTGGCAAAGATTCTGTTTCGGATCCTGCCGGACTGTGTGCGGAAAAGTCTGTTTTATGCCCGCGTTGACAAGAAAGCCTTACGGGAGGCGATCGAACTTTGTGAGGATCAGCAGGCGGTCAGGGCGCTGTTAGAGCAAAACGGGCTCTGTGCTTTTTTGGCAGACGGATCCATTCTTCCCAGACAGAGCGGAGTGTCGGATAAGCCTTTTAAAGATGCGGTGCCATTTCGCTCGCCGGATTCTCTGCGTGTTACGTTCAATCTTCCCCACAGGGGAGCGGTCAGCGGCATGGGGATCCGAAAGGGGATCACGTTGCTCGTGGGCGGCGGATATCACGGAAAATCTACGGTATTGCAGGCGATTCAGGACGGTGTGTATAATCATATTCCCGGCGACGGGAGGGAACTGGTGATCACGGACGAGAGTGCGGTGAAACTCCGTGCAGAGGACGGAAGGAGCATCAGTAATGTGGATATATCGCCGTTTATACGCCACCTGCCAAACGGTAAGGACACGGAGCATTTTTACACGGAAGATGCCAGTGGCAGCACTTCCCAGGCGGCATGTCTGATGGAGGCGGTGGAGAGCGGCAGCAGGCTGCTTTTGATGGACGAGGATACTTCCGCGACAAACTTTATGATCCGGGACCGCCTGATGCAGCAGGTGGTGAGTGACGGAGAGGAACCCATCACACCCTTTATAGAGCGGGTCAACAGTCTGTATGATGATCTGGGTGTCTCTACCATTTTGGTAGCGGGAAGCTGCGGATCCTATTTCCATGTGGCAGACACGATCATTCAGATGAAGGAGTATGTCCCCATGGATATCACAGAGAAGGCGAAAAAAGCGGCGCAGGAGTTTGCCGTGTTTGAGACAGTGCGGAGCGTATTCCCTTCCTGTCATGGGCTTGGAAGGGCAAAGCAGGATCGGCGTCTTCTGGGAGAGGAGAGGATTAAGATCAAGACATTCGGTAAGGATGAGGTGTCCGTCTCCAAAAATACGGTGGTGCTCCGCGGGCTGGAGCAGTTAAAGGATGAAGAACAGACAAGAGCACTGGGATATATTCTGAAAGAACTTCTGACGTCCGGGTTTGACGGGCAAAACACGATGACAGAGGCGGTGGATGCCCTGGAGAAACTTTTGGACGAAAGAGGGCTGGAAATGTTGTTTGGAGCCCGGGGAGAGGTCGCCGCATCGCTGGCCCGTCCCAGAAAGCAGGAGGTGATCGCCTGCGTCGCAAGATACAGAGGGCTAAAATTTTAACGGATAAAAAGGAGGATTTGAAAATGAAACTGAAAGAGTTACAGGATGCGATGATCGCAGCCATGAAGGAGAAGGACAAATTCAAAAAGGATGCGATTGCTTCTCTTGTGTCGGCTGTGAAGAAAGCCGGAATTGATGCGGGATGCCGGGAGAATATTCCCGATGATATGGCGGATCAGGCTATCCTGAAGGAGATCAAAACCGTAAAGGAACAGATTGACACCTGCCCTGCCGACAGAACGGATCTTCTGGAGGAATACAGACAGCGCTATGCGATCATGAGTGAATTTGCGCCCAAATTGCTGTCTGCGGAGGAGGTCAGGGCAATTTTACAGGAGAAGTTTGCGGATGTGCTGGCTACTAAGGATAAGGGGAAGATCATGAAAGAGGTCATGGCACAGTTAAAGGGCAAGGCGGACGGAAAGATCATCAATCAGGTAGTCGCTGAGCTCACAAAATAATGCAGGAAAGATGAGAAGAAGAGGAAAGCCATAAGAAAAAGAGGAAAGCCATAAGAAAAAGAGGAAAGCCATAGGAAAAAGGGGCTGTTGCAAAATAGATGAGTAATCTATGGAGCAGCAGCTCCCTTTTTATGTTGGAAAACAGAAAAGCAGGTTCCGAAGAACCTGCCATTCATGGTATAATAAGTTATGACGAGTAACTTAAAATACAACAAAAATTATACCGAACCTGGGCAAACTTATCAACTGGTTTTACCGTTAAGTTTGGAAGGGCTGGTTCCTGAAGATGATGCTGTCCGACTGCTGAGCCACGAGATTCCGGGTATGAAAGCGAAGAAGGTTACAGCTATCTGCGGGAAAAGGAACAGACACCCTATATCAAGCCTCAGACCTATGAGACATGGAAGTGAACCATAAAGACCGCATAGGAAATAGAAAAAAGTGCAGAGTTTATTAAAGTACGCCAAAAACAGGGACAAAATCCACAAAAAGAGATTTTGTCCCTGTTGCTGTTCACAAAAGAGAGGGAGCATCGCTCCATAACTATAAATTAGTTATTTTGCAACACTCCCCCGTACATATAAAGAATGAGGTTTGCTCAGAACAGTTCACACCGTTCCAATAAGAAATCAAGCAGGTTACAATGGAAAATCCCGTTGTCGTCATAGTAGTTGTGTGGAATATCCAGACGGATGACAATTTTCTTGAAAAAGTCCTTCGTCAGTAGCAAGGAGCCGATTTCCGCGTCCGCCTTGTTTTCCGTATCCATGCGGAAAGCAGATTGAATATAAATCCGTTTATCGGCATCGTTGACGACAAAATCAATTTCCTTTTGCACGTTTTGCCCATTGGAACGGTCGGTCACCACGCCTATATCCACAGAGTAGCCTCGACGCAGAAGCTCATTGTAGATGATGTTTTCCATCAAATGGCCGGGGTCATATTGCCTGTAATTCAGTCTGGCATTTCGCAGCCCCGTGTCGGTATAATAATACTTGCTGGGGAATTTGAAATAGGTTTTTCCTTTTACGTCATATCTCCGCGCTTGAGAGATCAGGAACGAGTCCATGCTATGCTGCACATAATTAGAAACCAGCGTGGGATTAACCTTTTCATTTTTCATGCTGCCAAGGGCATTGGCAATGTTGGTGGGATTCGTCAGAGAGCTGATTTGAGAAGCGAGAAAATCCAAGATGTCATTCAGCAGATCCTCCCGCTCAATCCCGTTCCGCTCTACAATGTCCTTGATATACAGTTCCCGGTAAAGGTTTGTGAGGTATTCCTTTTTGTCCTTTTCATCCGACAGCGCGGTGATCCTGGGCAAACCGCCGTAAAGCATATACTGCTCCAGCGCCTGCCGCTCATCGCCGCCCACCGCCGAATAATATTCTTGGAAGGACAGCGGATAGACATGAATCTGCGACGCTCTGCCGCGAAATTCTGTAGCAATATCGCTGGAAAGCCCCTTGGAATTGCTTCCGGTGACGTAAACATCCAGATTCTTATAGGCTTTCAGCTCGTTGAGCATATCGTAGATCGTGACCTCGATACCGCCGTTTTCTTGGTCGATCACCTTGCCGGTCAACTGCACCTCATCGATAAAAAGATAAAACTGCTTTTCGCTGTCTGCCGTAACGATGGATTCTACATATTCGCATAGTACAATGGGATTCCGATACTTGTAATACCGGCGCTGGTCCAGCTCAATTTTGACGATTTGTTCCTCACTGACGCCGTGATCCAGAAGATATTGATAAAACAGCTCAAAAAGCAATACGGATTTCCCGCACCGCCGGATACCGGTGATGACTTTGATTTCCCCATTCCACATTTTATGGACGATGCGTTCCAGATAGAAATCTCTGCTTATCATACCTTTCACCTCGAATTTACGTCGCGAGCGACGCTACTTTCATGTATAGTATAACAGCTCCCGCGGAGATTATCAAGGGAACGCAGAAAAGTGTTTACAAAAAAGGGCTGGTTCCTGAAGATGATGCTGTCCGACTGCTGAGCCACGAATTGGAGGAATTGGATTACACTTTGCTGTACCAGGCTTACTCTGCCAAAGGCAGAAATCCCGCAGTGGATCCTAAGACCATGTTCAAGATACTGACCTACGCCTGCTCACAAAACATCTACTCTTCCAGAAAGATCGAGAGTGCATGCAGGAGGGATATCAACTTCCTATGGCTCCTGGCTGGACAGAAAGCGCCGGACCACAGCACCATTGCCGTTTCGGGGACCGGAACAATTATTCCAAAACGGATGTGGATGCCACCTTTATGCACATGAAGGATGACCACATGAGGAATGCTCAGCTAAAGCCCGGGTACAATGTGCAGATCGGTGTGGACAGTGAATATATCGTTGCGGCTGACATCTTCCAGGACAGGAATGATGTATGGACTCTGGTGCCGTTCTTGAAGCATATGGAAGAAAAACTTAGATTCCGCTATCCCAGCGTAACTGCGGATTCCGGGTATGAAAGCGAAGAAGGTTACAGCTATCTGCGGGAAAAGGAACAGACACCCTATATCAAGCCTCAGACCTATGAGACATGGAAGAAACGGAGTTTTAAGAAGGACATCAGCAAACGGGAGAACATGGGATATGATGAAAGCAGCGACTGTTATACCTGCCATGCCGGGAAGCGGCTTATGGCAGTGGGCAAAAAGAAACAGAGAAGCAAAAGCGGCTATGAGTCAGAAGTAACGGTGTATGAATGTGAGGATTGCAGCGGCTGCTCCTATAAAGAAGCCTGTACAAAGGCGAAAGGAAACAAACGGCTGTATGTTTCTAAAAGCTTTATAGAAAAACGTCAGGAGCCCTATGAGAACATCTTGAGCGAAAAGGGGATCCAATACCGTATGAACCGCTCGATCCAGGTGGAGGGAGCTTTGGTGTACTGAAAAATGATTATGAGTTCCAGAGATTTTTGCTGCGAGGGAAAACAAAAGTAAAACTGGAGATGCTTCTGCTGTGTATGGGCTACAATCTCAACAAGCTGCACGCGAAGATACAGAATGACAGACTGGGAAGCCATCTGTTTACCATAAAGACCGCATAGGAAATAGAAAAAAGTGCAGAGTTTATTAAAGTACGCCAAAAACAGGGACAAAATCCACAAAAAGAGATTTTGTCCCTGTTGCTGTTCACAAAAGAGAGGGAGCATCGCTCCATAACTATAAATTAGTTATTTTGCAACACTCCCTTTTTCTTATGACTTTCCTTGTATTTCTTTTGTTGCCCTAAGGGAAATTTAGGAAAGAGAAAGAAGTTTCTTTTTGTAAGTATTAAAATCATCCTCGGAAATAATAGCGGCGTCTTTGAGCTTCATAAGGTTTTGTGCTTTCTTCTGAAGCTCGCTGATATCACTGTATGGCTGGAAGATATCATCCACAACCTTGCTCTCGAAGTTTCTGTATTCATCTTCGGTCAGAAATTCAATGTTGGTCAGCATACGGAACAGCTGCAGTCTTGCGACAATGTCATCGTTCTGTTCCACAGCGCCAATGATCTCGTTTTTCTTTCCCTGATATTCCGTATCGCTGATCCAGCCGCATTTTCTGAGAGTGACAATACAGGTGATCTGGCTGCGCATCTTTGCCTCGGAGCTGAAATCTACGGTGGTCATCTCGTCCACAAGCTCCTGTTTCTTGGAGGCAAACTCCTCAGGAGTGAACAGGAAGGTCTGGGAGAGCGTATTCAGCCGCATCAGCTTGTGCTCCAGTACGGGCAGGCTTTCATTCATCCGGATCTTGGTGTCATCGGACACGAGTTTGATAAACTGCTCATACTGTGCCTCAGAAATGATCTCGCAATCCTTGAGGATAGGCCATTTGCCGATCTTCTCTAAAGTCATCTCTTCCGTATCGCTGGAGACATATTGTACGGATCTGGTGATGTCCGTGCAGATCTGCTCGTATTCTGTCTGTGAGATGATCTCAAACAGATACAGGATCAAAAGCTTTTTGAGATTCTGCCTCATTACCTCATTGGAGACGGAGGTCAGATCAGAGCACTCATCAATGGTACTCTTTTTAAATTCTTCAAATTCCGCAGCGGAGAGAAATCCTACCTCATTATACTGCAGATTGACTTTTACTTTGTTAAAGAAGGCATCCAGCCCGTTCAGCACACTGATATACTCTGCCTTGCTGCTCTTGTATTCCTTCTCCGTGATCATGCCGGTCTGGTAGATCGCCTCCAGTTTCTCCAGTTTCTTCTTATACTCCTCAACAGAGATAACAGAAGCGGGAGCGGGAACTGCAGCCGCGGGAGCCGGAGCCGGTGTCGGAGCCGCAGCCGCCGGAGCGGGCGCGGGAGTCGGAGCCACAGGAGTCGGAGCGGGTGCAGGAGCGGGTGTCGGAGCCGCAGCCGCCGGAGCGGGCGCGGGAGCCGGAGCCACAGGAGTCGGAGCGGGTGCAGGAGCCGGAGCGTTGTTTGATTCAAGGTTCTGACTCAGCATATCCAGTGCCTTAGACAGATCCCGCAGCCCGGGAAGACGCACCTGCAGTTTTTGTGCACCGTAGAGGGAGGCAACGCGGACATAGATGATCAGGGCATCCAATCCCTCATACACAGACTTTTCCACTTTTTTGATCGATTTTATCTCGTAATTGATATCACCGCTATATTCGCGCTGGCTGCTTTCCAGATAAATAATGCCTTTTCCGGTAATCATGTCATCGGAGATCTCGAGGTAGAGGGACTTTTCATTTCCGTCGATTTTTCTCAGGAAACCTCTATTTACGTCACACTGAAAAACAACGTTTGCCATATGTTTTCGCCTCACTTATCATTCTTCTATATGGTTTATTACAACAGAATTAACCCCTGTAACGGGGGTATCGTCCTGCCTGCAGAACTTCTCTAAAGAAAGAGGTCTTTGCTATAATAGTATAAATAAAATATTCGAGGATGTCAATAGAAAGGAATGGCGCAGGAACCCCTTAAAAAATACCATTTATAGAATATTTTACAACATCTAGTTTTTTGTAAAGGGGCATTTTGCTACATTTTGCGATTCCTCTATTTTATTTTTGACAAAAATTTAATTATTTTAACATTTGCAGTGAAAGAAGTTTTATTATAATATATGTATACTATTCAGTTTTTTTCAGGAAAGGACAAGGAAAATGGCATCAGGATCGGGAATTTCGGATGACTTTACTTCGGGAAGTATTTTGCAGAAGTTGGTGAAATTTATGCTGCCCGTGCTGGGAGCGCTGGTATTGCAGGCGATGTATGGCGCAGTGGATATGCTGGTGGTGGGCCGGTTCGGAACGGACGCCAGCATATCCGCAGTGGCAACGGGAAGCAATATCATCAATCTGGTAACTTTTGTCATCACTTCCCTGACCATGGGGGTGACGGTGCTGATCAGCCGGTATCTGGGCGAGAAGAAACAGGAGCGCATCGGAGGTGTCATCGGCGGGGCAATTTGTTTTTTGCGGTATTTACGCTGGCGGTGATGATCCTTCTGCTGTTGGGAGCGCCGCTGTTTGCAGGATGGCTCAATGCTCCCGAGGAGGCATATAAGCTGACCAATTCTTATGTGCGGATCTGCGGGGGAGGAATCTGCTTCGTAGTAGCATATAATGTCATCAGCGGGATCTTCCGCGGGCTGGGGAATTCCCGCCTTCCGCTGGTATTTGTTGGAATCGCCTGTGTGGTGAATATCGTGGGAGATTTGGTATTTGTGGCAGGTTTCGGGCTGGATGTCGCCGGGGCAGCGCTGGCGACGATCCTGGCGCAGGCAGTGAGTGTCATTTTGTCCCTGATCATTATCAGACATCAGGAGCTGCCTTTTACACTGCGCCGCAGGGATATCCGTTTTAACGGGGAAGTCGGCGCTTTTCTGCGGCTGGGGCTGCCGCTGGCGCTGCAGGAGATTCTTACCAATCTGTCTTTTCTGATTTTGTGTTCCATAGTGAATAATCTTGGATTGGAAGCATCTTCCGGTTATGGGATCGCCCAGAAGGTCATATCTTTTGTTATGCTGATCCCTTCTTCCCTCATGCAGTCCATGTCTGCGTTTGTGGGGCAGAATGTGGGCGCGGGGCGGGAGGACAGAGCCCGAAAAGCAATGCTTACAGGCATGGGACTGGGGGTGTTTATCGGAGTGTTCATCTGTGCGCTCGCATTTTTCAGGGGGGATATGCCGGCAGCTTTGTTTACCCGGGATGAGGCGTATATACTCCGGGCGGCAGAGTATTTGAAGGGGTTTGCCCCGGAAGCGATTCTGACCTGTGTGGTGTTCAGCTATATCGGATATTTTAACGGGCACGGCAGATCCCTGCCGGTGATGCTGCAGGGAATTACAGCCTCATTTCTGGTGAGAGTGCCTCTTTCGTGGCTGTTTAGCCGTCAGAGCGGTGCAACGCTGTTTGACATCGGGCTGGCAGTCCCTGCGGCATCGGTGTACGGCATCCTGTTTTTTACGGTGTGTTATCTTTTGCCAAAACGATCAGGAAAGGGGGAAAAGTCCTATAAAAACCATTGACATTCTGTAGATTATCGTTGATAATTGTAGGGAATGGGTTTTTATTTATTTTTTATGCGATGAGAAGGGGTCAGAGTGCAGTCAATGGATGGATTTGACCTGTTTTCACTGGATTTTACCAGTGACATAGAAGATATATTGAATTCAATTGACGGATTGGTGAACATGGAGGATGGCGGGGATCCGTCAGAAACAGCTCAAAAGCGCGGCGCGGGCAGGCTGGAAGATTACCAGAAACAGGGATTCAGCGAACCGCAGCTCAAGGAGATCTCCCTGGGGCTTTCCGCGGGGCTTCCGGTGGAAGTTTATGCCAAGGAGTGTTATAACTGGAAACAGATGAGTGAGATCCGCAGAGGGCTGCTCGCCGGTGTGGATACGGAAGCCTATGAGAATCCGCTCTTTACTCTGGATCAGATGCGGGAGATCCGCAGGGGGCTGATGGACGGCATCGACGTAAGCGGGTATGCCCGCCTGATCGTCGCGGCTACGGATATGCGCAGGGAAAGATACCGTCTCACCGCAGAGGCATACGCGAAAAATCCCAGCGGATATGGAAGGCAGATCTGCGATGAAGATACAGGGATCCAGATCCGCATCAGCGACAATTATATGGAAGCCTATGTAACGATCCCCAAGCGGGTTCAACGCCGGTTTACCCCGGGAGAGATAGAGAAACTGCTGCGCAGATATGATATCAACACCGGTATTCTGAAGGATAATATCCAGATTTTGGTCACGGACTATGCCAGAGACCGGGAGATTTTGGTGGCACAGGGGGAAGTGCCTCAGACCGGAAGGGATGGCTGGTATGATCTGCGGTTTAACTGCAGTCTCCCGGAGAATCCCAGGACGCTGCCCGATGGCAGAGTGGATTATCACAGTGTGAAAGTCGCGGAGTCTGTGGAGCCGGGACAGGAGCTTGCCAAATATCATCCGGCTGAGAGAGGAAAGAGGGGCAGGACGATCTCCGGAATCCCGGTGGATGCGGATTCCGGCAGGGATCTGCCGGTGCTCTCGGGAAACGGTATTCATCGCGGCTCCCGACAGGACAGTTATCTCGCTTCGGTGAAGGGCTTTGTATCTTATAACCCCCATAATTATCGGCTGGATGTGTGGAATGTCTATGTGGTGGAAGGGGATGTGAACCGCTACAACGGCAATCTGATCTACGACGGTACGATCTATATCAAGGGTTCTGTCGGAGAAAATGCACATATCAGGGCAAAAGGCGATATTATAGTGGATGGGTATGTGGAGGGCGCAAGGCTGGAGTCGGGACACAATATCCTGATCCGCGGCGGTGTCAACGGCAATGGGAAGGGTGAGATTGTCGCCGAGGGCAAAGTGATGGGGACGTTCTTTGAGTCGGCCATCGTTAAGGCAAAGGGTTCCGTGGAGAGCAATTATTTCCTGAACTGCCGTGTTGAGACAGAGGATAGGGTGATCGCGAAAGGGAAACAGTCCCGTATCCTCGGCGGTAAAACGGTGGCGCTTATCGGAATCGAATCAACGTCCATAGGTCATTATGGAAAGAACAGAACCTGTCTGGATGTGGGCGATATGTACCATATAGACGAGAAGATCCGGGAATGTATGAGACAGCGGGAGAAAGCGGAGTCCGAGGTCTCACAGCTTGAGGCGGGACGGCATAAGCTCAGAAGTATGTTTGGGCATGAGGAGGTTGAAACCAATGCCCTTTTCCATAAGACCTGTGTGGCTCTGAGTCAGAAAGAGGAGGAGCTGAGGCATCTGGAGCATGAATCGGAGCGTCTGGAAGGTGTGCGCAGGAAGGCGGCACGCTGTTATGTGAAGGTGACAGGTGCGATCGATCCGGATGTGGTGATCCGGGTGAACGGCAAGGTAGCCCAGTTCCGGCACGGAACACAGGGGGTCTATATTACGGCAGCACACAGAGATGAGAAACATAAAGGAGATAACTCATGAAAGACAGAAAAGCCATTTTGATTGTAGATGATGAGGAGATGAGCCGGGAACTTCTGAAACAGATGTTTGAGAGCGATTATGAGATCATCGAGGCAGAAGATGGCAAGGTGGCGATCCAGAAGCTGGGACAGCGGATCAACGATATAGCCATCGTCCTGCTGGATCTGGTCATGCCCGGTCTGAACGGGTTTCAGGTGCTGCAGGTCCTGAATGCAAAAAAGATCGTGGACCGCATTCCCGTAGTTCTGATCACGGCGCAGAAGGATACCAAGGTAGAGCTTTCCTGCTTTGCCCTGGGGGCATCTGCGGTGATCTCCAAACCCTATGTGGCACAGGTGGTGCGTATGCAGGTGAACAACATCATCGATATGCACAAAAAAGCCGATGAGATGGAGAATAGGATTCAAAATTATCAAATGGAACTCACGGCACAGCAGGAGAAGCTTAACGTATTCTATGATAATCTGCTGGATGCCATCAGTAATATTGTCGAGTTCCGTGATCTGGAGACGGGAGAGCATATCAAGCGTGTGAAAGGGTTCAGCCGTATCATGGCGCAGGCCGTGATGGAATTGTACCCGGAGAAGGGTCTGACACGCCATCAGATAGATATCATTGTGAGAGCGTCCGCGCTGCATGATATCGGCAAGATCGCCATTCCCGACAATATCCTGCTCAAGCCTAACCGCCTGACGGATGATGAGCGTCAGGTGATGATGAGCCATACCACCAAAGGGTGCGAGATCCTGAATCTGATCGTGGATCTGCAGGACGAGGATTTGTTCAGGGCGTGCTATGATATTTGCAGGCATCACCATGAGCGTTATGACGGCGGCGGTTATCCTGACGGTTTGAAGGGAAATGAAATTCCTATCTCTGCCCAGATCGTGTCCGTTGTTGATGTATACGATGCGCTGGTGAGTGAGAGGATTTATAAAAAGGCATATGATAAAGAGACGGCATTTAATATGATCATGACCGGACAGTGCGGGCAGTTTTCACCTGAGATGCTCAAATGTCTGGAATATTCCAGAAGCGCCCTGGAGACTTTTTCTGACAGTTAGTCCGGCTGTGGTCAATGGAATATCGGAGTGGATCAGAGAGAAAAGAGGAAATGAAATGACAGACATGACGAGAGAGCTCTTGGTGAAGGCGGGAGTGGATGTGGACGAAGTGATGGAGAGATTCATGAACAATGAAACTCTTTTGGAGAAATTCATGAGGAAATTCAAAGCGGATCCCAATTATCAGGAGCTGCTGGATGCCATGGAGAAGAAAGACATACAGAGAGCTTTTGCCGCCTCCCATACCCTGAAGGGTGTCAGCGGAAATTTGTCTCTGAAAATGCTGCAGGAGCAGGTCAGTGAGCAGTGTGAGTGTTTCCGGGCAGGCGATTTTGAGGCGGGCGCGGCGCTTATGGGCAAAGTGATGGAGGAGTATTGCCGTATTGTTGAGGCATTGGACAGGGTTTATCCCTAAATTCGATGGATGATGGTCATAGTGTGCATTTGTATCGTTTTAGCGGTCTTTGCCGGGGATCTGTGTCTCAAAAACCGCATTGAGCGTCAGGAAATATCCGGCGAAGGGCGTGAAATATGGGGCGGCAGATTATTGCTGCGCAGATACCACAATCAAGGGATGGCATTGGGCCGCGGACGAAACCATCCGCGTGCGGTGGCAGCGCTGTCGGTAATCCTCACGGTTTTGGTGGGTGGGGCGCTGGTGCTCGCTCTGGGACGGAATGGCAATTCCCGGCTGCGGACAGGGTTATCCCTTCTGCTGGGGGGAGCCTTCAGCAACACATATGACAGGCTGAAACGCAAATATGTGGTGGACTATATCAGTTTTGGAGTAAAATGGAAGCCGTTTAGAAATCTGGTGTTTAATCTCTCGGATTTCTGTATTATAACAGGCGCGTTACTGGCCGCCCTCGGGGCAGCGCGGTAACGCGCCTGTTATAAATTTTATGTATCCGGAAGCATGGGAAACTATATTATGCAGTGATGACGGTTCCCGCTTTGTCTTTGATGGCATCCTTCACGCATTTCATGGAGGTGATCAATACTTTGCCGGTGGGAACCTTTTCCAGATAGGAGATGGCGGCTTCTATCTTCGGGAGCATGGTGCCCGCCTCGAATTCGCCCGCGGTCATGGCGACCTTTGCCTCCTCTGCCGTCATAGCCTTGATGGGAGTCTGCTCCGGCGTGCCGAAACTGCGGTACACATAATCCACATTGGTGAGAATGATCAACTCTTCCGTCTTCAGCTCTGTGGCAAGTTTGCCTGCGATAGCGTCCTTCTCAATGACTGCCGAGGCGCCCTTCAGGGCATGTTTTTGTTCAATGACGGGGATGCCGCCTCCTCCGCATGCGATGACTACCTGGTCTGCGTTGACCAGTGCGCGGATCGCATCGATCTCCACAATGTCTATGGGTTTGGGGGCGGCTACGACGCGGCGGAAGCCCTTCCCGGGGGTCTCCTGTACATAATTGCCCTTTTTGATCTCTGTCTCCGCATCCTCTTTGGACATATAGCGTCCGATCAGTTTGGTGGGTTCATAGAATGCTTCGTCATAGGGATCCACCGTCACCTGGGTGAGGATCGTGCTGACAGGCTTGGAGATGCCTCTGTCCAAAAGTTCCGCACGGAGAGCATTCTGGATATCATAACCCACATATCCCTGGCTCATGGCGGAACACACGCACATGGGGGCAGGTGTGTAGTCGATATATACACGGCGCAGTTCTGTCATTGCTTTGTGGATCATACTTACCTGAGGACCATTGGAGTGGGTGATGGTGAGCTGATAGTCCGCCTCCACCAGATCTGCTAAGGCTTTGGCAGTGACTTTTACCGCGTCCCATTGTTCCAAAGTGGTATAACCCAGCGACTCATGTCCGAGAGAAACCACAACTTTCTTTTTGCTCATAGGCTGTCACCTTTCTGTATTTACCTCTGTATTTACCTCTGTATTTACCTCTAAGTACCTAAAATAATATAGTAACTATACCATAGTTAGTTTCCCGATGCAATCCTCCAGCACCTCAAAATAATTTTCAAAGGTTTTGCTGCAGCAGCCCGGATGGTGGATGCGGATGCCCGGTACCAGCAGCCCGGGGAGCGCAAACCCCATTGCCATACGGTGGTCGTCATAGGTGTTCACCGTGCAGGGTCTGGGAGTGCCGGGATGGATGGTGATGCTGCCCGGGGCGCAGACATCCTCTTCACACTGTATTCCCATTCTGCAAAGCTCCGTGACGATGGCATGGATGCGGTCGCTTTCCTGGAAACGGATATGACCGATGCCGGTGATGGTGGTGGGAGAATCCGCAAAGGGGGCGATTGCCGCCAGAGTGATCGCCTGATCCGAGCAGGCGGACATATCCGCGGTTATGCCGTGCAGCGGTCCCCCGGGCGGAAGCAGTACGATACCCTCCGGGTCCTCCGACAGCGTGCAGCCCATCTGTTCCAAAATCTTCAGGAAGGCAACATCTCCCTGCAGAGAGTCAGATCGGATATGTTCCACCCTCACGGGCACACCCAGAAGAGGGGCGCAGGCATAGAAATAACAGGCGGCGGATACATCCGGTTCGATCCGGTAGTCTCTTCCGTGATAGGACTGTCCCTTTGGCGTCACATAAATGTCCGGGGCAGGATGAGTGACGGTCACGCCAAACTGCTCCATCATGCGGCAGGTCATTTCAATGTAAGCCATGCCATGGGTGCCCTGCACCCGGACGGTGAAATCTTCGCGGGAGAGACAGGAGGAGATGAGCAGGGCGCTCAAAAACTGACTGCTGTGCCCGATATCCACCGTGATGGAATTTTTCCCAAAGCCGTGGCTTTTGAGGGTGAAGGGAAAGAATCCTTCCTTTCCGCCGGGGTATTCGATCTCGCAGCCGAGTTCTTTTAATGAGGACAGAAGCGGTGCCATGGGACGGCGCCGCATCTGTTCCGAGGCATCCATGTGATAGATGCCTTCGGACACACCCAGATAGGCGGTGAGAAAACGGGCGGCGGTGCCGGCGCTGCCCACATACGGAGAGGCCGTTTTTCTGGGTACGATGCCTTTCTGCCCGACAACCGTAATGGTTCTGTGTTCTTCGTCCACTGTTGTTTCAAATCCCAGTTCCTGCACACATTTTAAAAAGTGCCGGGAGTCGTCGGAAAACAGCACTCCGCGCAGGGTGGAAGTTCCGTCTGCCAAAGTCGCCAACAGCAGCGCGCGGTTGGTGATGCTCTTAGAGCCGGGAACCCTCACCGTGAGAGGGTGTTTTTGGGAAAAGCGTTTTTGACCTGCAGGAACGGTAAGCTGCGGACCGGGGACAAGGTAGGTATCCGTGCCCGGATCATAGTGAATAGAGTTTATCATGGCGATCCTATCTGCGCCGGTGCCGGCGCGCAGTGATATATCATATTATATAAGATTATATAAGTATAAGAGATTTTGAGGGGAATGTCAAAACGGATTCAGAAAAAATGTTAAATAGGCATTGACAACGGAATGATTTGGCAGTAATATCAATTCATAATAAACCTACTTGATTAGTAGGGAATACATGACCGCATTCCTGGAAGAGGGTCCTAGGGGTCAAAACAGGGAGCAGAGTCGAAAATTTGTGAAAGAGAGGACCGGCATATGGGTAAAATTTATACGAAGGCTACGGAGCTGATCGGGCATACACCGCTGCTGCGCGTGGAAAACTACAGTAAGGCGGAAGGAGTGACGGACGCGGTTCTGCTTGCAAAGCTGGAATACTTTAATCCTGCGGGGAGCGTCAAGGACAGAGTGGCTCTTGCCATGGTGGAGGATGCCGAGAAAAAAGGAATTTTGAAGGAAGGTTCCGTGATCATCGAGCCCACTTCCGGGAATACGGGAATCGGGCTTGCCAGCGTCGCTGCGGCGAAAGGATACCGCACGATACTGACCCTTCCCGAGACGATGAGTGTGGAGCGCAGAAACCTCCTTAAGGCATACGGTGCAGAGCTGGTGCTCACGGAGGGGATCAAAGGAATGAAAGGAGCCATCGCCAAAGCGGAGGAACTGGAAAAGGAGATTCCTGGGGCAGTAATTCTGGGGCAGTTTGACAATGTGGCAAATCCTGCGGCACATGCGGCATATACGGGACCCGAGATCTGGGAGGATACGGACGGCAAAGTGGACATTTTTGTTGCGGGAGTCGGAACCGGCGGCACGGTCACGGGCGTGGGAACCTATTTAAAGTCCAAGAATCCCAATATCAGAATAGTGGCGGTGGAGCCCGCGGATTCTCCCGTGCTTTCCGGCGGACAGCCCGGACCCCATAAGCTGCAGGGGATTGGAGCGGGATTCGTGCCATCCATTCTTAATACGCAGATCTATGATGAGATCATCACTGTGACCACAGAGCAGGCATTTGAAACGGGCAGGGCGATCGCACACAGAGAGGGTATCCTGGTGGGCATCACCTCCGGAGCGGCGCTTTTCGCCGCTGCGCAGCTCGCAAAAAGACCGGAGAACGCAGGGAAGACCATTGTGGCGCTGTTGCCCGATTCCGGCGACAGATATCTGTCCACTCCGATGTTTACCGAAGAGTAAAAATTTGGGGGGTATTTATGACAATTTCAACAAAGGGAAGGTATGCGGTGCGGGTTATGCTGGATCTGGCCCTCCACAATACCGGTGAATGTATCAAAGTAAAGGATATTGCCGCAAGGCAGGGAATTTCCGAAAAATATCTGGAGCAGATCATCTCTGTTCTGAGCCGCGCCGGCTATGTGAAAAGCATGCGCGGCGCCCAGGGAGGGTACCGGCTGACGAAAGATCCGAAAGATTATACCGTGGGTATGGTGCTCCGTGTCACGGAGGGGAGTCTTGCTCCGGTGGCATGTCTGGAGGAGGGCGCTGATGTCTGTGAGAGGTGCGATACCTGTGAGACGGTGATGGTCTGGAAAAAACTGCAGCAGGCGATCGATTCCGTAGTGGATGGGGTTACCGTTGCCGATCTGGCAGAATGGCACAAAAAGAGAGTGGAAAATCTCGATTATAGTATCTGACAAATCTTAAAACTTTTCCGTCCGTTTCCGCAGCGGGCGGAAAAGTTTTTGCTATATGGAAATGATTGAAAAAACACAGCCGGAATGATAAAATAGAAATAACCGTTTTGGAAAGGAATCGTGAGATGAATACAGAGCTGGAACAGATCGTCGCAGAGGTGAATAAAGTTGTGAAGGGCAAAGAGCCGGTCATCCGAAAAGTGCTGGCGGCTGTGCTCTCCGGCGGACATGTGCTGCTGGAGGATATCCCTGGAGTGGGAAAAACGACACTTGCTATGGCTTTGGGCAGATCCATGGAGCTGGAATGTAAGAGAATGCAGTTTACGCCGGATGTGCTGCCCAGTGACATTATCGGTTTTACCATGTACAACAGCGGCACCGGGGAATTTGAGTACCGCAAGGGGGCAGTGTTCTGCAATCTGTTTCTGGCGGACGAGCTGAACAGGACTTCCTCCAAGACCCAGTCGGCGCTTCTTGAAGTGATGGAGGAGGGGAAGGCGACGGTGGACGGTGTGCCCCATATGCTTCCCAGACCTTTCACTGTGATCGCCACGGAGAATCCCTTTGGCTCCTCGGGCACACAGATGCTGCCGGAGTCTCAGCTGGACCGTTTTTTGATCTGTCTGAATGTGGGATATCCCGCCCACCAGGCGGCGGTGGATATCCTTAAGGGCAGCACCCAAAAAGGGTTGGAGCAGGTCAGGAGCGTCATCACGGTGGAACGTCTGATGGAACTTAGGGCGCAGGCGGAATCCCTCCATGTGGAGGACAATATGTATGATTATATCGTGCGGCTCACGGAGGAGACCCGGGTGGAGCCGCGCATTGCACTGGGAGTCAGTCCCAGGGGAAGCATAGCGCTTTTAAAGATGGCGAAGGCGATGGCACTGATGCGGGGCGGGGATTATCTGATTCCTGAAGATGTTCTGGCGGTGATAGAGGATGTCTGGAGACACCGCATTCATCTCAATGCCAGGGCGCGCGCCGAGGGTGTGGATGTCTCGGGGATTATTTTTGATATTACGGAAAGGATACATGCTGTCTGATGGAGAGGAAGCTGCGGCTGAGCCCGGGGGGGACCCTGCGGTTTGTCATATTGTTTGGTCTGACTCTTTTTCTGTGGTTTTTTTTCCGCAGTTATCTGCTGCTTATGGCGCTGGTGCTTCTGGTCTGCTGCCCTGTAGTGTCTTTTGTGCTCCTGTGGATCAGCCGTGACGGGCTGGGAGCGCGGGCGGTGCTGCCCGATCGTCGGATCGGTACGAATGTGAAGGCAGCAATGGATATCCGGGTGTCCAATCCCAGGAGATTTACAGCGTTTACGGCGGATATCACCTACAGTCACAGCAATCTTTTTACCGGCTACACTGCCCGGGAGAAGCGGCATATATGGGTGGCTCCGGCGGGGGGAAGTGAGATCTGTCATGATCTCATCAGTCAGTATGCGGGCAGAGTGGAGGCAAAGATCGAGAATGTGGAATTTTATGATCTGTTTCATATCTTTTGTCTGCAGGGATGTGACAGGACGGATGCCCATGTGATCGTGTGGCCTGATTTTTCGGAGGCGGAGGAACAGGAACTCAACAGCTGTGTGGAGAATTTCCCCGGAGAGAATGAGAGCCGCAGACGGGGAACGGATTACAATCCGGACTATGAGATCCGGGAATATATTCCCGGGGATGAATTAAAGAGTATACACTGGAAACTTTCCGCCAAGCAGGGCAGAATGATGGTCAGAGAGCGCAGGGCGGCGGGGCGTGAGAAAATGAATGTGCTGCTGCCTCTCGGAGAGGACAGGGCACAGAACGATCTGCTTATGAAATCCGTCTATGCCCTATGCAGACTTCTGCTGGAGAAGGAATATCCCGTGCAGCTCTACTGGCCGGGACACGGAGAACAGCTCAGAGAATTTTTTATGGCAGAGCAGGGAGAATTGGAGAATGTACTCTGTGAGATCTTAAGTGACAGCGGGCTACACCCCTCCGGGACTGCCGAAGATCAGATGGCAGCGGAACATCCCGGGGTCAGTTATATCATGGTGCAGACAGGAGCATATAAAGGTGCGTATATTCGGTAAAAAAAAGAAAACAGAACCGCCGGAGCTGGCGGTGGAGCAGGTGGCCGAGAAGGGCAGATATGATTTTTGGGCTGCTCTGGCAAAGGCTGTCCTCCTTTTTCTGTTAGTCTATGGCGCGATAGGGGGCTTTTTGTCCGCCTATGAGATAGAGTACAATAATGGGCTGTGTATGCTTGCGCTCCTGGGATTGTCATTTGTCCTCAGCGCGGTGTATGAGACGGGCAAAAGATGGCTTACCAATCTGGTAAGTCTTTTGTCCTTTTCCCTGTATCTGTATATAGCGCTTTCCAATTACTGGATCATCAACAGCGGCTATTATGGGGTATTAAACCGCGTCTATGAAGTGGCAAGGCAGTATCTGGATATCCAGGGCGGTGTGGAATACACGATGGCGGTGGAAGAATCCTACATGACAGTGACTGTGTTTGCTATTTTCCTGGGGATTGTGGGGGTGATCCTGCTCAATATCATGCTGCAGAATAAATGCAGTCTGCCCAAAGTGATACTGCTGACACTGACTCCCTATGCCCTGCCATTTTATTTTGAATGTTCCCCCGGGCTGATCTACATTTTATTTTTGTTGACCGGATACGTTACGGTGGCGGTCATACAGGGGGGGAATGTGGGCGATCATCTGTCGCGGCAGATCCGTTATGTGCTTCCCCTGGCGGCGGTGCTGGCAGTGCTGTTCGTGCGGACGGCAGCTTTGCTTTTGCCCCAGGAGGATTATGAGAATATACGCTCTAAGAGCGCTCTCAAGGCATCCACGGAGAAATCCATGGAAAGTTTTGCCCAGTACGGGCTGATGGCGTTTTTTATGAGAGGAAGCAGCAGCGCAGGTATCAGCGGAGGAGTGCTCAGCAGAAACGCCGCGGTCATGCCCACCGGCGAGACACACCTGATCGTGCGTTATACGCCGTATAGTTTTGACCCGGTTTATCTGAAGGCATTTACCGGTCTGGATTATATCCGGGGCAGCAGATGGACTGAGGCAGGGG
Organism: uncultured Acetatifactor sp.; assembly: GCA_947581865.1. GTDB lineage: Bacteria > Bacillota > Clostridia > Lachnospirales > Lachnospiraceae > Acetatifactor. The sequence goes on along the minus strand of CANPWA010000004.1, from coordinate 146,954 downwards.
ACGGACCGACGGAAAATGTGCTGATGTCAAAGAGCGTGGAGGGCAGGCGCAGATCATATGAATCGGATACGGACAGACAGTTTCAGGGCAAAGGCATCATGGAAGTGGAGATCGTGGGAGCCTCTCAGGAATATGAGTATCGCCCCTATTATACGGAGGATGAAACCGTTAGGAGGCGTCAGGGGATAACTTCCTATACTTATTATCCCTATTATACCGGAGAAGAGCAGAAATTTTCTGTGGAGGACGCATGGGATGAACGGTATCTGACGGTGTCGGAGAGCTGCAGCAGAGCCGTCCGGGCAGTCTGTGAGGAAGCCGGCTTTGCGGGAACGGAGGAGGAGATCGCGGAGCAGATCGTCGCCTATTTTAAAAACAATTATTCCTATACCATGAGACCGGGATATTATCTGGGCAACCCGGATTATATCACCCATTTTCTTTTGGAGAGCAGAAAAGGGTATTGTTCGCATTTTGCTTCTGCGGCAACCATGCTGTTTCGTCAGATGGGTATCCCGGCCCGGTATGTGGAAGGGTACGCATTCTCTTATGTAAATGTGATGGACAATGCAGAACTGGTGGAAGGTGCAGAGTACAAAGAGTATTATGACGGATATGCCCCCATAGGCGAGACGGCTCTGGTAGAACTGGAGATCCCGGATGCCTATGCCCACGCGTGGGTGGAGGTTTATATGCAGGATAAGGGCTGGGTCGTTGTGGATCCCACGCCTGCCCAGACTTCACAGGAGGAGAATGCCTCTTTCTGGGATGTCTTTCTGAACAATGGCAACGATCAGAATGGTCCGGATATGGCGCAGAATAATGTAGGGGCATATCTGGAGGCGGCTCTGGGCGGCGTGAGTTATGCGGTGATGATCGCTGTAATACTCTTTATCCTGATAGCGGGAGGATTGTATTTTCTGCGTGTGCAGAGGGAAAAGAAACTTCCCGGAAGGGAGAGGGTAAAACTGGAGTATGGGCGGGTCTGTGACTGCCTCAACAGAAAGTATAGAGATTACCGCAGGCTTCGCACGCTGCGGGAACAGCTCGACTGGATCAGAGAATATGGACAGCCGATCGATGAAGAGCAGGAAACGGATCTGTATCGCATTTTTTTTGCGGAGGATTGCTCCTGCGATTATGATCTGCTCTGTGGGCAGCTCCGCAAGATCAAGAATCAGTTCCGCTATGGAAGAGTGCGTAGAAAATAAGCTGTTTAAACAGCGGAAAGAGAGGTGTATCATGCTTTATATCGGTGTGGATCTGGGTACATCGGCGGTCAAACTGCTGTTGATGGACCGGGAGGGAAATGTTCAGAAAATCGTGTCAAAGGAGTATCCGTTGTCCTTTCCCCGCCCCGGCTGGTCCGAGCAGGATCCCAATGACTGGTGGGAACAGACAAAGGCGGGGATCCGGGAACTGTTGGAGGGCGCGGATGCGTCCAGGGTTGCGGGGATCAGCTTTGGAGGACAGATGCACGGACTGGTGATCCTGAACGAACGGGATGAGGTGATCCGTCCGGCGATCCTGTGGAATGACGGCAGGACCGTTGAGGAAAATGAGTATCTCAACAATGTCATCGGCAGGGATAAACTTTCCCAATATACCGCGAATATTTCCTTCACGGGTTTCACCGCACCTAAGATCTTGTGGGTGAGAAAGCATGAACCGGAAAACTTTGCAAAGATTGCCAAGATCATGCTGCCAAAGGACTACATAGCGTACAGACTCACGGGCATACATTGTACGGATGTGTCGGACGCCTCGGGGATGCTTTTGTTTGATGTGAAAAACCGCTGCTGGTCCAGAGAGATGTGCGAAATCTGTGGCGTGAAAGAAAGCCAGCTTGCGAAGGTATATGAAAGCTATGAAAAAGTGGGCTGTGTTCTCGCGGATGTGGCCGGGGAGCTGGGAATTCCTCAAGAATGTGTGGTGGCTGCGGGCGCCGGAGACAATGCGGCTGCCGCTTTGGGCACGGGGACGGTGGGTGACAATCGCTGTAATATTTCCCTGGGCACCAGCGGCACGGTGTTTATCTCATCGGAGAAATTTGGCGTGGACAGATACAATGCTCTGCATTCCTTTGCCCATGCGGACGGAAATTATCATCTGATGGGATGTATGCTCAGCGCCGCATCCTGCAACAAGTGGTGGATGGAAGAAATCCTGCATACCAAAGAATACAGCGCCGGGCAGCAGGAGATCGCGGAGGATGACCTTGGACGGAATCATGTCTTTTTCCTGCCCTATCTCATGGGAGAGCGCTCGCCCCACAATAATTCCAAGGCAAGGGCAGTGTTTATCGGCATGTCCATGGACACTACCCGCGCAGATATGACACAGGCAGTTCTGGAGGGTGTGGCATTTGCCCTGCGGGATTCCGTGGAGGTGGCGAGATCTCTTGGAATCTGTCCGGAGCGTACCAAAATCTGCGGCGGAGGGGCAAAGAGCGCTCTCTGGAAAAAGATGATCGCCAATATTCTGAATATGAAAGTGGATGTGATCGAAAATGAGGAAGGACCGGCCATGGGCGCAGCCATGCTTGCCGCGGTGGCATGCGGGGAATATCCTACGGTGGAAGCTGTCGCTCAAAACTGTGTGAAGGTTGTGGAAACCATTGAGCCGGATGCGGAGCTGGTGCGCAGATACGAGGCTTGTTATCAGAAATTTAAAGAACTCTATCCCGCCTGCAAAGGTGTGTATGAGATTCTCTAAAGAACCATTTATAAATCAAATTAAATTCAATGCAGGAGGTTATGTTATGAACAATTTACCCCAGGTAAAAGTAGGTATTGTGGCGGTGAGCCGCGATTGTTTTCCGGAAAGTCTGTCCGTGAACCGCAGAAAAGCTTTGGTGGAAGCTTACACACAAAAGTACGGCGCGGAAGAGATTTATGAGTGTCCTGTCTGCATCGTGGAGAGCGAGATCCATATGGTACAGGCGCTGGAGGATGTCAGGAAAGCCGGGTGTAATGCGCTCTGTGTCTATCTGGGCAACTTTGGACCGGAGATCGCGGAGACTTTGCTTGCCAGACATTTTGACGGTCCGGCGATGTTCATCGCCGCTGCGGAGGAGAGTCAGAATGATCTGGTGGGCGGCAGAGGAGACGCGTATTGCGGCATGCTCAATGCAAGCTATAATCTGAAGCTGAGAAATGTGAAGGCATATATTCCTGAATACCCGGTGGGTACGGCCGGGGAGTGCGCGGATATGATCCATGATTTTCTGCCCATAGCCAGAGCGATTGTAGGGCTCGCGGATCTAAAGATCATTTCCTTTGGCCCGAGACCTTTGAATTTCCTTGCCTGCAACGCGCCGATCAAGCAGCTTTATAATCTGGGTGTGGAGATTGAGGAAAACTCCGAGCTGGATCTGTTTGAGGCATATAAAAAGCATGAGGGGGATGAGAGGATTCCTGCCAAGATCAAGGAGATGGAAGAGGAGCTGGGCGCGGGAAATCTTAAGCCCAAGGTGCTTCCCAGACTGGCGCAGTATGAACTTACTCTGCTGGATTGGGTCGAAGCGCACAGGGGGTACCGCAAATATGTGGCGATTGCGGGAAAGTGCTGGCCCGCATTTCAGACACAGTTCGGATTTGTGCCCTGCTATGTGAACAGCCGTCTCACCGGCATGGGGATCCCCGTGTCATGCGAGGTGGATATTTACGGATGTCTGAGCGAATTCATAGGGGCTTGTGTGAGTCAGGACGTGGTGACTCTTTTGGACATCAATAACTCCGTGCCCGATGATATGTATGAGGAGTCTGTCCGGGGCAAGTTTGATTATACCCACAAGGATACATTTATGGGCTTCCACTGCGGAAATACCTGTTCTAAGAAACTTGCGTTCTGTAACATGAAATATCAGATGATCATGGCGCGCACCCTGCCTGAGGAAGTGACCCAGGGGACGCTGGAAGGGGATATTGTTCCAGGCGATATTACGTTTTATCGTCTCCAGTCCACTGCGGACAGTCAGCTGCGGGCATACATAGCCCAGGGCGAAGTGCTGCCCGTGGAGACGAAGTCCTTCGGCAGCATCGGTGTATTTGCCATTCCCGAGATGGGACGGTTTTACCGCCATGTGCTGATCGAGAAAAATTTCCCTCATCATGGCGCGGTGGCGTTTGGTCATTTTGGCAAGGCGCTGTATGAGGTATTTAAGTATGTGGGTGTGCCTGTGGAGGATATAAACTTCAATCAGCCCAAGGGCATGATGTATCCCACCGAAAATCCTTTTGCGTAAGAGTCATTCAGGGAGAGAAAGGACAGATATCTGAGCAAGGCGGAGAAAAGATCATGACCAGGGATATGACAAAAGGATCTCCCATGAAGTTGATTCTGGGATTTGCGATACCTTTATTTTTCGGATTTTTATTCCAGCAGTTTTATAATCTGGTGGACACGGTGATCGTGGGCAGATTTCTGGGGGCGGATGAGCTGGCAGGCGTTGGGGCTACGGGTTCTGTCAACTTTTTAGTCATCGGATTCTGCATGGGTGTGTGCAGCGGCTTTTCCATTCCGGTCTCTCATAAATTCGGGGCGGGAGATTATGAGGGCGTGCGCAGGTATATCGCAAACTGCGCCTGGCTTGGCATAGGGTTTGCTGTTGTGCTGACAGTGTCCACCACTCTGCTCTGCCGGGAGATCCTGGTGATGATGCGGACGCCGGAGGATATCCTGGAGAACGCATATAGTTATATTATCATTATTTTTTGGGGGATTCCGGCAACCTTTCTCTACAATACGCTGTCCGGGATCATCCGCGCCCTGGGGGACAGCCGTACACCGGTCATCTTCCTGGTGTTGTCCTCCTTTGTCAACATCGGGCTGGATCTGTTCTTTATCATCCGTCTGGGGCTTGGTGTGGAGGGAGCCGCCTATGCTACGGTGCTTGCCCAGGTTTTTGCCGGGATAGGATGTCTGCTGTTCATGCTCTGGAAATTTGAGATACTGCGCATCAGAAAAGGAGAGTGGATGCCCGATCTGCATAGGATGCTGGTACTGTGCGGCATGGGGCTTCCCATGGGGCTGCAGTATTCCATCACCGCCATCGGCAGTGTTGTGCTGCAGAGCGCCACGAATGTGCTGGGTTCCACGGCAGTGGCATCCGTCACCGTGGGCAGCAAAATCAGTTGTTTCCTGGCTTGTCCGTTTGATGCACTGGGCTCCACCATGGCGACCTACGGCGGGCAGAATGTGGGAGCGGGCAAACCAGAACGGCTTGATCAGGGGTTAAAATCCTGTATACTCATAGGCGCCGTGTATTCCGTGCTGGCACTTCTGATTGTTTTGATCGGGGGAGAGGGACTTGCAAGATTGTTTGTGGAACGGGATGAGACAGAGATAATAGGAAATGTAAGACAGTTTTTACTTTTCAATACGGCAGCCTATTTTCTGCTCGCACTGGTCAACATTGTGCGCTTCCTGATCCAGGGAATGGGATTTCCCATCTTTGCGATCCTTGCCGGTGTGCTGGAAATGATCGCCCGCTCGGCGGCGGGCATAATACTGGTGCCGCTTTTGGGATTTACCGGTGTCTGCATGGGCAGCCCTGCCGCATGGATTCTGGCGGATGCCTTTCTGATCCCGGCATACTTTATTGTCCGAAAACGCGTGCGGGAACGTATGACCAAAGAGAGCCCGGAGGGATTGGTTTAAGACGGTGTCTATACCTCCGTGTCGCTCTGATCTGCCGCAACCGCAGAGACAACGGATGCAACGACAGCGATCACAACAGCAAAAATTATGATCAGTAATCCGCCAAATAAAAGAAATGCCATCATTTTATTCTCCTTTATCGATTTGATTGATTATAACATATCTTTGGGTCAAAGACAACATCCTGAAATGATACAGATTTTGAATTCGGAAGAGTTGGACAATATTATAGATTGTATTTTGGATATATTCCACAAAATTGACCAAATCTAAAATCAGCTGTTGACACCGATGCAAAAAGAGTGTAAATTGTGACTTACCCGGCGGGTGCCGACGATCTGTTTTACTTCATGACCCACGCAGGAATTCTCCTGTGTTCTGATCTACAGCGCTATTCAGTGATCTATTTATTCACGATCTATTTATTCACACTCTTTTTATTCACCCATTTATTCTAAAGACATTTTTTCATGTAAAATTTTCCAAGTATTCGCTTCTGGCATCGCGTATTGTACATTTTGATCTGCGGCTTTTATTTTATGACATTTTATGACATGCAGCCCGGCTTGAATATCTTTTACCCGGGCTGGGGCAGGAGGTTTGATGAGAGAAAGAACAAAACAGGATCCTATTGTGGAGGAGGGGCTCAGACAGCTTGTGGATGATTATCTGACGCAGAAACAAATGGCTCTGATTCAGATGCGCCGCGGCACGCTGAGCCGGACAGAATTTTTACAGGATGCGAGGGAGCATATCAGACGAAGGCATCCGACCGCATGCCCCATGGATGTGGAGCAGATTCTGGATGCCTTTGAGCAGTATATTTACGGATATTCCAGGTTATCGCCTTTGATCGACGATCCTTCCGTTTCGGACATCCGGGTCATCAGTCATGATAATATCCGCGTAAAGCGTTATGGGCAGCGGACGGATGCAGGGATCGGGTTTACGGATGAGAGGGAATACCGCCAGTTTATCGATTATATCGCAGCCAAAAATCAAGTCAATATCTCTAATTTAAACGCTATCCAGCGTTTCACCGACACGGACAGTCATCCGGATTTTATTCTGCGCTTCACGCTTTCCATGCCTTTGATCAACACCTATAATGAGCCATATCTGTGCATTCGCAAGGTGCCGCGTTCCTTTCCAAAGGTGCGGGATCTGGTGGAGCGGGGAATGATGAACGAGGAGACGGCGCAGCTTCTGATTCAGCGTTTCCGGCAGGGCTCCACCATTATCTGCGGCGGTAATTCCTCCGGGAAAACGACACTTTTAAATGCTTTGAAAGAGACGCTTCCGGATGATGTGGCCGTACTTGTGGCTCAGCAGGCAGATGAGCTCACCACACAGTATCATCCGGATATGATGTTTTTGCACAGTCTGCCCGGAACGGGAGAAAGTCAGGTGAGTTATGATCTGAAACATATCAGCATAGCGGGGCTTACGATGGACGTGGATTATTTTATCATCGGGGAGATCAAAGGCGCAGAGGCTTTATATTTGCTGAATGCGGCGTGTACCGGGCAGCTTTGCGCCGCCACCATCCATGCTTCCTCCGCGGACAAGGCGGCAGATAAACTGGTGGATTATGCCCTGTATGAGAGTCACTATATGAGGGATGAACTCATGCGGATGATGGATTGTTTTCAGACCTATGTGTTCATGGAAAAATACAGGGTAAAACAGATCTATCACTGCGGAGGCTGGGATGAAGAAAGGAGGAGTCTTTTGTATGAGCGGATCATATAGATCAGTGTGTTATCTCGTCCTGTTTTGTTTTCTGCTCCTTGGATCCGTTTTGTTTTTTCTCAAGGCAAAATGGCTGGAAAGTATGGGTAGAATGGTGCAAAAGGGGCAGAAGGAGATGGAGGAAGCGTCGGGAAAACGGATGCTGGATGACAGGAAGAGAATTTTACGGCTTCAGGAGAGACATTCTGTATGGAACCGGATCGAGAGAGAGCTGCATTACAGCGGGTTGAAAAACAGACTTCCGTTTTTGACGGCAGAAGCCTGGGTGGCGGCAAATGTCTTTCTGACAGCGGCATTGACAATTGTGCTTTTGGCAGGATGGGGATGGACAAAAGCGGCTCTTGGGGCAGCCCTTTTCTGGGGAGCGGAATTTTTGTTTTTATATATATGTAAAGTGAAAAACTTTCAAAGCGTCAATTCCAATCTTATTAAATTTCTGGATTTTCTGGGCAACTACAGCGTCACATCCGGGGAACTTACCGGTATTTTCACACAGATCAGCAGGTATGTGGATGAGCCTATGCGCTCTGTCCTTGAGGAATGCAGCTATGAGGCGCAGACAACGGGAGATATCAGTCTTGCGCTGCTGGTCATGGCAGAGAAGATAGAACATCCCAGGTTTAAGGAACTGGCAAGGAATATGGAGATCAATGTCCGCTACTGCGCGGATTTCACCCTTTTGGTAAACAGCAGCCGGAAAAGTCTCAGGGAATATCTGCGGCTCGGGGAGGAAAAGCGAAGCATGCTCCGGGAGGCGGTGATCAACATGGCGTTGTTGCTTATAATGTCAGGTTTTACATTGGTGATCGTAGACAGGATGACCGAATTTTCTGTTTTGAATATTCTGACGGGCACTCTGCCGGGTCGGATAGCGATGGGCGTTGTGGGATTTATTCTGTTGTTATTTACCGGGAAGCTTGCGGAAAGGAGGTGAGAGAATGGAGGAAAAAATGCTTTTAGGGATGTTAAGGATTTTGCCGGTGATCGGATCAGGAATTGTGTTTTCTATGGTGTGGAGACTTGGAAGAGGAGCCTGTGGAAGACGCATAATAAAAAACTGTGAAGAAATTAAGGGGATGCTGGCGGAAAAGAGCAGGGACAGCACCTGGTATCAGCGCACAGAGGAATGGCTGCTGAGAAAGGGGGTGGCTTTTCATGTCGGAAGAAAGGTTTCGCCTATGGCATGGCTGAGCGCCAGTCTGCTCATGGCGCTTCTGGGGTTTTTCATGGGGGTGCAGTTTACCCTTGGCGCAGGGATCGTCCTGGCGTCGTTTTTCTACGGGATTCCCCGTCTGCTTGTGCAGTACATGGATTATCGCGACAATGAACGCATGACATCCGAGTTAAAACAGATCTACCATGGATTGGAAATCCAGATCCGCGCAGGAGTGTATGTGACGGATGCGCTGGCGGAGTGTTATGCCGGAGTGGGGCATATGCGTCTGAGGCAGGCCCTTTTGGATCTGGCAGGGGCAGTGACGGTAAAGGCGGATGTGTACGAAGCTTTAAATCATTTTCAGTGCAGTTTTGACAACCGTTATGTGGATGCGCTTTGCATCACGCTTCTCCAGGCGATGGAGTCCGGGCAGGCGGTGGAACTTCTGAGTGATATTGCGGAGCAGGTCAAAGACATGGAGGTGTCTGTCATGGGGCGCCGAAAGGGAGCACTGGACAGAAGCCTCACGTTTTATCAGCTGGGAATCCTGGCAGCAGTGCTGGGGGTCGTTCTCTATGCCTGTATCACACAGATGTTTTCCGCGGTGCAGAATTTCTAGGAGAGCAAAAAGTCTGATAGGAATCTGATAGGAAAAATAATTTATTTTGGGAGGAAAAAGTATGAAAAATGTTGAAAGCAATGATATGGAAATGAAAAATAACAAAGCAGCGGGCGAAGCCGCATGGGAAGGACCCGGATCGGGGCAGCAGCCGGAAAATTGCGGGTTTTGGATGAAGAAGGAGCCGGGGATCGATGGGATTCTTGTGACGGTGGGGCTGTGTATCATCGCGCTGCTCCTCTGTGTTGTGATGAAGGACAGCCTGGCAGGGTTTATAGAGACCATTGTGGAGGCTATGACTACCAAAGCGAATACCATCCTGAGCGGCGTAAACGGCGTCCCCGGGGTGTAAATATGAGCAGAGGCGGGAGCAGACAACAGGGCAGCATTGCGAACATTATGATCACCGGTATATTGATGTTTTCGATGGCGTTTCTGATGATAAGATTTCTGGACGAGATGAGTCTGATTCAACAGAAGGCGGAGGTGACGCAGCTGGCACGCCATTATATTCTCCGCATGGAAACGACGGGAGGTTTGTTGGAAGCAGACAGAGCGGATCTGGAGAACCGGTTGGCACAAATGGGAGTTACAGAGTATGACCTGAGCGGAACCACTTTTGGGACAGCGGGCTACGGCTCCAGAATCGTGCTGCAGATCAGGGGTAAACTGGGAGGCAGATATGTATTTGAGGAGAAAAGGGTCTCTACGGCGAAAAACTAGACAGATGCAAAAAGACGGCGGGCAGGCGGAATGGGCGGCAGGATTGTTTTTTATACTGATCCTTGTCATTGTGTTGCTGACCCGCTTACAGCTGGCGGAGTGGGAAATGGTCTCGGTTTATCTGGAGGACGCTCTTGCGGCATCGAATCTTGCGGCTGCACTGATAGATGTGGAGGAATATGGTACAAGCCATAAAGTGCTGATCGGGGATCCTGTGGAAGCGTATCAGGTATACCGTGCCGCACTCGCAGAGAACCTGCAGCTGGACCGGGAAGGGAAGTGTGCGAACCGGGCGCTGATCTCAGGGGTGGTCAGGACCACGGATTTTGTGATCTATAATGTGGATCAAAATCAGGTGGAAGCCGTGCGGGTCAGAAATGATCAGTCTGTGGAATATTGGAGAGGAAAGAGAGGAGCAATGAAAGCGCCCAACGGTGTCTGTGTGGAATACACGGGTATATACAGTGAGATCAGTTTCCCCCTGCAGGGTTTTCTGGGAGTGAGTGTGGAAGCACATAAGGCAAAACTGGTGGATATCGTGCCACAGACAATTGAAAACGGACAAGGAGAGGGTTATGAAAAAAGATAAACTATGGATCGGCAGCATGGTGGCATCGCTTGTGGCAGCTTTGAGTATTTTTGCCGTCATGCTGCAGACAGAGAAAAAGGTGCTGAGTGAATATGAGCGCGGTGAAATTTACACGGCAGTGAAAGAGATTCCCAAGGGAACCATGTTGGATGAGTCGAACGTGATGTTCTATCTGGAGAAAAAAGAGTTGGATAAAGGATTGATACCGTCTGCGGCAGTCAAAGACCCCGAGCAGCTAAAAGGTCTGATCGCAGTACGGAAAATTGATGAGGGAACCTTTTTGACAGAGGGGATGTTCGACAGAAGAGACGAGATCGCGGCCAATATGCAGCAGCCTGTCATTGCAGGATTCAAGGCAGACGATCTCTATCAGGTGGCAGGGGGAGTGCTGCGCCCCGGGGACAGGATCCATATATATACGGTCTCCGAGAGTGGGACAGCCAATTTGATCTGGCGGGAGATTTTTGTGCAACAGGTGTTTGACGGAGCGGGCAGCCCCATCGGTGGAGAAGATGCCATATCCTCTGCCCAACGAATCAATGTCTATCTGGACGCGGCTGATGTGGAGTATTTTTATACCGAGCTTGCCAGGGGTGCCCTGCGTGTTGTAAAGGTGTGTGAGTGATGAAAAAAAGCAAATGGTATGGCATTTTAATTATTTTGATCATATGCTGTCGGTGCAGGATATCCGTTCATGCGGGGACGATCCATGACAGCCCTTATGTGAGTTTTTCACCGGATGGTCAGGCGTGGACAACCAATGCCGGCGACCGGAACATAGAGTGGTATGAGGAAGGCGGCTCGGACGATGTGGTAACGGGAGTGAAAGGCAGCCTGCGGGATCTGAGGCGGGGGGAGCATTATTATGCTGTGAAAAGAAACGGTACCATTCCGGTCTCAAGATGGGAGGTCTATCTTTCCAAAGTGGTCTGTTGTCACAATACCTACCCGGATCAGTATGATTTCTTCGGTGTAAAATACAATAGAATAAATTGTTATCGTCCTCATTTTTCAGGATGGCGTCCTATCTGTGCAGATTGTGGCGGACCGGTTGCCAAAGTTCATTTTTATATGAGCAGGAAGGCGGCGAAAAGCCTCTCTTATCTGGAGGCGGGAAACGGGCAATATTATTATTATCTTTGCCCTTTTGACAATAATCTGGAACAGGGAGCGCAAATTATGGGGCATCAATGCCGGGACATCAGTGCGAACCGTTACAGGGTCGTGTATGATGCCAATGCCGGGGGAGAGGCTTATGGGGGGTATATGGCACCCAGTTTTCATATGTATGACAATGCGGTTTGTTACGAGGGCAGAGAAGTGACGCCACAGACAAATCTTACTCCCAATGTGTATACGAGGATCGGATGGGTATTTGCGGGATGGAATACGGAGCCTGACGGTTTGGGGACTACCTATATGGACAGAGAAGAGATCCGAAACCTCTGCGAGGGAGACTTTTTTCAGGATGAGAAGACGGGAACCATTACGCTCTATGCCCTTTGGCGCCCCGCGGAGGGTATTCTGGAGATCGATCCGGGTGGCGGAAAGTATGCGGGAAGCGGAGACGTCACATCTGTCCCGGGGAAGTATGGAGAGAGTTACGGGATAGACATGGAATTACTGGAAGCCCCCCGGGGATACCGGCTCCATCTGGAGACGGAGGGCGGGAAGCAGTTAGAAGACATTCAGGGGACACAGCATTTTTCGGCATGGCACAGAAGCTCTCCGTTTCTCGGTAAGTTGAGAGATAATCTGTACAGTTTTCCTGCGGCGGATCAAAATACGGATCATCTCCTTGCCGCCTATCTGCCGGACTCCATCCTTTTGCCGGAGCCTGAGAGGGAAAATTTCTCTTTTGGGGGATGGTATTATGACCGGCAGTATACCAGACCTGCCGGCGGCGCAGGGACAGAATTTCTGCTCTCGAGGGATGTAACGCTTTACGCGCAGTGGGTGGATCTTTTGCTTGTGGCGGATAATGATTATGAGACAGACGGCGGGGCAGGAGCCGTGAATCTCTTTCTGCAGCAGGCGGATGGAAAAAACAAATCATACAAACTATACCAAAGCCGGGACGGAAAGACCTGGGAGCAGATTTATGAAGCAGGGAAGCTGGAACAGAAAGAGAATTTTTACAGACAGTATACGCCCGATGCCGGGCAGTGTGAAACCGGGCAGTGGGAGATCAGGATTCCTTATACAGGTCTGTATTGGATCGAGGCATGTGGAGCCCAGGGCGAAGATTTTGGGGATCGCCATGGCGGGCGCGGCGGTGTGGTGAAGGGAATGTTCTGGCTCGGACAGGGAGAGAAACTGACAATAGAAGCGGGATCCTGTAATGGGGAAAAGGGAGGAGAAGGAAATCCCTATGGAAACGGCGGAGGATATTCCTCTGTGAAAAGCAGTCAAAAGGGCATACTTTTGATTGCCGGCGGCGGAGGCGGAGCAGGGATCTGTGAAGACGGAGGGCTTGGAGGAGCCGATGAGGGATTGCTGGAAGAGGAAAGTCTGGGAGAGGACGGTGCTGCCGGCGGCGGAGGCGGTTTCCGGGGAGGCAGGGCCGGAGAAGCTGTGGTACATGACCACATTGAGGGTGTCTGTAACCATGTTCATCAGGGCGATCCTTCCAAAAAGGGCGGGTGTTATACGAAACCCGTAAAATGTGGTGAAAAACTAACGCATGTATTGGCGGGAACAAGAAAATGGTATTGGGGAGGTCTGGATGAGGAGTATTGCCCTAACTGCGGTTCGGATCAATGTACGGGGCATGAGGAGGATTATTATGATCATAAATGTCCCATTCATGGAAGGTGGAAGCGCAATAGTAAAGAAAACAGCCCGAAAACCTGTGGGAAAGTGGTGCGGTATGAAGCAGACTGCGGCAGAAGTGAGGAGTATTTCTGCGGTTATCAAAAGGACGGAGAGATCATCAGTTCCTTACCGTCCTATGGCGGGAGCAATTTCTTTAATACAGAGGCTGGCGAGCTGACCGGGTACGGAGTCGGGGAATGGGAGGGAGCCGGACAGGTGATCCTTCAGGGTCTGGATCTAGGCTATCTGGACAGCGACCGGTTAAACGGTGTGTCCGCGCGCGACAGAGCAGCGCCGGACGATGTGAGCCAGGAGGGTATCAGCATGCTTCCCATGGACGGGGACAGGGTGTTGGTTGCGTGGAACCAGCCGAAAGATAACGGAACGCTCTACTTTCATCGCGCCGAGTCTTATCTGAGAGAAAGCTCCGTCAGACTGTCCGTTTCAAATATTACGAGCAATACTCTGGTGTCCGGGGTCAGGAGGTATCTGTATCGTGTGGATGAAAATCCGGATACCATCGTAGAAAGTGGAAACGCGGAATATACGGAAGAAGCGGAGGTCGAGGTGGGCACGGATGGGGTAAGATATCTTCATTTAGCGGCTGAGGATGTGGCAGGCAACCTTAGCGGCACCATACATATTGCTGTAGGTGAAAAAAACCGTCGGCATGAGGTGGCGTGGCCAATTTATACGGAACCGCTTTCCGTGGAGGAAAGCGAATCCGTATACCGGGCGGGGCAGGAAAAAACTTATTATGTAAGATGTGACGGACAAACGCCATTCACACTGAAATACAGCGCGTATATACAGGGCAGGGCAAGAGCGGATTATCAGCCCAATCATGCGATAGTAGAGACCGGAGAGGAGAGCGGAAGGAAGGTCCGCCACACCGTCCATGTGCCGTCCTGTGATGTGAGTGTCTCGGACAGCCAACTCTCCATGTCAGATCTGAGTCTTGCATCGGACGGGGAGGGGATTCTGACAGACGCCGGCTTTGTGACAGCGAAGAGAAGTCTGTACGGACGAAGACTCTCCGTCACACGGATGTTTTGTATGGACGGGAAAGCACACGGAAAGACGGTCTCTGTCCTGCCTGTTTGTGGAGTGGATTGCAGGGATGGGATACTCTGCTCGGAATATCAGAGAGATGTGCAGAATGGCATCTGCCTTATCGGGGACGGGGAGGCGCCGGAGATCTCGGGGCTGGAATCTCTGGAGGGATTGCCCGTTCTGGACAAAAGGGACGGAGGGCGTTCCCTCCGGGTAACGGTTCTGGACGATTTAAGCGGTGTCAGGGAATGGAGTATGCAGATTGAAAATCTGGATAATGGATGTCTGCTTAAGCTCACTCCGGACGAAGAAGGTGTCATAGAGGTGGATATTACAGAGGATATTCCTCTTTTCAGCGGTGATTTTACCGTGACCGTCAGGGCGGTGGATAATGTGGGGAATGAGCGTACTTTATCCGCCGGCACGACAGAGTTCGGACTGCAGGCGAAAATCTCCCGGGTGCTGGAGCCTCACACACCTTTGTTCAAGCGAGGGGAGAGCGCTCTTTTGGAGATTACTTCCTGGGGGTATGCGGATCGTGTGGAGGTGGAATTTCCATGGGAATCTCCGGAGGGGGATGGTGCAGAGAAGCAGGAGTATGTGTATGAACAAAATCCTATGTACAGGCAGGAGGAAAGCTTTCGTTTTATGATCCCTCTGTATGTGCCGCAGAGAGATACCTATCAGATTACTGTACGCGCCTACAAGGGAGACAAAATGCTGGAGACCTATCCGGAATTTGCGGTGCTGGAGGTTCGTGGAACCGTGCTGGACGAACTGCGCACGAGATTGAGATGACACCATGGTGACAATGGAAGAAGCGGGATCTTTTTTGCTGAAATGGTTTGTGGCGGCGTGCGCCGGTTATGCCACCGTAATGTTGATCTTCAGGATCGGCAGCAGGGATGAGCACTGGACTCTGAATGTGTGCCTCCGCCTGAAAGAGCTGTTGGCATCGGCATGTATTTTCAATGCCCTGGGTATTGCTGTCCTGCACCAAACCTGTATTTTGGCTGATGTGCTGCTCGGCTGTGCGGCGGGCAGCCTGATCGCCGCATCGGTGATGGATCTGTGGGAACGGATGGTCTATCGTTTTGTATGGTGCCTTGCGTCAGGAGCGCTGGCGGGAGTATGGTTTCTTCAGAACTGTCAGGGAAAACCGGCTGGGGCAGCCGGATGGCAGCTGTTACTGTATATCTTTGTCCAGCAGGCGGTCTTTGGGCGATTCTACGGGAGGGCAGACTGCCATGCCTTCTGTGTCTGTGCTTTGGGAATGACCGCACTGGGAATGGAATGGGAGGATTTTACGGCACATATGACAATAGCGTTTGCTGGCTTGTGCGCCATGCAGTTCCTTTCGGGAAATGTGACGCGGCGGGGACGGTTAAAAAAACCCGTTCCGTTCATCCCTTATATTGTGGCTGCTTTTTGGCTTTGGGTTGATTTTGCTATCGGGAAATGGTACATTTAGTATGGCAGAACAAGTCTGTAAACAAAACGAAGGAGTAGCCAGATGGACAAGGAGATTACGATTTCTCTCTGTATGATAGTAAAAAATGAGGAGAAAGTGCTGGCGCGCTGTCTTGACAGCGTGGCGGATCTTATGGACGAAATTGTGATCGTGGACACCGGTTCCACCGATCAGACAAAGGAGATCGCCGCCCGTTATACGGACCGGATCTATGATTTTGTCTGGATCGATGACTTTAGCGCTGCACGCAATTTCGCGTTCTCCAAGGCAAGAATGGATTATATTTACTCGGCGGACGCGGATGAAGTGCTTGATGAGGAAAATCGGGAAAAGTATCGGAGGCTGAAGGAAGCTCTGCTCCCTGAGATAGAGATCGTACAGATGAAATACGGCAATCAGCTGCAATACGGTACGGTCTATAATTTTGATGAGGAATACAGACCCAAGCTGTTCAAACGACAGCGGGGTTTTGTATGGCAGGATCCGATTCATGAGTCCGTGAGACTTGACCCGGTAGTATATGACAGCGATATTGTCATTACCCATATGCCGGAATGCAGCCACGCGGCGCGCGATCTTGCCAACTTCAGACGACAGACCGAACGGGGCGTACGTCTGTCCGCACATCTGCATGAGATGTACGCGAGGGAACTCTTTGTAGCGGGGAGCGATGATGACTTTCTGGAGGCGGAAGATTTTTTTGCCGGTTCCGCGGAGGATGTGGACAGAAGCCCCAAAGAATTTATGGAGGCATGCTGTGTGGCAGCGCGGGCGGCGAGGCTGCGGGGCGACAGTGAGACCTTCTATAAGTATGCCATGAAGCTCGTTGCAGGGGAGAGCTGTTCGGAAATATGCTGTGAACTCGGGGATTTTCACATGACCCGGGGAGACTTTGAGGAGGCAGCCGTGTGGTATTATAATGCCGCGTATGAGACGACGCCTTCCATCAGTATCAAGACCGGAGGAGAAAGAGCCTTCGACGGGCTGACGGCGTGCTATGAGAAACTGGGGATGCAGGAACAGGTCCAGGTCTACAGGGAAGAGAAAAGACTCTGGCTGGAGAAGCAGGCGCGGGGATGAAACATCCGGCGGGACACTGGACGAATAAAGAGAGGCATGCTACAATATCTATTTAGTAGAATGAGGAGATAACTGTCATGAAATGGGAAGATAATGTACGGAAAGTGGTGCCTTATGTGGCGGGGGAACAGCCCCGGAAAGCCAAGATGATCAAGCTTAACACAAATGAATGTCCCTATCCGCCGGCTCCGGGTGTGGCAGAGCTGGTCGCAAAGTTAGACTGTGGTGATCTGAGGCTCTATCCGGACTCACACACAACCCCTCTGGTCAATATTTTATCAGAATATTACGGCGTAAAGCCGGAACAGATATTTGTGGGTGTGGGTTCGGATGATGTGATCTCCATGGCATTTATGACCTTTTTTAACGGGGACCGCCCCATTCTTTTTCCGGATGTGACTTATTCTTTTTATGAGGTATGGGCAGAATTATACCGGATCCCCTATAAGACCTGCGCTTTGGACGAAGACTGGCATTTACGTCCCGAGGACTACAGACAGCCGAACGGCGGCATTATTTTTCCCAATCCCAATGCGCCGACCGGGGTGCTCGAAAGTCTGGAGACAGTGGAAAAGATCATTCAGGCAAACCGGGATGTTGTGGTGATCGTGGATGAGGCGTATATAGACTTTGGAGGTGTCAGCGCTCTGCCGCTTTTGGAAAAATATGATAATCTTCTGGTAGTTCAGACCTTTTCCAAATCAAGAGCAATGGCAGGGCTGCGAATCGGTTTTTGCATCGGCAGCGAGAAGATGATCCGATATCTGAACGATGTGAAATTTTCTTTTAATTCTTATACCATGAATTATCCTTCCCAGGTTCTGGGGGTGGAGGCAGTTCGGGACGATGCCTATTTCAAGGGTATCACCGGCAGGATCGTCAATACGAGGGAACGGGTGAAAGGGAGGCTGAGGGAGCTGGGATTTACGTTCCCGGATTCAAGAGCAAACTTTATTTTTGCCCGACATAAAACGGTACCGGGAGAGCAGATCTTCCAGGCGCTCCGGGAGAATAACATCTATGTGCGCCATTGGAACAAGCCGAGAATCTCGGAATATCTGCGTATCACGATAGGAACGGACGAGGAGATGGATACATTGCTGTCTTTCCTCGAAAATTATCTGGCAGCAAGCTGACAGATTGAGTAAAAATATTAGGGACATCCGGCAGATCAAGTCTGCAAATAAATAGAAACGGAGTTAATTTATGCTGAAAAACTATCTCATTATTTTCCTTATCTCCATGGTGCCGTTGATCGAACTCAGAGGGGCGATCCCCTATGCGGTGGGATTTGATCTGCCTCTTCTGCCCAGCTACATTATCTGTATCCTGGGAAATATGATTCCCGTGCCGTTTATCTTTCTGTTTGCCAGAAAGGTGTTGGAGTGGGGAGCTGACAAGCCTGTGATAGGAGGGTTTTTCCGTTTCTGTCTGGAAAAAGGGCACAAAGGCGGGGTGCAGCTTCAAAAGAAGGCGGGAAGAGGTCTCTTTGTGGCGCTTCTCTTGTTCGTGGGAATACCTCTTCCGGGAACAGGCGCATGGACCGGCACTCTTGCGGCAAGTCTTCTTGATATGGATTTTAAGTCCAGCGTGGCTGCAGTGCTTTTGGGTGTGATCCTGGCAGGCATTATCATGGGGCTTTTAAGTGCGGGTGTATTTGGTGCGATCGGGGCGGTGATGTAAATGTCGGAGATTTATTCTGATTTTGCCGAAGTGTATGATGAACTGATGGATCGTACGCCCTATGCCGAGTGGTGTGAGACATTGGTCAGCTTTATAGAGAAATATGGCATATCAAAGCCTGTTCGCGGCGGGAACGCCGGGGGCGGAACAGAGGCATGCCCCCAAGGAGGCAGGGATGATGCGGGCGGTGAGGTATCCCTTAAGGATATTCTTGCCTCGGAGCGCAATCTGGTGGTGGATTTGGGATGCGGTACAGGGACGCTGACGGAACTTTTGTATGAGAAGGGCTATGACATGATCGGTGTGGACAATTCACCTGATATGCTGGGAATTGCCATGGGGAAAAGAGAAGAGAGCGGATCAGAGATCCTTTATCTGCAGCAGGATATGCGGGAACTGGAGCTATACAGCACTGTGGGGACGATTGTCAGTGTTTGTGACAGTATCAATTATATCTTGGAGGAACACGAACTGCGGGAGATTTTTAGCAGAGTCAACAATTATCTCTATCCGGGTGGATTGTTTATCTTTGATTTTAATACCGAATACAAATACCGGGAAGTCATCGGAGACGCTACGATTGCGGAAAACCGTGAGAATTGCAGTTTTATCTGGGAAAATTATTATGACAGGGAGAGTGCCCTGAACGAGTATGATGTGACGGTTTTTTTGCGTGAAAAGGGGGAACTTTTCCGACGATTCACGGAAACGCATTTGCAGCGGGGATATGCTCCGGAACAGATGGAAAGCCTGGTGCAGGAGGCGGGGCTGCAAATCATCGAGCTTCGGGATGCGGATACACAGGGCCCTGTCACAGACAGGAGCGAAAGAGTTTATATCGTAGCGAGAGAGCAGGGGAAATCATCATGAACGATCATATTGTGCGCGCAACGGCTGCAGATACAGGTATCCGGGCCTTCGCATGTACCACGAAGAATCTTGTGGAAAAAGCAAGACAAGCCCATAATACCAGCCCGGTCGTGACGGCGGCGCTGGGGAGACTGTTGAGCGCCGGCGCGATGATGGGAAGTATGTTAAAAGGAGAGAAAGATCTTCTGACTTTGCAGATGAAAGGAGACGGTCCTGTAAAGGGGCTTGTTGTGACTGCGGATCCCAGGGGATGTGTGAAAGGGTATGCCCATGTGCCGGATGTGATCCTGCCGGCGAATGCCGTCGGAAAACTGGATGTGGGCGGTGCAGTGGGCAAAGGGTATCTGAGCGTCATCAAGGATATGGGATTAAAGGAGCCCTATGTGGGGCAGACTGAATTGCAGACGGGAGAGATCGCGGAAGATCTGACTTATTATTTTGCGGTTTCGGAGCAGATCCCTTCCTGTGTGGGGCTCGGAGTCCTGATGGAGCGGGACAACACGGTCCGTCAGGCCGGAGGATTTATCGTTCAGCTGATGCCTTTTACGGAAGAGAGCATCATCCTCCGGCTGGAGGAGAACCTGAAGAAGATTCCTTCCGTCACTGCCATGCTGGATGGAGGAGATTCCCCGGAACGGATGCTGGAGCGTGTTTTGGAGGGATTGGAGCCTAAGGTGACGGATACTCTGCCCTGCCGGTTCCAGTGCAACTGTGACAAGACCCGGGTGGAGAGGGCTTTGATCAGTCTTGGAAGGAAAGAATTGCAGGATATGATCGATGAGGGCAGGGAGATAGAGGTCAACTGTCATTTCTGTGCCCGCGATTATCTATTTACGGTCGAGGAGCTGCAAAAACTCTATCAGCGTGCAGGAGGCTGAACTTTTTGCGTCGGGACGGACAAGGAGACAGGCTATGAATGATGGATTTATCAAAGTGGCGGCAGTTACCCCTAAGATCAAAGTGGCGGATACCGCCTACAATGCCCGGGCGGTATGCGCCGAGTTGAAAAAAGCATATGAGAGGGGCGCCAGGATCATTGTATTTCCGGAACTGTGTCTTACGGGGTATACCTGTAATGATCTGTTTTTACAGGAACTTTTGCTCGAGGGCGCGAAACAGGCGCTCTCCACAGTGGCTGCGGCAACGCGGGGACAGGATGCGCTGGTTTTTGTAGGGCTGCCCATGGAGCGGGAAGGTAAGCTCTATAACGTGGCGGCAGCGCTTCAGAACGGGCAGGTCATCGGTCTGGTGCCAAAGGTGAACATCCCTGCTTATGCGGAATTTTATGAGGGCAGGCATTTTGCTTCGGGCAATCTGCAGGTGGAGAGTTATCCTTTTGACGGCGCAGAGATTCCGTTCGGTGCGAACCTGCTCTTTCGCTGTACCAGCGTCAGGGGGCTTACGGTGGGATGCGAGATCTGTGAGGATTTGTGGGTCGCCAGTCCGCCGTCCACCGATCATGCGCTGATGGGAGCGACGGTCATTGTCAATCTCTCCGCATCCAATGAGACGGTGGGGAAAGATGAATACAGGGAATTGTTGGTAAAGTCCGCGAGCGCAAGGCTGTTAGCAGGATATATTTATACCTCTGCCGGCGAGGGCGAGTCCACCCAGGATTTAGTGTTCGGCGGGCATAATCTGATCGCGGAGAACGGGATGATCCTTTCCCAGTCAAAGCAATTTATCGGGGAGACGGTGTATGGAGATCTGGATGTGCATCGCATTCTGAATGAGAGACGCCGGATGGGTACCTTTGGCAAAGCGCCCGGTCTGTCCTATGTGACAGTGCCGTTTGCCCTGAAGGTATCCGAGACAGAGCTGGAAAGACATTTTGGCTGTACGCCTTTTGTGCCCACCGATGAACAACAGCGCAGCCGCCGCTGCGAGGAAATTCTGTCCATACAGTCCTATGGGCTGAAGAAACGGTATGAACACACGGGATTAAAGTCGGCGGTGCTGGGGATCTCCGGAGGTCTGGATTCCACGCTTGCGCTTCTTGTGACCGTTCGCACTTTTGATATGCTGGGACTGGACAGAAAGGGTATTACTGCGGTGACCATGCCCTGTTTTGGCACAACGGACAGAACCTATGAGAATGCCTGCCGACTGTCGGAAATTTTGGGGGTTACTCTGGAAAAAGTCGATATCAAAGAGGCGGTGGAGATTCATTTCCGGGATATCGGACAGGATCCTGACCGGCACGATGCCGCCTATGAGAACAGTCAGGCCCGGGAACGCACACAGATTTTGATGGATATCGCCAACAGAGAGGGCGGGCTGGTGGTAGGAACGGGAGATATGTCCGAGCTGGCGCTGGGCTGGGCGACGTACAATGGAGATCATATGTCTATGTACGGCGTAAACGCGGGTGTGCCGAAGTCTCTGGTGCGTCATCTGGTGAAATATTATGCAGATACCTGCGGTGATCAGAAACTTGCAGAGGTGCTGCTGGATGTGCTTGACACGCCTGTGAGCCCGGAACTTCTGCCGCCTGTAGACGGCAGGATCGCGCAGCGGACGGAAGATCTGGTGGGCCCATATGAGCTGCATGACTTTTTCCTGTACTATATGCTCCGATGCGGATTTGAGCCTGCAAAGGTGTTCCGGGTGGCAAGACTGGCTTTTGCGGGGATGTATGATGACGAAGAAATCCTGAAATGGCTGAAGACTTTTTATACCAGGTTTTTCGGTCAGCAGTTTAAGCGTTCCTGTCTTCCGGACGGACCGAAAGTGGGAAGTGTCGCCCTGTCGCCGAGAGGAGATCTGCGCATGCCCTCTGATGCCAGTGTGGCTTTGTGGCTGGAGCAGATTGATACGCTGAGTGTTTAAAAGGGCTGTCGCGCCGGATACAACTATTTTAATATGCTCCCTCCTAAGTGACAGGGTTTTATCGTTTCACTTGTCTGTCCGGAAGGGAGCATATCATTTTTATCCTTTGGCGGGCTGTTTTTGCAGGCTATTTGGTTCCTTCCTCCGTGGGCTGAGCCTTGGAGAGGGAATTGCGGATCGCTTCCAACAGCACAAGGGAAGTATATTTGCTGTCGGAGGTATAGGTTATGTTTTCCAATGACTGCGTCTCATAAACCTGATTGCAGATGGATTCCAGCGTCGGCTCAAGCAGCGGGTACATCGTGGTGACAGATTCGCTTAAATTGACCAGACGGATGGAGGAGATCGCCTCCTGGCTTACGATGACTTCCACATCGATTGTCTGACCGCCCAGCACGAGCTCCGTGGTGTAGATACCGGGTATGTAATTGGCTGATGTGGCAGGGGTTTCGTCCGGGTTTTCTGTCTGTGGCGGCACTTCCGGATTTTCAGGCACGGTATCCTTGTCCTTGGGCATGAACATGATGATCAACATGGCGACAAGCAGAATCCCCAGTACTGCAAATACACCTGTATAGATCAATTCCTTCATATGAAGTACCACAATTTTAGTTTTTGCGCTCATCCATATACTCCCTGACCCTTTCGGGCGTTTCTCTTTGTAAAGGATATGAACCGGTCGTGGGGAATATGCAAGCGGATGTGAAATAGTCTGTCCAAACTTGACAATTCCATATATCAGTTGGTATTATGATGAATGATAGAACAAGGGCGTTCTTACAGGGAAGGGTAAGAGTGCCCTTTTTTCAAAAAGGTACTGACCGGGAAATTTTTTTCGCCAACCGGTTTTGCGCAAAAGGATTGCTGCGCATCCTTCTGCCACCCCTGCAGCCATTTGCTGCTCCTAAAATACAGACGCAGCACGGAGGTCAGACATGAAGCATTATACCAGAGAAGACATCATCCGCCTGGTGGAGGAAGAGGACGTGGAGTTCATACGTCTTCAGTTTACGGATATGTTCGGCAACTTCAAGAATGTTGCCGTCACCGCAAGCCAGCTGGAACATGCGCTGGACAATCAGTGTATGTTTGACGGTTCGGCTATCGACGGTTTTGTGCGTATCGAGGAGTCGGATATGTATCTGTATCCCGATTATTCTACGTTTGCGATTTTTCCCTGGAGACCCCAGCAGGGAAAGGTGGCGAGGATGATCTGTGATGTACACCGTCCGGGAGGCGAACCCTTCGAGGGGGACCCGAGATATGTGTTAAAGCGTGCGATCGGCAAGGCATCGGAAATGGGTTATACGTTTAAAGTAGGGCCTGAGTGTGAATTTTTCCTGTT
Organism: uncultured Acetatifactor sp.; assembly: GCA_947581865.1. Lineage (GTDB taxonomy): Bacteria > Bacillota > Clostridia > Lachnospirales > Lachnospiraceae > Acetatifactor. The sequence continues at coordinate 123,309 of CANPWA010000004.1, read as the reverse complement.
TAACACCGATGAAAATACTATGCCCACCACGGAGAGCAATGAACAGGCGGGTTTTTTTGACATTGGTCCCCTGGATTTCGGAGAGAACGCAAGGCGTGATATTGTCATGAATCTGGAGGATATGGGGCTGGTGGTGGAGGCGTCCCATCATGAGATGTCTCCCGCCCAGCACGAGATCGATTTCCGCTATGACGAGGCTCTGCAGACGGCGGATAATATTATGACCTTCAAACTGGCAGTGCGCACCCTCGCAAGACGCCATGGGCTGCACGCCACCTTCATGCCCAAGCCCAAGATGGATGTGAACGGTTCCGGCATGCACATCAATATGTCCCTTCACAGAGACGGAAAAAATGTTTTTTCCGATGAGAATGACAAAATGGGGCTGAGCAGGGAGGCATACTGGTTTATCGGCGGTCTGCTCAGACATATCAAGGGAATGGCGGCGATCACGAATCCATTGGTCAACTCCTACAAACGTCTGATCCCGGGTTTTGAGGCGCCGGTTCACATTGCCTGGAGCGCAACCAACAGAAGCCCTCTGATCCGGATTCCCAATGTAAAGGGAGAGGGAACGCGGATTGAGCTGAGAAGCCCCGATGGGGCATCCAATCCGTACCTGACGCTGGCAGTATGTCTGATGGCGGGGCTGGACGGGATTGCCAATCAGCTTGAACCGCCTGCCGCTATCAATGAAAATATTTTTGCCATGACACAGGAGGAGCGGGAGAGAGCGGGAATAGAGAATCTCCCCTACAGCCTGATGGCTGCGGTGGAGGAGCTGGAGAAGGATGAATTTATCCGCGGGGTTTTAGGAAAACATATCTCCGAAAAATATATTGCCGCCAAGTGGGATGAGTGGAACAGATATCATCCCCAGGTCTCCCAGTGGGAAATTCAGGAATATTTGTACAGATATTAGTATCACCTTCTATAAAAGAATAAAGGAGGTGGGCATTTGACGAATATTATTGTAGTGCTTCCCAGACTGGAAGACGCGAAGGGCATCAAAAATGTTTTGGTGCGGAGCGGTTTTCAGGTAACGGGTGTGTGTACTACCGGGGCGCAGGCGATCAGTCAGGCTGACGGTCTGCATGACGGTATTATCATTTGCAGCTACAAGCTGGTGGATATGATGTATGACCAGCTGCATGAATGTCTGCCCTATGGTTTTGAAATGCTTCTTATGGCGTCGCAGCAGGTCATCAACGAGTGCTATGGAAATGATATCGTCTGCCTGTCAATGCCGCTTAAGGTGAACGACCTGGTCAATACGGTGAATATGCTGACAGACAGCATTCTGCGTCGGAGAAGGAAACAACGGCAGCAGCCGAGGACCAGAAGCGCCGAGGAGGAGGCTCTCATCGGGCAGGCGAAGGAAATTCTGATGACACGAAATCATATGGATGAGGAAGAGGCACATCGTTATCTGCAGAAATGCAGCATGGACAGCGGCACCAATCTGGTGGAGACGGCGCAGATGGTGCTGACCATGATGAACGCATGAGACAAGTCGCGCAAAATAAATTATATCAAAAAGGGAGACGACGGTATGAAATTTACCAAAATGCATGGCTGTGGCAATGATTACATCTATGTCAACGGGTTTGCAGAAAAGCTGTCTGCCGAAGAGAAGCCTGAACTGGTCAGGAGACTGAGTGACAGACATTTTGGCATCGGAGGGGACGGGGTGATCTTTATCAATCCCTCGCAGGATGCGGATTTTGAGATGGAAATGTACAACGCGGACGGCACCCGGGCGGAGATGTGCGGAAACGGCATCCGCTGTGTGGCAAAGTTTGTGTATGACAAGGGGCTGACGGATGCGGAGCAGATCAGCGTCATAAGCGCCGGAAAGATAAAATATCTGGATCTGACCGTGGAGGGAAAGACGAACACGAAACGGGGAAGCGTATCAAAGGTGCGGGTGAATATGGGCAGCCCTATCCTGTGCCCGGAACAGATCCCGGTGCTTGCCGAAGGGGAGCAGGCGGTGGATGTGCCCATACAGGTGAATGGCACGGAGTACCGCATGACCTGTGTATCCATGGGCAATCCCCACGCGGTGGTATTTATGGAGGATGTGGAACATCTGCAAATAGAACAGATCGGCCCTGCCTTTGAGAATCATGAGAGATTTCCCAGACGCACCAACACGGAATTTGTGGAGGTGCTGGACAGACAGACCGTATTTATGCGGGTGTGGGAGAGAGGCGCGGGGGAAACCCTCGCCTGCGGTACCGGGTGCTGCGCCACTGCCGTGGCGTGTATATTGGGCGGTCTGACAGAAGATAAGATCACGGTCAGACTGCTTGGCGGCGAGCTGGATATCGAGTGGGACAGGGAAAAAGATCTGGTCTATATGACCGGACCTGCCACCACGGTGTTTGAGGGTGAGATATCAGAGACGATCGCGAAAACAGCAAAACAGGAAAACAAATAAAAGAAGATAAACAAATAAAAGAAGATAAATAAATATAAAGAAAATAAACACATAAAAGAAAATAAAAGAAAACGGAGGTACGATATGTTTCAGTTAAACGACAATTATTTAAAGCTTCCCGGAAGTTATCTTTTTTCCACCATCGGAAAGAAAGTGAACGCCTATGCGGCGGCAAATCCGGATAAGAAGATCATCCGTCTGGGCATCGGCGATGTGACCCAGCCCCTTGCGCCCGTGATCATTGAGGCGCTGCACAAGGCGGTGGACGAGATGGGAAAGGCGGAGACCTTCCGCGGTTATGCTCCGGATCTGGGCTATGAGTTTTTGAGAAATGCCATTGCGGACAACGATTATAAAGCCCGGGGATGCGACATCAGCGCGGACGAGATTTTTATCTCCGACGGGGCGAAATGTGATTCCGGCAATATCCAGGAGATCTTCAGCCTGGACAATAAGATCGCTGTGTGTGATCCGGTATATCCCGTGTATGTGGACTCCAATGTGATGGCGGGAAGGACCGGCAGCTATGACAAGGCGAGCGAGACCTGGTCCGATGTGATCTATATGCCCTGCACTGCGGAGAACGGATTTGCGCCCCAGCTTCCCAAGCAGACACCGGATCTGATCTATCTTTGCTTTCCCAACAATCCCACAGGCGCCACGATCAATAAGGCGCAGCTTCAGGAGTGGGTGGATTATGCCAATAAGGTTGGAGCGGTGATCATCTATGACGCGGCTTATGAAGCCTATATCTCCGAGAAGGATGTGCCCCACAGCATCTACGAGTGCGAGGGAGCGAGAACCTGCGCCATCGAGCTGCGCTCCTTCTCCAAAAATGCAGGCTTTACCGGAGTGCGCCTGGGCTTCACGGTGGTTCCTAAAGAGTTAAAATGCGGTGACGTGGCTCTGCATTCTCTCTGGGCGAGACGCCACGGCACAAAATATAACGGCGCGCCCTACATCGTGCAGCGTGCGGGCGAGGCAGTGTATTCCGACGCGGGAAAGGCGCAGATCAGGGAACAGGTGGCATATTATATGAAAAATGCCTCCTATATCCTGAACGGGCTGAAGGAGGCAGGCTATACGGTCTCCGGCGGTGTGAATGCGCCCTACATCTGGCTGAAGGCGCCGAAAGGCATGACCAGCTGGGAATTTTTTGACTATCTGCTGGAGAAGGTGAACGTGGTGGGCACGCCCGGTTCCGGTTTCGGTCCCAGCGGCGAGACATACTTCAGACTGACCGCGTTTGGAAGTTATGAGAACACGGTGGAGGCTGTGGACAGGATCAAGGGGCTCCACGAAATGATCTGAGATGACTAAATTTAAGAATAAAATATAATTTCCTTGACTATTTTGTAAATATGGGTATAATATGTAAAGTAGAAATGCGATGAAAGAGACTCTTGCCGGGGAACACGACAGGAATACGGCGTCACTGACTGAGAGCGCCGTTTGTGGGAACGGTAAAGGGAACACTCCGGAGCAGGCTGTCTAAACTGCGGATGGCAGGTCCGCACCAGGTCAGCACGTCCCATGCGTTAAGTGGAAAAGTGGGTGGACAAAGGCGTTCACCAATGCGGGTGGTACCGCGGATCGTTTAATAATCCGTCCCGGGGTGTGTAAACATCTCGGGGCTTTTTATGTGTACAATGCGATAGATATAGTAGATATAAAAATGAAACCGTCAAAAAGGGAGGACAGAATATGTACAGGGATTTGACTATGAAGGAGATCGGGGAAGAACACATCGGACAGACGCTGCAGGTGGCAGGCTGGGTGGAAAACATCAGAGACCACGGCGGGGTGTCGTTTGTTGATCTGAGGGATATGTACGGAGTTTTGCAGGTGGTGATGCGCAATACCGAGCTTCTGAAGGGGCTTTCCCGGGAAATGTGCATCTCTGTCATCGGGCTGGTGGAGAAGCGGGATGAGGAGACCTACAATCCCAGGATTCCCACCGGGACCATTGAGCTGGAGGCAAAGTCCGTGGAAGTGCTGGGCAGGGTATACCAGCAGCTTCCCTTTGAGATCATGACCTCCCGGGAGACCCGTGAGGAGGTGCGTCTTCGCTACCGCTATCTGGATCTGCGCAACGCAAAGGTAAAAGAGAATATCATTTTCCGCTCCCGGGTGATCGCTTTCTTGCGTCAGAAAATGACAGAGATGGGATTTTTGGAGATCCAGACGCCCATCCTCTGCGCGTCCTCCCCGGAGGGAGCGAGGGATTATATCGTGCCCTCCAGGAAATATAAAGGCAAATTTTATGCCCTGCCCCAGGCGCCGCAGCAGTACAAACAGCTTTTGATGGCGTCGGGGTTTGACAAGTATTTTCAGATCGCTCCCTGTTTTCGGGATGAGGACGCCAGGGCAGACCGCTCCCCCGGCGAGTTTTATCAGCTGGATTTTGAGATGAGCTTCGCCACCCAGGAGGACGTGTTCCGGGTGGGAGAGGAAGTGCTGTCCGCTGCTTTTGAGAAATTTGCCCCCGAGGGCTATGAGGTGACGAAGGCGCCCTATCCGGTCATCAGTTACAGACAGGCGATGCTGGAGTTTGGCACCGACAAGCCGGATCTGAGAAATCCCCTGCGCATCCTGGATGTGACGGAATTTTTCCAGAAATGCACCTTCAAGCCCTTCGTGGGAAGGACGGTGCGCGCCATCAAAGTCCATGCGGACATGTCCAAGGGTTTTCACGAGAAGCTGTTGAAGTTTGCCACCGACATGGGCATGGGCGGTCTGGGTTATCTGGAAGTGGACGGGGATCTCTCCTACAAGGGACCCATCGACAAATTCATTCCCGATGAGTTGAAACCCGTGCTCAGAAAGCAGGCGCAGCTGGAGGCGGGAGACACCATCTTCTTTATCGCGGATAAGGAGGAGCGGGCCAATTACTATGCCGGACAGATCAGAAACGAGCTGGGCGACAAGCTGGGACTGACGGAGAAACAGGCGTACCGCTTCTGCTATGTGAACGATTTCCCGATGTATGAGCGGGATGCCGAGACGAAGCAGATCGGGTTTACCCACAATCCCTTCTCCATGCCCCAGGGCGGGCTGGAGGCCCTCAACACCATGGATCCTCTGGAGATTCTCGCCTATCAGTACGACATCGTGTGCAATGGGGTGGAGCTGTCCTCCGGGGCGGTCCGCAACCATGACATGCAGATCATGGAGAAAGCTTTTGAGATTGCGGGTTATGATAAGGAGACATTGAAGAACAAGTTCGGGGCGCTGTACCAGGCGTTCCAGTTCGGGGCTCCCCCTCACGCGGGCATGGCTCCCGGGGTGGACAGAATGCTGATGCTTCTCAGAAACGAGGAGAATATCCGTGAGGTGATCGCGTTCCCCATGAGCGGTTCGGCGCAGGATCTGATGTGCGGCGCGCCCAATGACGTGACCGAACAGCAGCTGCGCGAAGTACACATCAAGGTGAGGGATTGAGGAGGCAGGATATGGCAAATGTGATCGATGACGCAACCATTGAATATGTGTCCATTCTCGCCAAGCTGGAGCTTTCCGGGGAGGAGAGAGAGCAGGCCAAAAAGGATATGGCGAATATGCTGGACTATATCGACAAGCTGGGAGAGCTGGATACCAAGGGAGTGGAGCCCATGTCCCATGTGTTCCCGGTGCAGAACGTGTTCCGCGAGGATGAGGTGACCAACGGGGATGCCAGCGGGCAGATCCTCGCCAACGCGCCGGAGGAGAGGGACGGCATGTTCGTGGTGCCCCAGACCTTTGAGTGACATCGGCGCCGTGTGAAAAAAGCACACAGCCCTCACCCAGCGGCGCGCGGCAGACAGAGAGTGAGGCGCAGCGGGCAGTATGGACAGGAACGCGCGGCAGACAGAGAGTGAGGCGCAGCGGGCAGTATGGACAGGAACGCGCGGCAGACAGAGAGTGAGGCGCAGCGGGCAGTATGGACAGGAACGCGCGGCAGACAGAGAGCGAGGCGCGGCGGGCAGTATGGAGAGCGCAGGGATCATTTAGGAAAGGGGAGCGTATATGGAAATTCTGGATCATACGGCAGTGGAACTGTCGGAGAAAATAAAGCGGGGGGAAATCAGGGCGGCGGAGGCTGTGGAGGCAGTCTTTGCCCGGATTGACGAGACAGAGGAACAGCTGCACTGTTATGTCACTTTAGAGCGGGAGAAAGCATTGGAGCGGGCGGCATCCGTGCAGGCAAAGATCGATGCGGGGGAGCTTGACGGACCTTTGGCAGGCGTGCCCTTTGCCGTCAAGGACAATCTGTGTACCAGGGGAACCCTTACCACCTGTTCCTCCAGGATTTTGGAAAACTTCGTCCCCACCTTCAGCGCGGAGGCGGTAGAGAGGCTGGAGGCGGCCGGAGCGGTGATCATCGGCAAGACCAATATGGATGAGTTTGCCATGGGAAGCACCACGGAGACTTCGTATTTCGGCGTGACCAGAAATCCCCGAAATACGGATCATGTGCCCGGCGGTTCTTCCGGCGGCTCCGCGGCAGCCGTGGCGGCGGGGGAGTGCTTTGCGGCCCTGGGATCGGACACCGGCGGATCCATCCGCCAGCCCGCGTCCTACTGCGGCGTGGTAGGCATGAAGCCCACCTACGGAACGGTATCCCGCTACGGGCTGATCGCCTACGGTTCCTCCCTGGATCAGATCGGGCCTCTGACGAAGGACGTGCGGGACTGCGCCGCCGTGCTGGAGGCGATCGCATCCCATGATCCGAAAGACTCCACCTCCATGAAGCGTGAGGATACGGATTTTACCTCCGCGCTGGCGGAGGATGTGCAGGGGATGCGCATCGGCGTTCCCAGGGATTATTTTGGCGAGGGGCTGCAGCCGGAGGTGAGAGACGCTGTGCTTGCGGCGGCGGAGACCCTCAGGGACAGAGGTGCCGTGGTGGAGGAATTTGATCTGAGCCTGGTGGAGTACGCGGTGCCCACCTATTATACCATTGCCGCGGCGGAGGCAAGCTCCAACTTGGAGCGCTTTGACGGCATCAAATACGGATACCGGGCGGCGGGGGCGCAATCCCTGCATCCCATGTATAAGAAAACCCGTTCCGAGGGGTTTGGGGCGGAGGTAAAACGCCGCATCATGCTGGGCTCCTTTGTGTTAAGCTCCGGCTATTATGACGCCTATTATCTGAAAGCCCTGCGGGTGAAGGCGCTGATCAAAAAAGCCTTCGACGAGGCGTTTGCAAAATATGATCTGATCCTGGGACCTGTGGCTCCCTCCACGGCTCCGAAGCTGGGGGAAAGTCTGTCGGATCCCATTAAGATGTACCTGGGAGATATCTATACCATCTCCGTCAATCTGGCAGGGCTGCCGGCGATCAGCCTTCCCTGCGGCACGGACAAAGAAGGGCTGCCCGTCGGGCTGCAGCTGATCGGGGACTGCTTCCAGGAGAAAAAACTGATCCGGGCGGCCTACACTTACGAGCAGGGGGTGAAATGATATGGCAAAAGAATATGAAACCGTCATCGGTCTGGAGGTGCATGTGGAGCTTGCCACCAAGACCAAGATCTTCTGCGGATGTTCCACCGCCTTCGGGGGCGCGCCCAACACCCATACCTGTCCCGTGTGTACGGGTATGCCCGGCTCCCTCCCGGTGCTCAACAGACAGGTGGTGGAGTACGCGATGAAAGTGGGGCTTGCGACCAACTGTCATATCACCCAATACTGTAAATTTGACAGAAAAAATTATTTTTATCCCGACAATCCCCAGAACTATCAGATCTCCCAGCTTTATCTGCCCATCTGCCGGGACGGCTGGGTGGAGATCGAGGTGCCCGGGGAGGGCGGAGCGGATCTGCCCGGGGCCGGACAGGGCGCAGGATATACCAAAAAGGTCGGCATCCATGAGATCCACATGGAGGAGGATGCGGGAAAACTGATCCACGATGAATGGGAGGGCTGTTCTCTGGTGGATTACAACCGTTCCGGCGTGCCGCTGATTGAGATCGTCTCCGAGCCCGATATGCGCAGCGCGCAGGAGGTCATCGCCTATCTGGAGAAGCTGCGCTGCACCATCCAGTATCTGGGAGCCTCCGACTGTAAGCTTCAGGAGGGATCCATGAGAGCGGACGTGAACCTGTCCGTGCGGGAAGCGGGGACAGAGGGATTCGGCACCCGGACGGAGATGAAGAATCTGAATTCTTTCCGGGCGATCGCCCGGGCGATCGAGGGGGAGCGCGCCCGTCAGATCGATCTGTTGGAATCCGGGGAAAAGGTGGTGCAGGAGACCCGCAGATGGGATGACGCGAAGGAGACCTCCTATGCCATGCGTTCCAAGGAGGACGCCCAGGATTACCGCTATTTCCCCGATCCGGATCTGGTGCCCGTATCCATCAGCGACGAATGGCTGGAGAAAGTGCGGGAGGAACTGCCGGAGTTCCGGGAGGAAAAGAGAAAGCGTTACAGGGAGTCCTTTGATCTGCCGGACTATGATATAGACATCATCACGGATTCCAAGCACATGGCGGATCTTTTTGAGGAGACGGTGGCACTGGGAGCCCAGCCCAAGAAGGTGTCCAACTGGCTCATGGTGGAGACGCTGCGCATCTTAAAGGAGAGGGAGATGGACGCGGAGGATATCTCTTTCTCGCCCGGACATCTGGCGGCGCTGATCGAACTGACGGAGAAAAAGGTGATCAATTCCACAGTGGCCAAGGAAGTGTTCGAGGCGATGTTTGATCGGGATGTGGATCCGGCCGCTTATGTGGAGGAAAAGGGGCTTAAGACGGTAAACGATGAGGGTGCCCTCCGAAAGACCGTGGAGGAAGTGATCGCCGCCAATCCCCAGTCCGTGGAGGATTACCGGAACGGCAAGGAGAAAGCCATCGGTTTCCTCGTGGGACAGACCATGAAGGCGATGCAGGGCAAAGCGGATCCCGCAGGGGTCAATCGTCTGCTTAAGGAACTGCTCGGTTAAGAGACGGTTTCGTCAAGTAAATACTCAAGAAATGCGATGGCATTGTCCGGATGATGGGTTGTGGAATAAACACTCAGGACAATGCCGTCTTCTGCGTTTTGGAAGACAAAGGCATCCTTTAGCTTTTGGCTGCTGTCGACATAGATGCCTATGGGGACGGGATCCTCCATCTCCTCGGGTCTGCGGGGATCCGCATAGAGTAAGGATCCGGATTTTGTGGGATCATAGTTTACCTCCAGAGCGGCATCAATATAGTACAGATAGGGTTCGTATTTCTGAAGCTGCTCTTCGGTGAGCAGGGTCCTTAAGTCCAGGAAATATCCGGTGCCGGCAAAATAGGCAAACGCATCGCCGCCGCCCAGCATCACATCCAGCTGTCCGATGCTGCTGTACGCGCCCAGCCTCTGAATGGTGACATAAGAATCCTCATCCATGGAATCGATGGTGAACCGTGCGCCCGTGTCGATCTGGATATCATTTTTTTCTGTGTCGATGCCCGCATAGTCTGCAAACTCTCCGATCAGCCAGTCATGCTCTTCGGGGGAGATGCAGTTGAGCATCACAGCATAAAATACAGGATCCCTGTTGGAGACGATCTGATAGATCAGCGTGCCCAGAAAGAGGAGCGCCACAAGAATGATGATGAGCGGTATCCTGTAGTAATCTTTAAAATACTGATATTTTTGTTTAGCGGTTCCGTGTCTGATCGCCTCGCGTTCTTCGCGGAATTCATCCATGACCGGCATATGATATCCACCTTTCTCTCTGACGCTGTAGTTTTGCCATACATATTTGATATGCTTTACCGATTATTATCAATATAATCATTTTTGTCTCCAAAGTCAATGAAGGCTTGAAACTTGTCCGCGGATGTTATATCATAAGACATATTATAAACGAAGCAAAGAGGGTAATAAAATCATGAGTGATGTGTATGTGGAATGTCTGGTGAGCGCCAAAAAATCCGTGACGGCGAAGATCCTCACGGTCGTCCTGATCGTGGCGGCGGTTCTGAGTTTCCTGGTGATGTTCATTCTCCCCATTGCCATACTGCCAGCCGCGCTTGCCGGAATCGGGGCGTATTTCGCAAATCTTTACAGCAATGTAGAATATGAGTATCTATATCTGGACAAGGAGATCACCGTGGACAAGATCCTGGCGCAGTCGAAGCGGAAGCGCGTGGCGGCGTACAGCCTTGACCGCATGGAGATCTTTGCCCCCATCAAGTCCTGGCATCTGGACAATTTCAAAAACAGAAATGTAAAGGTGGCCGATTACAGCATCGGTCAGGAGCTTCAGCCGGATGAACGCTATGTGATGTATTATGAAGGAGGCATGAAGGTGATCTTCAGCCCATCCGCTGAGATGGTCAAAGCGTTGAAAAACGCCGCGCCGAGGAAGGTGTTTACCGATTGACGCGCGCTGTCTGTAAACAATTCCGGCTTTTGTGAGAGCCGGATGGAAATAGATCGATCAAAGTTTAAGAAAAAAGAGGTGGAAAGCGCAATGAGAACAGGAAAGACAACAAAAACAATGCTCGCATGGCTGCTTGCCGCCTCCATGGTATTCGCTGATGGCACTGTCGTCCGCGCCGGGGAGGAATTCCCGGGGGGTACGCCGCGTAACTATGGAGGAAACGGCTGAGCCTGCGGGAGCGGGCGGTCCTCCGCTTTTGCCCTGGAGTCCTTTTGACATCTTGTGACCTCTCTTGACTTTTTATTTATTTTGTTATTTTGACTTTTTATTTATTTTGTTATTTTGACTTTTTACTTATTTTGCTTTTTTAACTTTTTACTTATTCTGTTTTTGCTTATTTGTCTTTTTTGATTTCATAAAAATTTCACTTGTCTTTTCCCCGGAAGGATGTTATATTTTACCTGTAAATAAGATCATTTCCCTATCTTATGCCGCATCGGGATCTGGATGCGGTTCCTGGCAGATCGCCGGAGACACCAAACAGACAGACAAACAAAACAGAGGAATGTGAACCTCCGGCAGAAAACGGAATCCTGTGGGAGGCGCGCCCTTCCGCCACCACACAGGAGGAAAAGGAATGAAAAACGAATTCAGGGACACTAACAGCAAGGATATCTGGAACAATCCCCTGCTCTGCGCGCAGTTCCTGCGGGGCTACACGGGGGTGCCACTCTTAGAGCATGTGCAGCCGGAGGACATCACGGACGAGACGGAGAGGCTGCGCCCCTTCCTGGGCGTGGAGTTCGAGGGTGATACGGTAAAAAAGGTGCGGGTGCGCCGCCCGCCGGGACAGGACGGGCGGGAAGCGCAGGAGGAGAGCCCGTCGGTGTATGTGGTGGCTCTGATCGAACACAAGAGCCGTGTGGACTATGACGTCTGCTTCCAGATGCTCAAATACATGGTGGGAATCTGGATGCTCTACCGAAACGATCAGGACAGCCGCAAGCCCGGGACCAGCCGGAGGAAAGAGTTCCACTACCCGCTCATCCTCCCCATCGTGTACTATGAGGGGAAGGAGAACTGGACGGCGGATCTGCGCTGGAGAGACCGGGTGGAATACGGGGAGATGTTCGGGGAGTATGTGCCGGACTTCGTCTGCCGTGTGGTGAACCCGCGCAGCTACAGCGTGGAGGAGCTGCTGTCGCGGGAGGAGGAGCTGTCGTTAGTGATGCTGTTCAACCGGATCCAGAGGGCGGAGGACCTGGATTTCAAGAAATGGCCGGGGGAGCGGAGGAAGGCTGCGCAGAAGATTTTGGAGAAGGCTCCGGAGGCGGTGCTTCTGCTGCTGGGGCAGATCATCCACCACCTGGGGTTAAAGATCAATGTGCCGGAGGACGAACTGAGGCAGTATGTGAAGAATGTGGAGGACAGGAACATGGGAGAACTGTGGGAGAACATGGAGAAGATCGACATACAGGAGGAGAGGCGGAAGACAGCGGAGGCGCAGAAGGCGCTCGCCGAGAAAGACCACAGCCTCACTGAGAAAGATCGAACTATTGCCGCCCTCCAGGCGGAGATCGCCCGGCTGAAAGCCCACCCTCCCGTCTGACCCCCGGGATCCGGCAGCCGGATCCGCATACTTTTATAATATCCCCTTTGAAAATAGAAGGAGTCGTTACTGATTTAAGGTAGAATGCAAACCTTAAAAACAGTGGGTATATCAATGTCGGACGCAAGTGCAGGATACAGGGATTTTATCTCTTGACAGTGGGTGTAAACTTTGATAAACTCATGGGAAAACATTTAGTTGTGCGGTTCGTATCAATCTACAAAATACAATAGGAGGAGAGAAAATGGGACAGATTATTGGCGAAGGCATTACCTTTGATGATGTGCTGCTCGTGCCGGCTTATTCCCAGGTCATTCCCAACGAGGTCGATCTGACCACCTGGCTGACCAAAGAGATCAAGCTGAACATTCCTATGATGAGTGCGGGAATGGACACCGTCACGGAACATCGCATGGCGATCGCGATGGCGAGACAGGGCGGCATCGGTGTCATCCACAAGAATATGTCTATCGAGGCACAGGCGGAAGAGGTGGACAAGGTGAAACGTTCGGAGAACGGCGTCATTACGGATCCTTTTTCTCTGACTCCCGAGCATACCCTGGCGGATGCGGATGCGCTGATGGGGAAATTCCGTATCTCCGGTGTCCCCATCACCGAGGGGAAGAAGCTGGTGGGCATCATTACCAACCGCGATCTGAAATTTGAGACGGATTTCACCAAGAAGATCAAAGAATCCATGACCAGCGAGGGGCTGATCACCGCGCCGGAGGGGACCACTCTGGAGGAGGCAAAGAAGATTCTTGCCGCAGCCAGGAAAGAGAAGCTTCCCATTGTGGATGAGGACTATAACCTGAAAGGGCTTATCACCATCAAGGATATCGAGAAGACCGTGAAGTATCCGCTTGCCGCAAAGGATGCCCAGGGCAGACTGCTGTGCGGTGCAGGCGTGGGGATCACCGCCAATGTGCTGGAGCGGGTGGATGCGCTGGTGGCATCGAAGGTCGATGTGATCGTGCTTGACTCTGCCCATGGGCATTCCCAGAATGTGTTGAACTGTCTGAAAATGATCAAGGAAAAATATCCCGATCTGCAGGTGATCGCCGGAAATGTGGCGACCGCAGAGGCGACCCGTGCGCTGATCGAAAACGGTGCGGATGCGGTAAAAGTGGGCATCGGTCCCGGCTCCATCTGTACCACCCGCGTGGTGGCGGGGATCGGGGTGCCCCAGATTTCCGCGATCATGGACTGCTACAGCGCCGCAAAAGAATATGGCGTGCCGATCATCGCCGACGGCGGTATCAAATATTCCGGGGACATTACCAAGGCGATCGCCGCTGGCGGAAATGTCTGCATGATGGGAAGCATGTTTGCCGGCTGCGAGGAGAGCCCCGGGGATTATGAACTCTTCCAGGGCAGAAAATATAAGGTTTACCGCGGCATGGGTTCCATTGCCGCCATGGAGAACGGCTCCAAAGACAGGTATTTCCAGACCAATGCCAAGAAGCTTGTGCCGGAGGGTGTGGAAGGTCGTGTGGCCTATAAGGGAAGTGTGGAAGATACCGTGTTCCAGCTCATGGGAGGTCTGCGCTCCGGTATGGGTTACTGTGGGGCGCGGGATATCGAGAGCCTGAAGCAGAACGGCAGATTTGTGAAGATTTCCGCTGCATCCCTGAAGGAGAGCCATCCTCATGACATCCATATCACCAAGGAAGCGCCCAATTACAGTGTGGATGAGTAGAAGTAGATCCTGAGCGGCTTCCGAAAAAGAAGATAAAAATATACAGTGGTCAGCAAATGTCCCCCGGGAAGATCCTGAGGGACATTTTTACTTGATTAAAGCCCGGGATGGTGTATAATTAAAATGTCTTTGATGACCCGGTCAGGGGTCATTGGCAAGGAGGGAAGGAGTCTTATGAGCAAAAAGACAGGAAAAATATGTAAAAAAATCCTGGCGGTATTGTTGGCGCTGTCCATGACCGCAGGTATGGTGCCGGAGACTGCGCTGTATGCACAGGCTGCGGAGGAAACTATGCCTGTGGAGGAGAGCATGCCCGAAGAGGAAACTATGCCTGCGGAGGAGAGCATGCCCGAAGAGGAAGCTGCACCTGCAAAGGAGAGCATGCCCGAAGAGGAAACTATGCCTGCGGAGGGGAGCATGCCCGAAGAGGAAGCTGCGCCTGCAAAGGAGAGCGTACCCGAAGAGGAAGCCTCAGATGCCGGGAAAGCCCTTGAGGGCAGCGCGGAAGAAACAGCGTCCGCGGGAGCGTTTTCCGAGGTATCGGTAACGGAAGAAAACTGTTTTTCAATCCATATCACCGGTGTGTTTACCAAAGAGGCAGATGTCACCGATGAGAAAATCTATGCCGTACAGTACGATGCAGCGGGAACATTGATAGATGAGTTCCAGTTATACAGCTATAGCAGAGGGGATGATCAAATATCCTTTTCAGGCTATGCTATCCCGTTGCAACAGAAGACCGTGAAGGTCGTCCTGAAGGCGGCAGGCATCCTGGACGGGAGCGAGGTCTTTACGGAAGAGGAGGCATATACCAGAGAAAATACGCCTTCGTTTATCTTTGAGGCAGGAGAGCTTAAAGCCGGGAGTCATTCTGTGTTTGCTTCCTGTACATTGAAAGATACGGAGAATGCGGGAAGCGGTGGAGTGCATTTTTGGGAAGTGCTGTGCTATGCCGGTGAAGACGGGGAATGGCATGCGGGGACGGGACAGGATTATTGGTTTTACGGCTATAACAGTGATCCGATGACGCTGCGTGCGGATAATCTTGAGGCAGGCAGGGAATATCAGGTAAAAATCGTGGTGGCTGTTTTGGATAACGGAGGCTATCCGGCTTCCCTGCCAAACGAAGAGGACTGCGTCTTTTATCAGGAACTGGATCTGGGAAAGATCCGGACGGCAGAAGGAATTGTTCCGGGAGCCGGATTTGAGGATCTCAATATCACTTTTACCGGATTTCGTGCAGAGGCGCAGGGAAAGTATGAGGCATCGCCGGATGCCGTTGCAGTGAAGATGGAGTTTGTGATGTATGACGAAACGGGAGAGGAATTGCATCCCAAATGGGACTCCACTAGCTATCTTTATGATCCGGACGGAAATGTGTATTCTCTGAACTATGTAGCTGCCTATCTGCATGCCGACACCCGATTTGTGGCAATCCGGGCGACGGAATCTTACGACAATTCTTCCGGCGAGGAAGAGACGAAGGAATTTGTCTCTGAAAGGATCGCGTGGACCAGCCGTCCGGATCTTGTGTTCCGGGCAGGAGAAACGGAGCCCGGGGCAGGTTCAGTGTCCATTCCGCTCTTTTTCACCGGAGAAACAAAACAAGAGTATGATTATCAATCCGTCTCTTTTTATGCAACACTGATATATACCGAGAAGGGTGGAAGCGCCGCTTCCGGTTCGGGCAATAAAAGCGTGTCTTTTTATGTATCGAATAATTCCAAGGGGAATGCAGGGATCTTATCCTTCAGCGGGTTGAAAGAAGGTACGGAATATACGGCGGTACTGAAAATCTCCGCGAACTATAATCCGGATTATGAAGAGGTGTTTTCCCAGGAGATAACTATTCCGGCTTTCACCACAAAGAAAAATGAGACATATGAGGTGACGGAAATTTTCCCGGATGAGGAATTCCGCAGTCTGATCCTGAAAAAGCTTGGGAATCCCCAGAGCACGACGGTTACCACGGCAGATCTGGAAGGCATCACAACGCTTTATGCCGGAAGAAATGATTTTTCGACACCGGTCATCCAAAAGATTGAGGGAGTCCAATATCTGACGAATCTGTCCGTGCTGTCTCTGGGCAACCATGAGGTGGAAGACGCTGCTGCCATTGACTGGTCCAAATGTAAGAAATTGTCTTCCCTGGATCTGACCGGAAATGAGCTGACGGAGATCCCGGATCTGTCCGGGAATGCCATGTTGACATATCTGTCTCTTAATGAAAACAAAATACCCGAATCGGAGTTTGCCAAAGCATCTTCCAAACTGCCGGCCGGGGTGACGCTTTCCAGCAGCGTAAAGTCATCACAGCGTGTGGGCGGTCTGCAGATCATCACGGAGGATACCTACTATCAGACCGGTCAAAAGAGTTTTCTGGGAGTGAGGATCACCGGTTACAAGACGGGGCTTCCTTACACCTTCCGGTATCTGGTGGATGGGGAAGAGGTTTCCTTGGAGAACACATCCTGGCAGACTGCCGGCAAGGTTTATTATAATATGGATACCGGAATCGGTCTGGGGGAGCATGAATTCACGGTGGAAATGTATGCGGACAGTGAACAGGTAACGTCTAAGAATGCCGCGTTCACTATGGCTGCCGGTAAGGCTTACGCCGAAAAGGAAATGTACAATTTTAGCGGCAGGGCGGCCTCTTTTTCCCTGTATCTGTACAGCGATCGACCATGGGTCAGTGCGGTGCTTCAGGATAAAAAGGGGACGATCTGGGCTGCGGATAACGATATCTCCTGCTATAACTCTAATTCGGAATTCCGTTACCGAAAGTTATCCGAAAACGGGCTGTATCTGGACGGGTATAAAGTCTATTATGCTTATGTGGGGCTGGAATCCCTCAGGAACAAAGCTCTGCAGGCAGGAACATATGATGTCGTTATAACGTACCAGGACGGCACCACCGAAACGCTGGAAGGGCTGGTTTCGATTACGGATCAGGCAGTTGTCACCAATATCTATGGGGCGTCGGACTATGACAACCGGGGGGAATTCTTTTATCTGTCCCTGAGCGGAGAAGGGATCGATCCGACGAAACTGCGTTATACCTATACGGATAACGGAACGGAACGGGAGGCGGTCTATGTGGCGGCCAAGCCCGTTTATCGGGGCTATGTGGTAAAGCTGAAAAAGAGTGCAGGTCTATCCGAAGAGATGTCCGGATCCGTCACGATGAAGCTTTCGGCGAAGCCGGGATATGATGTGATCTTCCAACAGGATACCTGTTCCTTATATATGGCTTCCGGGCTATATTATTACGCGTATAATGAGGCTGCCCAGAAACTGGAGGCCGGGGTGACTTCCGACTGGCAGGGCAGAGAGCTTACCTGGAAACTGACGCGGTATCAATCCTGGGAAGATGCCTCTGATGAGAACAATCCCATAGAAGAGTTTGAACTGCAGACGGATTCCCAGGGGATGATCACCTATCTGACCCCGTTCCGGAATGGCGCGGGCTGTGCGCTCTCGGCAGGGTATTACCGATTGGATGTGGGCGACGGCAGCAGATCTTCGTATGGGACTTTCTCGGTGGCCGGCGGTTCCAGCAGCGTAAATTACTGGTCCGGCGCTTCCCCGGTATCTGCGGGAACGAAGGAACAATGGTATTATTATTATTCCGACATTCCCTATGACAAGGCGGCATCGGAAAAGTTCACCGCGTCCCTTACAGGGGAAGGTCTGGAGCAGCCTCAGAAGGTTAAGACGGAAATTTCTGCGTACCGGCCTTCTGAGACGGGAGAGTTGACAAAGATCAGCATGCAGCCGGATCTTTCCGCGCTGCCTGTGGGAAGTTATATCATTACGGCCTTCTATGACGGACAGACATTGTCCAGCTATAACGTGCAGGTGGTTGCGGCAGACAAATTTATCCTCACGGGAGCTCCCAGCGTACACTGGATCAGCGAGGACAGCTTTGAGGTGTATGTCTCCACGATCAATACCTCTGAGCAGGATGAGTATGTGGTGAAGCTGACGGATATCGAAGGTAAGGCTGTGGAGGGGCTCAAGACGAAGGTGACGCACAGATACAGCCGTTCCCTGTATCTGGAGGTGACGGGGCTGAAGAAAGAGGAGGCTTACCGCTCCTATTATCTGAGAGTGGAACACCGGAAACTGGGGGCGCCTGTGGGCATGGACGGGATATCGCCCTATTATTCGGATGAAAGAGGAAAGTTCGTACAGTTCAACACCAGTACCTTTAGCTGGTATGGTTCCGGTTCCAGAGTGATCGGGCTGGGGATCTACAAGGGAATTTCGTATCCGGTGACTCTTAGCGTCTATCGTCCTTATGATGCGGACGAGGTGGCTGTTGTACAGATTCAGAAAAGCGATCTGGATGACGCTTCCGGAAATCCGCAGACGTATTATTTTCGGCAGAGTCTGATCGACGCGCTGCCGGACAAAGACGCGCTTTATGATCTTGTGGTGGTTTCCGCGGACGGTATGTCCTCCACAAACGATGGGGAGAATATCGGTCTGCGTTCTTCCGGGCAGCCCGGCTGGACGGTTTCTCCCACGGCACTGAACCTGGACCTTGGCAGTGACCAGCAGAACAGTGGGATCATTACGTTATCCGGCAATAAAAATGCCCCCGCTTTCAAATCCGCAAACACGGATGTGGCGACGGTAAAGGCAGTCTCCGGCAGCAAGAATCAGGCAACCGTGACCGCTGTCGGAAAGGGAAGCACGGTCATTACCGTGACGGCGGATGGCCAGAGCAGAACAGTGACCGTGAATGTGACCAAAGAGCCTGTAAAAGCGGAGAACTTTACCATCCGCGCAGACAGTTCCCGGATAGCTGTGGGGACGTCCACCGCGATTTTGGCAACGGTGACTCCTGCCCAGGCCTGGTCTTCGGAGAGTTTTGTCACCTACACTTCTTCCGACAGCCAGGTGGCAGAGGTATCCGGGGAGGCAGGAAAGAACTGCAGGGTGACAGGAATCCGGCCCGGCACGGCGGATATCACGGCTGTGCTGCATTCCGCCGACGGCACGGAGATGACGGCCAGCTGCCAGGTGACTGTGGAAGATGTGTTCAGTGAACAGGAACAGCAGGAAAAACTGGAAGAGATCGGAACGCTCTGGTACCTGGAATCCTCCGGACAGGGAGCGGAAAACGGAGACACGACCCTGGGGGACATTGAACTGCCTGACGGGTGGAGATGGGAAAATCCCAACGAGGCTCCGGCGGCGGATGATGCGCTCCCGGTACAGAAGTTCAGGGCAGTTTATGAGAAGGAAGGCTATGTGTCCTTTAGCACGCGTCTGCCTGTGAATGTGACACGGCTGGAAACTGCCGGCATCATCGGCGAAGACAATGTACTCATGAGCGCGGAGGAAACGGTGAGCCGTATCTATACCGCACAATATCAGTATGTGGGAAGCCGCCCGGCATCCGGATTGGTGAGTTACGAATGGGAAACACCCGGGACGGAGAACGGTCTGAGCGTTACCGGTGACGCCGCGCAGGATGACGTGGAAGTGAATATCGCGGGCGGCGGCACTTTGGAACTGACTGTGACATTGACCAATCCCGATACCGGTCGTAAGGTTTGGGTGAAGACGGAAAAACAGATTGCCGCAAATCATCTCTACATCAGACCTGCCCAGGATCAGCCCGCCGGCGCGATCCCTCTGGGAGAGGGAAGCGGGGCACAGGTGTCCGAGACTGTGATCACGACGGACGCCGCCGCATTCGATAAGAGGAACTCCAGTAAGATCGCTCTGGAGGCTGCTGCCCTGGGAAGCGGTGAGGCTTATGCCGGCACGGTGAAATGGAGCACTTCCGATGCCTCTGTGATGAGTGTTGATAAAAAAGGTGTTGTGACGGTCAAGAAGGCGGGGATCGCCCTGATCTGCGCGGAAACGGAAGGAAGCAGGGCGGATCTGCAGATCCGGGTGGAAAATTACGCGCCCGCGCTGGAAAACAAGAGTGTCACCGTGTATCGTTACAGCAGTGAGGGAACGCCGATCGGTCTGTTTGCGCAGAACGGGAATGCCATCCGGGAGGTGACGGTGAACGGCGCAAAAGGTCTGATCGCCGAAGAAGACGACGAGACCGGATGGTGCCTGAAAGTGGAAGAGGGAGACACTTCCTACACGGCGAAGACCACGGCGAACATCCAGCTGCATGTGGTCACGGACCGGGAGGTGCCCGGCGCCGACGGCACAGCGGCGCCGGCGGCATACGATCTGCCTCTCAAAGTAGTGGTGGATGTCACACGTCCCGATCAGAAGAGCGTTAAATTCAAACAGACGGTGAAGCCCAATGTATTCTATGGCGGAGATGCCGCGGAGAACGCGGTATTTACAGTCAGCAGCAGTAAATATGTGATCGAAGATATTTACACGGATGATCCCGCAGCGGAACAGCCGTCTTCTGCGGGCGGATATTATGTGGAAGAGTATGACGCGGCTGCGGGACGGCTTGTGCTGGAAGCAGAGAACCTGAATAAAGAGACATTGAGCGGCTATGATTTCAGCCCTGTAGTTTATGTCAAGGTGAAGGGCTATGAAGCGGTTCCTCTCACTCTGCAGGTCAAAACACAGAACAAAAAGCCTGTTCTGAAATTTGGAGATGCCGTATTTACCGATCAGGACAGGGAAACTGACGTGGAGGTGTACAGCGGAAAACAGAAGGTAGATGCTGCCGGGATGATCTTCGGCAGCGCAAAGTCCAAGCTGGAGGGCATCACCCTGACCGGAAACGGAAACGGCGTAGACATCAGCTACTCCGGAAGGAAAAGCGGCATATATCAGGTAAGTATCAGCAGTGACGACTGGACCGGCGATGTGACGGCACAGGGTAAGATCACCGTGGTGGATAGAAAGAAGCTGGCTCTGGAAGCGGATACGGTCAAAGTGACCATCAATACCAACGAGGCGTACAATGAGACCGTGCATGTGGCTGTAGGCATCAAGGGTAACCGTGGTATCCCGGTGGTGCTCAATGCTTCCGAGTCGAAACAACGTCTGACCATTGCGGAGGAAAAGGACGGATTTGAAATTTCCGCGCCTGCGGGCACGCCCAAGGGGACTTATAAAGTAAAGATCACGGGAAATGTGGGAGGGACGGCAGTCAAAGCGGTTACCGTTACCGTGACCGTGACGGACAAAGCTCCCGAGGTGAAACTTTCTGCAAAGGGAAGCATCAACCTGGCAGACCGTGCGCACACCGGTATGACCTATACGGTGACCCTGAAAAATCTGCCCGTGGGGCTTGTGGCTGAGGATGTGCTTTTGGACGAAAACAGTGCCAAATATTTCTCTGCCGAAGTGGAGAACGGAAAGGTGGCTGTACGGGCGCTGGATGCCGCAAGGATCCATGCAAAGCAAAAATATCCTGTGACCATGACGCTGATTTTGAGCAACGGAATGGAAGTGACGGCAAAGCCTGTGAATGTGACGCCGGTCGATAAACTTCCCAAAGTCAAGGTGACGACGGTAAACGGCAAGATCTACAAGACGGGAGAAGCTCCGAATCTTGCGGTGTATGACTTAAAGTCCGGCACGGCGGGTATCCGGCTGAATGTGCTCCGGATGAGTGTAGAGCAGGATAAAAAGGGAGTTTTCCAGAATTTTGAAGTGGATCTGGAGGAAGACCGGATCAAGGTGAGCCTGACCAATACCAATCTGAAGGCGGGAACCTATAACCTCAACTGCCGTCTCATCGTGTCGGAGGCGGACAACAGTAAACCGGTGAAGGTGAAGCTGAAAGTAGTGGTAAAATAATGGTTCAGTAATGAAATCTTTTGTACGTTAATATAGTAAATGCGGGAATCCTTTCTGTCAGGAAGAATTTCCGCATTGCTTTTTTATCGGTGAGATACCGGTTGTACAAACAGGGGAAATTGTGGTACAATTCTTAAGGAATATGTCATGTACGGGGCGGGTGATCGCCAAAGGATTCTATAAGATGATAGGACAGGGGCTGGAGGATGGCTGTGCAGAGTATATCGTATCAGGATCTGGTGGATGGGGAGGAACTGCAGCTGTTACAGAATGAGCTGTGCAGGGTGGCGGGTGTGTATGCCTGCTGTTTAAACGACAAAAAAGAATCCGTCACAGAGATGTCCCATACCGGATCCGGTGTGTTCGAGGGATTGTCGAGGGATGAGCTGCAGACGCTGAGATTCTCTCCGTATACGCAGAGAGCGCTGGAGAGGGTGGAGCCGGAGGCTTTGGAGGACACGGCGCTGGAGAGGTTCCCGGGCGGAAGAGTGGCTGCCGTTGCGGTGCGCATAGAGGGCAGGACGCTGCTTTATTGGCTTCTGTTTGACTGTTCCAACCGTGAAGAGGGAAAGTTTGGGCAGGTCCTGGATCTGGTGCGGGATGCCAGTACGGCATTGTACCGGTATAAGACGGCACGGCTGGACGCAGAGATGGAAAACAGAAGATGTCTTGCCCGGCAGCAGAAAATGAGCAGGGATCTGGAGCAGACAGAGGCCGTCATGAGTATGGTCCGGCTTTTGGACAGCGATGAGCAGACACAGATCGTGCTGGAAAAATGGCTGCGGATTCTGGGACAGTACCTTCGGGCGGATTCGGCGGCGGTTTTCCGGCTGCATCGGGATGAGAGAACCATGGATCTTCTGGGGCAGTGGTGTAACAGAGGAATCCTTTCTTCCTTTGAAACCACAGAGGGACTGGATGTCTGCGCCATGTTCCGCACGGATACGCCCCTGGTGTTTTCCACGGGCTCCATACCCGGAGAGCATCAGTGGGAGGCGGATTATTACGGCTGGTCAGCCATTATGGTATTCCCGATCCCGATCAGGGAAAGCGGGGAAAACATAGTGCTGGAGGTGGACTACAGGGAAACCTGCCACAACTGGGATCCGGCAGAGATCAAGTTCACCGCGGATGCGGTCAGGATGATGCAGAGTATCCTGAGCCGGAGAATGCAGAAAAAATCCCTGGAAGATTCCCGCGCGGCGCTGGAAACGATATTGGATGATGTGGAATGCGGGATCTATGTGGCAGACCAAAAGACAAAAGATATGCTGTTTGCCAACCGTAAGCTGCGCAGCACGTTTGCCGCCCGGGTGCAGGACGGCAGCTTTGCCGCCTGGGTGGCGCAGGGTTCGCGGAAGGGACAGGATGGCGCCGCCGTGGAGATTTTTCATGAGGAGAGGGCACGGTGGTACGAGATGACCTGCCGGGAGACCGATTGGACGGATGCCCGCAGGGTTCTGCTGTATTCTTTTAATGATATCACGGACAGAAAACTGTACCGGCGCAGGGCTGAGCAGCAGGCATACACGGATATCCTCACGGGTCTGCGCAGCCGCATGTGTTGTGAAAGAGATCTGGAGGGACAGATAGAGGAGGCGGAACAGACGGGTTTGACCGGGGCGGTTCTCGCTCTGGACCTGGATGGGTTCCGCTATATCAATGACAGCCTGGGGCGTTCGTACGGCGATCTGCTGTTAAAATCCGTCGCCCATGCCCTTCGGCGTGTGGAAGGGCTGGAGGACAACTGTTATCGCATGGACGGCGATAGGTTTGTGGTGTTGATCCCTCCGACAGCTTACCGGAGGATCGATCGGATCCTGTCAGAGATCCGGGGACTTTTTGGCCGGACGTGGCATCTGAAGGATGCGGATTATGATTGTACCGCCAGTATGGGGATCGCCACATTTCCAAAGGCGGGCACCAGAGCGGTCAATCTGCTTCAAAAAGCGGACATCGCCATGCGCGCGGCGAAGAAGGGCGGCGGGAACCGGCTGGTGGAATACAGCGATGCGCTCCGGACGTAAGCCCGGAAGATGCAGGGATAAGGAAGCGTATGTACGATAATGCACAAGGAGGATACAAGGATGTTATCATTACAGCAGGAATTAAAGGAAAATGCTTATCCGGGAAGAGGAATCGTGATCGGACGTTCCGCGGACGGAAAGTATGCGGTGACGGCGTATTTTATCATGGGGAGGAGTTCCAACAGCCGCAACCGTGTTTTTGTGGCGGAGGGAGAGGGGATCCGCACGCAGGCTTATGATCCCTCTAAGCTGGAAGATCCCAGCCTGATCATCTATGCGCCGGTGCGTGTGCTCGGGACCAACACCATCGTCACCAATGGCGATCAGACCGATACCATCTATGACGGGATGAAAGAAGGAAAGACATTTGAGCAGTCCTTAAGGATCCGAGAATTTGAGCCGGACGCCCCGAATTATACGCCCCGTATCTCCGGCGTGATGCACATAGAGGATGGCAGGTACGATTTTGCAATGTCCATTTTGAAGAGTAATGAGGGGGATCCGGGCTGCTGTGACCGTTTTACATTTGCCTATGACAATCCCAGGGCAGGGGAAGGGAGGTTCCTCCACACGTATCTGCATGACGGCAGCCCGCTGCCCAGTTTCCGCGGTGAGCCTAAGATCGTGGATATACCCGATGATCTGGACGGGTTTACCGATCTGGTGTGGAACAGTCTGAACGAAGAAAACAAAGTATCTTTGTTCGTGAGATTTATTGACATTGAGAGCGGCAGTTACCGGACCAGAATTGTCAACAAAAATGTATAGACAGGAAAAGAAAGGAACACTTCAAGATGAACGAGATGGAATTAAAGTATGGATGCAATCCCAATCAGAAACCTTCACGAATTTATATGGAAGACGGCAGCGAACTGCCGGTGACCGTGCTCAACGGCAAGCCGGGCTATATCAATTTCCTGGATGCCTTCAACGGATGGCAGCTGGTGAAAGAGTTAAAGGAGGCGACGGGGCTTCCCGCTGCCACATCCTTCAAACATGTCTCCCCGGCAGGTGCGGCGGTGGGGCTTTCGCTGGACGATACACTGGCTAAGATTTACTGGGTGGATGATCTGGGAGAGCTTTCCCCGCTGGCGTGTGCCTATGCAAGGGCGAGGGGTGCGGACAGGATGTCCTCCTTCGGCGATTTTATTGCGCTCTCCGACGTCTGCGATGTAGATACGGCAAAGCTCATCAAGAGGGAGGTCTCGGACGGCGTGATCGCCCCCGGCTATACCGATGAGGCTCTGGCAATCTTAAAGGAGAAGAAGAAGGGGGCCTATAATGTGATTCAGATCGATGCCTCCTATGTGCCTGCGCCCATCGAGAAAAAGCAGGTCTACGGCGTCACTTTTGAGCAGGGGAGAAACGAACTGGACATTGACGGCGGGCTGTTGTCCAATATTGTGACTGTCAATAAGGAGATTCCTGCGGCTGCCCTGATCGATATGAAGATTGCGCTGATCACGCTCAAGTACACCCAGTCCAACTCCGTGTGTTATGTGAAGGGCGGTCAGGCGATCGGCATCGGCGCCGGGCAGCAGTCCCGCATTCACTGTACAAGACTTGCCGGTCAGAAGGCGGACAACTGGTTTCTGCGCCAGTCCCCCCAGGTGATGGGGCTTGAGTTTGTGGACGGTCTGGGCAGAGCGGACAGAGACAATGCGATTGATGTTTACATGGGTGACGAATACATGGATGTGCTGGCAGACGGTGTGTGGGAGAAGACGTTCAAGGTAAAGCCGGCTGTGTTCACCCGGGAAGAGAAGAGAGCATGGCTGGACAAGATGCAGGATGTGACGCTGGGATCGGATGCCTTCTTTCCTTTCTCAGACAATATTGAGAGGGCGCATAAGAGCGGCGTGAAATACATTGCGCAGCCCGGGGGCTCCGTGAGGGACGACGCAGTCATTGCATGCTGTGACAAGTACCAAATGGTGATGGCGTTCACCGGGATCAGGCTGTTCCATCACTGAGACGATGTAAATTGAGGATAAAGGGGTATTCTATGAGGCTGACAGATCTGGAAGGATACGATCCTATCACCATACAGTGTCATGATAATCCGGATGCGGATGCCCTCGCATCGGGCTATGGGCTGTACTGCTATTTTAAGAGCCGGGGCAGGAAGGTCCGCCTGGTCTACAGCGGCAAGAATCAGATACAAAAGTCCAATATCCGGCTGATGGTGGAGGAACTGCATCTGCCTGTGGAATATGTCTCTTTGCAGGATGCGGAGTCCCTCTTTTTGGAGGGGCTGCTCATCACGGTGGACTGCCAGTATGGCGCGGGAAATGTAACCTGTCTTAAGGCGGACAGGGTAGCCGTCATTGACCATCACCAGCAGGAGATCGACAATGTGGAACTAAGTATCATCAATTCCAATCTCGGAAGCTGCTCCACGCTGGTGTGGAAGCTCCTGACGGATGTGGGATACACTGTATATGACGACGAAGGGCTGGGAACGGCGCTTTATTACGGGCTTTATACGGATACCAATCAGTTCTCCGAGCTGTATAATCCATTGGATATGGATATGAGGGAGTCGGTGCCTTACGAGAAAGGGCTGATCAATATGTTCCGCAATACCAATCTGTCTCTGAGGGAATTGGAGATTGCGGGAGTTGCCATGATACGTTACAGCTTCAATGACGACTATGGCTTTGCGGTTATCAAGGCCCAGCCCTGTGACCCGAATATCCTGGGCCTGATCAGTGATTTTTTGCTGCAGGTGGATGTGATCAAAACCTGTGTGGTGTTTAACGAGACGGGAGACGGATATAAATATTCTGTGCGGAGCTGTATCCGCGAGGTAAACGCCCGGGAGCTCGCCGCTTATCTGTCCGAGGGGATCGGCTCCGGAGGCGGCCACTATGAGAAAGCGGGCGGCTTTATCAGTCTGAGACTCTATGAGGAGCAATTTCCAACCCTGCATGCGGAGGCCTATTTTAACAATCGCATGGTGGAGTATTTTGACAGTTTTGAATTGATTTATTCCGGCAGTTACGAGGTGGATCTGACAAAAATGCGCCTCTGCCGGAGGAAAAAAATACCCATGGGTTATGTGGAGGCGGATGATCTGCTTCCCCTGGGAACGCCTGTCACCATCCGTACCCTGGAGGGTGACATGGATTTAAAGGTGGAGGACAACCTCTATATCGTCATCGGAATCAAGGGGGAGGTTTACCCCGTTGACAGAAATGAATTTTTGCGCAATTACCGCCCTGTGGAGGGAAAATACAACATTGCGGAATGCACGGTCCGGATGGAGTACCTTCCGGTGATCAAGAACCGGGCGAACGGGCAGGATCTTTTGCTGACGGATTATGCCCGCAAATGTATTCCCACCGGCGACGTGAGCATCTACGCGAAACCGCTGGAAAAGGGTGTGAAGGTTTTTGCCTCCTGGGACAGAGAAAATTATATGCTGGGAAAACCCGGAGACTGGCTGGCAGTGCGTTCGGATAATATTCATGAGATTTATGTGGTGGAGCGGGATCTCTTTGCCCTGAGTTATGTTGAAGTGACCGGTTAGACGGATGAAGAACAATACCGGATCCCAATACCGTTTGGAAGATTTACTTGTGAAAGTACAGGCAGATGTGATAGAATCTAATCAGTAATGTATGTAATCGGGAAAGGACTGACAACAATGAGCGACAACGTGGAAGAGAAACTGGAGAGGGAGAGCAGAAATTTCATCGAGCAGGAGATCGACAGGGATCTGGCGGAGGGCGTGTACGATACGGTGCGCACAAGATTCCCTCCCGAGCCCAACGGCTATCTGCATATCGGACATGCCAAGAGCATACTGTTAAATTATGGTCTGGCGCAGAAATATCACGGGCAGTTTAATATGCGTTTCGATGACACCAATCCCACGAAAGAGGACGAGGAATTCGTGGAATCCATCAAGGCGGATGTGGCGTGGCTGGGCGCAGACTGGGAAGATCGGCTTTTTTTTGCCTCCGATTATTTTGGGCAGATGTATGAGGCGGCTGTGAAACTGATAAAAAAGGGCAGGGCGTATGTTTCGGATCTGTCGGCGGATGAGATCAGGGAATACCGCGGAAGTTTTGAGGAACCGGGCAGGGAAGATCCCTCCCGTGCAAGAAGTGTCGAGGAAAATCTGAGGCTGTTTGAAGAGATGAAAAACGGGAAGTACGCGGACGGTGAAAAAGTGTTGCGGGCCCGCATTGATATGTCGTCTCCCAACATCAATATGCGCGATCCGGTCATCTACCGTGTGGCACATATCAGCCATCACAATACAGGGGATGCCTGGTGCATCTATCCCATGTATGATTTTGCGCATCCCATTGAGGATGCCATAGAGGGAGTTACCCACTCTATCTGTACGTTGGAATTTGAGGATCACAGACCGCTCTATGACTGGGTGGTGCGTGAGCTGGAGTACCCCCATCCCCCCAGGCAGATCGAGTTTGCCAAGATGTATCTGACCAATGTGGTGACGGGCAAGCGCTATATCAAAAAGCTGGTGGCAGACGGCATTGTGGACGGCTGGGACGATCCCAGACTGGTGTCCATCGCCGCGCTGAGAAGACGCGGTTTCACACCGGAATCCATCCGTATGTTTGTGGAGCTGTGCGGTGTTTCCAAGAGCCAGTCCTCCGTGGATTATGCGATGCTGGAGTATTGTATCCGAGAGGATCTCAAGGCGAAAGCGCCCCGCTATATGGCGGTTCTTGACCCGGTGAAGCTTGTCATCGACAATTATCCCGAGGGGCAGGTGGAGATGATGGAGGCGGTGAACAATCCGGAGAATGAGGCGCTGGGAACGAGGCAGATTCCCTTTGGAAGAGAGTTATATATTGAGAGAGAGGATTTCATGGAGGAACCTCCCAAAAAATATTTCCGTATGTTTCCGGGAAATGAAGTCCGCCTGATGAATGCCTATTTTGTGACCTGTACCGGATGTGTGAAGGATGAGACGGGCAGGATCGTGGAGATCCACTGCACTTATGACCCGGCTTCTAAGGGGGGAAACAGCCCCGATGGGCGTAAGGTAAAGGGAACCATTCACTGGGTATCCGCGCCGCAGGCAATCTGTGCGCAGGTGCGGCTGTTTGAGAATCTGATCGATGAGGAGAAGGGAGTCTATAATGAGGATGGCAGTCTGAATCTGAATCCCGACTCTCTCACGGTGATGGAAGATTGTTATCTGGAACCTGCATTTGCAGGGGCTAAGGCATATGATAGATTTCAGTTTGTGAGACAGGGATTTTTTAGTGTGGATCCTAAGGATTCCAAAGAGAATGCCATGGTGTTCAACAGGATCGTGTCGTTAAAGAGTTCTTATGTATTGCCAAAACAGGAGGGATAAGATGTCAGGATTATTATCGGGATTGTCGGCATTGGGGCTGGGCGGTTTAGAGGATGTGGATATATTTGCGCAGCCGGAGGAGACAAAAAAACGCAGTAAGGAGAGCGCCACAGTTCAGAAGCAGCAGGTGCAGGAGAAGGATTTGATCTATGATAAGTCCTTTACCTGCCCGGTCTGTGATACAAAGTTTACCAATAAGGTCATGAAGACCGGCAAAGCAAAACTGCTCAGGATGGATAAGGATCTGCGCCCCGTGTATGAAGCGGTGGATGCCCAGAAATATGATGTGATCATGTGCCCGAAATGCGGCTACACTGCCCTTACGAGATTTTTCTCACAGCTGACTTCCCTGCAGGCGAAGCTCATCACGGAGCAGATCACCCGCAAAGTGCACCTTCATGAGTACAAAGAGGAGACATACAGCTATGAGGAGGCTATAGAGCGTTATAAGCTGGCCCTGGCAAACGCTGTGATAAAGCGTGCGAAGAACAGTGAGAAAGCCTATATCTGTCTCAAAGCCGCATGGCTGCTGCGCGGATATACGGAGATGCTCGAGTCCAGGAATGAGACTACCAGCAATCAGCTGGAGAGTGCGTACTCCATGGAAGAGAGCTATATGAAAAATGCCTATAAGGGGTTTTCGGAGGCCCGCCAGACGGAAAGTTTCCCTATGTGCGGTATGGATGAAGTGACCATCGATTATCTGCTTGCCGAGATGTGCGTCCGTTTTAAAGACTATGATACCGCAGGCAAACTGGTGGCGAAGATCATTACTTCGCCCGGCGCAAATTCACGGACCAAGGATAAGGCGAGGGAGCTGAAGGAAGAGATCATCCAGGATCTCAGGAAAATAAACAATAAGTGAGAAAATGCCATGTATGACATGACCATACGCCTTCAGGCAGACAGTGAAAAGTGCCTGTATGAGCAGATCTATGAGCATATCCGGCATGAGATCAGGGAGGGGAAGCTGCTGGCAGGAGAGCGGCTCCCCTCCACCCGCTCTCTGGCGGAATATCTGCAGGTGGCGCGGAGTACGGTGGATTATGCCTATGATCAGCTCCAGAGTGAGGGGTATATTGAGGCGAGAGCCTGCCGGGGATATTTTGTCTGTCCCATCGAGGGGCTTTTGCGGCTCGGAGAGAGGCAACAGCCCCGGGAAAGCGTCCCGGAGAAAGAAAGCCGGGCGGAGAGAGGGGCGGAAATCCCGACACAGGAAGCGCCTTTTTATGACTTTGCCCCACACGGAATCGATATGTCGGGTTTTCCCTTCAGTGTGTGGAAGCGGATCAACAGGAACATCTTAAATGATGGGAACAGTGAGCTTTTTGCCCGGGGAGAGCCCCAGGGCGACTATGATCTGCGGCTTACCGTCAGTCGTTATCTCCATTCTTCCCGGGGAGTGAACTGTACCCCGGAACAGATTATCGTGGGAGCCGGAAACGATTATCTTTTGATGCTTTTGGAGAAGATTCTGGGGAGGCATGTGGAAATTGCCATGGAAAACCCCACCTATAAGAGGACATGGAGAATCTTTCAGTCTTTTGCCTACCGGGTTGTGACCGTACCCATGGACGAAAACGGCATGGTGGTGGACGAGCTGGAGAAAACGGATGCCAGAGTGGCGTATGTAATGCCTTCCCATCAGTTTCCCACGGGAACCGTCATGCCCATCGGACGAAGGACGGAATTGCTCAAATGGGCGGATGGCGCGGAGGAGCGCTATCTGATCGAGGACGATTATGACAGCGAATTCCGCTACCGGGGAAAGCCGATTCCTTCCCTCCAGTCCTCGGATGAACATGGTAAAGTGATCTATATCGGCACTTTCTCCAAGGCGATTGCTCCCGCGATCCGTGTCAGCTATATGGTCCTTCCCCGGAAATTGCTGGAAATTTATCGCCGGGACTGTTATTTTTATTCCTGCACGGTTTCGCGCATTGACCAGGGAGTGCTCAATGAATTTATCCGGGACGGCTATTTTGAGAGACATTTGAACAAAATGCGCAAAATTTACCGGGCAAAGCATGATCTTCTGCTCAGGAGCCTGGAACCTTTTGCCGGTCGTTTCTCTTTCTCCGGAGAGCACGGAGGGCTGCATCTTGTACTCACGGCGAAGGGGAACGAGACAGAAGAGGAGCTGATCGCCCGCGCGCGCAAGAAGGGCGTAAAAGTCTATGGGATCTCCGACAGCTGCGTGGAGGCGGTGGAGGGAAATGCCACGGTGCTTCTGGGGTTCGGCTCCCTGAGCGAGCAGGGGATCACGGAAGGGGTGCGAAAATTAGAAGAAGCGTGGCTGTAGCCACGCTTCGTTGTCCTGTAATTATGTTGTCAAAGCCCTTATCCGGTGACGGAATCCCCATCGTCGAAGAATTCCTCCACAGTTTCCTCCATTTCACCGCCTGCTGTTTCCGCAGTCTGTGCTGCCTGTTCTGACAGGGGGGTAAAGAGATCTTCTTCCGAAGGGGCTTTTGCGGAAGGGGCTTCCTGTGCGGGAGCCGTGTCTGCGGCGGCAGCGTTTTCGGAAGATCCTGTTCCGTCGTGAGGAAGGGGAACATAGGTGCGGGAGGTATCTTTCTCATCCGCATCTTCGCTGAAATCATCATAATCCTCGTCGGACTCTGCCATGAGGGCGGCGTCCTTTTTCTGCATATAATAGTAAGCTGCGGCACCGGCAGCACCGATCGCTGCGGTGAACAATAAGAATTTACCAAATTTTTTAGCCATGTGTAACTCCTTTCCAATAAATGTCAGGTCTGTACTTCTATAGTAATACTATTTTGCGAAATTGAAAAGAGAATATGTGTAAATTTTTTAAAAACTTTCGTTACAAGTTGAAAGCATGACGCAATTGTGTTACACTGAATAGGCTTGTGACACCTTACCAAAGAAACGGAGCAAAGCGGATGAACGCCAGATTTTTTGACTTAAAAAAAGAAAAACAGGACCGAATGATCAACGCGGCGCTGAAGGTGTTTGCCCTGCAGGGATACCGTCACGCAAGCACCGATGATATCGTCCGTGAAGCCGGCATCAGTAAGGGGCTGCTGTTTCATTATTTTTCAAGCAAGCTGGGAGCGTATACGTTTGTATACGATTACAGTGTGCGCTATATGAAGCTGGAGCTGAGTGCGGTGGACAGGGCGGAGACGGATCTGTTTGAACTCTTCCGGCAGGTGCAGGCGGCGCGCGTGCGCGCCCTGTGCGGATATCCCTATATGCAGCAGTTTCTCAACCGCTCCCTGTCTGAGGATGTCAAGGAGGCGTTATTTGCCGTGGAGCAGATGCGTCAGTCTCTGTCGGATACCTATGAGTCCCTCTACAGCAGGGTGGATACCTCCGGGCTGCCCGAAGGAGTGGAGGGCGGGAAGCTGCTCACGATGCTGGAGATGACGGTGAGCGGTCTGATGACCGAGCGCTTTTTCGACGCCTCTTTTCAGCCGGAAATGCTGTACCGGGAGATCTGTGGGTATATCGATATGGTCCAAATGCTTGTGGAGCGCTGAAAACATGGTTTTTTATTTTTGCATTTTATAGATCGGATCGGCGGGGTATCCGCCCTTTAATTTCTGCATGCCCCGCTGGATGGCATCCTTTGAGTTTTTCCAGTCGGCATCTTTGTTCTTGTAGTCAAATTTCTCGACCATCCAGGACACATCCTCTGACACCCTCTCCATATTGTCTTCCATCAGACGAAACATTTCCGTGTAGAATTCTTCTTTTTGTTTGTCCGAAAGCTTTCCCTCTGCCGCACGGCACAGATCCCCGAAATGGGGGAGGCAGAATCCCTTGCCGTGCAGGATCTTTTCCCGGAATTCACCATCATTTTTATACAGATAAAAGAAGGTGTCCATATAGCGCTCATAGGTTTCCCGGTAATGCTGGCAGATATAGCAGGACTGGGTCTTCTCCCGGATCCATGCGCTCACGGAATTGCTCTCAGAGGCAGTCTTCATCAGTTTGTCTTTTAAAGAGGTTTTGCCGGGTTTAAAGTCTGCAAATTCTTTTTTCATCTCACCGATGACGCGCCTGTAATGGGTTTTCAGGATCCAGGCGTTGCCTAAAGTGTTGCCGTAGTCAAACATTTTTTGAAAATGGGGACGGCAGAATCCCGCACGGTCCGTCATGTCGCGGATATCCGCCTCCATATAGGAGGAGCCGCTTCCCAGTACGAAATCCAGAAGGTCCTGTTCAATGTTCCGTTCAATGAAACAGAAAGGGCATTCATCGTTGGCGTTTACGGCATCGTTGAGGGGAATGGTGTAAAGTTGTTCTTTCATATGGTCACATCTCCTTTTTCTCATGTTTGCGGGAACTGTCTTTATTTTATAGCATAATATAAATCTTGGCAACATTACATAAATATTACAGGTTTGTAACGAAATGTAAGCAGAAATTAAGAAAAATTTTGTTGTATTGTGTCGATTTTCAAGCTAGTATTATAGACAGAACGAACAGGAAAGATGGGATGATTTTTGGTATTCTGCAGCATTGAGTTTCTGCTTTATTTCCTCCCCGCATTTTTTATTTTTTATGCACTGACGCCAAAGCGTTTCAAAAATGTGGTGCTCCTGGCGGCAAGCCTTGTGTTTTATGCGCTGGGGGAGCCGCGCTATCTGTTTTTACTGTTGGCGTCTGTGACGGTCAATCATTTTGTGGGAAGATTTCTGGGGGCGGAGCCTTACTATAAAGATCGATATCAGGGCACGGGAAAATACAGCACCTATCTGGAGTGGCGCAAGGGGGTGCTGCTCTTTGCAATTACAGGTAATGTAGGGATTTTGTTTTTGTTCAAGGTGGCGATGAGGGGAGAGGCGCTGCCCTTGGGGGTGAGCTTTTATACCTTCCAGATCCTTTCCTATCTCTTTGATGTTTATCAGGGGATCATCCCAGCGGAACGCTCCCTCATTAAGACGGCTGCCTATGTGACGATGTTCCCGCAGCTGATCTCCGGACCCATCGTCAATTACGGCGAGGTGTCTGCCGCCATGTCGGAGAGACGGATGAGCTGGCAGAGTGTGCAGAACGGGCTGAAACTGTTTACGCTGGGACTTGTCGCCAAGGTGCTGATTGCGGACCGGGTCGGAATTCTGTGGAACGATGTGCAGGTGAGGGGAATTGAAAGTATCTCTACCCCGTTGGCCTGGCTGGGCGCCATTGCCTATTCCTTCAAAATATATTTTGATTTCTATGGATATTCCCTGATGGCTATGGGGCTGGGCGGTATGATGGGATTCCGTTTTCCGGAAAATTTCAGAAATCCCTATATGGCCGTATCGGTACGGGATTTTTATCGCCGGTGGCATATCACACTGGGGCGGTGGTTCTGTAATTACATTTATATCCCCTTGGGCGGCAATCGCAGGGGCGAACTGTGTACGGCGAGGAACCTGTTGATCGTATGGGCGCTTACGGGGCTGTGGCACGGCGGAAGCGGGAACTTCTTACTCTGGGGCATTCTGCTCTGGGTGTTGATCGTGATAGAAAGACAGATCAAAATCTTTTTGGACCGTCATCCCATTGGCGGGGAGAGCATTTGGAAACAGATGCGTTTAGTGCCCCATCTGTATGTGTGGGCAGTGATCCCCTTCACATGGATGTGTTTTGCCATCACGGATGTCAGGGAACTGTCTGTGTATCTGGGCAGGATGTTGGGAGCCGTGCCGCAGTCTGCGGTTCAGCCGAATGACTGGAGGGCGGCGCTGCACACTTACGGGGGACTTCTGGCTGTGGCGTTTATCGCCAGCACGCCCCTTATCAGGCGCCTTTACCGGAGATGGCGGGACAGTGCTTTCACCAATGTGATCCTCGCCGCTTTGTTCTGGATCTGTGTGTGGCGTATCATGGTGGAGGGCGATAATCCTTTCCTGTATTTTAAATTTTAATGAGAGTGGGCGGAAGTCGGTTGAGACGACAGAGAAACCGAAGGAAAATAACAAAGATAGAAAAGTGCATATTGTGGATCAGGGGACTGTGGGAGAAGATTCCGCCGGACAGGATCTATCTGACGATCCTGCTTGTTTTTGGAGTGGTGTGCCTGACGGCCACGGGAGGCTGGAAATATTATCTGGATCCTTTCAGGGAGGGAATGGAAATGTTCGTCCGGGATCTGCCGGACCAGGAGGAGGGACCGGACGAAAGACAGGGAGAATATCAGACGGGCACCGGGGAAAGTCAAAGGAAAGAGACCCCGGCACGACCCTCTGAGGAAAGTGCAAAGCAAGACCCCGGGCAGGATCCGGAGCGGGATCCGGAGCAGGACCCGGAGGAGACGCGCTCTTTCTCCTTTGATACGGTGGAGGACGATTATTTTGCGGACGCGGTGTTTATAGGGGATTCCCGCACAGTGGGGATGTATGAATATGGAGGGCTGCAGGATATCAGCGCCTTTTATGCCTCCACAGGGCTGACCGTGCGCAAGCTCTTTACTGCAAAGATCGTGGAGGTGCCCGGGGAGAGGCAGAAGATCACGGTGGAGGAGGCGCTTTCCGCAAGACAGTTTGCCAAGATCTATTATATGATCGGCATCAATGAGATGGGCACGGGAACGGCGGAGAGTTTTCTGCAGGATTATGCGGAGAGCGTGGAACGGATCCGACAGATGCAGCCGGATGCCATTATTTATCTCCAGGGCATCATGCAGGTGACGGCAGAGCGGTCCGCACAGGGAGACTATATCACAAACGAAGGGATTGCCGTCAGGAACGAGGGGATTGCCGAACTGGCAGACAATGAGACCATTTTTTATCTGGATGTGAATGAGGCGGTGTGCGGGGAGGATGGCGCCATGATCGCGGACTACACTTACGACGGAGTACACCTGAAGGCACAGTATATACCGCTGTGGAAGGATTATCTGAAAAGTCATGCGGTAGTTTATGATCAGTAAAGGAGAACGGGGCTGTGAAGATAGTTGACATGCACTGTGACACCATATCGGAAATCGCAGGGCACAGAAGGCAGAACGAAGCATGTGCGCTGCGGGAAAATACTTTGCATGTGGATTTGAAACGAATGAGGGAGAGCGGTTATCTTCTGCAGAATTTTGCATTGTTTATCAATATCGGGGAATGTGCCGGGACGCCCTGGGAGGAGTTGTGTTCCCTCTATGAGGTCTACTTGGGGGAACTGGCTCAAAATGCGGATATTCTTGCCCCTGTATATCGGTATGAAGATATCGAAAAAAACCGCAGGGAGGGAAAGCTGTCCGCTATGCTCACCGTGGAAGAGGGCGCAGTCTGTCAGGGGGATATTGAGAAGCTGGAGCGTCTCTATGACATGGGGGTGCGCATGATGACGCTCACCTGGAATCATCCCAACGAACTGGGCAGCCCGAATCTGGACAGCGGTGTGGGGAAAGAGGTATGGAGAGAATACAGGCGGCTTCGGGAAGAAAAATGTACCCAAAGGGAGAGGGATAGGATTCAGAACAACCTGACAAAGTATCTGTGTACGCCGGATACCGTCTGCGGGCTGACCCGGAAGGGAAGAGAGTTTGTATGCCGCATGGAGGAGCTGGGAATGATCCCGGATGTGTCCCATCTTGCCGACCGTGGGTTTTATGACGTATTGCAGTCCACACGAAAGCCCTTTGTGGCAAGTCATTCCAACGCCAGGGAGATCTGCGGCTGTGTGAGGAATCTGACGGACGAGATGATCCGCAGTCTGGCACGGCGGGGCGGGTGTATGGGTCTGAATTTCTGCGCGGATTTTTTGGAGCTTCCGTCTGGGGGAAAGGAAAATCCCGGCACCATAGAGGCGGTGGTGCGTCACGCCAGGCACATTGTCCGTGTGGGCGGTGAGGAAGTGCTGGGGCTTGGCAGTGATTTTGACGGCATTGACACCAATCGGGAGCTGCCCGGAGCGCAGAGCATGGAAAAGCTTTGGCACGCCCTTCATGGTGCGGGCTTTACCCAGAGGCAGCTGGATCTGATCTTTGGAGAAAATGTGTTGAGAATCTATAAAGAGGTGTTGGCTTAACGCTTAAGACGCGGCGGCAGCCTCTTTTTTCATCGCCTGGGGTCTCGCTCTGGCATTATCGGTTTTCCCCCTGGTAGTTTGACAGAAATTGTCTGGTGCGTTCTTCCCTGGGATGTTCAAAAACCTGTTTGGGGGTGCCCTGCTCTAAGATATATCCGTTATCCATGAAGATGATCCGGTCGGACACTTCTCTGGCGAAGGACATCTCATGGGTGACGATGATCATGGTAGTGTCCTGTACGGCAAGTTCCCTGATCACTTTCAGCACTTCGCCGGTAAGCTCCGGGTCGAGGGCAGAGGTGGGCTCGTCAAAGCAGAGAAT
Organism: uncultured Acetatifactor sp.; assembly: GCA_947581865.1. Lineage (GTDB taxonomy): Bacteria > Bacillota > Clostridia > Lachnospirales > Lachnospiraceae > Acetatifactor. The sequence continues at coordinate 85,807 of CANPWA010000004.1, read as the reverse complement.
GTCGGGCTGCAGAGCCAAGGCACGGGCGATGGCAACACGCTGGCATTGACCGCCGGAGAGCTGGTGGGGATAATTGTCCATGCGGTTTAGCAGCCCCATCTGGGTGAGCAGTGTCTCCGCCTGGGCGGCAATTTCCTGTTGAATCTCTTTTTTGCGCTCCCTGTAGTCCGGCAGTTCCTTTGCCAGAAGTTCCCGCGCCAGCATGACATTTTGACGGGCAGTGTACTGGGGGAACAGATTGAAGGACTGAAATACCAGACCAAAGTGCAGGCGTTTCCGGCGGATGTCGGATTCCCGGGCGCTCCCGGGGGCGGATGCGTCAAACAGAGTCTCGCCGTTTACGCGGATGATGCCGTGGTCCGGGCGCTCCAGAAAATTCAGACAGCGCAGGAGAGTGGTCTTGCCGCTTCCCGAGGAGCCGATGATGGAGAGTACCTGTCCCTGTTCCAGAGAGAAACTCAGATCTTTCAGGACCTCCGTGTGTTCAAATTTTTTTTGGATATGTTCCACTTCTAAAATCGGCATAGTCGTCTCCTCCCTTATCGGAAATAATCCAGCTTTTTCTCAAGCCGCCCCAGCAGTATGGTCAGGATACCGTTACATAAGAGATAATAGACTGCGGTGAAAAACAAAGGCCAGATGGCGCCGGAAATACCGTGGGATCCTTTCATAAAGGATTGTCCGGCCCAGATGATCTCCTGCAGCGCGATAATGCGCGCCAGAGAGGTATCTTTTACCAGCGTGATGATCTCGTTGGACATGGGGGGGACAATGCGTTTGATCATCTGCAGCAGGGTTACGCGGAAGAAAATCTGGGATTTGGTCATTCCCAGTACCAGCCCGGCTTCCTCCTGTCCCACAGGGACACCCTGGATGCCGCCGCGGTAGATCTCGGAGAAGTAGCAGGCATAATTGAGGATGAAGGAGACCGATGCCGCCAGAAAACGTCCGGTCTCGCCTCCGCCCCAGATGGGATTGTCCAGCACCAGCCCGGGAAAGTAATAGATGATCAGAAGCTGTATCATCAGGGGGGTTCCCCGGACGATCCACACGAGAACCCGGCACGCCCAGCTTATGGGTTTGAATCTGGACATGGAGCCGAAGGCGATGATCAGCCCCAGGGGGACTGCCCCGGCCAGCGTCACAAAAAAGAGTTTTAACGTCTGTAAAAATCCCGTGTTCAGCGCGTTGATGACAACGGGCATCTGTTCCATAACCAGTTCCATAACTTCATCCTATCCTCTGTAGTCGATTGATCTGTTCCTATGAGCAAAATAGAGAGCGGAAGAAAGCCCGCTCTCTATTTGGTAAAGTCTTTGCCTTACTGTTCGATCAGTGCAGCCTGTACGCCGTAGGTCTTGGCGCATTCCAGAAGACTTCCGTCGGCATAGCTTGCAGCGAAGAAGTCGTTTAAAGCAGAAGCCAGATCGGAACCCTTGCGGAATCCCACGCCATATTCCTCACTGTTGAGGCTGACGGTGTAGGTCAGGTCCGCATAACCGGTTCCCTCTCCGATCATGGCAGCAGCCATCAGAGAGTCGATGACAGCGGCATCGGAGGTTTTGGCGCTCACTTCCATCAGTGCGTCTGCCTGAGAGGCAACAGCGGTGTATTTCAGATTCAGCCCGGATACCTGCTCCTCACCGGCACTTCCGGTTTCAACGGCAAAAGTCAGCCCGGAGAGACTGTCCGTATCCTGATACTGGTCAGCCACATCGGCGGGCACCACTACCACCTGTGCGTTGTTCAGATAGGTCTTGGAGCATTCCATTGCACTGGTAACCTCGCTGGTCAGGGTCATGCCGTTCCACACACAGTCGATGGTCTTGCCGTTAAGCTCCATGATCTTGTTGTCCCAGTCAATGACGATAAACTCGACGTCAACACCGAGACTTTCGCCGAAGGCCTTTGCCATGTCGGCATCAAAACCGATCCATTCTCCGTTTTCATCCTGATAATCCATGGGCTCAAATTCCGTGATGCCCACTACCAGCGTTCCCTTGTCCTGCACATAAGCCAGGTCGCTCTCCTGAGAGGTTTCCTGAGAAGACTCAGCAGCCACAGAGGACTCGGAAGGCTGGGCATCGGGCTTTGCGTCGGAGCCGGAAGCAGGGGTGTTTCCACAGCCTGCCACTGCCATGATCACAGAGGCAGTCAACAACATTGCAAGTAACTTTTTCATAATTTTCTCCTCCTTCTTAAAATAATGCAGAAGTTACGTCATTATATTAGCAAGTTGCCCTGTTAAAGTCAATACCAATATGAGGTTTCGAGCCGATTTTAACGGGGCTGTCCGGGGGAGAGAAGGGTTTGCGATTTTGGGGGAGTTTCTGTAAAATAGGACCATAATGGAAACGAAATTCAGACGGGAATGAACGACGGGAGGATAGTGGTATGGATATGTCAGCCAAAATGTATATCGTAAGCCGGATCGACGGTGATTATGCGTATCTGTTGCAGGAGAACGTGCAGGATGCCCGGGAAAGAGAAGGTTATGCAGACGGATCCGTACAAAAAGGCAGCAAAAATGGAAGCAAGGAGGCTCGAACTCCTGACCTTTCGCGTGTGAGGCGAACGCTCATCCCGGCTGAGCTATGCTTCCATGAAATCTATTATAACACGCACGGAGGGAATTGCAAGTGTTTTGTGGAAAACTGCCCGCAAAACAAAAAGTAGTTTTTAAAACCATTTATCGAAATATTTATGTGATTAGATATTGCATTCCAGAGCAAAACACGGTATAATATACCTTATTCAAGAAGGAATCCTGAAAAGAAGGAAACAATATTTAATGGAATTTTCACATTTAATGGAATTTTCACGAATTTATTGAATTTATTTAAGAAAGGTTTGAAAACAATGAGCGATATTGGAAAAGAGGCATTTCATATTATTTCGGACGGTTCCTGCGATCTGCCCCCAAAGCTTACTGCCGAGAAAAATGTGACAGTGGTTCCCTTTTATGTATCCTTTGACGATGAGCATTATGAGAAGGAAAATGTGGAGGTGGGCATTCGGGATTTTTATCAGAGAATGGTGGACAATCCCAAAATTTACCCCAAATCCTCCATGCCTTCCGCGCAGGATTATATGGATGTGTTCAATCCTTATGTGGAGGCAGGCGTTCCCATTATCTGTATCTGTATCACCACGAAGTTTTCCGGCTCCTACCAGTCGGCAATGAACGCGAAAGCCATGATCCTGGAAGAGCATCCCGACGCGGAGATCACAGTGATCGATTCCACCATCAATACCATTCTCCAGGGCATTTATGTGCTTGAGGCGGTCAATCTCCGTGACAGCGGAATGGGCTATGAGGCGACTGTGGCAAGGCTCGAGGAGATCAAGAGCACGGGGCGCATCTTCTTTACGGTGGGAGATATGGAATATCTCAAACACGGGGGGCGTATCGGGAAAGTCGCCGGTGTGGCGGGAAGCGTGCTGGGCATCCGCCCCATCATCACGCTGATGCAGGGAGAGATTTTCCCCTCCGGCATCGGAAGGAGCCGCAAGGGCACCACGGGAAAATGTATCGATTTATTGTTGAAATATCTCAGGGAGGTGAATGCGGGGATCGAGCGGTACAGCATCGCCATGGGATTCGGCTATGACTACGACGAGGCGGCGGCTTTCCGGGACAAGGCGCTGGAGACGCTCAGGGAAAACGGCTATGCCATCGAAGATATCCCCCTTTATCAGATCGGAGCCGCCATCAGTGTTCACACAGGCCCTTATCCCCTGGGTTTTGGGATCGTGGAGAAGGGCATTCTTAAATAAGTTACCGATCAATACCCTGACAGGCCTGCCAGAGCTGTCTGACATTGTCAAAGGCATAGTCTGCGGGGTATTTTGTATTTTTCATGTCCTCGGGCTTCGCCTCGCCGGTAAAAAGCACACAACTGTCCACTCCGCCGTTGATGCCGCAGGCGATGTCCGTGTAGAGCCGGTCCCCCACCACCAGAGTCTCCTCTTTGGAGAAGCCGAAGCGTTCCAGGCAGAGAGAGATCACCTCCCCGTTTGGTTTGCCCAGGTAGACGGGTTCTTTATCCGTGGTGTCGGTGAGCATCCGGCAGATGGCGCCGCAGTCGGGGACAAAGCCAAAGTCGATGGGGCAGCGCAGGTCGGGATTGGTTCCGTAAAAGGGTACATCCATGGTGAGCAGCACCTTGCTCGCCTGGGTCAGTTTGTCATAGTTTAGTTCGCTGTCATATGCCGCCACCGCGCAGGCGATTCCCTCCTCGCACACTTCCGTGATGTCGAGACCGTTTCTTCGCAGTTCCGCGATGAACGAGGAGGTTCCCAACACATAAATTTTACGATTCATAAAATTGCTTAAGAGAAATCTCAGCGTCATGTATCCGGAGGTGATAAACTGTTCTTCGGAGGTCTTAAGATGAAATACTTTGCGGAACCGCTCCACATAGTCGCTGCCGCTTTTGGTGGAATTGTTGGTGATAAAGCAGGATCTGCCGCCGATGGAGTCGATGTATTCCAAAATCTGTCTGCTGCCGTCGAGAAGCGTGTCGCCCACGGCAAGGGTTCCGTCTATGTCAAATAAAAAAAGTTTCTTATGTTTCAGCCCTGCGTTTTCTTTCATGGTGGTTTTCTTTCCCCTTACAATTTTTTATTATTTTATCTGTAATCGCGGACTTTTACAATAGCTTTCCTTATGATTCTTCTTGTGATATGATAAAAGAGACGATAAGCTGGTCAGAGAGGAAACTTTTGTTCCGTCTCTATCTTATGAGGATGCCGGGGGCGTATCCGGGCACCCGGAGGATTTTTGACCTGAACAGAAAGGAAAGGGCAATCTATATGAAACTGGTATCATGGAATGTAAACGGGATCAGAGCCTGTCTGCAGAAGGGTTTTCTGGATTTTTTTAACGAGGCGGACGCGGATGTGTTCTGTCTGCAGGAGACAAAGCTGCAGGCGGGCCAGCATGACTTAGAGCTGCCCGGGTATCATCAGTATTGGAATTACGCGGAGAAAAAGGGATATTCGGGAACCGCACTCTTTACCAAAAAAGAGCCTGTAAACGTGACCTTCGGTATCGGCGTGGAGGAGCATGACCGCGAGGGGCGGGTGATCACGGCAGAGTTTGAGAGCTTTTATGTGGTGACGGTGTATGTGCCCAACTCCCAGAGGGAGCTGACCAGACTGGATTACCGCATGGAGTGGGAGGCGGCTTTTTTGGATTATGTAAAGAAGCTCTCGACCCGGAAGGGAGTGATCTACTGCGGGGATCTGAACGTGGCGCATCAGGAGATCGATTTAAAGAACCCCAGGACCAACCATAAAAACGCGGGTTTCACGGATGAGGAGAGAGCCTGCTTTACCAGGGTCATGGAGAGCGGATTTATAGATACGTTCCGGTATTTTTACCCGGAGCAGACGGACGCGTATACCTGGTGGTCTTATATGGCCAACGCCCGGGCGAAGAACGTGGGGTGGCGCATCGATTATTTTGTGGTGTCGCAGGATATGAGAGAGCGGCTGGAGGACGCGAAGATTCATCCCCTTGTGATGGGGTCGGATCATTGCCCCGTGGAGCTGGATATACGATAAAGCATCGGAGAGATTCTGGGAGAACGAAGGATGGGTTTGCGTTTTTATTTCGGACCGTCCGGGTCCGGCAAGAGCCGACAATTATATGAAGAGATCTTACATCGGGCGCAGGAGGATCCGGGCAGAAATTTTCTCATGATCGTGCCGGATCAGTTTACCATGCAGACGCAGAAGGACATGGTGACACTGTCGGAGCGCGGGGGGATCTTAAATATTGATGTCCTCAGCTTCGGACGACTGGGGCACCGCATTCTGGAGGAAGTGGGAACGGAGGATGTAGCGGTGCTGGACGATACGGGAAAAAGCCTGGTCCTGCAGCGTGTGGCGGCGGGATTGAAGGATGAGCTGCCTGCGCTGGGGGGTCTCCTGAACCGCCAGGGATATATCCATGAGGTCAAGAGCGCCATCTCGGAATTCATGCAGTATGGCATCGGCACGGAGGATGTGGCAAAACTGATCGAGTATTCTTCCGGGCGCGGCGCGCTGGCGCAGAAGCTGAAGGATCTGGAAGTACTCTACAGGGGATTTGTGGATTATATACGCGGAAATTATATTACCACCGAGGAGAAGCTGGATGTGCTGGCCAGATCCCTGCAGCAGTCGAAACTGATCAGGGAGAGCGTCGTTGTTTTTGACGGCTTTACCGGCTTTACTCCCATTCAGAACAGGCTGATCCGGGAACTCATGCGGCTGTGCGGCGAAGTGATCGTGACAGTGACCTTAGGCGAGGGGGAGAATCCTTATTTGCTTGACGGGGAACAGAGATTATTTCACCTGAGCAAGAAGACGGTTGCGGACTTAGAGCATCTGGCGGCGGAATGCGGGGTGCGGAGGGAACCGGATGTGTTTATTGAGAGCTGGCCGGAGACTGCGGCGGGGGGAGTGCCCGGCGCCCCGGGGGCAGGGGACGAGGAATGTGCGACCCTGACGGAGCGGTTTGGCAGAAAGATCTGTCTTCGGAAAAAGCAGGGGCACCGTTTCGAGAACAGCCCGGCTCTGGCGCATCTGGAACGAATGTTGTTCCGCTATCCCTGTGAGACTTACGGGGAGCCACAGGGGGAGATCCGGATGTTTGAGGCTCTCTCCCCCAGGGAGGAAGTTCATCAGACCGGGCTGGAAATCTGCCGTCTGATCCGGGAGAAAGGGCTGGCATACAGGGATATCGCCATCGTGGTAGGAGATATGGAGGAATACGCTCCCCATGTGGAGACGGAATTTTCACGGATGGGAATTCCCTGCTTTCTGGACCGCACCAGAGGCATTCATTTGAATCCCATGATCGAATATATCAAGAGCGCACTGGAACTGTTTGAAAAGGATTTTTCCTATCATGCGGTCTTTCACTATCTTCGGAGCGGTCTGGCAGATATGACGCCGGAGGATGTGGACGAGCTGGAAAATTATTGTATCCAGACGGGCATGAGCGGTTACAGGCGTTTTAGCAGGATCTTCACCCACAAGACGGCGCAGATGGGAGAGGATGAGGAGGCGCTGGCGCATCTGAACGCACTGAGAAAGCAGTTGGTGGAACAGGTGGAGATGCTGCGTCCGGAAGGCAGGGCTTCGGCATCGGAGTATGTGGAGAAGCTGTATGCGTTTCTGGTGGCAAATCAGGTTCAGGAGAAGCTGGCAGAGTATGAGAGATATTTTGAGGCGCAGCAGGATCCGGTGCGGTCAAGGGAGTACGCCCAGATTTACCGGCTTGTGATGGAACTTCTGGAGCAGATACACAGTCTGCTGGGGCAGGAGGAGCTTTCCCTGGAGGAGTTTGCGGATATTCTGGAATCCGGCATCGGGGAGATCGAGGTGGGCACCATTCCGCAGAATGTGGACCGTGTCACGGTGGGGGATATGGAGCGCACCCGGCTCAGGCAGGTGAAGGTGTTGTTCTTTTTGGGAGTAAATGACGGCAATATCCCCAAGGGCGCTTCCAGGGGAGGCATTATCTCCGATATGGATCGGGAGTTTCTCAGGGAGTCCGGTCTGGAACTTGCCCCTTCGCCAAGGCAGCAGATGTATATCCAGAGACTGTATCTGTATCTGAATATGACCAAGCCCTCCGAGCGGCTGTATCTGTCCTATTCCCGTGTGAATAACGGCGGAAAGACGATCCGTCCCGCCTATCTGATCGAGACGGTACAGAATCTCTTTTTGGAGCTTTCGGTGGATCATCCGCAGAACAGACCGGTGATGGAACAGATCGTGAATCCTCTGCAGGGCAGGGAATTTTTGGCGAAGCTTTTGAGAGAATACGCGGAGGGTTCCCTTGCAGACGACAGGGCAAGGGAGGAATTTTTTACCGTATACAGCGCCTTTGGGGGCGATGCAGAGCTGGAGCAGGCGGCATTTGCCAGATACCGGGATCTGAGGCTGTCCAGGATCGTCGCCCGGCTGTTGTACGGCAGACAGCTCTACAACAGTGTGACCAGGCTGGAAACCTTTGCGGCGTGTGCCTACCGGCATTTTTTACAGTATGGGCTGTCGCTGAAGGAGCGGGAGGAGTTCGGCTTTGAAGCGGTGGACATGGGCAATGTATATCACGAAGTGCTGGAGGAATTTGGCGCTCAGCTCACGGAGAATGGTTATACCTGGTTTGATTTCCCGGAAGAGTTTTGCGGGCGGGCGGTGGCGAAAGCGCTGGAATCCTGTGCCGCCGTGTACGGGGATACGATTCTCTATAGCAGTGCCCGGAATGAGTATGCGATCCGGCGCATGGGACGTGTGCTCACCAGGACGGTGCTGACGCTGCAGGAACATCTGAAACGGGGGAGTTTCCGACCGGAGGAGTACGAGTTTTCTTTCCGGTCTGCGGAGAATCTCTCCAGCATCCGGGTGACGCTCTCGGAGGACGAGCGCATACATCTGCAGGGACGCATCGACAGGATTGATACGATGGAGGACGGGGAGCATGTGTATGTGAAAGTGATCGACTATAAGTCCGGCAGCCGTCAGTTTGATCTGGCGGCGCTGTATTACGGGCTGCAGCTTCAGCTGGTGGTGTATATGAATGCGGCATTGGAGCTGGAGACGCAGAGGCATCCCGATAAGGAGATCGTACCGGCGGCGCTTCTTTATTATCACATAGACGATCCGGTGGTGGAGACTGCGGTGGAGCTGTCGGATGAGGAATTGAACGATCAGATCATCAAAAAACTAAGGATGAACGGGGTGGTAAACGGAGATCCCGCGGTGGTGGAAAAGCTTGACGGCACCATGGAGGAGAAGTCCGATGTGATTCCCGTGGAGAAGAAAAAAGACGGCAGCTTTTCCTCCCGTTCGGATATCTTAAGCGGGGAGGAGCTGGCGCTGGTTTCGGACTATGTAAACCGCAAGATCCGGGAGATCGGAAAACAGATGCTGGACGGCTGCATCAGCGTCAATCCCTACGAAAAAGGGACTGAGGAAGCATGCACTTACTGTGCCTACAAAAAGGTCTGCGGGTTTGACAGTTCCGTCCCGGGTTTTGAAAAGCGCAGGCTCAAGAGCCTGGACAAAGAGACAGTATTGGAAGAAATGAGGAGAGAATGATGCCCATCGCATTTACGCCGCAGCAGGAAAAGGTCATACAACTTCATAAACGGAATATTCTGGTGTCGGCGGCGGCGGGCAGCGGCAAGACGGCGGTGCTGGTGGAGCGCATTGTGCGGATGGTCTGCGATGAGACGGATCCCGTGGATATTGACCGTCTGCTCATCGTGACTTTTACCAACGCGGCAGCGGAGGAGATGCGGGAGAGGATCGCTCTGGGGATCGAAGCCAGACTGAGGGACAATCCGAAGAGCGAGCATATACAGCGTCAGTCTGCGCTTTTGCACAACGCGCAGATCACCACCATAGACAGCTTCTGTCTGTTTATCATCCGCAATCATTTTCATGAGATCGGGCTGGACCCCGCTTTCCGCGTGGCAGATGAAAATGAGATCGGGCTGCTTGCCCGGGAGGTGCTCTCCGGGCTTTTGGAGGAGTCGTTCGCCGAGGGAAGAGAGGCGTTTCTGGAGTGTGTGGAGTTTTTCTGCCCGGGCGGACAGGAAAGCGCGCTGGAAAATCATATTTTAACGCTTTCAAAATGTGCGGAGAGCTGTCCCTTTCCCGAGGAATGGCTGGCGGCGCGCAGACAGGATTATGCGGCGCAGACGCCGGACGAACTTCTTGCGGGGGAGACGGGCAGGTATCTGAAGCATTATGTGAATGCCATGCTGGAGGGCTGTATCGACAAACTATCCAAGGTTCTCAGGATCTGCGAGTCACCGGATGGCCCCTATATGTACGGGGAGATGGTGGAGCAGGAACTGGAAGCATTAAAAGGTTTAAGAGAGTCCGATTCCCTGGCGGCGTACAGCGAAAGGATCGCCAATGTAAAGTTTGGCAGACTTCCCTCGAAGAAGGACGACAGTGTCCTTCCCGATAAACGGGAACTGGCAAAACGTCTGCGCGGTCATGTGAAGGATATCCTGCAGGAGATGGGGAGCAGTTTCTTTCAGACTCCGCCGGAACTTGCCGTGCGTCAGTCCGTGCAATGTGGGAGCGCCGTGTGTGAGCTGGTGGATCTGACACTGGAATTTAACCGCAGGATGAGGCAGCAGAAGCTGGAGCGGAAGATGATCGATTTTTCGGACATGGAGCATTATGCGCTGGAAATCCTTCTGGACAGGGATGGCGGCGGGATCGCTCCCAGCCGGGTAGCGAAGGAATACAGACAGTATTTCCGCGAGATTTTGATCGATGAGTATCAGGACAGCAATCTGGTTCAGGAATGCCTTCTGAAGGCAGTCTCCGGGGAGGAGGACGGTCAGTTCAACCGGTTTATGGTGGGAGATGTCAAACAGAGCATCTACCGTTTCCGTCTGGCGAGACCGGAACTGTTCCTGGAGAAGTATGAGACTTATGAGGAAGATGGCAGCGAGCGCTGCCGTATCGATTTAAGCCGTAATTTCCGCAGCCGCGCTCAGGTGATCGACACGGTGAACAATGTGTTTTCCCGGCTGATGAGCAGGGAGACGGGGGGGATCGTGTACGATGAGCGCGCGGCGCTCTACACCGGTGCGGATTACCCTGACAGCGAGGGAAATGAGAGTGAGCTTTTGCTGGTGGAAAAACCCGGGGGCGGGGAACTCAACGCGAGGCAGGCGGAGGCGATGGCGATCGCCGCCCGTATCCGGAAGCTCAAACAGGAGTTTAGGGTGACGGACAAAGCCACCGGAGAGCTCAGGCAGACACGCTATTCGGACATCGTGATCCTGCTGCGTGCGGGACAGGGATGGGATGAGGAGTTTAAGACCGTCCTGGAGCAGGAGGGAATTCCCGTGCATATCACCTCCAAGACGGGATATTTCGGGGCGATGGAAGTGCAGGAGCTTTTGCAGGTGCTCAGGGTGCTTGATAATCCCAGACAGGATATCCCTCTCTACGGGATGTTGAAATCCCTGTTCGGCGGTTTCTCCGAGGAGGAGATTGCCATATTGCGGGCAGGGAAGAAAGATTGCTGCCTGTATGAGGCGCTGTGCAGGTGGGAAGCCGGGGAGAGAGAGAGCAGGGAGATCCCCGGCGTGGAAGAAGCCGTGGACGGAGAGCGTCTTGCCCAAAAGGCATCGGCATTTTTGGAGAAACTGAGGCGTTACCGGAGCTATACGGTCTATCTGCCGATAAGGGAACTGTTACAGAAGCTGGTGGAGGAGCATGATTATCTGAATTATGTGACGGCGCTTCCCGCCGGGAGCAAGCGCCGGGCAAATGTGGAAATGCTTTTTACCAAAGCATCGGACTTTGAAAAGACAAGTTATTTCGGGCTGTTCCATTTTGTGCGTTACATGGAGCAGCTGGAAAAATACGATGTGGATTACGGCGAGACGGATATGCTGGACGAAAATGCGGATGTGGTGCGTATTATGAGCATCCATAAGTCTAAGGGGCTGGAGTTTCCCGTGACCTTTGTGGCGGGGCTGGGCAAAAAATTCAACACCCGGGATTACAGCCGGGCTCTGATCATTGACATGGATCTGGGGCTGGGCGTGAATTTTGTGGATGCGCGCAAGCGTGTCCGCAACAGGACGCTGCGCCAGAATATTCTGGCAAAAAAGCTGCGGGAAGAGGGGCTGGCAGAGGAGCTGCGCGTTCTCTATGTGGCGCTGACCAGGGCGAAGGAGAAGCTGATCTTAAGCGCGGCGGCAGAGGACGCTGCCGGGCAGTGGGAGAGCGCGAAGGAATACGCGCAGGAAAGGCTGGAATATCCGGACTATATGGAAGCGGGGAGCTATCTGGATTTTCTGCTGCCCGTCCTGGGCGGCACCGGGCTGCAGGTGCATGTGATCGGACAGGAGGATCTTAAGCTGGATACTCTGCAGGAGCAGGAGACGCTCTGGGGGCGCAGGGAGGAATTGCGCAGCGCCCGCCGCTATGCCGATGCCGGCGCCGTGGAGGCGCTGCGCCGGCAGCTTGACTATGTGTATCCCCATGAAAATCTGAAGAAACTGTATACCAAGACCACGGTGTCGGAGCTTAAGGCGGCGGCGATGGCACAGAAAGATGAAGCCGCATATCATGCCTTTGAGGAAAAGGAAGTCATTCCCTATATTCCGTCTTTTTGCCGCGGACAGGAAAAGATCACCGGTGCCGTGCGCGGAAATGCCTTTCACCGCGCCATGGAACTTCTGGATTTTAATAAGATTCTGGGGGCGCAGTTTGACAGTCTGCCGGGAAATTATGAGGAGTACCAAACCTGCCTGCAGAGAGAAAGGCTCAAAAAAGACCTCATGGAATTTCTGTGTGAGGAGAGAGAACATCTCCGGTTGTCAAAAGAATATTATGAGGCATTGAATTTCGGGAAACTGGTCAGATTTCTGGAATCCGGGTTTGCCTACCGGATGTGGGCGGCATCGCTTCAGGGCAGGCTCTACAGAGAGCAGCCCTTTGTGCTGGGGATCGCCGCCCGGAGACTATCCGAGAGCTTTCCCGAGGAAGAAAATGTGTTGATCCAGGGGATCATCGATGTGTTCTGGATCGAGGACGGGGAGATCGTCCTGCTGGATTACAAGACGGATGTGATCGGGGGGATGGACGAGCTGTGGAACCGTTACGAGACACAGCTTGGATATTATCAGGAGGCGCTGGAGCGTCTTCTGGGGATGCCCGTGAAGGAGAAGATCCTATATTCTTTTTATCTGGAAAGCGGGGAGCGGTAAGCGTAAAAAACACCCTGCCATGACTGCAGTGAGCCACGGCAGGGCGCCGGATATTTTGTGACAGAGCCTTTTGTCACTCGGAGACCAGTTTCCGGACATGCTTCAGGGCTTTGGCAACCGGAGGGAGGCTGATGATGACCAGCGTCAGGATGCCTTCCGCGGCGAGATAGCTTCCGTTGTACTCCGCTGAGTAGACCGCAGCGCTCATGCCCTCGGGAGCATATGACGCAAAGAACAGAATGCCGGAGAGAAAGGAAAACACAAACCGCCCGAGCACTCCTGCGACGTAGCCGATCTGCAGCCCGTACTTTTTGTCGTGGAAGATGCCGGACAGCCCCAGCGCGCCGAAGGCGAGGGGATAGTCCACAAGCATCTGCGGCAGGGTGTAAAAGATCGGTTCCAGGACAAACTGCAGCAGACCGTAGGCCATGCCGGTGGCAATGCCGGCGACGGGACCGTACCAGTAGCCGATCAGCACGATAAAGAGCATGCTCAACAGCGTCACCGACCCGCCCAGGGGCATGTCCACAAGCTTTATCATGGAAGTTACCATGGCAAGGGCGACAGCCATGGCGGAAAACACGAGCTGCCTGGTGGTGATGCGGCTTTTGGTCTTCGGATCGCCCTTTTTCCTGAGCCCGAAGCCAAACAGCGCGATCAGGACCAGAATTGCCATGACGGCAATGACGATACCGGTTCCTGTGCCGGTCAGCATGACGGCATCATCCCCCCATACATCGGTGGGTGCTGCAAAAAAATTATCCATAAAAATTCCTCCTTCGTTTTCGCGAGGAGGAACAGCATCGGACCCCGGGAAAGCTGTCGGACAAAAACAGTCGTTTCCCGGAACGGTGCCTCCCTACGCCGGTATTATCCGGGTCAGGTAGTGAGGGTTAGAAGCGCGGCCCGTGCGTGGCGGTCCGGCTTCAATCTCAGCGATGTGCTCCCCTGGCGCGTTTTATGATTTTTATTTACAGAAACGAATCACAGATTTACTATAAGGGGTACAGGCTGTTTTGTCAAGATTCTGTGAGGAAAACCGGGATTTGCTCCCGAAAGGCGGAAAAGAGGAAAAAAGATGAGACTGTTGCTTGCGGAGGACGAGCGGGAACTGGCGGATGCTCTCGCCGTGATATTAAAACATCACTGTTATTCGGTGGATGTGGTGTATAACGGGCAGGATGCGCTGGACTATCTGGAAGGGCAGGAGTATGACGGCGCGATCCTGGATATCATGATGCCGGGGCTGGACGGGCTGACGGTGTTAAGGAGAGTGCGCGGGGAGGGAAACGGTGTGCCGGTACTGCTTCTGACCGCCAGATCCGGAGTGGATGACAGAGTGGAGGGGCTGGACGGCGGCGCCAACGATTATCTCACCAAGCCGTTTGACACCCGGGAACTTCTGGCGCGGATACGCGCCATGACCAGACGTCAGCCCACGGAGGTTGACAATCTGTTAAAATGCGGGAATCTCACGCTGGACAAGAGTACCTTTGAGGCGGCGGCGCCGGGGGGAAAGGTGCGGCTGGGCAACAAGGAATTTCAGATGCTGGAGATGCTCATGGCAAATGCCGGACAGGTGCTCGGTGTGGAGCGTTTCATGGAGCGCGTGTGGGGTTACGGAAGCGACACAGAGGCGAGTGTGGTGTGGGTCAACATCTCTTATCTCAGGAAAAAGCTGATGTCCATAGGGGCGGATGTGCAGATTAAAGCGGTGCGGAACCAGGGGTATACATTGGAGAGACAAACATGATCAGACGACTGAGGAGAAATTTTATCACGGTGGCGATGTGTTCGGTATTGGCGGTGCTTGCGGTGATCGTGTGCAGCCTGAATGTGGCGAGCTATCGAAGTGTCGTCGATCGGGCGGACAGGATCCTGAATATGCTGGCGGAGAATGGAGGGCATTTTCCGGAGGATACACCCTTTGGACGCAGACCGGAAGGGGAGATGGAGCCGCCCCCAATCCGGGAGGAGCGGGAAAAATTTCGGGGAATGTCTCCGGAGACACCCTATGATACCCGCTTTTTTTCGGTGCGTCTGGACGAAAGCGGAGAGGTAATATCTGTGGACACCGGGCGGATAGCGGCGGTGGAGACGGATGAAGCGGCAGAGTATGCAAAACAAATCTGGAGGCAGGGGAAACGGACAGGTTTTCTGGGAGATTATCGCTTTCTCCGGCAGCCGTCGGAAGATGGCGTGCAGATTATTTTTGTGGACTGCGGGACACAGATGGATGCTTTCCGCGGGCTGGTGCTGACCAGTGCGGGGGTGTCTCTTTTGGGGATGACCGCCGTGTTCCTCCTGGTCTTGTATTTTTCCCGAAAGGTTTTTGTGACGGTGGAGGAGAGTTATGCCAGACAGAAGCGTTTTATCACAGACGCCAGCCACGAGCTCAAGACGCCCCTTGCGATCATCTCGGCAAATGTGGATATCCTGGAGATGGAGGGGCAGGAGAGCCGGTGGAGTGCGAGCATCCGCAATCAGGTGGAGCGGCTGCGGGCGCTGACCGAGCAGCTGGTGGCGCTCTCCAGGCTGGAGGAGGAAGAAAAGCCTGAGCTATGGGCATGCGATCTCTCTGCTCTCGCGGCACAGACCGGCGAAATGTTCGAGCCCCTTGCCCGCGCCGGTGCAAAGACTCTGACTGCGGAGATTGAGGAGGGAGTCGTCTGCGCCGGTCAGGAGGACGGGCTGCGCCGGATGCTCTCCCTGCTTTTGGACAATGCTTTGAAATACAGCTCTCCACAGGGGGAGATACGGCTCAGACTCGAGACGGTAAAGCCGGGGAAAAAAAACGGCAGGGTACGTCTGACGGTATGGAATACTGTGGATAGGGAGAGCGGTATTGCACCCGGGAATCAGGATGTTCTGTTTGAGCGTTTCTATCGGACAGACGCCTCGCGGAATTCTGCCACCGGAGGCAGCGGCATCGGGCTGTCCATCGTCAAAGCCATCGTGGAGCAGTACCGGGGAAGCATCACTGCGCAGAGTGAGGACGGAAAATCTATTTCTTTTATCATTTCTTTACATTCTTTTTAGATTTAAACTACAAAATTTAAAGTTCATTTAAGGTTCATCCGTTAGAATGCCTTTTAGAATAGCAAGACAGGAGAAAAGGCATGGATTATCAGGATGTTTTTAAGCGTTATGAACTAAAATACCTGCTGGACAGAAAACAGAAAGAGCGGATCCTTTGCGAGGCGGCGGATCGTCTGGAGGCAGACAGGTTCGGGCAGAGCCTGGTCTGTAATATCTATTTTGATACCCCGGACCATATTTTGGCGCGCCGCTCGCTGGAGTCGCCCGTCTACAAGGAAAAGCTCCGCCTGCGAAGTTATGGCAGGGCGCGGGATGACAGCCGGGTGTTTCTGGAACTAAAGAAAAAATACAAAGGTGTGGTCTATAAGAGAAGGATCGGTGTGGGGGAACACGCTGCCATGGACCATCTGTTGAAGGGCACCCCTCTGGGGCAGCAGGGGCAGATCGTGGATGAGATCGATTATTTCAGACACCTGTATCCGGATCTTGCACCGAAAGTATATCTTTCCTATGAGAGGGAAGCATTCTGCGGCAGACAGGCACAGGACCTTCGGATCACTTTCGATGAACATATTTTGTGGAGGCAGGAAAACTTATCGCTCTGTTCGGAGGCTTACGGAACGGAGATCCTGGAGCCGGGGGAGGTTTTGATGGAGATTAAGATCGCATCGGCGATGCCGCTCTGGCTAAGCCGCCTGTTGTCCGAACTTGGAATTTTCAAGACCAGCTTTTCCAAATACGGAAGAGCTTACGGGCAGATGATGCAGGCAGAAGAAAACGGAGAGAATAGGAGAAGAAAATATGCTTAACAATATCTTTCAGGGAATATTTGACAATGCTTCGCAGAATGTGATCTCAGTGGGTGATTTTTTGTTGTGTGTGGCGGTGTCGCTGGCGATCGGATTGTTTCTGGCGGCTGTACACGGGTATAAATCCGGGTACAGTCAGAGCTTTCTGGCGACCTTAGCCCTGCTTCCCGCGGTGGTGTGCGTGGTGATCATGATGGTCAATGGCAATGTGGGAGCCGGAGTGGCTGTGGCAGGGGCTTTCAGTCTGGTGCGTTTCCGTTCCGCTCCCGGAACCGCGCAGGAGATCGAAGAGATTTTTCTCGCCATGGGTGCCGGGCTGGTGGCGGGTATGGGATATCTCGCATATGCGGCTTTGTTTGCCGTGATCCTGGGAATGGCTGGCTTTGTGTACCACTGGTTCTGCCAGCGAAGGGATGCTTCGGGCAGAAAAAAGACGCTCCATATCACCATTCCGGAAAATCTGGACTATGGCGATGTATTTGAGGAGATCCTGGAGGAGTTTACGGGGAGCCATACGCTGATGAATGTGAAGACCTCCAATATGGGAAGTCTGTTTAAGCTGACTTATCAGGTGGAGATGAAGGCGGGTGTGTCTGAGAAGGAATTTATCGACAAACTGCGGGTTAGAAACGGGAATCTGGAAATCATGCTTTCCCGGGTGGAAAGCCCGGTATGTGAGTTGTAGATAATTGTAGAGTGTTGTAGTAAATGGCAAGGGGAAAGAAAGGAGTCGGGGCTTGAAGATGAGAGGGCTGAAAAAAATGGGACCGGTAAGGGGCATCTCCATCCTGTCTGCCATGGCAGTGATGTTGACGGGATGCACCGCTTTGACGGAAAACGCCACAGATGCCGCCCTCAGAGAAGAGAGCGGCGCGACAGATGGAAAAGCGGCGGTGACTTCGCTGGATGTGTCGGATATGTTCAGCGGCAGGGACAGAGAAGTGGGGTATGATGAATCGCAGTGCGTGAAGATCACGTTTTTGGGAAATACGGCAGAGACCGATTCCGAATGTGTGGAAATCGACGGTTCCGTGGTGACGATCACCGATGAGGGCAGTTATCTTTTGACGGGAGAGTTACAGGGACAGCTGGTGGTGAATGCCGAAAAGACGGATAAAATACAGCTGGTGATGGATGGTGCAGTGATCTCTTGCGAAACCAGTGCCGCGCTGTATGTCAGCCAGGCGGACAAAGTCTTTGTGACCACCGCGGCGGACAGTGAGAACAGACTGGAGACTACGGGAGACTATGTGGCAGTGGACGAACAAAATATAGACGGGGCTGTCTATTCCAGGGATGACATCACCTTCAACGGGGAGGGCAGCCTGAGTGTGGCCTCGGCTATGGGGAACGGTCTGGTGGGAAAAGATGATCTGGTGATCGCCAGCGGCGGTTACGAGATCACTTCCGGAAAACATGGCGTGGAGGGAAAGGACAGTGTGCGCATCGCCGGCGGTGACATAGTGGTCAACGCCGGGGAAGACGGCATTCATTCCGGAAATGATGAGGATGAGACCGTAGGATATACTTATATTGCCGGAGGGAATCTCACACTGCATGTGGGGGATGACGGTATTCATTCCGACACGCAGCTGGTGATCGCCGGCGGCAGTGTTCAGGTACAGAACAGCTACGAAGGGCTGGAGGGACAAACGATTGAGATCACAGGCGGCGAAATCTCTGTGAAGTCTGAAGATGACGGGCTAAACGCCGCGGGAGGAAACGATGGCAGCGGAAAGAAGGGAGGATTTGGCGCAGATCCCTTTGCGTCGGATGAGAGCGCCTGTATCACCGTTTCCGGCGGAAAAGTGACGGTGGATGCGGGCGGCGACGGGATCGACTCCAATGGCAGTCTGTATGTGAGCGGCGGTGAGATTGTGGTATATGGACCTGAGGACAGTGCCAACGGTGCGCTGGATTACAATGGAACCGCGGAGGTCACGGGGGGAAGCATCATCGCTCTGGGGGCGCGGGGAATGGCGCAGAACTTTGGCGGAAACTCTACCCAATGCTCTCTCCTGGTCAGCTTTGAGAACCGCCTGGAGGCAGGAACGAATGTGGAATTAAAGGATGCGTCAGGTCAGGTTTTATTGAGCTGTGTCTCTGCCAAGGATTTTGATTCGGCAGTGCTAAGCTGCGGGGAGATACAGGTGGGGCAGATGTACATCGTTGCCGCCGGTGAGGAGATCCTGGAAGTAGAGATGACGGAGACCATCTATGGGAGCGGTACGGGTATGGGCAGATCCGGAGGAATGGGTCCGGGAGGACGCGGACACGGAGACTGGGACGGCGAAAGACCCCAGATACCGGACGGCGAAAGACCCCGGATACCGGACGGCGAAAGACCCCGGATACCGGACGGTGAAGGGTCTCAGATACCGGACGGTGAAGACCCCAGAGGCTCGGACGGTGTAAGACCCCGGATGCCATAGACAGATTTTGGGCACATTTATGGCGGCTTGCCATTTGTCCGAAAAAATGCTAGAATAGCATGAACGGATGTGACAGATCTTTTTGGACGACGGGTGAGGGCTGGGTGATGAAGCAGGAAAAGGATGCTGTGAGGAATCGGAGAATCGCTTTTGGCATCATCCTGGCGGCGGCAGTTCTGATCAGGCTGTTTGGGTTCGGCAGTCTGCCGCCCGGGATCAATCAGGACGAGGCCATGGGAGCCGTGGATGCCTGGGCGCTGTCCCTGTATGGAACAGACCGGTTTGGAGTGAGTCTTCCGGTGCATTTTAGCGCCTGGCAGGTCAGCCAGATGAGTGTTCTGCTGTCCTATCTGATGATTCCTTTTATCAAACTGTTCGGATTTCATACATGGGTGATCAGACTGCCTATGCTGCTTGTCAGCATAGGCTCTGTGGCGTTAATGTATTTTGTGGGGAAACGGCTTGGAGACGGGCGTTTTGCGCTGACGGCAATGGCGCTTGCGGCTGTCAATCCCTGGCATTTTATGCAGAGCCGGTGGTCCATAGACTGTAATCTTTTTCCCCATGTGTTTCTGCTGGCGTTCTGGCTGCTTCTTCTTGGAATGGAGAAAAGGCGGTATCTGTATCTGTCCATGGTGTTTTTCGGGCTGACCTTTTACTGTTACGGGATCGCCGTGTATTCCGTGGCGCCCTTTTTGGCGGTCTTCGCTGTCTGGGGGCTGCGCAGGAAGATCTTCTCCTTTCGGGAGATTCTGTTCTCTATTCTCATCTTCACAGCGGTGGCACTGCCGGAGATCGCCGTGATGGCGATCAATCTGTTCCGGCTGAGTACGGTAGAGCTGGGACCTTTTACGCTGAGTTATTTTGAGGAGAGTGTCCGCGGAAATGACATTCTGTTTTTACATTTTTCCTTTGATCAGCTGTTCAAAAATATATGGGCAATGATCCGATGCAGTTTTTTGCAGCTGCCGGATCATTGGTTTAACGCCATCCCGGCTTTTGGTCCGATGTATCATATCAGCATTCCTTTTATGGCGGCGGGGACCGTTTGGCTCACCCGGGATCTGTTTCGGGAGAAGGACGGAAGGAAACAGGCGGACAAGCTGGCGCTCTGGGGCTATCTTTTGACGGGGATCTGGGTGGGGATGATCACCTACGAGGTCAATGTCAACCGGATCAATATCATCTTTTTCCCGCTCATTCTGGTCTGTGCGTATGCAATATGCAGGCTGGCAGACATAAACCGGAAATACTATATCGCTGTGGCGGCGATTTACGGTGTGTGCGCGCTGCTCTTTCTGGGAAGCTATTTCACCGTGTATCCGAAGGAGGCGGCACAATATTATAATGGGGATTTTCTGGAAGCCGTGCGGCAGGCGGACGAGAGGGAGGATGCCGAGGGCAGGCTGTATATCACAGGAAACATGGGCTGGCAGTTTAATCTCTCCATGGCGGAGATCCTTACCCAGTACGCATGCCGGATCGACGCGCTCTATTATCAGGGGCTGACCGATGTCACCGGGGGCAGAAAGCTGCTTCCTTATTCCGAGAGATATCATTATATGAATGCCCAGGACTTTGACTGGGAAAATTGTGACGGGGACGCGCTGTATCTGTTGCAGGAGGAGGATCTGGAGCGATTGGAGGAGGCGTGCGGGGAAACGGCATCTTCTGTGGGCGGCAGCCGGATGGATTATGATATAGTGGGGGGATCCGGGCAGTTTCGTCTGGTAAAGATTGATAAGTGTTTTGATGAATAAATTTTTATGAGGTATGAGGTTTGGCGGAATATCGGGACAAAAAACTGGTGGTGGGTATTCTCGCACATGTGGATGCGGGCAAGACCACTTTGGCAGAGAGTATACTCTATCTGGGAGGCCGGCTGAAAGAACCCGGAAGGGTGGATCACGGGGATGCCTTCCTGGATCATTTTGCGATGGAGCGGGAACGGGGGATCACCATCTTCTCCAAACAGGCGAGGGTACGGTGGCGTGAAATGGAACTCATCCTTTTGGACACGCCGGGGCATGTGGATTTTTCGGCGGAGATGGAGAGGACGCTGCAGGTCCTGGATTATGCGGTGCTGGTGATCAACGGGGCAGACGGTGTCCAGGGGCATACCCGCACCCTCTGGAAACTGTTGGAGCGGTACGGGATACCGACTTTTTTGTTTGTCAATAAGATGGATCAGCCGGGCAGTGACGGCGGGCGTCTTTTCAACGACATCAAAAGCCGCCTGGACGAAAACTGTGTGGCTTTTTCCGGGTTTGTTTACCACAGGGCATCCGGGCCGCTTCCGGAGGGCAGAGCCGGGGAAGGCGTCAGCCCCCGCAAGAGAGAGGCGTTGTGTGAGGAGATCGCCACCTGTGAGGAAGGGCTGATGGAAGCCTATCTGGAGAGGGGAACGCTCACGGAGGAAGAGATCCGGGAGGCGGTCTCATGCAGAAAGATCTTTCCCTGTTATTTTGGTTCCGCGCTCCGGGTGAAGGGCGTGGAGGCGCTTTTGGACGGATTGCTGGTCTATGCGCCCCAGCCGGTCTATCCGGAGCGGTTTGCCGCCAGGGTCTATAAGATTTCCAGGGATGCGTCCGGCGCGAGGCTTACGCATCTGAAGGTCACGGGGGGAGAACTCCGTGTCAGGATGCCGGTGGACAATGCCGCCTCGGCACGGGAGGAAGAGGAAGTTTTCAGCGAGAAGGCGGATCAGCTGCGCCTCTATAACGGCACGGGCTATGAGGCGGTGGAGAGGGTCGGCGCGGGAGAGATCTGCGCCGTGACGGGGCTTGACAAGACCTTTGCGGGACAGGGGCTGGGCGCGGAAGATGTCAACGGGCTGCCGGTTCTGGAGCCGGTGCTGACCTACCGGCTGGAATTGCCGGAGGGAGAAGACGCGGTGCGGGCGCTGGGGCTTTTGCGCCGGCTGGAGGAGGAAGAGCCTCTCCTGCACCTTGTCTGGCAGGAGGAAACAAGAGAGATTCACGCTCAGGTCATGGGGGAGGTACAGATGGAGATCCTCCGGAAACTGATCGCAGAGCGTTTCGGTCTGGAGGTCGCCTTTGGGGAGGGAAACATTGTCTATAAGGAAACCATCGCCGCCCCGTCCGTCGGTATCGGACATTTTGAACCCCTCAGGCACTATGCGGAGGTGGAGCTTTTGCTGGAGCCCGGGGAGCGGGGCAGCGGTCTGCAGTTTGCGAGTCTGTGCAGTGAAGACGTTCTGGATAAAAACTGGCAGCGTCTGATCCTCACCCATCTGGAGGAAAAGGTCCATGTGGGGGTGCTCACGGGATCGCCGGTCACAGATATGCGTATCCTTTTGGTGGCAGGAAAAGCCCATGTGAAGCACACGGAGGGCGGAGATTTCAGGCAGGCGACCTACCGGGCAGTCCGACAGGGGCTTAGGAGCGCGAAAAACATTCTGCTGGAGCCGGTCTTTTCCTTTGTCCTGGAGCTGCCCGGAGAGTATCTGGGGCGTGCCATGTCGGATATACAGCGCATGAATGGAAGTTTTGACGCGCCGGCAGTGCAGGGGGAGAGAGCCGTTCTCACGGGACGCGCCCCCGTGGCGTGCATGCGGGATTATCAGAGGGAGGTCAGCGCCTATACCCACGGCGAGGGGCAGCTGTCCTGTGTGCCGGACGGGTATGCGCCCTGTCACAACGCGGAAAAGGTCGTGGAGCGGATCGGCTATGATCCGGAGGCGGATGTGCAGAATCCCACAGGTTCCGTGTTCTGCTCCCATGGGGCAGGCTTTGTGGCAGCGTGGGACAAGGTGCCGGAGTACGCTCATGTGGAGCTGCCCGGAGAGATCCTGCGGCTGGTAAAGGATGGAATGGAGCAGATGCCGGAGGATGGCGGGTGCGCCGTCCCGGCGGCGGAGGATCTGTCCCAAAGAACGGTTTCTTCCGTGATCACCCAGGAGGAAATCGATGCGATCTTCCGACAGACCTACAAAAGCCCCGGGGAGGATCAACGGCGCAGGAGAAGGTATCATGTCACCCGCCGCGAGGGTTATCAGGGCGGAGAAAACGCCGCCCGGGGAGATGCCCGGAGAAAGACGCAGACTCCCAGGGAGAATTGTCTTTTGGTGGACGGGTACAATATCATTTTTGCCTGGGAGAATCTGAGGGAGCTGTCCCGGGTCAATATTGACAGCGCCAGAGACCGTCTGATCGACATTATGTGTAATTATCAGGGCTGTGTGGGAGGGACGCTGATTCTGGTCTTTGATGCCTATAAGGTCAAGGGCAATCCCGGAAGTGTGACCAGACATCATAACATTTATGTGGTCTATACCAAAGAGGCGGAGACGGCGGACGCCTATATCGAGAAGACAGTGCATGAGATGGCGGAAAGATATCAGATCACGGTCGCCACATCAGACCGGCTGGAACAGATGATCATCTGGGGAGCGGGGGCGCTGCGCCTCTCGGCTGCCGGGCTGCGGGAAGCCGTGGAAAACGCCTCGAGAGAGATCCTGGAGGAATACGGCAGTCAGAGAGACCGATGAAAACGGGATGGCAGCCCGGGAGGCGGGATTGCGCCAAAGTCTTTTTTGTGATAAGATACACGCTGGGAGGAGAGTGTCATGATCTATCGTTTTTTACCGGGGGCACCCGGCAGTCTGTACGCTTTTGCCGGAATTTTGTTTGCGTTTCTCGCCACCGTGACAGCCACGGCAAAGCTTAGTGATCGTCTGCCCAAGGACGGAGGCAGGGAGTTCGCCCACGACGGAAAGCTTTCCGCGGGCAAACCCAGGGGGGCAGGCATTGTGTTTGTGCTGGTGTTTGCAGCGGCATCGGTGCTGTTTATCCCCATGGAGGCAGAGCTGGCGATCTATCTGATCCTCATTATCATGTCCATGCTCACAGGCTTTTTTGACGATGCCTCCGAGAAACCCTGGGGAGAATACAGGAAGGGATTTCTGGATCTGTGTGTGGCGGCTCTGGTGGCGATGACTTTCCTGAAATATAATTCCGGCGTGGTCGAACTGGCGCTTTTTCATGTAAAATTTGTGCTGCATCCGGTGGTGTTCGCGCTGCTTGCGATCATCCTGGTGTGGGGGTCCGTGAATGTGACGAACTGCGCCGACGGAGTGGACGGGCTGTCAGGCACGCTCGCCATCATCACACTCATGACCATTTATCTCATTAACCGGATCAAGGACAGGCCGGAGAAATTTTCTTTTGCGATATTGCTTTTCGTGGTGTGTATACTGGGGTATCTGTGGTTCAATGCGACCCCCAGTAAATTGATGATGGGAGATGCGGGCAGCCGCGCCATAGGGCTGTTTATCAGCATCGCCATTTTAAAGACAGGCTGTGCGCTGCTCTATATTCCGGTGGCGTTTGTGCTGATCCTGGACGGCGGGCTGGGTCTTTTGAAGGTGGCGCTTCTGCGGTTCTTGAAAATTCATATTTTGAAAAATACGAGGACCCCGCTGCACGACCATGTGAGAAAACTTTGGGGATGGTCCAACACGCAGACGGTATACCGGTTTGCGATCATACAGATCATTCTGTCCGCGGCAGTGATCTGCGGCATTCAGATATAGGAGGAAAAGATGTACGACGAACTGACGCCAAGCGACATTAAGAAGATGGAAGAGGAGATAGAGTACCGCAAACTGGTGGTGCGGCCCGAGGCGCTGGAGCATGTGAAGGAGACCCGGGCACACGGGGATCTGAGTGAAAATTTTGAGTATCATGCCGCCAAGAAGGTGAAAAATCAGAACGAGAGCCGCATCCGGTATCTGGAGAGAATGATCAGGACGGCGAAGATCATCTCTGAGGACTCGGCGGAGGACGAGGTGGGGATCAACAATACGGTGACGGTCGCCTTTCTGGACGACGGGAGCGAGGAAGTTTACAAGATCGTCACCACAGTGAGGGGAAATTCCCTGGAAGGGCTGATCAGCAATGAATCACCGCTGGGGAAGGCGCTTTTGGGGAAGAAAGCCGGGGAGACGGCGCATGTGCAGGTGAACGATACGACAGGCTATGACGTGCGCATTGTCAGAATTGAAAATACCGTGGATGACGGAGACAGGATAAGAAGTTTTTAAAGGAGTTTTTCGGATGAAAAAATATCTGTTGTTTGATTTGGACGGTACGCTCACAGATCCGAGAGTGGGCATTACAACCTGTGTGCAGTATGCACTGAAACATTTTGGAATCGATGAGCCGGATCCTGCCAGGCTGGAGCCCTTTATCGGACCGCCCTTAAGGGACAGTTTTAAGAAATTTTACGGTTTCGATGACGCCCAGGCGCAGGAGGCGGTGGATAAGTACAGGGAGCGTTTTCGGGACACGGGAATCTTTGAGAACGAGGTGTATGAGGGAATTCCCCATCTGCTGCACACCCTGCAGTCCAAGGGGATGTTTCTGGCGGTGGCATCCTCCAAGCCTCAGGTTTTCGTGGACCGGATCCTGGAACATTTTGATCTGAAGAAATATTTTGCCGTGGTGGTGGGCAGTGAACTGGACGGAACCAGAGAGAACAAGGACGAGGTGGTCAGGGAAGCGCTGAACCGCCTTTTTGACGGTAAGCCCATACAGAAGGAACAGGTCTATATGATCGGGGACAGGAGCTATGACGTGGAAGGCGCGAAAGCGCTGGGGATTGAGAGTGTGGGTGTGACCTATGGCTTTGGCGGCATGGAGGAGCTCAAGGAGGCAAAGGCAGATTATATCGTGCGGAGCGTGGAGGAACTGGAGAAATTCCTTCTGC
The DNA here is from genome assembly GCA_947581865.1 of uncultured Acetatifactor sp. Lineage (GTDB taxonomy): Bacteria > Bacillota > Clostridia > Lachnospirales > Lachnospiraceae > Acetatifactor. The sequence goes on along the minus strand of CANPWA010000004.1, from coordinate 60,052 downwards.
GCGGAGTGGAGGAAGCAGAGGGGGAGAAAGCGCCGGGAGGGCTGAATTTCCAGCGGATCTGGGTGATGCTCTACTCATTTTTGTTGTTTATGATCGTGCGGAATATGGTGATCTACGCGGTGGATTTTCTCTGTGTGCAGCTTTGGGATGCAGGCGTTTTCCCAGTGCTGGATAAATTCCTGTTCGTGCGGGACGGGGCGCCGGAGGGCAGTTATGTCTTTACCGGCAATCAGAGCACGATCAAATCGGCGCTGGGCTTTATCGGAGGCGCCATCGCCATCCGTTCCAATGCGCTTCTTTTGATCGCCAAGACGAAGGAAGAAACCAGACTGAGCCATCTGCGCAGGGAAGGCGCGGCGGGCTGTCTGCTGCTTGCGGGTGCCGTTGTGTGCAGTGTTCTGGGGCTGAATCTCTTGCTGGAGCTTCTGGGGGTGGTGGACAAGTCCGCCGCCTATCAGATGGTGCGTGCGGATCAGTATTCCGGAAGTTTTCTTTTGGGGCTTCTGGCATACAGCATCGTTTCGCCTGTGGCGGAGGAATTGCTGTTCCGCGGGATCATTCACAATTATCTGAGACGGTTTATCAATCCCAAGATGGCGTTATTGGTCTCCTCCGCTTTGTTCGGGGCGTATCATATGAATTTTGTGCAGGGCGTGTACGCTTTTTTGGTAGGCTGTCTGATCGCCTATGCCTATGAATATTTTGGCGATTTCAGAATGGCGGTTGCCGTACATGCGGCGGCAAACTGCACGGTGTACTGCCTGACCTATACGCCCATCGTGAACACGGCGTTTGTCAGCTGGCCTGTCTGTATTTTGTTCTGTGTGCCGGCAGTGATCTGTCTGTGGGCGATGAACAAGAGAAAACAAGTGTTTTAGGGTCGCAGAAGACCCGGGGGAAACCGGATGAAATTATCACAACGGCTGTCCGATTATATTCAACATCACAAAGGAAGAATGCTTGCGGGATTTCTGCTTTTGGTGACGGAGCTTTTTCTTTTTTTCGGTGCGGGAAGCGCCCTGCGGGAGGATGAGGTCCACTTTCTCAGCGGGGAAGGATCGTGGGATGTGGCGCTGTCGGAGTCTGCCCCCGTCCTCTGTCAGGAGTTTGTTCCCCAGTATCAGGAATTAAAGTCGGTGAGTTTCCGGATGGTCCTGTCCGATATGGAAACCCTGGACGGGCAGGTGACGGTGTCCGTAGAGGATAGTGCCCATGAGAAGCTCTTTGAGGAGACCAAAAGTGTCTCGGAGATCACGGACAGCGCCTTTACGGATGTGGAGGTAAACTTAAGACTTCATCGAAAGGAGCCCTATTATCTGAAGATCGCCGCTGCCCCTTCCTCCAGGGGGGAGTATCCGCTGTTAAGCGTATGCAGCACGGATTACCGTCTGCCGGAGAGCAGAAGCCTCAGCCAGGACAAAGAGCTGCCGGGACAGCATCTGGTGAGCCGCTACCGTTACGGAAACGTGCTGACGGTCTTGAGAGCGTTGAAGGCGGTCTTTCTCTGCGTGCTGACCGCGCTGGGCGTCATGTTTGGGCTGCCGGACAACGGGAAGATACGGAGAGCGGCAGGCGTTGTGTTATTGCTTGCGGCTCCCTGTGTGCTGGGCTGGAGGATGGAGCTTTTAAACTACAATCCCGCCTTTTATCTGCCCATGGCAAAGGGGTGGAATCTGGGTCTGATGTATGCGATGGAGGGAGCGGCGCTGCTTCTTACTCATTCCACGGCGGTTTCGGTTGTGCTGACCAATATCCTGCTGACTGCGCTGTATTCCGCCAATTATTTTATGTTGATGTACCGCGGAACCTCCCTGAGGCTGAATGATCTCACCGCCGTGGGTACGGCGGCGCAGGTGGTGGGAGAATATGATCTGACACCCAACAGCCATCTGGCAATGATATGGGGAATGCTTCTGCTGCTCATAGTGTTTGGTGTTCAGACCGGCATGGGCAGGGCTGAGAGAGAAAAAAGAAAACAAATGGTCCGGGACAAAAGCTATTGGTGCAGAAAACTTATCGGTTATGCCGTGACAGGGATCCTTGCGCTGGGGAGCGTCTGGTATGGCGGCTATTGTCTGCTCTGCACGGACTTTCTGCATCAGATCGGCTTTGCGGACAATGATCTGGGATGGGCGTATGAATTGATCTACTCTTATAACGGATATCTGGTCGCCTCCTGTATTGAGATTAAAAATTCCCGGATCGTACCCCCTGACGGTTATCGCGTGGAGTATGTGGAGGAATTGCTTGCCGGCATGGAGAGCGAAGAGGAGCAGGCAGACGAAGACTTACCCCATGTGATCCTGATATTAAACGAGAGTCTGGCAGATCTGCGTGTGCTGGGGGATCTGGAACTTAACGAGGAAAATCTGCCTTTTCTCAGATCCATGAAGGAGAATACGGTCAAGGGATATGTGAATGCGTCCGTTTTTGGCGGGGGAACGGCGAACTCGGAATTTGAAGTGCTTACCGGATGCAGCATGGCTTTTTTCTCCGTGAATTATTATCCATACCAGCAGGCGCTTAAAGGGCCGATGGATTCTATGGTCAGTCAGATGAAGAAGAATGGTTACACCGCCATTTCCATGCACCCGGAGCGGGCAGGCAACTGGAACAGGGACAAGGTCTACCGGTATTTTGGGTTTGACAGAATGCTGTGGGAGGAGGATTTTGCGGGAGCCGAAAAAATTCACAGCGGAGTATCCGATGCGGAGACCTACAGCCGTATCATAGAGCTGTATGAGGAGAGGAAACCGGGAGAAAAACTTTTTGTGTTTGATCTGACGATGCAGAACCACGGGGGCTACACCATGGGGGAGACGCCCTATGCGGTGCGGGCGGTGAATCTGGAGGAACCGGAGGTAGACGAATACTTATCGCTGATAAAGATATCCGATGAAGCCTTTGAAGACCTTGTGGAATATTTTGAGGGGCAGGATGAAAAAGTGGTGATCTGTATGTTTGGGGATCATCAGCCCAGCGTTTCCGATCTGATCGTGGATGAAGCCGGGACCGAGGGAGGTCCGGCATCGGAAAGCATGCTCAACAAATATAAGGTGCCCTTTGTCATCTGGGCAAATTATGATATTGACGAGGCGAAGGATTACGATATCAGCATGAATTATCTGGGAGGATTGTTGATGAAGACAGCCGGGATTCCCCGATCGCCGTACTTTCATTTTCTGGAGAAACTTTGTGCGGAGTATCCGATCATCACGGTGAACGGTTATGTGGACCGGGAGGGAAACTATCAGGGTTTTAGCGGGAAGAACACGGAATTTTTGGATTACCGCATGCTGCAGTATAATTATCTGTTTGACGATAACACGGTCGAATGGGGGTACTAGAAGTGAAGTTTTCTGTTATTGTGGCTGCGCTGAATGCGGGCGAAAAGTTAAATAAGACCGTGGACAGTGTGCTGCGTCAGACATATGCGGATTATGAGATCGTGGTGAAGGACGGGGGCAGCAGCGACGGGTCCGTGGAGGCGCTTCTGCAGGATGAGCGCATCCGCCTTATCTCAGAGCCTGACAGGGGAATTTATGATGCCATGAATCAGGCGGTGAAAGCTGCAAGGGGAGAATATATCCTCTTTTTAAACTGCGGGGATCTCTTATATGATGACAGGGTGCTGGAACGGGTCGCCGGGCGCATTGAAAAGGAAAAGGGCGACAGCCCCCTGGTGCTCTATGGAGACACCTATGGCGCGCGCAACGGGGTACGGATCGCCGCTCCCCGGGAAATAGACGGGTTTGCCTGCTACCGGAATATTCCCTGTCATCAGTCCTGTTTTTATGAGGCGCGGCTGTGCAGGGAAAAACCCTATGATCCGGAGTACCGGATCCGGGCGGATTACGACCATTTTCTCTGGTGCTTTTACCGGGCGGGCGCCAGGATGGTCTATCTGGGGAGCACCGTGTCCTCCTATGAGGGCGGCGGGTACTCGGAGGACCGGGAGAACCGGGCGCGGGACAAAGAGGAACATCGAAAGATCACGGAACAGTATATGTCGGAAAAGGAACTTGCGGGATATAGGCGGACTATGCTGCTTACGCTGGCACCTTTGAGAAGCTTTCTGGCAGAAAACAAACTGACCTCGGGAATATATCATTGGGTGAAAGAGTGCTTTTATCACCACAGATGGAGGATCCTGGCAGGGTTTGTGTTGTTTGCGGCGGAGATGGCGCTGTACTTTGGGAGCGGCGTCATGCGGGAGGAAGAGGAGAGTTTTCTCTCCGGGGAAGACTCCTATGAGGTGGCGCAGGAGGACGGGGCAAACAGTTTCACCCAGACCTTTGTGCCGTCTCACAAAAACCTCGCATCGCTCAGTTTTCTCATGAGTAAGCAGGGAATGACAAAGACAGACGGTACGGTCAGGGTACTGGTGTCGGACGGGAAGAGGGAAGCTCTCTTTGACGGGGAGCTGGGGTTTGACAAAATTGCAGACGGCGCCTTTACGGATGTGGATGTCAATCTGCAGGTGTCTCCCGGAAAAACGTATTATCTGACGCTGATAACCAGCCCTTCCTCCGCGGGAGAATATCCTGCCCTGGGAGTGTGCGGGAAGGAATATCATCTTCCGGAGAATGGGACGCTGCTGCATGGAGAGGAAATGCCGGATACCCAGATGGTCAGCCGGTATTGTTATCGGGATGTCATGCCCTTTGGCAAAGCCGTGAAAATAATTGTGTTGTGCGCCGTCACGGCGCTGGGCGTGATGTTCGGGCTGCCGGAGGATAAAAGGTTCCGCAGAGCGGCGGGGATCGTGCTTTTGGCGGCTGCGCCCCTGGTGCTGGGGAGCAGACTGGAGATGCTGAATTATCAGGAGCTGTTTTATCTTCCCATCGCCATGAAATGGAATATCGGCATCATGCTGGCGCTGGAAATCTCCGCCCTTTTGCTCACGCATTCCCCGGCATTTGCCATAACGGCTGCCAATGTGGTCCTGACGCTTCTGTATTCTGCCAATTATTTTGTTTGCCTGTATCGGGGGACGCCTCTGCGCATGAATGATTTTGCGGCGGCAGGCACGGCGGTGCAGGTGATGGGGACTTACAGTTATGTGCCGGACGATCATCTCGCCTTTGTGTGGGGGATCACGCTTTTGGTGGCAGTGTTCGGGCTGCAGACAGGAGCCGGAAGGGAGGAGAGAAGACAGAGAAAGAGCGCGCGCAGGAAAGGCTGGCTTTGGAGAAAGGCGCTCTCCTATGCGGTGTCGGTCACGGCGGCTGCCCTCCTTGTGGGATCCGGCTATGCAAAGTTTGTGTATACGGACTTTTTAGAGAGTGTGGGCTTTGCAGGGGAAGAACTAAGCGGTATCTCCTACGACCTGATCTATGCTTTTGACGGGTATCTGGTGGGAACCTTTATCGATCTGAAGAATTCCCGCATTCTTCCTCCAAAGGGATATACGGCCGCAGCGGCGGAGGAGATTCTGGCTGCGGCAGCCGGGCGGGAGACAGTGCCGGGAGATCAGGAAGATTTGGAGCTCCCGCATATCATATTGGTCATGAACGAAAGCTTTTCCGACCTGTCGGTGCTGGGGGGGCTGGAGCTGAATATGGACAATATGCCCTTTTGGCATTCGTTGGAGGAGAATACGGTCAAGGGATATGTGAATGCGTCGGTTCTGGGCGGAGGCACGGCAAACTCGGAGTTTGAAGTGTTCACCGGCTGCAGCACGGCTTTTTTCCCCGCGAATTATTATCCGTATCAGCAGGGGATCAGCAGACCCACGGAATCTCTTGTCAGCCGGCTGGAAGAATACGGTTATGTCACATATTCCATGCATCCTAACCGGGCGGCGAACTGGAACAGAAATAAGGTGTATGCCTATCTGGGGTTTGACAACTGTCTGTGGAAGGAGGATTTTGAAGGAAAAAAGGTGATTCATCACGGCGTGTCCGACGCGGAGACTTATCAGACGGTAATCGAGCTTTATGAGAGCAGGGCGGAGGGTGAGAAACTGTTTGTGTGGGATCTGACCATGCAGAATCACGGTGATTACTCAGGGGCAGACGCGCCCTACGAAGTGCAGTCGGAAAAAATGCAGGATGCTGCCCTGGATCAGTATCTGACTTTGATCAAGATTTCCGACGAGGCGTTTGAAGATTTGGTGAAGTATTTTGAGAAACAGGATGAAAAGGTGATCATCTGTATGTTTGGCGACCACCAGCCATGGCTGTCGGATAAAATTGTGAATGGGGACGGGACGGACCCGAATCTCGACATAGAACAACGGATGAATATGTACAAAACCCCTTTTGTCATTTGGGCAAACTATGACATTGAGGAGGCGGACGGGTACGATATCAGTATGAATTATCTGGGAGGATTGCTGCTCCGCACGGCAGGGGTTCCCCTATCGCCTTATTTCCTTTATCTGGAGGAGCTCAGGGAGGAATATCCCATCATCACGGTGAACGGGTATGTGGACAGCGGGGGAAATTATCATAACTGGAGCGGTGACGGCAGTGAATTTTTGGAGTATCGCATCCTCCAGTATAATTGTCTGTTTGATGACAGGCGGGTGGATTGGGGATTTTAAAAGATTTGGATATTGCTCAAAAACAGATACAAAACGGAAACAATTCACAAAACGCATTGTTTATTTCAAACAAATCGATGAATTGACAGATAGTCTGACAATTTCCAAAAAATAATTGTTTACAGATGGGCAAAAAAGGTGTATAGTAGTCACAAGGTCGCAAAGGAGCGGAAAACAGTTCCTTTGCGACCTTTTTTATTACGGAATGGGAAAGGAGAACAGAGATGTTTGACGTAAAAAGGGAATCAGTGCAGGCGCCTCTCTACCGGGAAAGTTTTGAGCATGACAACTGCGGTATCGGCGCGTGTGTGAATATCAACGGAGAGAAGAGCAGGGCAACCGTGGAGAACGCCCTGAAGATCGTGGAAAATCTGGAGCACAGGGCGGGCAAGGACGCCGAGGGCAAGACCGGAGACGGCGTGGGGATCCTGACCCAGGTCCCTCATAAATTTTTTGCCCGGGTGACGAAGGCTCTGGGCATTGAGCTGGGAGGAGAGAGAGAGTACGGCGTGGGGATGTTCTTCTTTCCCCAGGAGGAGCTGCGCCGCAATCAGGCGAAAAAGATGTTTGAGATCATTGTGGAGAAGGAGGGGCTTCAGTTCCTCGGCTGGAGAGAGGTGCCCACCTTCCCCAATGTGCTGGGGCACAAGGCGGTGGAATGTATGCCCTATATCATGCAGGGCTTTGTGAAAAAGCCGGAGGATGTGGAGAAGGGGCTTGCCTTTGACCGCAGGCTTTATATGGCGCGCCGTGTGTTCGAGCAGTCCACGGACGACACTTATGTGGTGTCCTTCTCCAGCAGGACGATCGTATATAAGGGAATGTTTCTGGTGGGACAGCTCCGCACCTTTTTCGCGGATCTGCAGAGTGAGGATTACGAGTCCGCCATCGCCATGGTGCACTCCCGTTTCTCCACCAACACCAATCCCAGCTGGGAGCGCGCCCATCCCAACCGTCTGATGGTACATAACGGTGAGATCAATACCATCCGGGGCAATGCGGATAAGATGCACGCCCGGGAGGAGAATATGGAGTCCGAGTATCTGAAGGGGCAGCTCCACAAGGTGCTGCCTGCCATCAACAAGACCGGATCCGATTCCGCCATGCTGGACAACACGCTGGAATTTCTGGTGATGAGCGGGATGGATCTTCCCCTGGCGGTGATGATCACCATTCCCGAGCCCTGGGCGAACAATAAGGCGATGTCCCAGACCAGGAGAGATTTTTATCAGTATTACGCTACCATGATGGAGCCCTGGGACGGTCCCGCCTCCATTCTTTTCTCCGACGGAGATATCATGGGCGCGGTGCTGGACAGAAACGGGCTGCGTCCCTCCAGATATATGATCACGGAGGATGACACGCTGATCCTCTCCTCCGAGGTGGGGGTGCTGGATATCGATCCCACCAAGATCAAGGTAAAGGAGAGGCTGCGCCCCGGCAAGATGCTTCTGGTGGATACGGTAAAGGGAAGGGTCATCGACGATGAGGAGCTAAAGGAGACCTATGCCTCCAGACAGCCCTACGGCGAATGGCTCGACAGCAATCTGGTGGAGCTTAGGAATCTGCATATCCCCAACGAGAGAGTGCCCGAATATACCGCCGAGGAGCGCCAGAGGCTGCAGAAGGCGTTCGGTTACACCTACGATGAATTAAAGACCAGCATTCTGCCCATGGCGAAAAACGGCGGGGAGGCGATCGCGGCCATGGGTGTGGATACGCCCATCCCGGTGCTGAGCAAGACCTATCATCCGCTGTTCCATTATTTCAAGCAGCTCTTTGCCCAGGTGACCAACCCGCCCATCGACGCCATCCGCGAGGAGATCGTGACCTCCACCACGGTCTACATCGGGCCGGAGGGAAATCTGCTGGAGGAGAAGCCCTCCAACTGCAATGTGCTGAAGGTGAACAATCCGATCCTCACCAACACGGATCTTCTGAAGATCAAATATATGAAGGAGGACGGCTTCAAGGTGGAGGTCGTGCCCATCACTTATTATAAGAATACGAGCCTGGAGAAGGCCATTGACAGACTGTTTGTGGAGGTGGACAGAGCTTATCGGGACGGTGTGAACATCCTGATCCTCTCCGACAGGGGCGTGGACGAGAACCATGTGGCGATCCCCTCTCTGCTTGCCGTGTCCGCGCTGAACCAGTATCTGGTGCGCACCAAGAAGCGCACCCGTCTGGCTCTGATCCTGGAGACAGGCGAGCCCAGGGAGGTCCATCATTTTGCCACCCTCCTGGGATACGGCGCGTCCGCCATCAATCCTTATCTGGCGCAGGAATCCATCATGGAGCTGATCGAGAATCATATGCTGGATAAGGACTATTATGCGGCGGTGAACGATTACAACAGCGCGGTGCTGCACGGTATCGTAAAGATCGCTTCCAAGATGGGGATCAGCACCATCCAGTCCTACTCGGGCGCCCAGATCTTTGAGGCGATCGGTCTGGATCAGGATGTGATCGGAAAATATTTCTGCAATACGGTGAGCCGCGTGGGCGGCATCGGGCTGAAGGATATCGAGAAACAGGTGGATGCGCTGCACTCCCAGGCTTTTGACCCGCTGGGGCTGCAGAACGATCTGACCCTGGACAGCCCGGGGCATCACAAGGCGAGAAGCGGGGCGGATGAGCATCTCTACAATCCTGCCACCATCCATCTGTTACAGGAGTCCACAAGGCGGGGCGATTACGGTATGTTCAAGCAGTACACCGCGCTGGTGAACGACGAGGATTCCATCCGGAACCTGAGAGGACTGATGGACTTTAATTTCCCCAAAAAGGGCGTGCCCATCGAGGAGGTGGAGCCGGTGGAGTCCATCGTGACGCGGTTTAAGACAGGCGCCATGTCCTACGGATCCATCTCCAAGGAGGCCCATGAGACCATGGCCATCGCCATGAACCGTCTCCACGGAAAATCCAATTCCGGCGAGGGCGGCGAGGATCTGGAGAGGCTCACGGTGGGTGAGGACGGTCTGAACCGGTGTTCTGCCATCAAGCAGGTGGCAAGCGGACGCTTCGGCGTGACCAGCCGCTATCTGGTGAGCGCCCAGGAGATCCAGATCAAGATGGCGCAGGGCGCGAAGCCCGGCGAGGGCGGGCATCTGCCCGGCGGAAAGGTGTATCCCTGGATCGCCAAGACCAGGCATTCCACGCCCGGAGTGTCCCTGATCTCGCCGCCTCCCCACCACGATATTTATTCCATCGAGGATCTGGCGCAGCTGATCTATGATCTGAAGAATGCCAACCGGGACGCGCGCATCTCCGTGAAACTGGTGTCTGAGGCAGGCGTGGGCACGGTGGCGGCCGGTGTGGCGAAGGCGGGCGCCCAGGTGATCCTGGTGTCCGGTTATGACGGCGGTACCGGAGCGGCGCCCAGAAGTTCCATCCACAACGCGGGGCTGCCCTGGGAGCTGGGACTTGCGGAGACCCATCAGACGCTGCTCATGAACGGGCTGCGGAACAAGGTGCGCATCGAGACGGACGGAAAGCTCATGAGCGGACGGGATGTGGCGATCGCCGCCATTCTGGGTGCGGAAGAGTTCGGTTTTGCCACCGCTCCCCTGGTGACCATGGGCTGTGTGATGATGCGGGTATGTAATCTGGACACCTGCCCCGTGGGCGTGGCGACACAGAATCCGGAGCTGCGCAAGAACTTCAGGGGCAAGCCCGAGTATGTGGAGAACTTTATGAAATTTATCGCCCAGGAGCTTCGGGAATATATGGCGAAGCTGGGGGTGCACAGGGTGGATGAACTGGTGGGTCACACAGAGTTTCTGAAGGTGAAGGAAAACTTAAGCGAGCGTCAGCGGAAGGTGGATCTGTCTGCCATCCTGTCAAACCCTTATGAGGGAAGCGGGCAGAAGGTGACCTTTGACGCGAAGCAGGTGTATGACTTCGAGCTGGAAAAGACTATGGATGAGAAGGTGCTGTTAAAGCAGCTTGGGAAGGCGATCGCCGCCGGGCAGAAACGCAGCATCGAGGTGGATGTGGCAAACACCGACCGCGCCTTCGGAACCATTCTCGGAAGCGAGATCACCAAAAAGCTGGGGGACGACGTGGAGGAGGATACCTACCGGGTGCTCTGCCGCGGGGCGGGCGGACAGTCCTTCGGCGCGTTTATTCCCAAGGGGCTGACGCTGGAGCTGGTGGGCGATTCCAACGATTACTTCGGCAAGGGGCTCTCCGGCGGCAAATTGATCGTATATCCTCCCCAGGGGAGCAAGTTTAAGGCGGAAGAAAATATCATCATCGGCAATGTGGCGCTGTACGGTGCGACCAGCGGAAAGGCGTTCATCAACGGCGTGGCGGGAGAGCGGTTCTGCGTGAGAAACTCCGGCGCCATCGCGGTAGTGGAAGGCGTGGGAGACCACGGCTGTGAGTATATGACAGGAGGCCGCGTGGTGGTGCTGGGCGGCACGGGCAAAAACTTTGCCGCCGGCATGAGCGGCGGTATCGCCTATGTGCTGGATGAGAACAATGACCTCTACAAGAGGCTGAACAAGGAGATGGTTTCTTCCCATGAGATTACCTCCAAGTATGATGTGCTGGAGCTGAAAGCTATGATCCAGGAGCATGTGGCGCTGACCAATTCCGTGAAGGGCAAGGAAGTGCTGGATCACTTCGGCGAGTATCTGCCCAAGTTCAAAAAGATCATTCCTCACGATTATGAGAGAGTGTTAAAGACCATCGTGCAGATGGAGGAGAAGGGGCTGAGCGCGGAGCAGGCACAGATCGAGGCATTTTACGCGAACACGAGGAAATAGGAGGATAATAGGATGGGAAAACCTACAGGTTTTATGGAGTATAAGAGGGAAGTCAGCATCGCTGAGGACCCCAGGGAGAGAATCAAGCATTTTAACGAGTTTCACAGGCATCTGCCGAAGGAAAAACAGCAGCTTCAGGGAGCCCGCTGTATGGAGTGCGGTGTACCCTTCTGCCAGTCGGGCATGATGATCTGCGGCATGGCAAGCGGCTGTCCGCTGCACAATCTGGTGCCGGAGTGGAACGATCTGGTCTATACGGGCAACTGGGAGCAGGCGTACAATCGTCTGAAAAAGACCAACAGTTTCCCGGAGTTCACCTCCCGGGTGTGCCCTGCCCTGTGTGAGGCGGCGTGTACCTGCGGCTTGAACGGCGACCCGGTCTCCACGAAGGAGAACGAGTACGCCATCATCGAGAATGCCTATGCGGAGGGGTATGCGGCGGCAAATCCTCCCAAGGTGCGCACGGGAAAGCGTGTGGCTGTGGTGGGAAGCGGCCCCTCCGGGCTGGCCGTGGCCGACCAGCTCAACAAACGCGGGCATCAGGTGACGGTGTTTGAGCGTTCCGACAGGGTGGGCGGTCTGCTCATGTACGGCATTCCCAACATGAAGCTGGAGAAGCAGATCGTGGACCGCAAGATAAAGATCATGGAGGAGGAAGGCGTGAGTTTTGTCACGGGCGCCGATGTGGGAAAAGATGTGAAAGCAGATAAGCTGCTGCACGATTTTGACCGGGTGGTGCTCGCCTGCGGAGCCTCCAATCCCAGGGACATCAAGGCGCCGGGGAGGGACGCGAAGGGCATCTATTTTGCGGTGGATTTTCTCAAGGCAAACACCAAGAGCCTTTTGGATTCCGGCTTTGCGGATAAACAGTTCGTGGACACCAAGGGAAAACATGTGGTGATCATCGGGGGCGGCGACACGGGAAATGACTGTGTGGGCACTTCCATCCGCCATGGGGCAAAGAGTGTGACCCAGATCGAGATGATGCCCAAGGCGCCCGACAGGCGTGCGGAGAATAATCCATGGCCCGAGTGGCCCAAGATCTGCAAGACGGATTACGGGCAGGAGGAGGCGATCGCGCTGTACGGGCACGATCCCAGGATCTATGAGTCCACCGTAAAAGAATTTGTGAAGGACAAAAACGGCAATCTGAAGGCCGTGAAGATCGTGAAGTTAAACTGGGTGAAGGACGAGAAGACCGGACGCATGAACATGCAGGAGGTGGAGGGGAGCGAGCAGCTCCTCGACGCGGATATCGTGCTGATCGCGGCGGGATTTCTGGGAACCCAGAGCTATATCGCGGAGGCCTTCGGTGTGGAGCTCAACGAGCGTACCAATGTAAAGACCGAGACCGGGAAGTATCAGACCAGCAGGGAGAATGTGTTTGTCACGGGCGATATGCACCGGGGACAGTCTTTGGTGGTGTGGGCGATCCGCGAGGGGCGCGAGGCGGCGAGAGCCGTGGACGAGAGCCTGATGGGGTACTCCAATCTGGGGATCCAGTGAACGGGATCACATAAATTAAAGAAAACACACAAAAGGAAAACAGACAGAAAGAAAAAAGATAGAAAGAAAACTGACAAAAAGAAAAGATGGGAGTCTCCGGTTGTGCCAAACACCGGAGATTCCTTTTTCGTGTGAGGGTCTTTCGGATGCCGCGGGCAAAGCGGCATCCGTGGCAGAGCAGGATCACATTGCCCGTGGGCAAAGCGGCATCTGTGGCAGAGCAGGATCACATTTCCCGCGGGCAAAAGCGGGATCATTGGTTGTATGTTCCGTGGCGTTTATGTATAATAAAATCAAGGCATTCCTTTTGGAAAGTGATGTCAGAAGATCGGAGAGGTAAAATGCGGTATATAACTAATTACACATCGCCCGTTGGGAATATCCTGCTGGCGGCAGATGAGGGCGCGCTGACGGGATTATGGTTTGAGGGGCAAAAGTTTTATGCCCGCGGTCTGGGAAGGGAATATCAGGAAAAAGAGGTGCCTGTATTGGAACAGACAAGGAATTGGCTGGATATCTATTTTTCGGGAACGGAGCCGGATTTTCGACCGCCGCTTCATTTGGCAGGGAGCGCGTTTCAAAAGGACGTATGGGAAATCCTCTGCCGGATCCCCTACGGCAAGACAACCACCTACGGGGCGGTCGCGGGAGAGCTTGCGCGGAAAAGAGGGCTGGCGGGAATGTCTGCCCGGGCGGTGGGAGGAGCGGTGGCGAGGAATGCCGTATCGATCATCGTACCCTGTCACAGAGTGACCGGCGCAGACGGGAGCCTGACGGGATATGCGGGAGGAATGGAAAGAAAGCGCTTTCTTTTAAAACTGGAAAAAACACAGACGGGATAATCGGGCAGGCGCGGGCAGCGGACAGACGGCGGGCGCGGGCAGCGGACAGAATCATTGACGATGAGGGCAAATCAGTATAGAATAGTAGCTGTGGATGCGGCAGGGACCGCGGTTTTATGGAAGAATGTGTGAGGAGCGGCGGATGACTGGGAAGGGAAAGAGCAGACAAAAGAATCTGGAGAAACTGCGCTGTGTCGCCATGATGATGGTGGTGACGCTGCATTTTCTGGGCAAGGGAAATTTGCTGGGCGATGTGTCGGCTCCGAAGATGAGCGGTGTGGGGCTGGCGGCATGGGCGCTGGAGGCGCTCTGTATCGTGGCGGTAAACTGCTATATGCTCCTCACCGGGTATTTTCTGAGTGAATCCTCTTTTAAGCCGGGCAGGCTGCTTGGGCTGTATCTGCAGATCTGGATGTATTCCGTGGGCGTGGGGCTGGCGGCATGGGCGTTGGGGATCGTTCCGGCAAAGGAGGTAAACACGCATTATTTTCTGACGCTTTTGTTTCCGGTGTCCATGGGGCATTATTGGTTTATGAGCGCGTATGTTTATTTTTATCTGCTGCTTCCGTTTGTGGGATCTGCGGTCAAAAGAATGACAAAAGGGCAGTTAAAACTTGTTTTAATCATGCTCCTCGGGGTATTCTGCCTGACAAAATCTATTCTCCCTTTCCGGCTGGAGGGGGACGGGCAGGGGTATGATATGATCTGGTATCTGTGTGTATTTCTGACAGCGGCATATATCAGAAAATATGGAATCAGGCTGTTGGAAAACAGGTGGAAGTGTCTCGGGCTGTATGCGGCAGGCTGCGCGGCAGCCCTCCTGGAGATGGGGCTGCTCAGGGGAGCGTATCTGCAAAGCGGGAAATTCGGTCTGATCCTGAAGATCAGTTTTGAATATAATCATCTGTTTGTGCTGGCGGCGGCAGTGGGGCTGTTCGGGTGGTTTCTGCACGGCAGGGATAAGGGGTTCACCGCGGACTGCGCGGCTATGGTCTCGCCCTGTGTGCTGGGGGTGTATCTGTTCCATGAAAACATCGGCTTAAGGTACAACTGGCCGGGGTGGTTTGGGGCAGACAGGATTCAGTCGGTGCCGGAGTTGATCCTATGGACCTTTATAGCAGTATGTCTCATATTTATAACAGGTGTTATTGTGGAGGCGGCACGCAGTTTTGTCGTGAAAGGGCTGGGAAGATTGCTGGGCAGGCTGCCCGGTGTGGGAAGGCTTTGGAATAAACTGCTTGAGGCGGTCCGCAGAGCGGACGAAATGTTTGCTTAAAACAGGATTTAATAGATAAACTATATAATAACATGCAATTGGGAGCTGCGGCAGATTTATGGCAGATAACAGATTAACCGTTGGGACAGGAAAATGGCAGAATAGGAAACGGAGGGCAGATGACAGGAGGGGACAGAAGACGGCGGGATCCTTTTGGGAACCCCTGCTGCTGACAGTTCTTTTTTGGTATCCGCTGCGGCATATCCATTGGGGGCTGGACTTTTGGGACACGGGATATAATTATGGAAACTTTGTCTATATGGAGCGTATGGAATCCATGTGGAAGTTTGCCACCTACCTTGCCAATGTGACAGGGCATTTCCTCACCGGGCTTCCCGGGGCAGGTTCCCTTGTGGGGATGAACCTTTATACAGGGCTGTTTGTCAGTCTGTTGGCAATTCTGGGATATTGGTTTTGTACAAGGAGGCTCGGCATCTCCGGCGGGATCGCGTTTGTCGGTGAGATGGCGGCGGTCAGTCTTTGCTGGTGCCCCACGGCTCTGCTCTATAATTATCTGACCTATGTGTTCTTTCTGCTCGGCGTGGTTTTTCTGTATCAGGGGCTTGTTGAGGAGAAGATGGGCTGGCTCTTTGGGGCGGGCATCTGCCTGGGTGCCAATGTTTTCGTGCGTTTTTCCAATCTGCCTCAGGCAGCTTTGATCGTGGCGGTGTGGGTTTATGCGTTCCTGGCGGCAGGGGAGAGGGCGGCAGGTGCTCAAAGTTCTGGAGGAAAAGGCAGTCAGGGGATTGCAGGTGAGGGGATTCGCCTTGCGGCCCGCTGCACCGGATGGTGTCTGGGAGGGTATCTGTGCGCGCTGGCAGTGATGCTGGGCTGTCTTCATATCCGATATGGCATTGACAACTATGCTGCGGGAATCCTGCGGCTGTTTGCCATGACGGACAATGCCGCGGATTACAAGGCCGGAGCCATGCTGGAAGGGTTAATTCATGATTATATTGAAAATCTGTACTGGGCAAAGCGGATCGGGATCATCGTGCTGGGCGGCATGGCAGTCTTTGGAGCGGCGTGGGCGGCCCTGCGGGGACGCGCGCGGAAAAATACAGGAGCGGAACTAAAAATAACAGGTGTTACAAATACGGCACTGTTGTCCCGCGGCGGAAAATTTGTCTGGAGACTATTGCATATCTGGTTTGGCGCGGTCGCCGTGCTGATGCTGGTCTGGCTTTATGGTAGAGGCTTCTGTTCGCTGGACTATCACACCTACGGGCCGATGCAGCGTCCGGGGGTATTGTTCCTGATGCTCACGCTCGGAGTCGCGGCAGTGCGGATTTTTCATCCGGATGCCCCGAAGGAGGAGAAGCTGATCTCAGGGCTGGTGGTCCTGGTGGTGCTGTTGACATCCATCGGCAGCAACAATAAAAATCTCCCCAGTTTAAACAATCTCTTTGTGGCCTGTCCCTACACGCTCTGGCAATGTCGGCAATTTATCCGTGGGGGAAAGCCTGTATGGGAATATGGAAAACGCTTTCGCCTGATCGTCTGTTCTTTCCCGGCAAAGGCTGTGATGACGGCGTTTCTTGCGCTGTTTTTGTTCCAAAGCGTTCTGTTTGGGGCAGGGTTTGTGTTTGCGGAGGCCACGGGAATCCGGAACGCCACGGCGACGGTGGAGAACAATGAAATCCTGCGAGGCGTGAAAATGACCCCGGAGCGCGCGGAATGGATGACGGGGCTTACCGGTTACTTAGAGGAGCAGGGGCTGCGGGGGCGGGAGGTCATACTCTTTGGCGGGATTCCGGCCATGTCCTATTATCTTGCAATGCCGCCCGCATTCAATACCTGGAGCGATTTGGATTCTTATGTCTATGGGGTGATGGAGGCAGATCTGAACAATCTGACCGAAGAAGTGGAAAACGGCAGAAGACAGCGGCCGGTCATCCTGCTGGACAGGGAATATTATCTTTATATGACGGAAGGGGCAGCCGGGCTCAAGGCGGCGCAGGTGCCTCAGAGCAGACAGGAAAAAATTGTGGAGAAGGAAGAAAAACTCCGTCTTATACAAGGGTTTATAGAGACGCTGAATTATGATTTATCTTATGAAAATGAAAAATTTGTGCTTTTGAAATAGACAGATTCACAATTATTTACCACTTTGCTGTTGTAAAGTGGTAAATAATGTGCTAAAATGTCAGATGTTGTATGGAGGAGTGGAAGGAATGAGATTTTATCCTTTGGTTTCGGATTCCGGGGAGCAGGAGCCGGAAGGGCTGGCGGAGGAATGGAAGACCGGGCGGAAGATCGGCAGGGTTTATTTTGGGGAAAGACATTTCTTTTTCCGGTCTATGCGAAAGGCTTATTACATACCTTATACGGGGATCCGCAGATATTTCCGCCGGGTGATGCTGGTTCCGGCGAAGCTGTGCTGCGGCCGGGGAGAATTTCCGATGGAGCATCTGGTCATCTGCGGAGAGTCCGGAGAGCTGGCGCAGATCGAGCTGCCCGGCACGAAGGCGGCAAAGATCGTGATGGAGTGTATGGCAGAGCTGGCGCCGGACGCAGTGTGCGGGAAACCGACAGACAACAACGCATGAAGCAGGCATATCAAGCCAGGAATATATAGGAAGGTGAAATACGGTGAGCGCGGGCATGACGGTTTCGGAGGCGCTGGAATCGCTGTTACAGTCATACAGACAATATTATAATATCGAGACGGAGCATGCGGCGGCACCCTTCGCCGCGGAGGCAGTCTTTCACTCCCACGATGAGAGGTATGTTCTGGTGAGGCGGGCGAAGATTTCGGAGGCGGAAGCCCATGAATATGTGTTTTTTGCGACCGAACGGTCATTAACGGCTGAGCGGGTGAAGTTTTTGGACGAGAGGGCGTGGACGGAGGGGCTGTCCCGGGTAAAACCCCATTACAGTCACCGAAGCAGTGATATCGTGCTGATCATTCTGGCGGAGGAGATCTCCCGGGAGGCAAAGGATCATATCCGTTCCGTAAAGCATTATCAAAGTTATCGTTTCACCCTGCAGGGGTGGAGCCATTACAGTGTGGTTGCTTTAGAGCTTTCCACAGGAGAGCTGTCCTTTAACAGGCGGGGCAGGGATCTGAGGAAGCTCTTTCGCAATATAAAGTAATTTTATCAAAAGAGAGGTGTATGAACATGACTGCTATCTTGATCATCGTGGCAGCAATCGCGTTGCTGGTTATGGGCTACATATTCTATGGCTCATGGCTTGCAAAGCAGTGGGGGATCGACCCCAACAGAAAGACGCCTGCTGTGGAGAAGGAGGACGGCGTGGATTACGTCGCAGCCAAGCCCGCAGTATTGATGGGACATCATTTTTCTTCCATCGCAGGCGCAGGTCCTATCAACGGTCCGATTCAGGCGTCCGTTTTCGGATGGCTACCCGTATTTCTATGGTGTGTGATCGGCGGTATTTTCTTCGGAGGGCTGCAGGATTTCGGTTCCCTGTTTGCCTCCATCCGGCACGACGGAAAGTCTGTGGGTGAGATCATTCAGGATTCCATGGGTTCCAGGGCAAAGAAGCTGTTTATCATCTTCGCGCTGCTGGTTCTGATCCTGGTGATCGCTTCCTTTGTGAATGTGGTGGCAGGAACCTTTGCCTCCGACAACGCGTTCGGCTTTACCACCAACCCGGCGGGCACAGAGACTACCGCTATCATTTCCCTTTTGTTTGTCGCGCTGGCGATCCTTTATGGTGTGATGACCAACCGTTTCGGCGTAAAGACGCTGCCCGCGACCATCGCCGGGATCATCGGCATTGTGCTGATGCTGGTTCTGGGACTGAATGTGGGCTTTGCCATGGGGCGTGTAGCCTGGATCGTGGTGATCGGCGCTTATATCACCATCGCATCCCTGGTGCCGGTATGGATCCTGCTGCAGCCCCGTGATTATCTGTCCAGCTTCCTGCTTTATGCGATGATGATCGTTGCGGTATTCGGTATCTTTTTTGCCGCGATCACCGGGACGGCTTCCTTTGATATGCCGGTATTTACGAGCATGAACACTTCCATCGGTTCTCTGTTCCCCGCGCTGTTTATCACAGTGGCATGCGGAGCCTGCTCCGGTTTCCACAGCCTGATCTCCACGGGAACTTCCTCCAAGCAGCTTGCCAGCGAGAAGGATGCCAAGCCCATCGGTTACGGCTCCATGCTGATCGAATCCGCTCTTGGAATTGTGGCTCTGATCGCGGTAGGTATGGTGTACAGTGCTTATACGAACGGTGAGTTCGGTTCTCCTTCCGCAGCGTTTGCGGCAGGCGTAGCTACGATGTTTGGCACTTCCGAGACCTCTGTATACGGCACGGTTTACGCGTTGCTGACCCTGGCAGTGTCTGTATTTGCACTGACCAGTCTGGACACGGGTACCCGTCTGAGCCGCTTCATGTTCAGCGAGTTGTTCCTGAAGGAAGGAGAAGCTACTTATAAAGATGCCAAAGGCATCCGCAAGGTGCTGGCTTATCCCCTGACCGGAACCCTTCTGATGGTGGTCATCGGATGTGTGCTGGGAGGTTTAAGCTTAAGCCAGATCTGGGGGTTGTTCGGCGCGGCCAACCAGCTGCTGGCAGGGATCGCCCTGATGGCGGTGGCTGCATGGCTGGGCAACGCGGGCAAGAACAACAAGATGTTCTACATTCCCATGGCATTCATGCTGATCGCTACCATCACCAGTCTGGTGATGACCATTATCGGAAAGATCGGCATGGTGAGCGGCGGAACCGCACAGTGGGGCGACTGGTTCCAGCTTCTGTTCGCGGCGGCGATGGTGGTGCTGGCGCTCTTCCTTGTATTTGAAGGGATTCAGACCTTTGCGGCGATCGCTAAGAAGAAAAATGCAAAATAGACTGTCTGATTAAGACTAAGATTGAGATACCCCATGAAGAAGTGGAACTGAATGGGGAAGCCTGGTCAGCGGCAATGTCTACCGTCTGAGGTCTGCAGCTTACAAAAGCTGCAGACCTTTTTCTTCGGCTTCCTTTTTAACTGCGTCCGGCCACATGGAGCATTGAACCTCTCCGATGTGCGCCTTGCGCAGGAAAAACATACAGATGCGGGACTGACCGATGCCGCCGCCGATGGTGTAGGGCAGCTCCCCGTTTAGAATCGCCTTGTGGAAAGGCAGCCCGGCGCGCTCCATACAGCCCGCCTTCTCCAACTGCTCCCGCATGGAGATCTCGTCCACGCGGATTCCCATGCTGGAGAGCTCCAGAGCGATGTCCAAAACGGGATAGTACACGATGATGTCGGCGTTGAGCGCCCAATCGTCATAGTCCGGAGCGCGCCCGTCATGGGGTTTGCCGTTTTCCAGCTTGTCGCCGATCTGCATCACACAGACAGCGCCTTTCGCCTTGGCGATGTAATACTCGCGCTCCTTGGGCGTATTATCCGGAAACATTTCCTCCAGCTCGGACGTGGTGATAAAGAAAATGTCCGGGGGAAGAATTTCTTCTATGTAATCATAATGGATGGACATGTATTTTTCCGTTTTGCGCAGTACCTGATACACGGTGCGGACGGTATCTTTCAGGGTGTTTAAATTGCGGTCTTCCCTGTGGATGATCTTTTCCCAGTCCCATTGATCCACATAGATGGAATGGATATTGTCGGTGATCTCATCCCTGCGGATGGCACTCATATCGGTGTAGAGCCCCTCTCCCACGGAAAAACCGTATTTTTTCAGTGCGTATCGTTTCCATTTGGCGAGGGACTGGACGATCTCGCCCTCGGCGCCGTCCTGCTCGCCGATATCAAAACGTACCGGGCGTTCCACGCCGTTTAAATTGTCATTTAACCCTGAGGCAGGCTCAACAAACAGCGGAGCGGAGACGCGCAGGAGATGAAGACGTTCTGCCAGAAGATTTTGGAAGAAATCTTTTACAGTTTTGATCGCAATCTGTGTGTCATACAGATTGAGCTGGGACTGATAGCCCTTGGGAATCACTAATCTTGACATAAAATAATCTGAGTTCCTTTCATTATTTTGAGGTTTGGCGGCACCGTCCGCGCAAATCCTATGATATTATTTAAACGCTTTTCCGGGGATTTTGCAATAGTTTTTCCGCAAGTATTTTCTAAAGTATTTTTAAAGCATTTTTGAAAATAGAGTATTGCGCAGACAGAACATATGTGCTAATATAAAAACAGAACAAATGTTCTTGGCGGATTCCCGGCAGGTTATTGACAGAGTTTGGAGGAAGATGGCGTGGAGTATCTGGTGCCCGGAGAGGGAATGTCCCTTGCGGAGAAGCTTAATATTTTGTCCGGGGCTGCAAAGCATGATGTAGCCTGTACCTCCAGCGGAGTGGACAGGCGTGGGAGCGACAGACCCTGGGGAGGGCGCGGTCAAAGCCGGCGCAATGCGCCGGACGGATATGGCACATCTGCCGCAAAGCCGATGGGAAACTGTGTTCCTGCAGGCATCTGTCACAGCTTTTCCGGTGATGGACGGTGCATTTCGCTCTTAAAGATCCTGATGACAAACGAGTGCATCTTTGACTGTAAATATTGTATGAACCGCTGCTCCAATGATATTCCGAGAGCCACCTTTACCCCGGAGGAGATCTGCACCCTCACCACGGAGTTTTACAGGCGGAATTATATAGAAGGGCTGTTTTTGAGCTCAGGTATTATAAAGGATCCGACCTTTACTATGGAGTTGTTGTGCCGGACCATATATCTTCTTCGTGTTAAATATAGATTTAATGGGTATATTCATGTAAAAGCGATACCCGGAGCGGATGCGGAGGTCATCCGTCAGGCGGGATTTTATGCGGACAGGATGAGTGTCAACCTGGAGCTGCCGACAGCGGAAGGGCTGCATACTCTTGCACCCAATAAGCACCGGAGGACGATCCTCACCCCTATGCGCCACATTCAAAACGGCATAGAGGCAAACAGGAATGAACTGGCTCTTTACAGGCATGCGCCTCGCTTTGTGACGGGTGGACAGTCCACGCAGATGATCATTGGAGCGACAGGGGAGACGGACTATCAGATTTTGAACGTGTCCGAGAGTCTCTATCAGAAATTTGCCTTGAAAAGGGTGTTTTATTCTGCTTTTGTGCGTGTCAATGATGACAAATGTCTTCCGGTGCTCCCCGGGGGACCTCCCCTTCTGCGGGAACACCGGCTGTATCAGGCAGATTGGCTGCTGCGCTTCTACGGGTTCAAAGCACAGGAGCTTTTGGATGAAAAACGCCCGTTTTTTAATGTGATGCTCGACCCCAAAGAAGACTGGGCTGTGCGGCATCTGGAGGAATTTCCAATAGAAATAAACCGTGCGCCCTATGAGAAGCTTCTGCGGATTCCCGGCGTGGGGGTCAACAGCGCCAGACGTATCGTTGCTGCGAGAAGAAGCTGTCAGTTGACATTTGCGGATTTAAAGAAAATCGGTGTGGTGCTGAAACGGGCAGTATATTTTATCACCTGCGGAGGACGGATGATGGTCCCTGTCAGACTAAATGAGGATTATATCGTGCGGGGGCTCACTGAGAAGAAGGAACGGACCATGTTTGGCAGCGACGGTATGACCTATCGCCAGATGTCTCTCTTTGATGATGGGATATTTCAGAAGGAGGTTACTGCCGGGGATAGGCTGCAGGCTGCTGCGGGGCAGTTATAGAGATTCCGCGTGACAGTGGTCGGACGGTATTCGGAAGGATGATGGATTTTTATGTATCTGTACAGATGTCAGGATTCTTTGGAAAATATTTTTACGGCGGTCTACCGGGTATATGAGGACCGTCGAAGCCGGGAGGAAGTCATGCTCTCGCTGGATGACGAACCGGTTCTCTTTGCCAGGGAGATTTTGGTGCAAACGGATGAAAACCGCTGCAGGAAGGTGATCCGCACTCTCCGCAGCCGCTTTGGCGGGGAGGGCTATTACGATCTGTGCCTGGCGCTGGCATCCCCCGACCCGGCAAAGGCGCAGGCGGTCTACGGAACGGTTGCGTCCGGGCTCAAGCGCGGATGTACGGGAAGGCATCTCTTTGATGATCTGGCTGACGGGGATGTAAATACGGCGTTTCGGCTTGCCAGGAATGCCCACAGGGAAAACTGCCACCTCCGAGGCTTTACCCGTTTTGAAGAATCGGATCAGGGGGTGATGTACGCCCGCATCGGTCCCAAAAACAATCTGCTTCCCTTCCTCATGCCACATTTTGCGGATCGATTTCCCGGGGAGGATTTTATCCTTTATGACGATGTGCGTAAATTGTTTGGAGTGCATCCTGCCAATTTACCCTGGTATCTTGTGTGGGAGGAAAATCTTCTCTCTCAGCAGTTTAAAAGATCGGCTTCGGAATTTGATTATCAGATGTTATTTAAGGAATTTTGCAAAAGCATATCCATTGAAGCCCGGCAGAACGCGGAGCTTCAACGGGGAATGCTTCCTCTGCGCTTCCGGGAGTATATGACGGAGTTTCAATAATATTTGACGGGGATTCCTGAAGGGGGTACTATGAAAATAGCAGATGAAGAACATCGGATGTAAAAAGATACCGGAAAGGCTTGCTTGTAATGTTTGATGCCTGGAAGGAATACAGATCCGGAATGGGACGGAGGAAGCGTGGAACAGACCGAGCTCGATTTCAAACAGGCAGATAACGGAGATACTTATATAGAAGAACCCCTGGGGGAAGTGCGCATTTCCGTGAGAGGGCTGGTGGAATTCATGCTGCGCTGCGGGGATATTGACAACCGGCGCCAGGGGATGCCGGAGGATGCCATGCAGCAGGGAAGCCGTATCCACCGCATGATCCAGAAAAGGATGGGGGCAGAATATCAGGCTGAGGTATCACTGCGCTATACTTATCCCACAGAACAGTATGTGCTGATCGTGGAGGGACGTGCCGATGGGGTGATCGACACGGGGGAGGGCGTAACCATTGACGAGATCAAGGGGACATACCGCGATGTGGAGAGGATGAAGCAGCCCCTGCCAGTGCATTTGGCGCAGGCAAAGTGCTATGCTTATATCTATGCGCTCCAAAACGGGCTGAAAGAAATACGGGTACGCATGAGTTACTGCAATATAGAGACAGAAAACATGCGTTATTTTTATGAGGATTTTACCTTTAAGCAGTTGGAGAGCTGGTTTCTGGCTTTGATCGGGGAGTATCGGAAATGGTCGGATTACAGCTGGGAGTGGAAAAAGATCCGGCAGGATTCGATCGCCCGTCTCGAATTTCCTTTTCCCTACAGGGAAGGGCAGAGGGAATTGGCAGCATATGTGTATCAGACCATATACCATCAAAAGAAGCTCTTCCTCGAGGCGCCGACGGGAGTGGGTAAGACGGTGTCTACCATGTTTCCTGCCGTCAAGGCGATGGGAAAGGGCATGGGGGATAAGTTGTTTTATCTCACGGCAAAGACGATCACCCGTACCGTGGCGGATGAAACCATAGAACTTTTGCGCGGCAAAGGGCTTAAGTTTAAGAGCGTCATCCTCACGGCAAAGGAAAAGATCTGTTTTATGGAGGAAGCGGTGTGTAATCCGGACAACTGTCCTTATGCCAAGGGGCATTTTGACAGGATCAATGACGCGGTGTATGATATGCTCACTTCCAGGGAGCGTTTCAGCCGCGAAGAGATTGAGGAGTACGCAATAAAATATCAGGTGTGTCCGTTTGAGTTTGGATTGGATATGAGTCTGTTTGCAGATGGGATCGTCTGTGACTATAATTATCTTTTTGATCCTCATGTCTATCTGAGGCGGTTTTTCGGGGACAGTTCGGGGAGAAATTATCTCTTTCTGATTGATGAGGCGCACAATCTGTTGGAGCGCGGCAGAGAGATGTACAGCGCCTCACTTTTAAAGGAGCGTTTTTTGGAATTAAAGCGCGAAATACAACAGACAATCATGTCAGAATTAGAGCAAAAAAGGCATAAAAAAGAGGTTCCCGGGCAGATGACACTTGAAATGACATATGTGTCTGAAAATCTCATGAAAGAGGCGTCTGCCCTCCTGGAAGGCAGTGGCTCCCGTCCGGAATCCTATCCGGGCAATGCCGAAATCCATACGGAGATCGTCCCGGTCTCTTCTTCGGGTTCCCGGACAGAGAAGGAAGGTACTCCCCGCATTTCCCATAGAGGAGGTTCCCTTCTGGTGCGCAGGGGGTATGGCGAGAACATGATCTACCGCCTGGAAAAGTGTAACCGGGAGCTGCTGGCTTTCAAACGGGATTGTGAATCTGCCCGTGTCGTGAAGGATATCGATGATTTTGTCAATGCGCTGCAGCGTCTCTACAGTACCATGTCAGACTATCTGGAGGAACAGGAGGAGACGGGGCTTGCCGTCAGGGAGCAGATCCTGGACTTTTATTTCGAGATCGCCCATTTCCTGGATATCTATGAGCGGGTAGATGAAAATTATGTAAAATACACCCAGATGCAGGAGGACGGAAGCTTTGTAATGAAACTATTCTGTGTCAATCCCGGAAAAAATCTCAGGGAGTGCATGGCAAGGGGGCGCAGCAGCATTCTGTTCTCGGCTACTTTTCTGCCCATTCAGTATTATAAGAAATTGCTGGGAGGAGAGGAGGAGGACTATGAAGTGTATGCCCGGTCTGTCTTCAATCAGGAAAAACGGATGTTATTTATAGCAAATGACGTCACCAGCAGGTACGCCAGGCGCTCCGAGGAGGAATACCGTAAGATTGCCCGCTATATCGATGAGATCGTGCGCGGCCGTCACGGTAATTACATGGTGTTTTGTCCCTCTTACAGCTTTCTGCAGAATGTTTATGATTATTACAGAGAGACGTATGCCACCGGGGAGAAAGAGTGTATCCTGCAGCTCAACGACATGACGGAGGAGGACAGGGAGGCGTTTCTGGCATGTTTCCGAAAGCGGGAGGAGCCGGAACATACGCTCATCGGATTTTGTGTGCTGGGAGGGGTTTTCAGTGAGGGAATCGACCTGAAGAACGACAGCCTGATCGGCACGGTGATCGTGGGAACGGGCATTCCCCAGGTATGTTTTGAGCGGGAACTTCTAAAACAGTTTTTTGACGCCAGGCAGGAGAACGGATTTGACTTCGCCTACCGTTATCCGGGGATGAACAAGGTTCTGCAGGCGGCAGGGCGCGTGATCCGGACGGTGGATGACATCGGAATCATCGCCCTGTTGGATGAAAGGTTTTTACAAACGCCATACAGGAGGCTTTTTCCCAGGGAATGGGAATATTACGAGACAGTCAATGTGGAAACGATAGCCAAACGGGTAGAACGTTTTTGGGATTCATGGCTGTGATTTTGAGGGAAATGACATCAAAATAGTGGAAATGACATCAAATTTATGATATTATGACATTATTGTTAGGTTGTGGATAACTCTGTGGATTGTGTGGATTTCTTGAAATTTTTGATCCACAAAATGACAGATAAGCCTGACTACTGACGTCAGAATTTTTTTGCAAGGATTTTGCAAGACAGGAGGATACCATAATGTGGGCATACGAAAGTGTATTTTATCAGATTTATCCCTTGGGGTTCTGCGGGGCGCCCTTCGAGAATGACGGGGTGCTGGAACATCGTATCCTGAAGGTGAAGGACTGGATCCCCCATATGCAGAAGCTGGGAATCAATGCCATTTATTTGTCACCGGTTTTTGAGTCGGACACCCATGGCTACAATACCAGGGATTACCAAAAGCTGGATGTGCGTCTGGGGACCAATGATGATTTCAGGGAGGTCTGCGCTGCGCTGCATGAGGCGGGTATCCGGGTAGTGCTGGACGGTGTGTTCAATCATGTGGGCAGAGGATTTTGGGCTTTTCAGGATGTGGTCCGCAACCGTGAAAGTTCCCGTTATACTGATTGGTTCTACCGCATTGATTTCGGTGGAAATTCCTATTATAACGACGGATTGTGGTATGAAGGCTGGGAAGGAAACTTTGATCTGGTGAAGCTTAATCTTCGCAATGAGGAAGTGATCCGGTATCTGCTGGAAAGTGTAAAATTCTGGGTGGACGAGTTTGATATTGACGGGCTGCGTCTGGATGTGGCATACAGTCTGGACGAGGGATTTGTGCGCAGGCTGCACGATCATGTCCGGGAACAAAAGGAGGATTTCTACCTGTTAGGAGAGATGCTTCACGGTGATTACAACCGTCTGGTGAACGATGCAATGCTTCATTCCGCTACGAACTATGAGTGTTATAAAGGGCTGTACAGCAGCTTCAACAGTATGAATATGTTTGAGATCAACCATTCCCTGATGCGGCAGTTTGGACCGGAAAACTGGACGCTCTACAAAGGGAAACACATGTTATCTTTTGTGGACAATCATGATGTTACCCGGGTGGCGAGCATACTCACCAATGAGAGACATCTTCCTCTGATCTATGCGATGATGTTCGGCATGCCGGGTATCCCCTGTGTCTATTATGGAAGTGAGTGGGGGGAAAAGGCGGACAAGGGGCAGGGAGATTGGGCGCTCAGACCCTGTTTTGAAGCTCCCCGGTGGAATGAACTCTGCGACTATATCAGCAGACTGGCTGCGGCGAAGAAGCATTCCGAGGCACTCAACTACGGCGCATTCCGCTCGGTGGTACTCACGAATAAACAGTGTATCTTTGAGCGCAAAACAGATAACGAGAGGGTTTTGGTGGCTGTCAATGCCGACAGTGAGGATTATACGGCGCATTTTGACGCAGGCTGCGGTACCGCTGTGGATCTGATCAGCGGGGAAATTCATGATTTTGGCGGCGGAAGCACACTTCCCGCTTACAGCGCGTTCTTTTGGAAAATGGAGAGATAAGGCGTGATCAAACCCGTTCCGACAGCGGCAGATTTCCATGGGCAGAGCCCCGGGGAGATCTGCCGCTTTCTGATTTCCTGACTTTCCGATAATTTCCCTTGACATGACATGTTATATGCCATATAATATGGTTTGAATAATATTATACGGCATATAATATTATAAAGGAGTGAGAAAATGGTTTTTAACACGGGGGCAGCTCTTTTGGATGCAATCGTTCTTGCCGTGGTGTCCAAAGAACCGGAAGGCACCTATGGGTACAAAATTACACAGGATGTGCGGCGTGTGATCGAATTGTCCGAGTCCACCCTGTATCCGGTTTTGCGCAGACTTCAGAAGGATGAATGCCTGGAGGTTTATGACAGGGAATGCGCAGGACGTAACAGGCGTTATTATAAAGTTACCAGCCGGGGATGGGCACAGCTGCAGCTCTATGAGGGTGAATGGCGTGAATATTCCCGGAAGATCACGGGATTATTTGAAGGGCATATGACATCCGGGCCGGTACCGGATCCGTCGGCATCCACATTTTATACGGAGGGGCATTGAAATGAACAGAGCGGAATTTATGAGGCAGTTGGACAGCCTGCTGCAAAACATCCCACAGACTGAGCGGGAGGCAGCCTTACAATATTATAATGATTATTTTGATGATGCGGGCGCTGAAAATGAGCGGGATGTGTTGGAAGCGCTGGGGACTCCCGCAAGAGTGGCGGAGAATATCAAGCGGGACATGACGCTGAGCGGAGGAAACGGCTCCAAAGCCCCGTACAATGACGGGAGAGACTGTGGCAGCGAGGATGGGCAGGGCAATTCCGTGCGCAATCCTGTGATCAGGTTCGGTGACGCCGGGAATCCGGAAAACCCCGATACCACCGTGCAAAAAAACAATAATACCGTCTTTACGGTCCTGAGTATTCTGGCAGCAGTCTTTCTGTTTCCCATTGGGCTGGGACTGGCATCGGCTTTGGTCAGTGCGCTCCTTGGTCTTTTCATCGGCTGGTTTTCTCTTATCCTGGGATTTGCCGCTGCGGCGCTGGCGTTATTGCTGGTGTTAGTCGCTTTGCTGGTTGCCGGAGCCGTCTGCCTGGCGGAATCACCCTTGGCCGGAGTCGCCGTCATGGGTGTGGGGCTGATCCTGGGCGGGATCGGTATTCTGTTTGCGATGCTCACGGTGGCTTTGGCAGGCATAGTCACACCATGGCTGTTTAGAGGGTTATGTGCTCTTTGGAAATGGTGTGTCGAAAAAATCCGTAGTTTTGAGGGAAAGAAGGTGGCAGGGTCTTGAAAAAATTTATGAAAGTGTCGGCGATCATTGCCCTTATATTTATCGTGACAGGTTTTGTTATGGTGTTGACAGCGGGAGTGGTCAAAGGCCCCGCCGTTTATGTAAAGCTCAGGGATTCCCTGCAGGATTCCCCGGACAAAAGAAATACGGAACAAAGTTTTAAGGTCGGGAGTGTGACAAAACTCAATGTGGAGGCGGGAGCCTGCCAGATCGAATTTGTACCTTCCCGGGACGGGGACTTTCATGTGACCGTGCAGGGAGCGGACGGATATGACTGCTATGTGGAAGAAAACACACTCTGTATCAACGGTGTGCCCGACCATGTGGTAAAGCTGGTGAAAGACAGGGGCAAGATCATCCTCGCGGTGCCGGAAGGCTATTCCTTTGAGCAGATAGAGCTCTCCCTGGGAGCAGGGCAGATCACCGGCAATGCGGAGTTATCGGCTGAAAAGGTGGAGATCGAGCTTGGTGCGGGGGATATCTCCCTGTCCGCCCTGAACACGGATTCTTTGGATGCGGAAGTGGGGATGGGGTCGCTTGCCCTTTGGGGAGACATCCGCCGGGAGGCGGATGTGGAGTGTGCCATGGGCACGGTGGAAATGCAGCTCGCGGGTACAGCAACAGATTTTAATTATCAGATAGAGATCGTCTCCGGCTCTGTGAACATAGGAGGGCAGTCCGTGGGAGCGATGGCACAGGAAAGGGACATCGATAACGATGCCCCTAAAGATTTTCGTCTGGAATGTGCCATGGGAAGTATAGATCTCACCTTCCTGGAGTGAAATCATATTTTTTCCCTGTCCGGGTCGAGCTGTACGAACAGCCCTGATTTTTTGAGCGCTGGGCGGATCGCCAGATAAAAGACGGAAGCTGCTATCACCGCGACGATGGCGTTGACAAAGGTAGTGACTGCGCCGATCTTGGACAGGGTCTTTGCGAGCTCCTGTGGAACTCCCATCAGATACGTCTTGTAAAAGTATCCCACAAGGGGATCCGCGAAGATATTAAAGCCCATGCCGCAGGCGCTTGCAAGGATAGTGACTCCCGTCACATACTTGGGAGAGTGGGAACGTGTGAGCTTAAAAAGCTTATGTGCCACAAAACCTACGATCAGACCGATGCACAGCTTCAGGAAAAAGGTCTTGGGCGCACTGGTGGCGTAGGAAGTGGTCAGATCTCCGATGGTCATACCGATGGCTCCGGCGAGACCGCCCCAGTAGCCTCCCAGGAGCAGTGCGGCAAGCACACAGAATACATTGCCAAAATGGAAGGATGTCTTTTCCGTTCCCACGGGGATATCAATCTTGAAGAAGGCGAAACCGATATAGCACAGCGCTGCCAACAGCCCTGCCTGAGCCAGGCGGCGGATGTCTGCCTTCTGTGTGGGGAGTACCCCGACAAAGGCAAGATACAGCCCTCTCAGCGTCAGCATTACGGCGAAAAACAAGAATGTCAGACTGTAAGCATAAGGGCGTTCCACGCCTTCCGTATAGTCCTTGTAGGTGAGCAGGGAACACGCGATGGATGCCGCGAGGAGCACTGCGCCTGCGACCAGCAGCCCGTAGCTTTTCCGGCGGACGGTATCACCGGTCTTGTTTTCTCTTTGTGTCTCTTTCTTTTCCGAATCTTTTTTCATAATACTTCCTCCTGTCCTTCTTCTTTCTGTCGGATGATCATTCTGCCTCCTTTTTGAAAGGATCAGCCGCCATGGAATTTTAATGACAGTTTATAGAAAAAGTGGCTTGATAAAAAGAGCCAGAACAGAACTTTTTTACCATACCAGTTTTGCGCTCCGCATGTGCCGGGATCAGACTCCTGCCCCTTGACCGCATTCGTTATACTGTATATACTATTTGATAGTATCGTTACAAGCAGTTGGACAGTATGCTGAAACAGATAAAATATTTTCAAGCCGCTGCCCGTGCAGGGAGAAGATTTTGCGCTGCGTATCGGACATATCAAGGCGCGATTACTGCGCTTTCTGGAAAGCGGATAACTTTGGATACTATGATACTATATTGAGGAATTTGCCGAAATTCTAAAAGCGCGGTTGGGAAAATAAAAGGGAAGAACCAGCCCACAGCAGCTTTAACAGCATACCCGAAACCATAGAATTGGTAAAGAGTGGGTATGACTCTATAATACGAAGGAGGAAACATATGTATATCGAAAAATACTGGGGCAATTATATCGGCGGAACAGACGACAGCCTGACGCTGGTGGAATATCTGGAGGACAAGCAGAAAGCGGAAATTTCTTTGAGTGAAATCTTTGCAGATACGGGTTTGGATAAACTGAACGGAGATTTCCGCAAGACAGAGCCGGAGTTAGGATACGTCGATTCGGAGGGCAGGGAATACCCCTTTTATTATGCCATTGATTTGGTTGCGGATCTTGCGGCGCTGATGCTGGAGTGCCAGGTGAATGGAAGTGTGTCATTGGCGCAGTTGTCGGAAGACGGGGAAGGCTCTGAGGTATCTATCTTATCTACACCGGAGGAAAAAGCCGTTATTCATAAGGCACTGGCTGACTTTGCGGAAAATCCGCTGGCTTATGACCTGAGAGAAATGGTTCCCGATGAAGATATGCGGGAAATGGCGCAGGAGTGTGAAAAACTTCGCGGGGAATTGTAGGATGTTCAAACAAAAGGGCGGTTGAAAACTTTACGTTCATAACTGCCCTTTTTGTTGTTCTTCCGTTGTGATCGTGGAAATGGGTGTTTAGACAAATCCCAATCTGTTTCGCTAATATTGTACCATATCAGCAATTTTTTAGAAAGTATTTCGATCAGTTCTTTCTGTCCTGTCCATAATGTGTTATAATTCCCTACAAGAAAAACTTGTGTAGCCCGTTGGATCGGTGAAAAAGGAGATAACACAGGGGAAAGTTTCAGGGCAAGTTCCCCGCTATAATTTAGGGCTGTGTATAGCCTTTTTAAGGGTTTGCGGACTCGATAAAATAAAATCCGTTTTCCCGGATTTCCAAATGAGACAGTTCAATATTCCGTGTGGGAAGGGAGAAGCTATGAAATACAGAACAAATCTAAGGACCGGGGATCGGATCAGCGAGATCGGAATGGGGACAGCGTACATCGTGGAAGCGGGCAGAACCGAGGCGGTCCGCACGGTGCGGCGGGCATATGAGGGCGGTGTCAACTATTTTGACCTTGCCGCCGGGGACGGGAGCGCTTTTTCGATTTTCGGCGAGGCGCTTTCGGATGTGCGGGATCAGGTCCTGTACCAGATTCATTTCGGTGCGGATTATTCCAAAGTTACCTACGGCTGGACCCTGGATCTGGACACGGTCAAGCGTTCAGTGGACAGGCAGTTACGGGATCTGAAAACGGATTATATCAATTACGGATTCATTCATTGCATGGATTCTTCGGCGGACTGGGCAAGTTATCAGAGAAACGGCATATTGCGGTATCTGCTGGATATGAAAAGCCAGGGCGTGGTCAGGCACATCGGAGCGTCTTCCCATACGCCGTCCGTGATCCGCGAGATACTGGATGGGGATCTGATCGATATGCTGATGTTTTCCGTCAATCCGGCCTATGATTATCATCAGGGGGAATATGCTTACGGCGGAGTGGATGAACGGGCGCAGATTTACAGACAGTGTGAAAAACAGGGAGTCGGGATATCCGTGATGAAGCCTTTTTCGGGCGGACAGCTTTTGGATAAGAAAACATCACCCTTTGGGAAAGCCCTCACGCAGTATCAGTGCATCCGCTATGCGCTGGATAAACCCGGCGTGCTGACGGTGCTGCCCGGAGCGCAGAGCGTTAGGGAAATAGAATATTTATTAAAATATGAGGAGCAGCCGGAGAGCGCGCTGGATTACAGCGTGATCGGTGACTTTGCCCCGCCGGAGGCAGGCGGGAAGTGCGTATACTGCAACCACTGTGCGCCCTGCCCGGCAGGGATCGACATCGGCGCGGTAAACAAATTCTATGATCTGGCAAAGATCGGAGACGATATGGCCAGGGAGCATTACCGGGCGCTGAAAAAGAATGCCGCCGATTGTATCGGCTGCGGGCATTGCAATGGCAGATGCCCGTTCTCGGTGGCTCAGAAGGAGCGGATGCGGGAGATCAAGGAATATTTTGATCAATGAGGCGTTTCTTCTGCTTCCTCAAGCAGCGCAAAAAACCCGTCCCGGTCTGTCTGATACAGCTTTTCAAGCATATGCGGAAAATGATCATCCTGCCATTCGAGATCACGGAACACATTTGGAATATATTGATACAGTCCCTCGGCGATCCGCTTTGCATGCTCAATATCGTTTACGTTGCAATCCAGCATTTGTTCCCGCGTAAAGATGATCAGACGGACATAATAGGGTCCCCCCTTATAGCCGATCTGTGCGCCGATCCACAGGATCTGATCACGGGGAATCGCCCTTATTTTTTCCATGCTGTATCCGATCAGCAGCAGATAAGAGGGAGTCAGCACGATCCGGGGGTTGTGCTTGGCCGGGATGTTATGATCCAGCGTCTCCTCATACAGGATCTTTCCCTCCGCCACCTCCCGGTTTATGATCTTTGCCGCTTCCTCCGGAGTCGTTTCCCGTAAAGGCAGCAGCAGATTTTTTCCGTTTTTCGCCGGCCGCATGGTGAGGAGGAAGACCGTAAGGACGCAGATGAGCAGGATCCCTATCATGACGAGCAGCACGGTGACGAGCCTCGCCGTCCTCTCATCGCTGAAATCAAACAGTTCATCTCCCACTCCCCAATAGATCACTGCGGCGGCAGCGCCAACAACTGCGACAAAAATCAGCATCAGCCGACGAAATTTCTTATTGGCCTCTGCCGATTCCCTCTCCAGAAAATCTGTAATCATAAAATGCTCCATTCTGCCGGACATCCCCGGCATTTCAACCGTTTCGTGCTGCTTGACATTATATCATGCCCAACCGCAAAACACAATTACCGCAAAATGAATTATGGGGTCTCTATTGTCGGGGTTACTATTGCAATCAACATTTGGGGGGCGTACAATAAGATAGACGGAACAAGGAAATGCTGAAAATTATTGATTCAAATGACAGGGAAACAGATCAATGGGTGCGGAAAAGATGACATATGCAGATGATTTTACCGTCGATTCCATGCAGGAACTGACGGATCTGATTGAGAAAATGGGGTTTGTGCCGTTCTTTGCGAACGAAATTCCGGGATTTTCTCTGGAAGAACATATTGCTCCAAAGCGATGGTATGGCGGAAGCGAGAGCTTTTGGGACGCATGGGAATGGAAAGGCCCGGTCATCCGGCAGACCGGATGCGCCTATGGGAAGTTTTTGCGCAATAAGGCCATGTATATCAGCGCGGAGTGGTTTCCGGATTTTGCCAATTACAGAAGGGACGGGTATGATTTCGACGCGAGATATGACGACGGGCTTGCGTCATATTATGACAAGGAACTGTTTGAGCTTCTGGACGCCAATGCGCCCATCCTGTCCAAATCCCTCAAACAGATCGGCAATTACGGGAAAGGCGGACGCAAAGGGCTTGAGGGAATGATCACCCGGCTGCAGAAGCAGTGTTATGTGGTGATCAGCGATTTTCGGTATGCCCGTGACAGATATGGGAACAGATACGGCTGGGGCATTGCGGAGTATTCCACCCCGGAGAAGCTGTATGGAACCGATTTTACCGATGCCGTTTATCGGCGCGCGCCGGAAGAATCTTATATGCGGGTGCTGGAACAGTTTCAGAGGATACTGCCGGAGGCGGAGGAAGCCCAGATAAAGCGTTTATTGAAATAGCGATGGAAACAGTGATCCAAAAAGGCATCACACAAACGGGGTTTCACATGATCAGCCCTTTCTTTGAAAAAATATGTCGGTCTATCCGGCAGAACGCTATGTTACGATCGGGGAAGATAAAGTATTGTTTGGCGACGGTTCGCATATCCTGTATGTATTTTTCATGCACCAATCCCGGCGATATGAATTATGAAGCGCTTGCCAAGAAAGCAAGGTGCTTTTTTGCGTTCAATCTGTTAAGTGTTTACCATGTAAAAATCAAAAGCGGTTGACAGGATTCTCGCAGGGGGGGTAAGCTTGTGTAAGGCAGAACCCGTGCCGTTTTGACAATCGAAATAGGATGAGGTGATTCGTATGCAGCTGCAGAAATTAAGTTTCAACGTCAACAGGAAAGCCAACAGATCGGTGCGAAGGATTATCATGGGGCTGTGTGCCGCGGCCGGTATCATCGTTCTGGGGATCAACCTATTTTATATGGTAAAGGAAAATAGTATGCGGGTGCAGCTCTACGGCTCGCAGATCAACGGACAGATGGAGCAGAAGGCGGCGCTGATCGATTCGGTGGCGGCAGGCGCGCCGGTAGGCGGCTCCGAAGAAGAATATTACAGTTATGTGGACGCGATGGTGGAGATGTACGATGATGTGTCTGCGGTTTATGTCTGCGTGAAACAGGACGGCGTGATTTACCCGGACGGCATTATGACCTATATGTCGGGCGGCTGGGTGCCGGATGATGACTTTGTCGTAACCGACAGGGCGTGGTATGTAGGTGCGGCGGCCATGGACGACGTGTATGTGTCCGAACCGTATGTGGATGAGCAGAGCGGCAATATCTGTGTCACGCTCTCCAAGGCGATCACCAGGGACGGCGCCATCGTAGGCGTAGCCGGGCTGGATATGTATATGGACGATCTGGTGTCGCTGATAGAGGGCTCCTACGACGGCGGCAGCTATGTGTTTTTGACGACGCAGGACGGGCTGATCCTGACCCACCCGGATCAGGAGCTGGCGCTGCGCGTGGATAAGAGCACAACGGTGGCGGATGCGCTGAACGGTCAGTACGCCAGGGTGTGTGAAGAAATCCTGTCAACCAAACTGATCTGGGATTATGCGGGCGGTCCGAAATTTGCCATCAGCAGCCCTGTGGAGGCGACGGGCTGGGATGCCGTAGCCGTGACTTCCCTCTCCAGCGTGCTGGTCGTGGTGCTTGTCACCGTCGTGCTGACGGCGGTACTGTGCTTCGCGCTGAGCGGCATCGCCAAGCAGCAGCTGACCAAGGGCATCAGCCCCATGTTTATGCCGCTGGAGGAGCTGGCGGCCAATGTGAGCAAGATATCGGAAGGGCAGCTTAACTATCACTTCGGCGTGGATGAACAGTCGCAGGAGGTGAACGCCCTGTCCGTGGCGCTGAACGATACGATGCAGAAGCTGGAACACTACATCACGGAGATCTCCGACACCGTGAAGGCCATTTCGGAGAAAAACCTGAATTTTGATGTGGACGGCGCCTATGCGGGCGATTATGAAAAGATTAAGGACGCGCTGGTTGATATCGTGGACGCGCTGAACCACAGCTTCGCGGAGATCAACGAGCAGGCGGCGATGGTGCTGCACTTTTCCAAAGACTTGTCCGCCACGAGCGAGAGCGTGGCGATGGCGGCGACGACGCAGAACGCTTCCGTGCAGAGCGCTTCCGAGGAGATGGGAACGCTGACCGACAACATGGAGAAGATCGCGGAATTTGCGGCATCCATTAAGTCCAACGCGGACTATGTGAATCACCATCTTGCCTTGGGCAACACGGAGATGAGCGAACTGGTGGGCGCCATGGACGAGATCGTGGCCTGCTACGACGAGATCGCCGGATTTGTGACGGAGATCAACGCCATCGCCAGCCAGACCAATCTGCTGGCGCTTAACGCTTCCATCGAGGCGGCCAGAGCCGGAGAGGCGGGCAAGGGATTCGCTGTGGTTGCGGAGGAGATTTCCAGCCTGTCGGCCAGCAGCTCGGAGTCCAGCGCCAAGATCAGCAGCGTGATCTCGAAGTCCCTGACTTCCGTGGAGCGCGGCAAGGAGCTGGTGGAGAGAGTGAATAAGACGATCGCGGACAGCGCGGAACACTCCGCCGGCAACACGGCGATGGTTGACGAGATCGTCAGCTTCGTGGATACTCAGAAGAATTCGGCGGACGGGATCCTGGAAAACATCCGTTCCATCAGCGGCATGGTGGAGAGTAATGCGGCCAGCGCACAGGAGAATGCCGCGATCTCGGCCAGCCTGGGCGAGTGCGCGCAGTCTCTGATGGATACGGTCGCGCAGTTTAAGCTGAAACAGTCCTGACGTGCGGCGTGCCGCGGAGCATTTGCGATGGAAGAAAAAAACTGGTTGTGGATGACGCAATCTCAGCTGCCAGTGAATGTGGGGCGGCATATGGGGAAGTCGCTTACGGAATGGGATTGCAGGACGGCATAAAACTCGACTGTAACATTACTATATATTAAAATAACCCAGGGCTATGAAATTTCTAGTTATATGTGATAAAATTACAAAAGTTACAATCGAATTGATGAACAATGAATGATACAGCTTATAGACACAATGGACGTCATGCAGGAGTATTGGGATAAATTTGGCGGGCAGACGGTTTGGAATAAAATTTTCTACGTATATACGAATACTGAAAGATATGTTCAGATGGGATGATTATTGGCGAAAGAAAGCACAGTATAGATAAAGAAGGTGTTTTTTAGGAAAATGAAAATTAACAGGGTATTATTTTTTGCAATGCTATGCATTTTATTGTTTGCTGGCTGCGGGAAAAAAGAGGTTCCGCATAAGGAGTTGAATTTAGAGTTTTATTATGTCGCGGATTATTGGGACAGCTATGATTTAAGCAAAAGCGCGTTTCCAAGCAGGGAAGCCTTTGAGAGCGCAACAGCGCAATATATGAAGGAAATAGAAGAATTGCTGGGAATATACAACTGGTGGGAAAAATCAGGTGTGCAGGCAGATACGCTGGAATTTTCAGTAGAAATGGGGCGCATCGGACACTCTGGAACAAACTATCTGGGCAAAACATCCGACAAGCGCTTAAATAGTAATCTGGTTCTTAGCCTGAAAGCGCTTGAAGCCGGGCATGGAGCAGATGCCCTTCTTGCGCATGAACTGACTCATATTATGTGCGGTCCGTCATTTTCTCAGTCACTGGAGGAGGGGCTTTGTGATTATGTTAATTACCGCGTGGGAATGGTATCCTATATTTGGGACGAAAGACCTGACTGGACACGGGTGGAGATTTTTAAGCTTCTCTTTCCGCGTTATTTGAAGGCATTCAGCCAGGATGAGCAGGATAAAATCATTGAGAAAGTGGGACAGGAGGGAGGATATCCTTATGGATACGAAACGGCAAACAGTCGTCTCTGGTATTTTTACAGTGAGCTTTTTGTGGAGTATCTGGTGGAAAAATACGGTATGGAAACGACGCTTAACCTGATACGCAATGGCGAAACAGAGGACGACTATGTAAAGTATCTGGGGCAGACGCTGGAGCAGGTAAAAGAAGACTGGCACGTATGGATGGACGAAATAGAGCCGTCCATGAGTCTAAAAGAATTAGACGATCTGGAGCAGGAGAATATAAAAAAGTTTGATGCTGCTGAATAGCTTCATCTTTCCGGCGGTTTTATTTTAAGTGATGAACGAGGAAACTGGCTTCGATAATATATAATGAGAACAGGCATTTTAGGTTTGCGGGATAATTTTGATTGATACGGATAAATTTGTAAAAGAAAGCGGCTGCTTATGATGGCGTTGGAAAAAAGACCATCGGATATAGAAAAATGTCCTGGCCGCCTGAAGCTGCTTCGTTCTTTCTTTCAGTGGGGTTTGCAGTTGTTGCCCTTGATACAGCTGCTTTTATATGGACACCCTTAGAGTATGATTTTCATTGGCAAAAATAAAAAGAAGAGGTCGAAGCCCCTTCCCTATCATACAGATCTGCCGGGAGTTCACCAAAGAGTTTCTGGAACGGTATGACAAACAGCTGAAGGAACAGCGTGATAAGGCAAGATACCGGGACAAAGGTCTGAGACACACTACCATAAAGACCATCTTCGGGGAAGTGGACTACCGGAGGACCGTCTATGAGGTACAGGACGGGATCAATGAAAAACGCTTTGTATATCTCCTGGATGAGAATCTGGAACTGGATCCGGTGGGACTGATCTCCACAAACATGGTGGAGCTTATCACTGAAAATTAAAATCAGGGATTGACAGTATGGGAGAAAAGGTTTATTATTGACAATAAGAAATGGGTTTTCACCGTACATCTTGTTACGGCTTGCTCGTTTCTTTTTTTATTGCCAGAATGTCATACAGATATTTTCTGTCGTTTTCAGCGTGGTTAATGAGCAGACGGGCATGGCGTTTTTACTGTGCTTTTCCTTCCGGTTTTCTTCATAAGCCGGATTTGAGGCAATCTGTATCAGTTCCGGTATGGCGGTGGCAGCATTTGCTTTGGCTCTTGCGTTTGCGCCCATAAGATTTTTCCTGCTTTCTGATTCTGTATATTCTTCGGGCAGCTCATTACCGATGAAAATACGCTCTGCATTTTCCTCAATCTCATAATAGTCTCCGACATAGCCTTTTAGATATTGTTTTACATCGTCCCAGTCAATCCGCCGTTTCCCTTTGAAGCGGATGTCATTGATCAGCACCAGCTTCTTGCCGTCGGCATCGGTTATGATATTTATATTCCTGTTATCAATCATTTCTTTTGTCTCCTTTTTTCTTCTCCCTCGATTTGTAGACATTAAACTGGTTCTTACACTGCGGGCTGCAAAACTCATTCCCTTTCCTGCTTGCGATAAAGGCTTTCCTGCAGTGCTTACACAGGCGCATATCTGTGTCCTTATCCGTAAGCAGGAGGGAAAAGTACATCTGCACCATGACGAGAAGAGAGTGGAAGTCCCCGGTCGTATCTCTCCGCATACTCTCTCTGGTGTTCCATCGCCGCAGCCTGCGGCACATTCCCCATAGCTGCAGCTATTGCTATCGTGACCGCAATGTTGTCACGGTCAGTCACAGACCATCCGGATTTCACGCCGCTTTTCTAGGAATCCGACGTTTCAAAACGGAAAGCCCGATGTTTACGGCGTCCATGACAAGCTGCCCCGCATCCTGTATGGGGCGGGCATCTTTGGTTTTGCATCCCTTGAAATCGCTATTGTAGAGCTTTCCGGCGCGGTCTGTCTGATATTCATAGCCGCTGTACCGAATCTACGGTGCGCTGGTATGTTCCAAAAAGCCGTCTGATCAAAACAAATATTTGACACCAACTATAAATTTAGTATAATATTATTATATATAATTAAAAAGCTATACTATTTTCTGTTTCTGTCAACGGAAAGTTCCAATTATCAGGAATAGCGATGTATTTTGTATAGTTATGGTTTTTCCTGCCATTATAGAAGTTTTTTTGACGGCACGGGCGGGAAAACTTCTGCCGGGTACAGACGATATCGGAAAAAGACAACTCAATTATAGCATTTGGAGCGGATCGTTACTATATAATTGGAGTGATGAAGAGGTTCGTCATGCCTCGGACATCCACATAAATACCGGATATGTGAGTTTTGCTCATGACAGATCATTGTAAAAAGGAGGTGGATTTCGCAAGGTAGACAGGGAGTTTCAACAGTTTTTGTATGTTCAGAGAGAACAAAAAGTATTTGGAAAGGAGATGGATGAAATGAAGGGTTTGGTTGAAGAAGGAAAAAAGAGTTCTGTAGCTGTCTTGGGTACTAAAACAGCATCGGTGATATCACTGGTGGCAGGGGAAGCAGCGATCATGATATTTTTGGGGGTTGTGATCAGGCTTTTGCTGCGACCTGGCATGACTGTGGGAATATATATTGATGCTTTAAATATTGTGACAGTCATAAGCATGATTTTGATCGTTATAGCGGCTGCGGGACAGATGAGAGAATTGGGCTGTGCGTTTAAATATTGCGCTGTACCGGATTCCGAAATTGACGCTGATCTGGTCGCAAAATCGGCGGGAGCTGTTAAACTGTCGATGATAACGGCGGTGCTTTCAGGAGGGATAGTGACGGTATTACGAGTGATCAGTTTATTGTACTTCCCGGACATGGAGTCTTTGGGGCAGCAGATCCTTTTAGCCGGAGCGATGACGGATCTGCTGTGTGGTATGATGATAGCCGTACTTTTGCTGCCCATCTATGGGAGACTGAAAAAACTTTAATATGGATCCGGAAGAAAATATCGAAATGACTTTAAAATTCTGTTTGAAAGAGAAACAGGGACGTAAAAATTGTTTATAGCAATACTTTCTATGACGCTTATATTTCATTGCATATATCCTGATGTTGATGCTTCCTTTATGGATGCTTGAAACTAAATCCGAGGTTTACGCCTCGGATTTTTCTTTTATAAAAGCCCCAAATCTGCCTGTTTTGCCCTGCTTTACATGATTTTCCAATCATGATAAAATATACCTGTTATAATATTTCGAGTGATTCAAGAGGTATCTTATGTTTTTTCGGCAGGTGAAAGCTCTGAAATTGTGGAACAGCGTTTTCTTGTGGATTTATGCGGCAGCAGTCTGCGTGCTGCTGCTTTTCTGCGGGATCCAGTATGGCAGGGACAGGGGGACGCTCTCTTTGGAGGGGCATGAAATTTTTTCAGAGGGAAGTGCCGCTGAGAGCGTACTCTATGGGGATATCGCGCTGAAACCCGGGGTATATGAAGTGAGACTGGC
Source organism: uncultured Acetatifactor sp. (assembly GCA_947581865.1). Lineage (GTDB taxonomy): Bacteria > Bacillota > Clostridia > Lachnospirales > Lachnospiraceae > Acetatifactor. The sequence goes on along the minus strand of CANPWA010000004.1, from coordinate 18,530 downwards.
TTATCGGTCCGACAGGGATTATGTGGGCGTCTGCACGATGAGGGATGACAGTCTTTCCGTGAAAGCCTTGCGCACCAATGGGGAGCATCTCTATCGGGGGCTGGACTGCACAGGCTATACCCTGTGGCTCCTTCGACCCTCACAGCATCTGCAGCTCGTAGTCTCCTACGGGGGAGAAGGTATGCTGGAGACGGGGGAACTGACGATTGTCAACACGGGCAGGCTTTGGAGCATGCTTTTTGTTCTTGGGATATGTCTGGGGGCGGGCGGCATCCTTCTCATGGCGATCTGGGCTTATGACAGACAATATGGCATTCTGCCGCAGCGCAAGAAAAGTTTTCTTTTTCTGCTGCTGATCACTTTGGTGTCGTCCATTCCCCAGTTTCACACTTATCTCCTTGGGGGGGGCTGATCTGACCTATCATTTACAGCGTATCGAAGGGGTAAAGGACGGGATCCTGAGCGGGCAGTTCCCCGTGCGCATTGAACCGGAATGGCTCTATGGGCACGGCTATGCCAACGGAGTTTTCTATTGTAATGCCCTGTTATATTTGCCGGGGCTGCTCCGCCTGGCTGGGTTTGATGTGACGAGCTCTTACAATTTGTTCTGCATTGCGTTGAATTTCGCTACGGCGGTCATATCGTGGTATTCCTTTGGCAAACTGTTTGACGATGAACGAATCGGTCTGATGTGCAGCGCGCTCTATACCATGTCCATATTCCGAATCTATAAATTGTATATGGTTGGGGGAGTTGGGGAGGGCAGTGCGATTACCTTCCTGCCTCTTGTATTTTACGGAATCTACAAAATCTTTGCAAAAGATTCGAAACCCCGGACCTATCCCACGGTATGGCTGCCGTTGACCTTTGGCTGCGCGGGGCTGATACAGAGTCATGTACTGACTTGTGAGATAACGGCATTTGTGTGCGTTTTGATCTGTATCGTCTGTATACGGCGTCTGTTTGATCCGAAGGTGTTCATGGCTTTGGCAAAGGGTTTGCTGGGGGCGGCGGGGATCAGTCTCTGGTATCTGGTTCCCTTTTTGGACTATTACCTGACACAGGATATGCACATACGCCATATATCAGAAAGGACCATCCAGGAGAGGGGGCTGTCCCTGGAACAGCTGACAGTCAGTTTCTGGAATGAAGATGTGAGCCGGAAGCTGATGCAGAAAGGGCAGGAGTATGTGGAGTTTGTGAGCCCCGGATGGCTGTGCCTGCTGGCGCTGGGAATATTTTTTGTGCTGTGGTGCAGTCGAAGGATCCGGGGAAAGGAAAAATTGGAAAAGGCGGCCCTCTTTTCGGCATTTGCGGCGGTTGTGCTGTTGTTTATGACATTGCGTATTTTTCCCTGGGACGGGATCCAAAAGGGAGGAAGAATCCTTGCTTCTCTGGTGGGCAGCCTGCAGTTTCCCTATCGGTTTATGGGCTGTGCGATGGTTTTTTTGATCACGGTGTTCGGATATTTGGTTTGGAGATACCGGAAGAAAAAGGGCGCGTATCTGGCAGGAACTCTCCTCACTTTATTGAGTCTTGCTGCCTCAGTCTATATGATGTGCCACGCGGTCACAGAGATGGAGCATTATCATCTTTACAACGAAGAGGGGATGGGCAGCGGCTACATTTCCGGAGCCGAGTATCTGGTGGAAGGCACCGATGATCTGCTTTTGACGTATGAGGCTCCCACGGCAGGAGAGGGCGTCAGCCTTTCGGAATATCGGAAGGATTACCTTCATATCAACTTTTCCTGCGCCAATGACAATGCCGGGGAGAGCTATGTGGAACTTCCTGTCCTGCTCTATAAGGGCTACCGGGCATGCACGGACTCCGGGGAGAAGCTTAAGATAGCCCACGGGGACAATCACCGGCTGCGGGTGATTTTGCCTGCGGGCTTTTGGGGCAATGTGGAGGTGCGGTTTGCCTGCCCGGTATCCTGGAGGCTTGGCGAGATCATCTCCCTCCTTTCTCTGGGAGTGATTCTTGCGGTCATGAAAAAGAAATCGTTCACAGACCGCTGAGATCTTGTGCCGGTGTGCAGAAAAACAGCGGTATGCGGGACAGTCGGGAAGAAAAAGATAAACAGACGGGGAGAACGGCTATGGCGGAACAGTTTTCGAGGACAGAATTGCTGCTTGGAAAAGAGGCAGTGGATAGACTGCAGGATGCGAGAGTGGCGGTGTTCGGATTGGGCGGAGTGGGCGGATATGTCTGTGAAGCCCTGGTGCGCACCGGTGTGGGTGCGTTTGACCTTATCGATGATGATAAGGTGTGCGAAAGCAATTTAAACCGCCAGATCATTGCCACCCATAAGACCATCGGGAGGGATAAGGTGGATGTCATGAGAGAGCGGATCCTTGACATCAATCCGAAAGCGCGGGTGCGGATGCACAGGTGTTTTTTCCTGCCGGACAATGCGGAGGAATTTCCCTTTGAAGAATATGATTATGTGGTCGATGCGGTGGATACGGTGACTGCCAAGATCGCCCTTGTGATGAAAGCGCAGGAAAAGAACGTGCCTGTCATCAGCAGTATGGGGACCGGCAATAAACTGGATGGCAGCCGCTTTCGTGTGGCGGATATTTATCAGACGAATGTCTGCCCGCTTGCAAAAGTGATGCGCAGGGAATTAAAGAAGCGCGGCGTGAAGAACTTAAAGGTGGTTTATTCCGAGGAACTTCCCATAAGCCCCCGGGTGGATCCTAAGGACGGCGGGGCGGATGCCGCCCCTTGTGTCGATGAGGGCGGACAGGAAAGGAAGAGGAGGAGTATACCCGGGAGTGTGGCGTTTGTCCCGTCTGTGGCGGGGCTGATCATCGCCGGGGAGGTGGTGAAAGACTTGTGCGGTATGGGACATGGAGGTGTTAAAGCCTAAGGATGTCACAGGAAAAAAAAGCGGCTTCGCTCTCGTCATGGGTCACCAGAAGGATGCCCTTTTGACCTGCCGATTCCTTCACCAGTTCCATCATGACGGTTTTGGTACTGCTGTCAAGACCGGTAAAGGGTTCGTCCAATAACAGCATATCATAGTCAGCCAGCAGAGCGCGGACTATGGCGCAGCGTCTCTTTTCTCCGCCGCTTAAGGCGGAGATTTTTTTATTCCTATAAGGGGTCAGCCCGGCTCTGTCAAGGGTATTGGCAATTACGGCGTCAGTTGTATTGCCTGCCGTGAGTTTTACATTTTTCAGAACGCTCCTGTATTCTAGAAGGCGGTTTTCCTGAAAGACCATGGAAAAGGCAGGAGGTTTTTGGGCGCCCGAAGGATAATGGATAACGCCCCCGGTGGGCGTTAACAGCCCTGCCAGCAGATGAAGAAGCGTGGTCTTCCCGCTGCCGGACCGGGCGAGGACTGCCGTCCGGCCCGCTGTCGGGAAGACAGCGGAAAAATCCCGGAAAACATATTGATCTGTCCCGGGATAATGATAGGATATGGAATCCATAAGGATGAGATTCTGCGTTTCATTCTGTTTCATGGTTTTCACTGTTTTGCCTCTTGAGTCTTTCCGGGCAGGTGAGCAGAACCGCCAGCCCGCGGATGCCGTATTCGCAGGTTATGCTTAACACCACGATGACGATCGTCCATGCAAAGAGTTCGGGGGTCATCAGGTACAGCTTTGCCTGATAGAGCTGATTCCCGATGGAATTACCTGCCAATCCGATGATCTCCGCGGCGATACCAGACTTCCACGCCATTCCCGCCGCCAGGGAGCAGGCGGAAAGGACATGGGGGAGAACCTGGGGAATATAGATATGGAGGATTTTCTGCAGGGGAGACAGTTTGAAAAGCCATGCCATATCCAGGAGCTTTTTGTCCGTTTTTTCCAGCCCCGCCAGTGTATTGATATATAGGATCGGCAATATCATCAAAAAAGGGATGAACACCGACAGGTGTTCAGAGCGCATCCAGAGGAGGGACAGTATGACAAAGGAAGCCACCGGTACGGACTTGATCACCTTTATGGGAAACCATAGGAGAAGCTTCACTATCTTGGAATAATAGGATAATGCTGCCAGGGCGATCCCCCAAAAGGCGCCAAGCAAAAATCCCTCTCCAATATGGACAAAAGAGGCTGCAACACTTGCCCGGAAACTTTCGCGAAAGATCAGTTCCGTAAAAAGCACATGAAACACACTTGCGGGAGAGGGAAGAAAGAGTTCCCGGTCTGCCAGCAGAGATGCCAAATGCCACAGGAGCAGCCAAAACGCAGCGGATGCGGCATAAAAACAGATTTTACGGACACGGTCAATCATCAATCCAGAACATTCCTTCCTGTACGCTTCCGCCGACGGAATCGGGATTTTGGTCATAGAGTACCTGCAGGTATGCGCTTGCCTTGGTCTTCATTTCGCTGCCGTCAATGTAAGTCACATTGCAGTAGGGAATCGCTTTTTCTGCCACGACCGCCTTAAAGACATCGAATGTTTCCAGAAGCTGCGCCGTTTCTTCGATGGATTCATTGGCATAGGCGGTGGATGCCTTATACTCGCTCAGAAAAGCCTTAAAAGCCGGTTCATTGTCTTCGATAAAACTCCTGCGGGCAACGATCACGCCGGTGACCACTGTGCTGTCTTTGGTGGAAGCCTCCCATTGTGCTGTCACATCCAGCGCGATCCTCAGGTTTTCATTGTTGTTCATGGCAGCAGTGACATAGGGCTGGGGAAGCATGGCTACAGCGTCCGGATTCTGGGAAAGCGTGGCGACTACCTCCGATGCCTCGGATTTATATTCAATGTTCACATCCCTGTCGGGGTCCAGACCGTTTGAGCTCAAAAGATAACGCAGCGTGTATTCCGGAGTGGTTCCCTTCCCGGTGGAATAGATCGTTTTTCCCTGAAGATCTGCGACAGACTGAATGGTCTCCCCCTCTTCCACGATATAGAGGACCCCCAGCGTGTTTATTGCAACGGTCACGATCTCACCGTTGGTTTTGTTATAGAGAACGCTCGCCAGATTACAGGGAACCGCTGCGAGATCCATGTCTCCCTGAACCAGGGCAGTGCTCAGTTCGTCGGCAGTGCCGGCAATGGTGTAATGATACACATTTTGCGTGGCTTTTGCATCGGAATCGGACAAAAGCTTGATCATGCCGATGGCAGTGGGACCCTTCATGCAGCCGATATTGATTTCCGCAGAAGCGGGAGCTTGACCGGAACATCCGGTTAAAAGCGCTGCCAACAGCGTGAAGGCAAGCAGTAGGGCAACAGGTTTTGGTTTCTTGATCTTTGGGATAAACATGGTTCTTTTCCTCCCTCTAAGTCGTTTTTCTTAAATTCTGGCTATTGCTAGCATATTTTGACAATATACTTTTTTATATCATACCAAATTTTGCTTTTTGATTCAAGTCGTCAGAAAATGCTGTTATGAAACAAAATATATAAAAATGCTTACATAATTCAAAAAAATCAAAATATAAGTTGAAAACAGATCAAATAACAGTATAATGGAATTATAAGCTGAGATTTGATGCTGTCGGAGAGATACTTCAGAGATGAAATAATAGTGAGGGTATACGGATGACAAACGGATACGGACTGGTAAAAACCAATGAAAAATGTGTGGCGTGTAACAAGTGTATATCCACCTGCCCGGTGATGAAAGCCAACCGCGCTGTCAGGCTGGAGGACGGCAGCACCCGTATCGAGGTGGACGGAGCGGCATGTATCGCCTGTGGAGCATGTTTTGACGCGTGTCAGCACGGAGCAAGATCCTACATTGACGACACGGAGAGATTTTTTGAGGATCTGAATAAAGGAGAGAAGATTTCCCTTCTGGTTGCGCCTGCCTTTATGGCGAATTATCCGGAGGAATATGAGAAATATCTGGGGATCCTAAAGACCGCGGGAGTCAACCGCATTATCAGTATTTCCTTTGGGGCGGACATTACCACCTGGGCGTATATCCAGTACATAACCACCCACAAATTCTACGGAGGAATTTCCCAGCCATGCCCTGCGGTGGTTGGCTATATCGAAAAATATTTGCCGGAGCTCATTCCGATGCTCATGCCGGTACACAGCCCGATGATGTGCGGCGCCATCTATGCCAAAAAGGAGATGGGGATCACGGATAAGCTCGCTTTCATCAGCCCCTGTATCGCGAAAAAGAATGAGATCGACGATCCCAACTGCAACGGCTATGTTTCCTACAATGTGACCTTCAGCCATATGGTGCAGTATATTAAGGATCATGGGCTCCAGGGCAGAATGCTGGCAAAGGATGAGATCGAATATGGTCTGGGTTCCATCTATCCCACTCCGGGCGGGCTGAAGGAGAACGTGTACTGGTTTTTGGGCAATGACATCTTCATCCGCCAGGCGGAGGGAGAGAAGCATATGTACGAATATCTCCAGTCCTACCGCGACAGGATCAAGGAGCAGAAGCCCCTGCCGTTTATGGTGGATGCGCTGAATTGTTCGGCAGGCTGCATCTACGGAACCGGTGTGGAGGAGGAAAAGGCGCAGGGCGATGACACGCTGATGAACCTTTGGAAGATTCGGGACAACAGCATCAAAAAGAAAGGAGCCTGGGGCAGAAACCTCACTCCGCAGAAACGTCTTGCCGCTTTCAATGCGCAGTTTAAGAAATTAAATCCGGAGGACTATATCCGCCACTATACAGACCGCTCTGCCGAAGTAAAGTTAAAACAGGCGACGGAAGCGGAATTGAATGAGATTTTTGATTCCATGGAAAAGAAGACGGCGGAGAAGCGGTGCGTTGACTGTTCGGCATGTGGTTATGACAACTGTAAGACCATGGCAAACGCAATTTTCAACGGCGTCAACTACAAAGAGAATTGTGTGCATTACGCCAAGGATATGGCTTTGGAGGAAACGAAGATCGCCCAGCAGCTGAGCGAACAGGTCAACAGACAGAATGGGGAGGCGCTGGCGCGCACGGAGGAGATAAACGGCATACTCGAGGCAGTGGCGAAAAACTTTACAACACTGCTGGAATCCCTGCACGATTTGAGCAACGGCAATGATGGCAACGCGAAGGAAAGCACAGGAATTGCCATGGATATGCAGAATATCAACAATTTCAGCCAGGAGATCCTAAATACATTCGGGCAGATCAGTGAATTCCTGGTAAAGATTGAGAACAATAGCGAAGCCATTACAGATATAGCTTCCGAGACGAATCTGCTCTCTTTAAACGCTTCTATAGAGGCTGCCCGGGCAGGTGAAGCGGGGAAGGGATTTGCTGTAGTCGCAACGGAGATCAAATCCCTCTCTGAGTCCAGCCAGAACGCCGCATTTGACACTACCAACAACTCGGCTGAGATCAAGAAATACATGAACAGTCTGATGGATCAGGCAAAGAAACTCTCCGAGCTGGTCCGTCAGGTGGACGGAAGGGTGAATAATCTTGCGGCGGCAACGGAAGAAATTTCGGCGAGCACAAAGGTAGTGGAAGAGTTGTCGAGAGAGATCCAATCGAGGCTGGACACTATGAAAAACCTATAAATAGCATCTCGACGCATAGAAGTATGATCACATTAAAACAGGAGGGGCGGATGCCCCCTCCTGTCAGACTGTAGACAAAGTCCCGGGATTTTTCTAGTATAATAGAAATATCAAAATTAAGGCGGTGCTGATCGGGCAGGGCAAAAAGATGTCGGAAAGATTGGTATTATTGAGAGAATGTTCTTACCTCTTTGCAGTGGATGCAGGACTATGGTGTAAAGCTGATTTGTGTGAAGGACGGTATCGACAGCTCCAGGGATTCCCGCAGGCTGATGCTTTCTGCTCTGTCTGCCGTAGCGGAAACTGGTATCACATTGTAAAACAGGACGAGTATATGCTTTATGACCGAGCGCATGAGGTCATTGTTTCCGAGGAGGATTGTCGGCTTGTCCACAAGAAGCGATTGCTTACGGGGGTAAGGATTTTCCTCAAAATCCATTCGCCTTGGTCGTATTCGTTTCTGAAAAATATAAGATGCTGATTGTTCAAAGGGTAATGTATATTACAACGAATCTTACTTTGGCAAAATTAGAATTCCCACGAGAGCAATGTTGAACGGACCAAAACAGCATGATATAATTAACATGTTTTTACGTCCTCCAAATTATGCTTAAATATATTTTACTGTGTAGAAGAGAGAAAAATGAGGTAGCAGAATGGATAACAGAAAACATATGGGAAAGAATAAAGATGGAGTAATAGTTCCTATTGCTCCGAATCTTTCCGAAATGAGCGACAGCTATATGCAGTTTATAGAAGAAATAAAAACCCAAATCCGTACAAGGCGGGTATCCGTCGTTTTGAATGCCAATTCTGGTATGATCTGTCTCTACTGGACAATTGGAAAAGCGATTTTAGACAAACAGCAGGGGGAAGGCTGGGGCGCAAAGGTTATCGATCGAATGGCAAAGGACTTGAAAGAAGCGTTCCCGGAAATGTCCGGTTTTTCTCCTCGAAATATCAAGTATATGCGAAAGTTTGCCGAGTGCTGGCCGGATTATGAAATTGTGCAACAGGTTGTTGCACAAATCCCATGGCGTACAAATCTTAAACTGTTGGATAAAGTGGATACACAGGAAGAACGCATATGGTATGCCAAAAAGGTTATTGAAAACGGCTGGAGCAGCAATGTCCTTGATCTTCAGATTCAAAACCGGTTGATGGAGCGGAGTGGTAGGAGCGTCAATAATTTTACGACCGCACTGCCTCCGGTGGATTCTGATATGGCAAATCAGGTTTTTAAAGACCCTTATCTATTTGATTTTTTAGGTACGGATATGCCCAGACGCGAGGTGGAGATCGAGAGACAGCTGACAGAGCATATTCAGAATTTCCTTTTGGAACTTGGTCAGGGTTTCGCTTTTGTGGGGCGGCAAGTCCACCTGGAAGTCGGCGATCAGGATTTTTATATTGATCTGCTGTTCTATCACTTGAAGCTGCGCTGCTATGTGGTGATTGAACTGAAAGCCTGTGATTTTGAACCGGGCTTTATCGGTCAACTGAATATGTATCAGAATGTGGTAGATGACATTTTACGCCACCCGGACGATAAGCCGACGATTGGTTTGCTTCTTGTCAAAGGAAAAAATAAGACAGTTGTGGAGTATTCTCTCGCGGGATATCAAAATCCTATGGGCGTAGCGGAGTGGAAAAACCAGATTGCCCAGACCCTGCCTGAAGAATTAAAGAGCAGCCTGCCGTCTATCGAGGAAATTGAAAAAGAACTGGAACAGTAGTAGAAAAAATGCTGCACTTGCGGCACAAATAGGAAATAGACGGCAATGGTAAAAGCAAAAACCATGGTTTACACCTATATGTGGGTATCCTTGGCTGTGCAGAGCGGCGGCTGGGACTATAACCATCTTATGTTATAATTTCCCCTGTTCTTTTTCATGCTGAATGATTGCCTGACGGATCAGGTATAGCACCTCTCCATTGATCGATCTGCCGTCATATTCGGCGAGGTTCTTCAATTTTTCATGTGTTTCGGAATCAATCCGTAATCCTAAATGTTTATCTTTATTCATTGATTTCCCCTCGATTGAAAAAATTATTTTCAATTCCTGCTTTCTACAACTCAATTTAAGTATATTTTAAGTCCATTGTGTGATATTATGATTTATATGGACTTATTTTAAGTACACAATATTTTGAGGCGGGAGGTTTGCGAGTTTGTTCTCTTGTCTGCTGATTATAATAAAAAGCATTATGTATAAGGAGGCAGACCGATATGGAACGATACGGATATATCAGAGTTTCATCCAAAGACCAGAATCCGGACAGGCAGTTATTGGCGATGCAGGAGCAGAAAATTAAAAAGAGTAACATTTATCTGGATCAGATGTCGGGGAAGGATTTTGCGAGACCGCAGTATCACAGACTATTGCGGAAACTGCATAAGGGAGATGTCTTTATCATCAAGAGCATTGATCGGCTGGGGAGAAACTACGGTGAGATACTGGAACAGTGGAGAACCATAACAAAGGAGATTGGTGCGGAGATCCAGGTGCTTGATATGCCGCTTCTCAATACGGGAGGCGCGCAGGAAGATCTGACGGGCGTGTTTATTGCGGATCTGGTGCTTCAAATCCTCGCATATGTGGCAGAGACAGAACGGGCATTCATCAGGCAGAGACAGGCGGAAGGAATCGCCGCGGCAAAGCTGAAAGGAGTGCGGTTTGGCTGCCAGAGACTGGATACGCCGGATGATTTTGAAACTTATTACGCTTTGTGGAGAGAAGGTAAGATATCTGTGCGTAAAGCGGCTGAATTGTGTCGGATGAACTACAGCACCTTTTACCGCAGATGTAAAGAAAAGGAAAATATTGAAAAAAACAGTTTCAAATTGTAGACAATCTGAAACAGCCGCAAATTGCCTCTTTATCAATGAAAATAGTACATAATTTCTTCATATAAGCATTATATCTAAAGTGTTTCAAAAAGTCTACTTTGTGAAACGCTTCAGATCGTTTTTTACTATTACCTATCAATTCAGTGATGGAGGAACATGCAATTATGGAAAACTTAACAGAACAGCAGAAAAGGGATTTATATCTTAGAAAAGCTGCATTGGGAGAAATAGAGGGATGGCAGCCAAGCGGTTATCCAAGTCAGGACAAGCCGTGGCTGAAATATTACAGTGAGGAAGCTGTAAAAGCACCCTTGCCGGAAGAAACAGTTTATGAATATCTATGGGAGAGCAACAAAGATCATCTGGAGAATGTAGCAATTAACTATTTTAACAGGAAGATTACTTATCGGGAATTATTTGAGAATATTGAAAAGACAGTAAAAGCGTATAGGGCTATTGGCGTAAAAAAAGGGGACATTGTGGTGATGATCACTGTTACGACCCCGGAAACAATCTATTCATTGTATGCGCTGAGCCGTATGGGCGCTATTCCTAATATGGTGGATCCACGAACAAGTGTTAATGGAATAAAAGATTATATATTGGAAGCAGACGCAAGGTTTGTTTTAATTTTAAATGTTGTTTATGAAAAGGTGATGCAGATTATTAAAGATACCTCAGTCAAAAAAATAATTGTAGTGTCACCTGCGGATTCATTACCTCCGGTAAAAAAGAGATTGTTTCAAATGATGAATTATAAAAGACGCAACGTATATGTAGATGTATGTGTTGCGTGGAAAGTTTTTTGGAGAACGGGCAAAGGTCAGGCATTCCAAGATGCTGAATATATAAAAGGACAATGTTGTCTTATGGTTCATACGGGAGGAACTACTGGGGCACCAAAATGTGTGATGCTGTCTAATGATAATTTGAATGCGCTGGTGCGTCAAAGTATTGATACAGGCATTGATATGAAACGGGAGCATACATGGCTGGATATTATGCCGCCTTTTATTGCATATGGTTTTGGAATGGGTCTGCATTTACCGCTGGTCATAGGAATGACAGTATACCTGATTCCACAATTTGACCCTCAAAAATTTGATGTATTATTGAAAAAATATAAACCGGTACATATGATTGGAGTCCCTTCTTACTGGAATACTATTTTGCAAAGCAAACGGCTTAAAAATGCTGATTTGTCTTATATGATAGCACCCACAATAGGAGGAGATTCTATGCTCCCGGATTTGGAGAAGGCCGTAAATTGTTTTTTGAAAGAGCATAACTGTAATTACAAAATTACTAAAGGATATGGTATGACAGAAGTTTGCGCAGGCGTCTCGGGCACAGTTGACAAGAATAATGAAATTGGCAGTGTAGGCATTCCTTTTTCAAAAACCGTCATTAGTATTTTCGATTTGGAGACAGGCAATGAACTCCCCTACAATCAAGTCGGTGAAGTATGTATTGCCGGACCTAATATCATGATCGGTTATTACAGGAATGAGAATGCAACAAAGGAAATTATCCGAGAGCATAAGGATGGTATTGCGTGGATACATTCTGGAGATTTGGGATATATGGATGAAAATGGAAGTTTGTTCATTGTTGGCCGAGTAAAGCGTATGATTATCCGCTACGATGGATTTAAGGTTTTTCCATCTCACATTGAGAAAGTCGTTTCTAAACTTCAGGAAATAGAAAGTTGTTGTGCAGTTGGTGTAAAAGATTCCCTGTACAGTCATGGAATGTTACCATTGGTTTACACAGTAGTAAAAAAACCATACAAAGGGCAGGAGAAAGAAATTTATCAACAAATCATGAAATTGTGCGGCGGGGAACTCCCTGAGTATGCGCAACCAATAGATATTCAATTTGTGGATGAACTGCCTTTGACTCCGATCGGTAAGGTAGACTACCGGGCGTTGGAGAAGATGGCGGAGGAAAGCAGAGGATAGGTGAGAATCTCAGATAAGTCGGAAAAGGAAAAAACATGGACAAACATGTATTTAAGAATGAGCGAGACTTGATGGTATATATGGAACAATGCATAAACGCTCCTGAACTGGAAAAGCTGGTTCAGCAATTTCATGGCCGTATACCTGAATTTAATAATTTCCGGGATCGTGTAAAATGGCTTGCTGATTTCAGCAGTGTGTGGGATTTTCGTGCCAGACAAAAGAAGGGACAGGATGTTTCTGCAAAGGAAAATGTGCGTTGGCTTATTCAGAATGATTCTTTGAGTGCAGAACAGGAGGAAGCAGCGCTGGCGCTTGCGCAGAGGTGGGGGATGATAGAGCATACGTCTCCATGCAAAAAGAAGTATGACGCAATCTTGATTCTGGGAGGAGCCAGAATGTCCTGTCTGTACAGAACAAGGTATGCCAAACAGTTGGTGCAGAAGCAGGGCGTAAAGGCAGCTCAAATCGCTGCTTTGACCGGACTGCGGCCGATAGCGGACTCGGAGAGAACGGCCACGGACACCTATGCTCCGGATGCTTCTACAGAGTACGATTTAATGAAAGCGGCAGTCATTCAGGAATTTAGGCTGAGTGGAGACTGGAAAAAAAGAGGTGAAGCCTCGGAGAGACCGAATAGTTCATGGGTGTTGGAAACCTATGAAAAAGCACTGCCAATCAGTGTGTTGGCCGCGCCGTCCTCGCGTCCCGAAGAACGACGGGTCAATACTGCGGACACTCTTTTGTTTTGGAGTCAATTAAGTGAAAGTCAGGGCTGCAAAGACATTCTCATGGTGACAAGCCAGATTTATGTACCGTATCAACATCTGGAAGCTGTCCGTACCCTTGGGCTGCCATGTGGCTTTGCAATAGAAACGGTGGGCTTTCCGAGGGAATGGTCCGGCAGTATGCAGGGATTACAGACTGCGGCAAATTATCTACAGGAGATTCGTTCCACTATTTTGTCGGCGAATAAAATAATAGAGTACAGAAAGGAAAAAACAGATGAAAACACAAAAGGGGAGTTTGGTGGTTAATGAGAATTTGATTTCCGTTGACAGATCGGAAACAGAACAGCTTCTTTCTCAAGTTGAGGCGAGTGTTGCCGATCAGGACCATGAAAAGATTCTTGTACCTTTCCATGGGCTGGCAGGCGCAGGGAAGACCTTTATTGCCCGTGAAGTCTGCAGAAGATTGAAAGAAAATAAAACATATGAAAATTTGTTTTCTGCTTATGTTGACTTATCTGACTGCGCGGATGAAGTGACAGTATACTATAAGATTGCCCTGCAAGAGAAAGCTTTTCTTGAACGTATGCCGGCAATAGATACCGCGAGAATGAAAGAGGCTGTAAAGCAGTTTTTGACAATATACGGTTGGATCTATGGAAGTGAAATAACTCCTGCGCCGGAACCGTCACTAGATAAAATACGGGAGGCAGCGGGGATTCTTAAGGAGGAAATTGATAAACATATCTTAAAAAAAGCTGAGGATTCACAAGGAAGCTCTAAATTTGATATGGGAAGCTTGAGCGCAGTCTACGATATTCTATGTAAGGTTGCGGATAAGATTCCTTATGTCAAGCTTATTTCTGCGATAGCACAGGTCAAAGTGCAGTATGACAAAGCCATATATATGAAGCATCTCATGGAAGAGGTAGCAGAGGCTTTTTCTGTTCATAAAACCAGAGAAATTTTGCTTCGCAATTTATTGGTCTATGCCCTTACCGGAAAGGATGTAGGAAGTGGGGTACAGCAGGAACACAAAATATATAGTGTAATTATTTTGGATAATTTTCAACTGACGCAATCCAATGATCTGGGGAGAGATCACACATGGTTATCAGAGCCGGGAGGACTGATCAGCATGTTGGATGCGGTATGGGTCATTATTGGGCGAAATGAAATCCGACCGCATTTTGAAGGGATTTTTGCAGAAAACGGTTATATATGTGAAGAAATCGTTTTGGGTGGACTGAATAAGGAAAAAGCGGAGCAATATGTCCGCAATAATTGTAAAAAATGGGACGGAGCGGAGGATGAAGATTATGATGCCATAGTGGATCGCATTTTAGAAGTATGTGGTTTTAGGGAAACGGTTCAGTGTCAAAGAGAGGAAGTAAAATATCTTCCTTACCTTCTTCGTCTGCTGGTCCTGTACTATCAGAAATTATTAGCGGATCCGACATGCACAATAACCCGGGAGGCATTCGCGAAGCTGAAAAGCAGGGAAGAATTTTTTGGCTACTATTTTTATAAGGATCTGTCGGATCTGATGATCAACGCCTTCCAGATACTTTCCTGCATTATGGTTTGGGATCCGGTCTGGATCGGGATAGTAAGAGAGCGTTTTGACAATCATTTGCTCAATGCCAAAAATGTTCTTTTTCATACGGCGCCTATGGAAGAACTGGGCGATGGTCGTTTTAAACTGCATGAAGCGGTCAAAGACGGCTTGTATAACAGCACACAAAATTATATTAAGCAGGATGTCTTGGAATATTTATTTGAGTGCTTTATTCAAATATACAGCAGTGACAGGACGAAAGATAATTTGCAAATATGGTATGAAGCGGAGCGAATGAATACTTTCATGGAGGTAGTGGCAGCGTATCTGCAGGAGATTGGTGAGGAGGGCAAAAGTAAAATAAAAGAATTGCAGCCTGTTATGAAAAAGCTTCAGGAATATCATCATACTCGGGAGAACGTAAATGATAGTTTTATTCGTGTATATACGAAATATATTGATACATGGAAAGGTATATGGGGCATCCCTTTTGTAGAACTTGGGGATTATTCATTTGGAAATGTCATCAATTTTGAAGAATACAGAGATGAAATAGATATGTTGTTTCAAAATACAACTCTGGATCATGACATATGGGAGAAAATGTGGGAAGAAATTCCAGACTATATGGAAGCATGTATGGACTTGGCCGATCTCTATACGGACAACAGCCAGACGGATGTGGCTTATCAAATAGAAGGGTTGTGTCTGACTTTTTGGCAGAAAATGAAAGATTTCTATGCTGGAACTGATACTTTGAAACATTATAAATGCAGACAACGAACAGTAAAAGCATACAACGCTTTCGCATATGATTTATCGGCGGAACATGCGTATGAACACGCTTTTATGTATGGCAGCAAAGGTATGCAGGAGATGAAAAGCCTGGCAGAAGAACTGATTGCCGAATGTGAAGATTTAACGGATCACGAAAAAGATATACTGAAGATTATTCTTGCTCCTGAAAATTCGGAGAAATTTTGGGTTAATGACCAGATGGAAATCTCCGCTGATCTGTTTCAAAGTATGGTGGCCTTGTACAAAAAGATAATTGTTTATGATTCCAAAGAAGATACTGTAATGAAGATTTTGGTGGATCTGTTGAAGAATTATTTGCAACTGAGGGGCAATTATTTCTGGTATGTTCTGAATATGAAGGAGAGACCAGATCATCTGACGGATGAAGAAGGAGTTTTGTTTGGGGTGAGAACTTATTGGATGCGTAAGGCATTGGCCCAGGCACATCAGGAATTGCTGTCTGATACCTCATCACAGGATAAGAAGGAATTAAATCGCGCTAGAAGAAACATGGAAACCAGTCACCATAATATATGCGTATACCTATACAAGACCGGGAGGATACAGGAAGCATGTCTTTTAGAGCATGAAGTGATAGAGGACAGCAAAAATTTGCTGCCTCATAATAAAAATGCGGAGCAAATGCAAAAGAAGTTAGAGGACATCCTTAAAAACGATGAATCGGACAATGTTCTGTTCCGGTATCTCTGTAATCAACAGGCATTAACGGAAGAAAGCCGCAGAGAATTGTGTAACATGCCACCTCAAATGATGGAACAATTGCAGTTTATGGGAGATTATTATCTGCATATGAAGCATTATACAAGCGCTTTCCGGTATTTATCAAAAGTGATGTTGTGGCGCGGTATACAGAATAAAGCAACGGACAGTAAGTTGCTTGACACCACCATACGCTTGTTTGTTACTTCCTTTGCGTTAGGGCAGGAAGTATTTGAACAGGTGAAACTGCATGTGGAAAATCTGTTGAAAAGGCAGGAAGGTCTGGAAAATCTCTCTCAGCCAGCGGCAAAAGAGGGGCAAATCATTACATCCAAAGGCATCAGGGATAAACTGGACTGTCTTGGAAAACTGCTGAGAATCTGTGAGGAAGAATATATGGATCAAGCAGGCAGGAATGACATGATTGAGAGAATGTTGGACATCGTGGATGGGAAGGAGAGTGGGGGAAATGAAGAAGGCACCGCGCTTTCGTTCAATTAGTGATTTGCTGCTGGGTAGGTAAGGCAATAATTAAAGTCATAAAATAGAGGAGAGTATAATGAGCAAGGAATTGACGGGTTACCCATCGATAGATAAACCACAAAATGCGGGGGCCTCTTTTTTTGAAAGACATCCAATTATTCCGAATATAAATTTGTATATGCTGTTGAAGATAACTATCTTGAAAAACAAAAATGCGCCGGCCGTTGATTGTGGTAATTTAAAGGCAACTTATTCGCAACTGCTGCACGATGCGGTCACAGTATCAGTCGCATTGAAAACTCTTGGACTGAAAAAAGGCGAGGTCGCAGCTATTTCCATGCCGAATCTTTATCAGGCATTGGTGGTCTTTTTTGCTTGTAACCGCATAGGGGTGATTACAACCTTCCTTGACTCACAAGCATCGGCAGATGAAACACTCTTTTATTTAAATTCGTTTAAATGTCCCATCCTTTTTAACTATGATAAAACGGCAGCTTACAATCAAGAACTTGCAAATAAAAGTAAGGTTAGATGCATTGTTACGTTGGAAAGAGGATTTGTTGATATGGTCGGTTTTCCCTCTGCTGCTTCAGCGACAGGCGGGAAATATATCGGGTACGAAAGTCTTGGTACGATTTCCAAGCAAAAAAAGAACAAATTTGAATGGATGCATGGTAAAAAAGAGGATGCCTTGATTTTGTTTACAAGCGGCTCGACCGGAAAACCGAAGGCGGTTCTGCTCACCAATGAGAATGTTCTGGCGGCGGAAATCTATGTACAGAATACGGCGACACAAATGGGAGATATTAAAGGAACGAAAACTTTGACTTGTGTCCCTTTTTCCTATCCCTATGGCTTTGTAACATCGGCTCTCACCTCTTTGTTTTGGGGGAAAGAAACGATACTGGCACCAGATATTGGAAAAGATACCGTCAGTCAGTATTATTCCAAGAAACCAAATATTATATTCGGAAGTCCGGCTTTACTAGAGTTGACTATCAATAATATTCCGGCAGGGCAGGATCTTTCCTCAGTGACACATTTTATTTCCGGAGGAGATTTCTTGACAGTTCAACATGCGCAGAGGGGGAACCGGTTTTTTGAAAAGCATGGCGCACCTCATGTGGAAATCGGAAATGGTTATGGAAATGCTGAAACAGTCAGCGTAGGCGCTAATCCGGTTGGTGTACCGTTACGTCCCGAAACGGCGGGTAAAGTGTTGGTCGGTGCCAGTTTCATGATTGTAAATCCAGATACAATGGAAGAATTATCTTATGGAAAAGAAGGTTTATTGCTTGTATCTGGCAAGCATGTTTTTAAGGAATATTATAAAAATCCAAAATTAACTAAAGAAGTAAAGATCACAATCAATGGCAGAGAGTATTACAATACTGGCACGATGGGGTTTATTGATGCAGACGGATATTTTACCGTAACTGGCAGGCAATCTCGTTTTTATATCATGTCCTCTTTAAATAAGGTGTATTGTGACAATGTGCAAAATATTATCGCAGCTTACGATAAAGTGCTGGATTGCGCGGTTGTAAAGGTGCCCGATGCCGATCTTCTATTTGTTAATAAAGCATATATCGTTTTGGATACCGGAATTGAGCCTAATGTGGAGACTGAGCGGGAAATTCGTGCAATGCTGACATGTTCCGTTTTATCTCCTTCCGGGCAAACTGTTCAGCTAAAACCGTATGAAATGCCGACATACATAGAGTTTGTTACTTCCCTGCCGAGAAAACCCGGAACAGACAAAATAAACTATCAGTTATTGGAACAGGATGCCGCGCAGAAACATGCAGGCAATGTTAAATTGAATCCCATGTAAAGGAAGAAGTGAGAAAAGTGTGGTGTAACTTAGGAATCAATGATACTTAAAGATTTAAAATAATAGCACTTCACAATCGGTACGGGAGAAGGGACATACAATGATAGTTAATTTTAAGGACTTACAGGATTAT